>NZ_JAAZUH010000001.1:1237624-1856436 GCF_013185915.1 Stenotrophomonas bentonitica | reverse complement strand
GCCGGGAATGCCGGCCATCCAGAGCCGGCGCGCGTCGTCGCCTTCCGGAACCTTGGTGCCGGCCGGCAGCAGCGCCAGGAAGTACAGGCTGAACTGGGCTTCAGGAAAATCGCGCTGATCGAGCAGGCGGAAGCCGAGCACGCGGGTGTAGAAGTCCAGCGATGCAGCGGCATCCTTGACCCGCAGCATGGTGTGGTTGAACACGAAACCGGTGGTTTCGGCCGGTGGCTGGGCAGCCACGCCGGGCTGGGACTGCAGGGAGGCAAGGGTCATGGGGGATCCTGTGGAGGGCCGCGCAAAGCGGCTGGCCGTTCAGTTTAGCGGGGCGGCGGCAAGGCGACGTAGAATGCTGCATCTTCCTGGCCCGTCGTCGACATGTCTCAGCGTGAATGGGTGGCCGCTGCCATCCGCAAGATCGAAGCCGATTTCAACCGTTCGGCCGACACCCACCTGATTCCGATGGACCTGCCGGGACATCCCGGCATCGAGCTGTACTTCAAGGACGAGTCCAGCCACCCCACCGGCAGCCTCAAGCACCGGCTGGCGCGCTCGCTGTTCCTGTACGCGCTGACCAATGGCTGGCTGCGCGAAGGGTGTCCGGTGATCGAGGCCTCCAGTGGGTCCACGGCCGTCTCCGAAGCCTATTTCGCGCGCCTGCTGGGGCTGCCGTTCATCGCGGTGATGCCGGCCACCACCTCGCCGGAGAAGATCGCCGCGATCGAATTCCACGGCGGCCGCTGCCACCTGGTCGAGCGTGCCTGCGATCTGAACTGCGAATCGGAGCGGCTGGCGCGCGAAACCGGCGGCCACTTCATGGACCAGTTCACCTACGCCGAACGGGCCACCGACTGGCGCGCCAACAACAACATCGCCGAGTCCATCTTCAAGCAGATGGCCGAGGAGCCGCACCCCGTGCCGGAATGGATCGTGTGCAGCCCGGGCACCGGTGGCACTGCCGCCACGCTCGGCCGCTACGTGAGCTACCGCCGCCACGACACCCGCATCCTGTGCGCGGACCCGGAAGTGTCGGTGTTCTTCGACGGGTATCGCGCGGCGCTGTCCGGTGAACCGTGGCGCGAGCTCACCTGCAGTGGCGGCTCGCGGGTGGAAGGCATTGGCCGGCCGCGGGTGGAGTCGAGCTTCATTCCGACCTGCGTGGATGCCATGGTCAAGGTGCCCGATGCGCTGAGCCTGGCCGCGATGCGCCATGTCAGCCGCCAGCTGGGGCGCCGCGTGGGCGGCTCCACCGGCACCAACTTCATCGGCGTGCTGCATGTGGCCGAGCGCATGCGCGCGGCGGGCCGCAGCGGGTCGATCGTGACCATCCTGTGCGACAGCGGCGAGCGCTATGCGCACAGCTACTACAACCCGGACTGGTACCCGCGCCAAGGCATCGACGTGGAACAGGCCGATTCGGTGATCGTTGCCGCCGTAGCCGGGCAGGGCCTGCCGGCGCTGCCCGACGCGGCGCTGGAAACCCTGTACTGAATCGAACCCGTGGCCGCAGGCCTTGTGACGGGCGCGGTGCAGTGCCATATCGTGGAGGGTATGCCGCCCTGCGGCCCCGTTGCCTGGAGATGCCCGTGACCCCCGCCAACCCCCTGCTCGATTTTTCCGGCCTGCCCGGTTTCGATGCGATCCAGCCCGAACACGTCGGTCCGGCCATCGATACGCTGCTGGCGCAGGCCGAAGCGGCGGTGAAGGCGGCCGAAACGGTACAGCCGGTGACCTGGACCACCTTCGTGGACCCGCTGGACGATGCCACCGAACGCCTGTGGCGTGCCTGGGGCCAGGTCGGCCACCTGCAGGCGGTGGTCAACACCCCGGCGCTGCGCGAGGCCTACAACAGCAACCTGCCCAAGGTTACCCGGTTCGGCAGCGCGCTCGGCCAGAACCTGGCGTTGTTCGAGCAGTACCGCGCGCTGGTGGCGGCTCCGGAAGCGGCGCAGTACGACCCGGCGCGGCGCAAGGTGCTGGACAATGCCCTGCGCGATTTCCGCCTCGGCGGCGCCGAGCTGGATGAGGCCGGCAAGGCCCGCTACAGCGCGATCCGTGAGGAGCTGTCTGCGCTGTCGGCCACGTTCTCGCAGAACGTGCTCGACGCTACCGACGAGTGGTCGCTGCACGTGGAGGACCGTGCCGAGCTGGCCGGGGTACCGGAGGATGTGATCGCCGCGGCGCGCGCTGCGGCTGAAAAAGACGGCCTGTCCGGCTGGAAGCTGACCCTGCAGATGCCCTGCTACCTGCCGGTGCAGACCTACGCCGAACACCGTCCACTGCGCGAGGCGCTGTACCGCGCCAACGCGCTGCGTGCCTCGGAATTCGGCGACGCCAAGCTCGACAACAGCGCGAACATCGATCACATCCTCGCACTGCGCGCGGAACTGGCGGCGCTGCTGGGCTTCAGCAGCTATGCCGAATATTCCATCGCCACCAAGATGGCCGACGACGCGCCGCAGGTGCTGGGCTTCCTTCGCGACCTCGCCGCACGCGCCAAACCCTATGCGCAGCGCGATCGTGCCGAGCTGGAAGCGTTCGCGCGCGATGAGCTGGGCCTGCCGGCACTGGAGGCGTGGGACCTGTCGTTCGCTGCCGAGAAGCTGAAGCAGGCGCGCTACAGCTACTCCGAGCAGGAAGTGAAGCAGTACTTCACCGAGCCGAAGGTGCTGGCCGGGCTGTTCGATGTCATCCACGGCCTGTACGGCCTGAGCGTGCAGCCGGACCAGGCGCCGGTGTGGCACCCGGACGTGCGTTTCTTCCGCGTGGTCGACGCGCAGGGCGCGCTGGTCGGTCAGTTCTACCTGGACCTGTACGCGCGCGAAGGCAAGCGCGGCGGTGCGTGGATGGACGACTGCCGCAACCGCCGCGACACCGCACAGGGCGTGCAGACGCCGCTGGTGTACCTGGTGTGCAACTTCGGCAAGGGCGCGGACGGCAAGGCGTCGACCTTCAGCCACGACGAAGTGACTACCCTGTTCCATGAAATGGGGCACGGCCTGCACCAGCTGCTGACCCGCATCGGCGAGCTGGGCGTGGCCGGCATCAACGGCGTGGAATGGGACGCGGTGGAGCTGCCCAGCCAGTTCATGGAGAACTTCTGCTGGGAGTGGGACCGCGTGCAGCAGATGACCGCGCACGTGGACACTGGCGAACCGCTGCCGCGCGCGCTGTTCGACCGGATGCTGGCCGCGCGCAATTTCCAGAGCGGCATGTTCACCGTGCGCCAGCTGGAGTTCGCGCTGTTCGACATGCAGCTGCACAGCAGCTTCGATCCCGCGCAGGACAGCGTGCTGCAACTGCTCGAACGCGTGCGCGATGAAGTGGCGGTCAACCGCCCGCCGGAATGGAATCGCTTCCCGCACCAGTTCAGCCATATTTTCGCCGGTGGCTATGCGGCGGGTTATTACAGCTACAAGTGGGCTGAGGTGTTGAGCGCGGATGCGTACGCGGCGTTTGAGGAAGCGCCGGGGCAGGTTGCGGAAACCGGCAAGCGCTTCCGCGACGAAGTGCTGTCGCGGGGTGGCAGTCGCAGCGCGGCGGAGAACTTCGCCGCATTCCGTGGGCGTGCGCCGAGCGTGGATGCGCTGCTCCGCCACAACGGCATGAACGGTTGATTCACTCCGCGTAGATCATCGTGCGGGTCATGCCGCCGTCGACGATGTGGTCCTGGCCGGTGATGAAACCGGCCGCATCCGATAAAAGGAACACCGACAGCGCACCGATGTCTTCGGGCTGGCCGACGCGGCCCACCGCATGCTGCGCATGGTCGCGCCGCGACAGTTTCGGGGTGCGTCGTCGCGCCGGGGCCTGCCAGGCGTCGGTGGTGATCCAGCCCGGGCTGATGCTGTTGACCCGCACCTGCGGGCCGGCGCTGATCGCCAGCGCATGGGTGAATGCCACCAGCCCGCCCTTCGCGGCGGCGTAGGCCTCGCTGTCCGCTTCGGACTGCCATGCGCGGGTAGAGGCGATATTGATGATCGCACCGCCCTGCGCCTGCAACGCAGGCAGGGCGTGCTTGCTGCACAGGAAGGCGCCGTGCAGGCTGGACAGGCGGCGCTGCCATTCGGCCAGCGTCATCTTCGCCAACGGCGTGCCATGTGCGCTGGCGATGCCGGCGTTATTGACCAGGCCGTCGATGCGGCCAAACCGCTTCTGCGTGGCCTTCACCAAAGCCTGCACGCTGCGCTCGCTGGCCACGTCCGCGCGCTGGAACGCGGCGCGTTCGGGCAGGGCCCATTCCTTCAGGCAGGCACGGCCAGCATCGGCATCCAGGTCGGCGATCATCACGCTGCCGCCGGCGCCCAGCACCGCCTGCGCGATGCCGCGGCCCACGCCCTGCGCGCCACCGGTCACGATCACCACGCGGTCGCGCAGCGGTTGCGCCGGCCAGTCGGTGATGGCCGGCGTCAGTGGCACGGCGGGGTGTCCTTGCGGCCGAGCAGGCGGGTCCAGCCTTCGATGCCCAGCTTGTCCAGGGTTTCGATGTTGCGCTCGACGATCACGTCCGGGTCCGGGAACGCGGCCACCGCACGCTCCACGCTGTCTTCGCGCAGCAGGTGCAGGGTCGGGTAGGGCGACCGGTTGGTGTAGTTGCTCACATCATCCGGCGCGGCACCGGCGAACTGGTACTGCGGGTGGAAGCTGGCCACCTGCAGGATGCCCTGCAGGTCCAGCGTTTCGATCGCCGCGTCGGCGTTGTCGAGGAAGTCGTTGTAGTCCAGGAA
The DNA here is from genome assembly GCF_013185915.1 of Stenotrophomonas bentonitica. Lineage (NCBI taxonomy): Bacteria > Pseudomonadati > Pseudomonadota > Gammaproteobacteria > Lysobacterales > Lysobacteraceae > Stenotrophomonas > Stenotrophomonas bentonitica. The sequence continues at coordinate 1,851,712 of NZ_JAAZUH010000001.1, read as the reverse complement.
GTCGGTCAGCACGTCCGGATGGATGATCAGCGTGGTGTCGATCTGCTCGGCCGGCGTGTCGCGCAGCAGCAGCAGTTCCTCGGCCAGCTGCTCGACCAGCGCCTCGGGCGTGGTCGCGTCGCTCAGCACGAAGCGCACCTGGTCCTTCACGTACACCGCCTTGGCGAACGGGCACAGGTTCAGCCCGATCACGATCTGCTCCAGCCACTTGCGGGTGTCGGCGATCGGGTCGGGGGCGTCGGTGCCGTCGAAGGCGGGGGTGTCGTTCATGCCGGGATCAATCGCGGAAGTTGTCGAACTGCAGCGGGATGTCGAACTTTTCCTTCTTCAGCAGGGCAATCGCATCCTGCAGGTCGTCGCGCTTCTTGCCGGTCACGCGCAGCTTGTCGCCGTTGATCTGGCTTTCGACCTTGAGCTTGGCTTCCTTGATCTTCGCCGCGATCTTCTTGGCCTCTTTCTGCTCGATGCCCTGCTTCACCTTGACGTCCTGGCGCGCGCCGCCCAGGTTGGTGAGGATGTCGCCGAATTCCAGGCAGCTGGCGTCGATCTTGCGGGCGGTCAGGCGCTGGCGCAGGATCACCGTCATCTGCTCGAGCTGGAACTCGCTCGGGGCCGTCTGCTTGATCACGCTGTCTTCCAGCACGAACTTGGCGTCCACGCCCTTGAAGTCGAAGCGGGTGGACAGCTCGCGGTTGGCCTGGTCGACCGCGTTGGTCAGTTCGTGGATGTCGACTTCGGAAACGACGTCAAAAGAGGGCATGGGGAATCTCCTGCAGGTTAGACCCCCATTCTAACCAACCACGCATGCACGTCCCGGCACGGGCGGCGATAATGGGGCATGACCACCGAACGCACCCCCACCCGCGCCGTCGCCTGGATGCTGCTGGCCGTGGCCTGCTTTTCGCTGATGGACGCCGGCATGAAGCAGCTCTCCTCCAGCTACCCCACCCTGCAGGTCACCTTCCTGCGCGGCGCCGCCTCGCTGCCGTTCGTGCTGGTCTGGGTACTGGCCACGGCCGGCCCGCGCTCGCTGATCCCGGTACGCTGGGGCCTGCACCTGCTGCGCGGCCTGCTCGGCATGGCGATGATCGGCTGCTTCGTGTTCGCCCTGCGCAGCCTGCCGCTGTCGACTGCCTACACCATCTATTTCGTGGCCCCGCTGCTGATCGCGGCGCTGTCGGTGCCGTTGCTGGGCGAGCAGGTCGGGCCGCGCCGCTGGATCGCGATCGGCATCGGCCTGGTCGGGGTGCTGGTGGTGTTGCGCCCCGGGGTGGGCGGGTTCATCTCCATTCCCGGGCTGATGGTGCTGCTGGCCGCCACCGCCTACGCCATTGCCGCGATCACGGTCAGCATGCTGACCCGCACCGACACCCCGCAGTCGATGGTGGTGTGGTTCCTGGTGATCCTGGCGCTGGGCGCCGGCTTGCTGGCGATCCCGGACTGGCAGCCGCTGCAACTGGGCCACGCCGGCCTGATCGCGGGCATGGGACTGGCCGGGGCCGGGGGGCAGGTCGCCCTGACCCGCGCCTTCCAGCTGGGCGAGGCCTCGCTGATCGCGCCGCTGGAATACACCGGGCTGGTCTGGGTGATCGGCTGGGACCTGCTGTTCTGGGGCGTGCTGCCCGACAACTGGACCTGGCTGGGCGCCGGGATCATCGTCGCCTCGGGCCTGTACCTGCTGCACCGCGAGCGGGTCCGGAAGGTGACCCCGCCGCAGCCGCTGGACCACCCCTGAGGCCCGCCGGGCGGGCGATGACGCCGCCTTATAAACAAACGGAATATGATTCGCTTCCGCCGCACGGGCCAGGGCCGTCCCGCGCTGGTAGGCTGCACGCCCCCTCCCGTCGATGCCCCGGTTGACCGCGAAGTGATCGAGTTCCAGCGCCTGCACAAATCCTATGCCGTCGGCGGCCGCGCGATCGCCGCGCTGCAGCCGCTGGACCTGACCATCGAGGCCGGCGAAGTGTTCGGCATCATCGGCCATTCCGGTGCGGGCAAATCGACCCTGATCCGGTTGATCAACCGGCTCGAGGAACCAACCGGCGGGCGCCTGCTGATCAACGGCGAGGACGTCACCGCGCTGGACAGCGACGGCCTGCGCGCGCTGCGCCGGAAGATCGGCATGATCTTCCAGCACTTCAACCTGCTGTCCTCGCGCACGGTGGCGGCCAACGTGGCCTTCCCGCTGGAGCTGGCCGGCACCCCGCGCGCCGAGATCGACGCGCGGGTCACCGAGCTGCTGCACACGGTGGGCCTGGAGGCGCATGCCAACAAGTACCCGGCGCAGCTGTCCGGCGGCCAGAAGCAGCGCGTGGGCATTGCCCGTGCGCTGGCCACGCGCCCGCAGATCCTGCTCTGCGACGAGGCCACCAGCGCGCTGGACCCGCAGACCACCGCCTCGGTGCTGAAGCTGCTGGGCCGGATCAACCGCGAACTGGGCCTGACCATCGTGCTGATCACCCACGAAATGGACGTGATCCGCCGCGTCTGCGACCGCGTGGCCGTGCTCGACGCCGGCCACCTGGTGGAAACCGGCCCGGTCACCGAGGTTTTCCTGCACCCGCAGCACCCGACCACGCGCCGCTTCGTCAACGAGTCCGAACAGGTCGACGAAGGCGAGCTGCACAAGGACTTCGAGGCCGTGGCCGGGCGCATCGTGCGCCTGACCTTCCTCGGTACCGACACCTATGAGCCGGTGCTGGGGCGGATCGCCCGCGAGACCGGCGTGGACTACAACATCCTGTCCGGACGCATCGACCGCATCAAGGACACCCCGTATGGCCAGCTGACCGTGTCGCTGGTGGGCGGCGACGTGCAGGCCGCGCAGGCCGGCTTTGTCGCCGCCGGCGTCCACCTGGAGGAGCTGCGCCGATGATCCTGGCTACCGCAGGCGGTTTCTTCCGCCATCTCGACGCTGCCAAGTGGGCCGACATCGGCCAGGCCACCATCGACACCCTGTTGATGCTGGCCGGCTCGCTGCCGTTGACCCTGGCCATCGGCCTGCCGCTGGGCGTGCTGCTGTTCCTGACCGGTTCGCCGCAGCTGCGCCGCAAGCCGGTGCTGTATGGCGGGCTGGCGCTGCTGGTCAACCTGCTGCGCTCGGTGCCTTTCATCATCCTGATGATCGTGCTGATTCCGATCACGCTGTGGATGATGGGCACCTCGCTGGGCGTGCGCGGCGCGATCGTGCCGCTGGTGATCGGCGCGGCCCCGTTCTACGCGCGCCTGGTGGAAACCGCGCTGCGTGAAGTGGACCGCGGCGTGATCGAAGCCAGCCAGGCGATGGGCGCCACCACCTGGCAGCTGGTCAGCCGGGTGCTGCTGCCCGAAGCGCGACCCGGCCTGATCGCCGGGGCCACGGTGACCGTGATCGCCCTGATCGGCTTCACCGCCATGGGCGGCGCGATCGGCTCCGGCGGCCTGGGCGACCTGGCCTTCCGCGACGGCTACCAGCGCTCCCACACCGACGTGGCGCTGGTCACCGTGGTGCTGCTGCTGGTACTCGTGCAGCTGCTGCAGATGCTCGGCGACTGGCTGGTGGGGCGGTATTCGCGGAAGTGATGCGGCGGGCGCCGATGTGAACGGTCGGCCAATCCCCGGTAGAGCCACGCCCTGCGTGGCTGCACCTCGGCATCACCGTACGTTCGGAACCTCGTAGCCCAAACGGTCCACCTGCTCGCGGTGCTGCGGCACGCGCTTGAGCTTGTCGGTGTTGACCCCGTACTCGTCGCGCAGGCGGGTGGCCAGTTCCTTGTACAGGTCCTTGTCCATGTCCGGCTTGCGCGCGAAGATCCAGGCCATTTCGCGGCCCGGGTAGCCCAGCATCGCCCACGAATAGTCCGGCGCGACTTCGAGCACGCGGGTATGGGTGGGGACGACCTTGTAGAACCAGGTGCGCCAGTTGTGGTTGCCGCTGTCCTCGTCCACCGAGGCGCGCACCGTGATCTGCTGCAGCGGCTCGGAGAAGCCGTCGCGGAACGTATAGGTGATGGAGACCTTCTGGTCGCCGCGCAGGCTGTACTGGTTGACGCTGGCCACGTGGCCGCGCTCCACCGGGTTCGGCACGCGGCCGATCACATACCAGGTGCCCATGAACCGCTGCAGGTCGATCGGGGCGCTGGCCCCGGTGCTGACCGACGGCGCAGGCGTGGGCTTGCTGTCGCCGAATGCACAGGCGGACAGCAGCGACAGCGTCGACAGCAGCAGGACAACGCGAAGCGGGCGGTTCAGGGACATGCGATGGAAGGCTCCAGTGGCTGCAGGGGCATGGTGGGTGGGACGACGAAGAACGTCAATGGTGAAACCATCGAAGGTCGCAGCCTGTGAGATGGGGGCAGGGCAAGGTGACGCATCACTTTCGCACGGAGTCGTGTCATGCCCCTGTCGTCTTCGCGTCGTTCCCGGCCTTCACAGTCCCGCGCGGCCCTGTCGGAAGCGCCCCATCCCGATGTGCTTCGCTGGGTCCGGCAGGTGGCCCTTGCCGGCGTCGCGCTGGTGCTGGTCTGGCCTGCCGCGCGCGGCCACAGCGAATGGCTGGGCTGGTTGCCGATGTGGCTGGTCGCGATGCCGTGCCTGGCCTGGTGGAGTCTGTACCGGTTCCGCCTGCCGGCTGCAGTGCGGAACCGGCAGGCCCAGCGCCGGCGCGGGCCGCAGGCGCGCCGCCGGGTCCGCGTGCAGCCGCGCCGGGCGCGCCCTGACCTTCGACAGGGGGGAGCCGGGCAGGCCGTGTGATAGCGTCGGGGGGATATGACCGCCTGGAGCCGCAATGTCCCGACTCGCTTCCGCCTGCCTGATGGCAGGCCTGTTCTCAGCTGGAATGGCCGGAACCGCCATGGCTGCTGAGACCCCCGCCGATCCCTACGCGTGGCTTGAAGATGTCACCGGCGACAAGTCCCTGGACTGGGTCAAGCAGCAGAATGCCAAGTCCGAAGGCCGCCTGGCCCAGACCCCGGCCTTCAAGCAGATGGAAGCCAGCATCCGCGAGGTGCTTGATTCGGACGCCAAGATTCCCGGCGTGCAGAAGATCGGCGACTACTACTACAACTTCTGGAAGGACAAGCAGCACGAGCGCGGCGTGTGGCGCCGCACCACGCTGGACGAGTACCGCAAGGCCGCGCCGACGTGGGAAACCGTGCTCGACCTGGATGCGCTGAACAAGGCCGAAGGCGAGAACTGGGTGTGGCACGGCGCCGACTGCCTGCGTCCGGATTATTCGCGCTGCCTGATCGCGCTGTCGCGCGGCGGTGCCGACGCCGACGTCACCCGCGAGTTCGACCTGGCCAACAAAAGCTGGATCGAGGACGGCTTCTTCCGCCCCGAATCCAAGGGCGGGCTGGGCTGGATCGACCGCGACACCGTGTTCGTCTATACCGATTTCGGCAAGGACAGCATGACCACCTCCGGCTACCCGCGCGTGGCCAAGCTGTGGAAGCGCGGCACGCCGCTGTCGGCCGCCAGCGTGGTGTATGAAGGCAAGCCCGATGACATGTACATCGCGGCCATGCACGACGACACTCCCGGCTACGAGCGCAACCTGGTCAGCCGCACGCTCGCTTTCTACAACAACGAGCTCTACCTGCGTGCCGACGATGGCACGCTCACGAAGATCGACGCGCCGAACTCCGCCGAGAAGGGCCTGCGCAAACAGTGGTTGACCCTGGAACTGCGCGACCCGTGGACCGTGGGCGGCAAGACCTACGCCGCTGGTTCGCTGCTGGTGACCAAGCTGGATGATTTCATCGCCGGCAAGCGCGATTTCGAGGTGCTGTTCGCGCCGACCGAAACCACTTCGCTGGCCGGTTCGAGCTGGACGAAGAACCACCTGGTGCTGAACGTGCTCGACGACGTCAAGAGCCGCCTGCAGGTGCTGACCCCGACCGCCAAGGGCTGGGAGAAGAGCGATTTCGTGGGCGCACCGTCGTTCGGTACGGTCGCGGTCGGCGCAGTCGACGCTGACGACAGCGACGCGGTGTGGATGACCGTGACCGACTACCTGACCCCGACCACGCTGGCCCTGGCCGAGATCGGCAAGCAGCCGGAAGTGCTCAAGACCATGCCGGCGTTCTTCGATGCCGAAGGCAAGGTGATCGAGCAGCACTTCGCCACCAGCAAGGACGGCACCCGCGTGCCGTACTTCGTGGTGCACGCCAAGGACATGAAGCTGGACGGCTCCAACCCGACCCTGCTGTACGGGTATGGTGGCTTCGAGATCTCGCTGACCCCGTCCTATTCCGGCGGCATGGGTCGCGCCTGGCTGGAGAAGGGCGGTGTGTATGTGGTCGCCAACATCCGCGGCGGTGGCGAATACGGCCCGCGCTGGCACCAGGCGGCGCTGAAGCAGAACCGCCACAAGGCGTATGAAGACATGGCTGCGGTCGCGCGCGACCTGGTCAGCCGCAGGATCACCTCGCCGAAGCACCTGGGCGTGCAGGGCGGCAGCAACGGCGGCCTGCTCACCGGCAACATGCTCACCCAGTACCCGGAGCTGTTCGGGGCCGTGGTGGTGCAGGTGCCGCTGCTGGACATGAAGCGCTACAGCCACCTGCTGGCCGGCGCCTCCTGGATGGCCGAATACGGCAACCCGGACACCGCCGACTGGGAGTACATTCAGACCTTCTCGCCGTACCATCTGTTCGACCCGGCCAAGGACTACCCGCCGGTGCTGTTCACCACCTCGACCCGCGACGACCGCGTCCACCCGGGCCACGCGCGCAAGATGGCGGCGAAGATGATCGAGGCAGGCAAGGACGTGACCTACTACGAGAACATCGAAGGCGGGCACGGCGGCGCGGCCAACAATGCGCAGGCCGCGCACATGTCGGCGCTGGCCTATGCGTTCCTGTGGGAACGCCTGAAGTAACCGATCCGGGTGGTGGGGCGTCTGGTTGGCTCCACCCTTTTTCAACGCCGCGCAGCACTGCGCGGCGTTTTTTTTACCGCCAGGTTTCCAGCCCGCGCCGGATCCGCGCCACCGCTTCCTGCAGCCGCGGAATCTCCTGCGTGTACGCCAGCCGGACGTGCTGGTTGGCGCGGTAGTGGCCGAAATCCAGCCCGGGCGTAAACGCCACGTGCTCGGTTTCCAGGAAGTGCGCGCAGAACGCCTGGGCGTCGTCGGTAAAGCCGCTTACGTCGCAGTAAAGATAGAACGCCCCTTCGGGCTCGACCTCGATCCGGAAGCCCAGCTCGCGCAGGGCCGGCAGCAGGTAGTCGCGGCGGGCCTGGAAGGCATGCCGGCGCTGCTCGAAGATGGCCAGGGTGTCCGGCTCGAAGCAGGCCAGCGCCGCGTGCTGGGCAATGCTGGAGGCGCTGATGTACAGGTTCTGCGCCAGCTTCTCCAGTTCGGGTACGGCCTGCGGCGGTGCCACCAGCCAGCCCAGGCGCCATCCGGTCATGCCGAAGTACTTGGAGAAGCTGTTCAACACGAAGGCGTCGTCGTCCACCTGCAGCACGCTGGGCGCGTCCATCCCGTAGGTCAGGCCGTGGTAGATCTCGTCCACCACCAGGTGCCCGCCACGCGCCTTCAATGACTGCGACAACGCCGACAGCGCATCCGCAGGCAGCACCGTGCCGGTCGGATTGGCCGGCGAGGCCACCAGCGCGCCCACGCTGGCCGCATTCCAGTGCGCGTCCACCAGCGCCGGGGTCAGCTGGTAGGCGGTCTGCGGACCGACCGGGACCAGCTGCGCGGCGCCTTCCACCAGGCGCAGGAAATGCCGGTTGCACGGGTAGCCGGGGTCGGCCAGCAGCCAGTGCCGGTCCGGGTCGACCAGCAGGCTGCTGGCCAGCAGCAGCGCGCCCGAACCACCCGGGGTGACCAGGATCCGCTCGGGGTCCAGGTCCAGGTTGTAGCGCGTGCCGTAATACCCGGCGATGGCCGCGCGCAGCGCCGGCAAGCCACGCGCCGCGGTGTAGCGGGTGTGCCCGGCGGCCAGCGCGGCCTGGCCGGCGCGCACGATCGGGTCGGCGGTGGTGAAGTCCGGTTCGCCGATCTCCAGGTGGATCACGTCGAAGCCCTGCTGCTCCAGCGCCTGTGCGCGGGCCAGCAGGGACATCACGTGGAAGGGGGCGATGTCCTGGCTGCGGCGGCTGTAGCCGGCCGTGGGGGTGGGGGTGCTCATGCGCCCCATGATAGGCGAGCGCCCACGGGCTAGACTGCGCCACCACCATTGCATTCGCGGGCAAGGAGCCTTATTTCGTGAATCCCACCGTCTCTTTCCTGGTTGCCAGCCTGATGACCGCTTCCGTGCATGCCGCCCCCGCGCTGACCCCACCCGACGCCGAGAAGCATCCGCACACGGTGACCACGCCGTTTGGCGCCACCCGCAACGACGACTACTACTGGCTGCGCGACGACAAGCGCGAAGCGCCGGCGATGCTGGCCTACCTGAATGCGGAAAACGCCTATACCGACCAGGTGATGGCGCCGCTGAAGCCGCTGCAGGACACGCTGTACAAGGAGATCGTCGGCCGGATCAAGCAGGACGACGCCAGCGTGCCGGCGCGTGAGCGCGGCTACTGGTATTACACCCGCTTCGAGACCGGCAAGGATTATCCGATCCAGGCGCGCCGCAAGGGCAGCATGGAGGCACCGGAAGAGATCCTGCTGGATATCAACCAGATGGCCGCCGGCAAGGGCTATTTCAGCGTCGACGATGCCGAGGTCAGCCAGGACAACCAGCTGCTGGCCTGGGCCGAGGATGAGGTGGGTCGTCGCCAGTACGTGATCCGCTTCAAGGACCTGCGTACCGGCGAGGTGCTGCCCGACCGCATCGAGAACGTCTCGGCGAACGTGGTCTGGGCCGACGACAACCGCACCCTGTTCTACGTGGAGAACGACCCGGAAACGCTGCTCACGGTGCGGGTGAAGAAGCACGTGCTGGGCACCCCGGTCAGCAGCGACGTGCTCGTCTACGAAGAAGAGGACGACAGCTTCTACATGGGCGTGGGCCGCACCCGCGACGACCGTTTCATCACCATCGACCTGCACAGTACGGTGAGCTCGGAAAGCCGCTACGCACCGGCCGCCAACCCGCAGGCGTTCACCGTGCTGGCCCCGCGTGCGCGCGACGTCGAATACGACGCCGACCACTTCGATGGGCGCTGGGTGATCCGCACCAACGACGCCGGCGCGAAGAACTTCAAGATCGTCACCGCGCCGACCGACGCCACCGCGCGCAGCCAGTGGAAGGACTGGGTCGCGCACGACGACAGCGTGCTGGTCGAAGGCTTCGAGCTTTTCGATGGGTTCACTGCGATTGCCGAACGGTCCAACGCGCTGGAACGCGTGCGCCTGCTGTTCGCCGATGGCCGCCAGGACTACGTCAAGGCCGACGAACCGGCCTACTCGATGGGCCTGGCTGCCAACCCGGAAGCGGACACGCCGTGGCTGCGCTACGCCTATACCTCGCTGACCACGCCGGCCACCACCTTCGAGCTCAACACCGTCACCGGCGAGCGTCGCCAGCTCAAGCAGCAGCCGGTGATCGGGTACGACCCGTCGCAGTACACCACCGAGCGGGTCTGGGTGACCGCGCGCGACGGCGCCAAGGTGCCGGTGTCGCTGGTCTACCGAAACGGGTTCAGGAAGGACGGCAGCGCCGCGCTGTACCAGTACGCCTACGGCAGCTACGGCATGTCGATGGACCCGGGCTTCAACCAGACCGTGGTCAGCCTGCTCGACCGTGGCGTGGTGTATGCCATCGCGCACATCCGTGGCGGCGAGGAAATGGGCCGCGCCTGGTACGACGACGGCAAGCTGCTGAACAAGCAGAACACCTTCAACGACTTCGTTGATGTCACCCGCGAGCTGGTCCGCCAGGGCTATGCGGCCAAGGACCGCGTGGCGGCTTCCGGCGGCAGCGCCGGCGGCCTGCTGATGGGGGCGGTGGCCAACCAGGCTCCGCAGGACTATCGGGTGATGGTGGCGCAGGTGCCGTTCGTCGACGTGGTCACCACCATGCTCGACCCGACCATCCCGCTGACCACCAACGAGTACGACGAGTGGGGCAACCCGGAGCAGCGCGAGTACTACGACTACATGCTGCGCTACTCGCCGTACGACAACGTCACCCGCCAGGCTTACCCGTCGCTGTTCGTCGGTACCGGCCTGTGGGACTCGCAGGTGCAGTACTGGGAGCCGGCCAAGTGGGTGGCGCGCCTGCGCGATGACAACACCGGCACGGCGCCGATCGTGTTCCGCACGAACATGGAAGCCGGCCACGGCGGCAAGTCGGGCCGCTTCCAGCGCTATCGCGAACTGGCCGAGTCCTACGCGTTCGTGCTCGAACAGCTGGGCGTGGACACCACCCCGTAACGCCACTAGCCCCTATACTCGAACCATGAGCACTAATCGCATCCTGATTCCGTTGGCAGCGCTGGCGCTGCTGTCCCTTTCGGCCTGTGGCAACAAGGGCCCGCTGGTGATGCCGCAGAAGCCGGTGCCGGTGGAAGAGCAGGTGGTCGAACCGGCCGCTGATGCCGAGGCCACCGACGCCACCAACGATCCACAGGTGGTGCCCGATCCGGTCGACCCGCAGCTCGGCACCGACACCGACACCGACGACGACGGGAATGAGTAAGGCCGCTGCTCCCGCGCTGCGCTTCAGCAAGATGCACGGCGCCGGCAATGATTTCGTCGTGCTCGACCTGCGTGACGGTACGCCCGCACCGACCCCGGCGCTGGCTGCCCGGCTGGCCGACCGCCACACCGGCGTCGGCTGCGACCAGATCCTGACCATCGAACCGCCGCGCGCCGAAGGCTCGGTCGCGGCCTACCGGATCTGGAACTCGGACGGTTCGCAGTCCGAGCAGTGCGGCAATGGCGCGCGCTGCGTGGCCGCCTGGCTGGTTCGCGACGGCGCCGCGCAGGGCGAACGTTTCAACATCGACAGCCCGCTGGCCACGCACGCCATCGAGCGCATCGGCAGCGACCAGTACGCCGTGGCGATGGGCGTGCCGCGCTTCGAACCGGAGCAGGTGCCGCTGCTGGGCTTTGCCCGCGCGCGTCCGGAGTACGTGCTGCCGCTGCAGGGCGATGCCGTCCGCTTTGGCGCGGTGTCCATGGGCAACCCGCATGCGGTGATCGAAGTCGGCCTGGTCGACGCGGCACCGGTGGAGCGGCTGGGCCCGCTGCTGCAGCAGCACGCGAGCTTTCCGCAGTCGGTCAATGTCGGCTTCGTGCAGGTCATCGACCCGCAGCAGGCACGCCTGCGCGTGTTCGAGCGCGGCGTCGGCGAAACCCTGGCCTGCGGCAGCGGTGCCTGCGCCGCCGCCGTGGTGATGATGCAGCGCGGCCGCCTGCAGCGCGACGCCACCGTGTCGCTGCCGGGCGGCGACCTGCGCCTGCGCTGGCCCAGCGACGACGCCGAAGTGGTGATGTCCGGCCCCGCCGCATTCGTCTTCGAAGGGGAGTGGAACGCATGAGCGAGACCGTCGAGAAGATCGGGGCGCATGAAGTCGCCGCCTGGTTGCGCCGCCACCCGGCGTTCCTGAAGCAGTTCCCGGACCTGGCGCTGACCCTCGTGGTGCCGCGCGATGACGGCCCCACCGCGTCGCTGGCCAGCTACCAGCTGGAAGTGCTGCGCGACAAGAACCGCGAACTGTCGCGGCGGCTGGCCGACCTGGCCGCCAACGCGCAGGTCAATGAACGCCTGGCCGTGCGCACCCACCAGCTCACCCTGGCGCTGATGAAGCAGGACAATGCGGCCGACACCCTGCGGGCGATGGCCGCGTCGCTGGAAGAGGATTTCGCCGGCGACCTGGTCCGCCTGGTGGTGCTGCAGCCGGTGCCGGGGCTGGAACAGGCGCCGTGGCTGCAGGTGATCGAGGAAGGCAGCCCGCTGCTGGCCTCGTTCCGCGACTGCCTGAAGGACGGCGAGCCGATCTGTGGCCGCCTGCAGCCGGAGAAGAACACCGTGCTGTACGGCGGGCGGGTCGACGAAGTGCAGTCCAGCGCCTTGCTGCCACTGCCCGGCGTGGGCCTGATCGCGGTCGGCAGCCATGACGGCAACCGCTTCTACCCGGGCATGGGGACGCTGTTCCTGCGCATGATGGGCGAAGCCTTGGCCGTGGCGCTCAAGCGGTTCGACCCGGCCTGAGCCCCAGCCGGCGAGCGACTGCATGAACGCTGTCCAGGACTTCCTCGCCTACCTGCAGGTGGAGCGCCGCGCGTCGGCGCACACGCTGGACGCCTACCGGCGCGACCTGGACGCGCTCGGCAGCTGGGCGACCCAGCAGGATGCGAGCGCCGAAGCCCTCGACGGTCCGCAGCTGCGTCGGTTCATCGCCGACGAACACCGCCGCGGACTGGCGCCGAAGTCGCTGCAGCGCCGGTTGTCGGCCTGCCGCAGCTTCTATGCGTGGCTGCTCAAGCACCAGCGCATCGCCGCAAGCCCGGCCGCCGGGCTGAAGGCGCCGAAGGCGCCGCGCAAACTGCCGCAGGTGCTCGACGCGGACGAGGCGGTGCGGCTGGTGGAACTTCCCACGGACGCGCCGCTGGGCTTGCGCGACCGCGCGCTGCTGGAATTGTTCTACTCGTCCGGCCTGCGCCTGAGCGAGCTGTGCGCGTTGATCTGGCGTGACCTGGATTTCGCCACCGGCCTGGTCAACGTGCTCGGCAAGGGCAACCGGCAGCGCCGCGTGCCGTTCGGTTCGCACGCGCGCGACGCGCTGCTGGGCTGGCGCGACGAGAGCGGTGGCAGCGAGGCGCAACCGGTGTTCCCAGGACGCAAGGGCGGACCGATCACCCAGCGCGCCGTGCAGATCCGGATCCGCCAGCTGGCCCAGCGCCAGGGACTGTTCAAGCACGTGCACCCGCACATGCTGCGGCACAGTTTCGCCAGCCACATCCTGGAGTCCTCCGGCGACCTGCGCGGCGTGCAGGAACTGCTCGGCCACGCCGACATCGCCACCACCCAGATCTACACCCACCTGGACTTCCAGCACCTGGCCAAGGTGTATGACGCCGCGCATCCCCGCGCCAAGCGGCGCAAGGACCCGGGTGAGGGCACGCCGCCGGGCGGCTGAATGCGGGGCGGTCGCTTCGGCTTGATCTGGATCAATGCGGGGGCCGTGGGCGGGGCGCATCGTGAGGGCTCAGGAGGAGTCCAGGATGGCCAGACCTTTTCCGTTGAACCCGAAACACCCCGAGCGTCTCTGCTGGGGCTGCGATCTTTACTGCGCGGCAGAGCAGCTGAAATGCGGCAATGGCTCCGGGCGTACGCTGCATCCGGCCGAGACCCAGGGGGAAGACTGGTACGTGGCGTGGGGGCTGGAGCCCGATCCGGAGCGGCCGTCGCACGTCAAGCGCTGAACGGCAGCTTCATGCGCAGGCTTGATGGCAGCGGCGGGCGGCCCCATGTCCCTCGAACAGCTACCGGAGGCACCATGGATCCCAGTCAGAACCCCACCGTATTTCATGCCACCACCATCGTCTGCGTGCGTCGCGGCGAGCACGTGGCGATCGCCGGCGACGGCCAGGTCACGCTGGGCCACACCGTGATGAAGGGCAACGCGCGCAAGGTGCGCCGACTGGGACGCGACGGCCAGGTGCTGGCCGGTTTCGCCGGCGCAGCGGCTGACGCCTTCACCCTGTTCGAACTGTTCGAAGCCAAGCTCGAAAAGCACGGCCAGCTGACCCGCGCTGCCGTGGAGCTGGCCAAGGATTGGCGCACCGAGCGCCGCCTCGGCAAGCTCGAAGCGCTGCTGGCCGTGGCCGACAAGGAAACCTCGCTGATCATCAGCGGCACCGGCGACGTGATCGAGCCGGAAGACGGCATCATCGCGATCGGTTCCGGCGGTTCCTACGCCTTGTCCGCCGCGCGCGCCTTGATGGCGCACACCGAACTGGACGCACGCACCATTGCCAGCGAAGCGATCAACATCGCCGGCGACATCTGCATCTACACCAACCGCAACGTCGTGGTTGAGGAGCTGTAACGCGCCGCGTTACAGCTCGTAGTGCCACGCCCTGCGTGGCAGCGGTGCCGGACCAGCCACGCAGGGCGTGGCTCTACCTCACCGTTACGTTGCCTTTCGACATCGCGACAGCCCTACCCAATTTCATGTGAGCACACCCATGCCCCACAAGATCGAAGTGTCCTCCGCCACCATGACCCCGCGCGAGATCGTGCAGGAGCTGGACCGGCATATCGTCGGCCAGCACGACGCCAAGCGCGCGGTGGCCATCGCGCTGCGGAACCGCTGGCGCCGCATGCAGCTGGTGCCGGAGCTGCGCAATGAAGTCATGCCCAAGAACATCCTGATGATCGGTCCGACCGGCGTCGGCAAGACCGAGATCGCGCGTCGCCTGGCCACCCTGGCCAACGCCCCGTTCGTGAAGGTCGAAGCCACCCGCTTCACCGAGGTGGGTTACGTCGGCAAGGACGTCGAACAGATCATCCGCGACCTGGCCGACACCGCCGTCAAGCTCTACCGCGAACAGGCCAAGGTGCGCGTACGCACCCAGGCCGAAGAGCGCGCCGAAGACCGCATCCTCGACGCGCTGCTGCCGCGCCGCGCCGGCGGCATCGGTTTCGACCCCGAAGCCGCGCGCAACGAGCCGTCCGCGCAGGACAATGAAACCCGCATCAAGTTCCGTCGCATGCTGCGCAACGGCGAACTGGACGAGCGCGAGATCGAACTCGACATCTCGGCCAACGTCAGCCTGGACATCATGACCCCGCCGGGCATGGAAGAAATGGGCCAGCAGCTGAAGTCGATGTTCGCCAACCTTGGTGGCGGCGCCAAGGCGCAGAAGCGCACCTTGACCATCAAGGCCGCGCGCCCGCTGCTGGTGGAAGAAGAAGCCGGCAAGCTGGTCAACGAAGACGACATCCGCACCGCCGCGATCGAAGCCTGCGAACAGCACGGCATCGTGTTCATCGACGAAATCGACAAGGTCGCCAAGCGCGGCGACAACGTCGGCGGTGGCGACGTCTCCCGCGAAGGCGTGCAGCGCGACCTGCTGCCGCTGGTGGAAGGCTCCAACGTCTCGACCAAGTACGGCACGATCAAGACCGACCACATCCTGTTCATCGCCTCGGGCGCGTTCCACCTGGCCAAGCCCAGCGACCTGATCCCCGAACTGCAGGGTCGTTTCCCGATCCGGGTCGAACTGGGCGCGCTGAGCAAGGACGACTTCGTACGCATCCTGACCGAGCCCAAGGCCGCGCTGACCAAGCAGTACGAAGCCCTGCTGCAGACCGAAGGCGTGGCCGTCACCTTCACCGCAGACGCGGTCGACCGCCTCGCCGAGATCGCCTTCCAGGTCAACGAACGCCAGGAAAACATCGGTGCCCGTCGCCTGCACACCGTGCTGGAACGCCTGCTCGACTCGCTCAGCTACGAAGCCCCGGACCGCGACGGCGAAACCATCGCCATCGACAAGGCCTACGTGGACAAGCACCTGGGTGAACTGGTCAAGGATCCGGATCTGAGCCGTTACATCCTGTAACCAGGTTCGGCGTTGTGGAGCCGGGCAGGGCCCGGCTCTACCAGCTATGCCTCGTCGTCCGTCGGCAACGCCTCGGGCGGCGAGCCCGGTTCGAATACGCCGGGCACCACGAACGCACTGAAGATCGCGTCCAGCGTCTGCCGGCCGTCGCGCTGCAGCTCGAACAGTTCCGGCTCCAGCATCGCGCTGTACAGCACCCCGGTCAGGCTCGTGCTGATGATGCGCGCCACCGTGTCCACGTCCACGCCCTCGCGCAACTGACCCAGTTCGCGCGCGCGCTGCATCGCCGCGCCGATGATCGCCAGCTCCTCGCGCGACATCTCGCGCTGCATCTCCTGCATCGCCTGGCTTTCCACCGACAGATCGTTGCGCAGCATGATCTCCAGCATGTTGCGCAGGCGCTCGTCCTCTGAAATTTCCTGGAACGACACCAGCAGCGCCGACCGCAGGTCGCGCACCGGCGTCGTGCGCTTGGACGACGCCGTACGCCGCAGGCGCTCGATGAACGGGATGCGCTCGCGGTCGATCATCGCCGTGAGCACCTCCGACTTGTTCTTGAAGTGCCAGTACACCGCGCCCCGGGTATAGCCCGCGCGCTCGCCGATCATCGCCAGGCTGGTCCCGGCGACCCCGAATTCGTGGAAGCAGACCTGGGCCGCGTCGAGGATCCCCTCGCGCGTCGCCTGGGCCGCTTCTTTGGTTTTTCTGGCCATTGCGCTCTGTGCACGTGCTGGATGAAACCGGCCTGAATTGTACCCGTTTACAAACAAACATGCATGTATGTATATTTACGCCCCACTGATCCTCGGTGAGGACCGCGCGTAGCTACGAGAGCGGTTTTCCCAGCCCTCTTTCTGTTTGCCGCGAGCCCCCACCATGTCTCCAACCCCGTATCGCTTCCTCGCCCTGTCCCTGGCGATCGCCCTGACCCTGTCCGCCTGCGGCGGCAGTGAACAGGAAGGCCAGCAGGGCGGTCCCGGCCAGGTCACCGTCGCCACCCTCAAGGCCGAACAGGTCGGCCTGACCCGCGAACTGCCCGGCCGCACCAATGCCTTCCTGGTCGCCGAAGTGCGCCCGCAGGTCAGTGGCATCGTCGCCAAGCGCCTGTTCACCGAGGGCGGCCTGGTCACCGCCGGCCAGCCGCTGTACCAGGTCGACGACGCCAGCTACCGCGCCGAGGCCAACAGCGCCCGCGCCCAGCTTGCGCGCGCCGAAGCCACCGCCAATGCCGCACGCCTGAGCGCCAAGCGCATCACCGAACTGGCCAAGGTCGACGCGGTCAGCCAGCAGGACCTCGAAAACGCCGTCGCCGCGCAGAAGCAGGCCGAAGCCGATGTCGGTGCCGCCAAGGCCGCGCTCGACGCCGCCAATGTCACCCTCGGCTTTGCCCGCATCACCGCTCCGATCAGCGGCCGCATCGGCAAGTCCTCGGTCACCCAGGGCGCGCTGGTCAGCGCCGGCCAGGCCGACGCCCTGGCCACCGTGCAGCAGCTCGACCCGATCTATGTGGACCTGACCCAGTCCGCCAGCGAACTGCTGCAGCTGCGCCGCGAACTGGCCAGCGGCCGCCTGCAGGACAACCAGAGCCTGCCGGTGACCATCCTGCTCGACGACGGCACCCCGTTCGAGCACAAGGGCAGCCTGGAATTCTCCGAAGTCAGCGTGGACCCCAGCACCGGCAGCTACGCGCTGCGGGTCAAGGTCGCCAACCCCGACCAGGTGCTGATGCCCGGCATGTACGTGCGCGCCCAGGTCGGCAGCGGCGTGCGCGAAAGCGCCCTGCTGGTGCCGATGCAGGGCATCGCCCGCGACGCCAAGGGCGAGACCAGCGCCATGGTGGTCGGCAAGGACAACAAGGTCGAAGTGCGACCGGTCAAGGTCAGCCGCGCCCTGGGCAGCAAGTGGCTGGTCGAAGACGGCCTGAAGGCCGGCGACAAGGTCATCGTCGAAGGCCTGCAGAAGATCCAGCCGGGCATGCCCGTGCAGGCCACTGAAATGGGCGCCGCCCCCGCAGCCCCGGCGGCTGCGGCCGGCAAGCAGTAAGGAACGCACCCCATGGCTCGTTATTTCATTGATCGCCCCATCTTCGCGTGGGTGATTGCGATCATCATCATGCTCGCCGGTGCGCTGGCGGTGCTCAAGCTGCCGGTGTCGATGTACCCGGAAGTAGCGCCGCCCGCCGTCGAGATCAGCGCCACCTATCCGGGCGCCTCGGCCAAGGTGGTCGAAGACTCGGTGACCCAGATCATCGAGCAGAACATGAAGGGCATCGATGGCCTGATCTACTTCTCGTCCAACAGCTCGGCCAACGGCCAGGCCACCATCACCCTGACCTTCGAAAGCGGTACCGACCCGGACATCGCCCAGGTGCAGGTGCAGAACAAGCTGCAGCTGGCCATGCCGCTGCTGCCGCAGGAAGTGCAGCGCCAGGGCATCAACGTCGCCAAGTCCAGCAGCGGCTTCCTGCAGGTGATCGGCTTCGTCTCCAACGACGGCAGCATGGACGCCAACGACATCTCCGACTACGTCGGCTCCAATGTCGTCGACCCGCTCAGCCGCGTGCCGGGCGTGGGCAACATCCAGGTGTTCGGTGGCAAGTACGCCATGCGCATCTGGCTGGACCCCAACAAGCTGCACACCTACAAACTGTCAGTGGATGAGGTGACCGCCGCGATCACCGCGCAGAACGCGCAGGTCGCCATCGGCCAGCTCGGCGGCGCGCCGTCGGTCAAGGGCCAGCAGCTCAACGCCACCATCAACGCGCAGGACCGCCTGCAGACCCCGGAACAGTTCCGCAATATCCTGGTCCGCGGCGGCACCGACGGCAGCGAACTGCGCCTGGGCGATGTCGCCCGCGTCGAGCTGGGCGCGGAAAGCTACGATTTCGTCACCCGCTACAACGGCAAGCCGTCCACCGGTATCGCCATCACCCTGGCCACCGGCGCCAACGCGCTGGACACCGCCAACGGCGTGCGCGCCGCGCTGGACGACCTGAAGGCCAACTTCCCGGCCGGCCTGGAGTCGGTGGTGCCGTACGACACCACCCCGTTCGTGCAGGTCTCGATCAAGGGCGTGATCAAGACCCTGATCGAAGCGATCATCCTGGTGTTCGTGGTGATGTACCTGTTCCTGCAGAACTTCCGCGCCACCCTGATTCCCACCATCGCGGTACCGGTGGTGCTGCTGGGCACGTTCGGCATCCTGGCCGCGCTGGGCTTCTCGATCAACATGCTGACCATGTTCGCGATGGTGCTCGCCATCGGCCTGCTGGTCGACGACGCCATCGTGGTGGTGGAGAACGTCGAACGCATCATGTCCGAAGAGGGGCTGTCGCCGCTGGAGGCGACCCGCAAGTCGATGGGCCAGATCACCGGCGCGCTGGTGGGTATCGGCCTGGTGCTGTCGGCGGTGTTCGTGCCGATGGCCTTCATGAGCGGGTCCACCGGCGTGATCTACCGGCAGTTCTCGGCCACGATCGTTTCTGCAATGGCGTTGTCGGTGCTGGTCGCCATCGTGCTGACCCCGGCGCTGTGCGCCACCATGCTCAAGCCGCTGAAGAAGGGCGAGCACCACGTCGCGCACAAGGGCTGGTCCGGTCGTTTCTTCAACGCCTTCAACCGCGGCTTCGACCGCTCCAGCGAAAGCTACCAGCGCGGGGTCAAGGGCATCCTGGCGCGGCCGTGGCGCTTCATGGCCGTGTTCGCCGCCCTGGTGGTGGTGATGGGCCTGATGTTCGCGCGCCTGCCCAGCTCGTTCCTGCCCAATGAAGACCAGGGCATCCTGATGGCGCTGGTGCAGACGCCGGTTGGCGCGACCCAGGAACGTACCCTGGAAGCGATGTACAAGCTGGAAGACCACTTCCTGAAGAACGAAACCGAGGCGGTTGAATCGGTGTTCTCGGTGCAGGGCTTCAGCTTCGCCGGCATGGGCCAGAACGCGGGCATGTCCTTCATCAAGCTCAAGGACTGGAAGGAGCGTGATGCCGACCAGGGCGTGGGTCCGATCACCGGGCGTGCGATGGGCGCGCTGGGCCAGGTCAAGGACGCCTTCATCTTCGCGTTCCCGCCGCCGGCCATGCCGGAGCTGGGCATCGGCTCGGGCTACACCTTCTTCCTGAAGGACAACAGCGGCCAGGGCCACGAAGCCCTGCTCAACGCCCGCAACCAGCTGCTCGGGGGCGCCGCGCAGAGCAAGCTGCTGGCCAACGTGCGTCCGAACGGCCAGGAAGACACCCCGCAGCTGCGCATCGACGTGGACGTGGAGAAGGCCAATGCACTGGGGCTGTCGATCAGCTCGGTCAACAGCACCCTGGCCGCGGCCTGGGGCAGCAGCTACATCGATGACTTCATCGACCGTGGCCGGGTCAAGCGCGTGTACGTGCAGTCCGACGCCGAGTTCCGCATGAACCCGGACGACTTCAACCTGTGGTCGGTGAAGAACAGCGCCGGCGAGATGGTGCCGTTCAGCGCCTTCGCGTCCAAGCGCTGGGACTACGGTTCGCCACGCCTGGAGCGCTACAACGGCGTGTCGGCGATGGAGATCCAGGGCGAACCGGCCCCGGGCGTCGCCTCGGGCGATGCCATGGCCGAGATCGAGCGGATCGCCAAGGACCTGCCGCCGGGCTTCGAGATCGAATGGACCGCGCTGTCCTACCAGGAACGCCAGGCCGGTTCGCAGACACCGCTGCTGTACACGCTTTCGCTGCTGATCGTGTTCCTGTGCCTGGCCGCCCTGTATGAAAGCTGGAGCGTGCCGACCTCGGTGCTGCTGGTGGCGCCGCTGGGCATCCTCGGTGCGGTGCTGGCCAACAGCATGCGTGGCATGGAACGCGACATCTATTTCCAGGTGGCGATGCTGACCACGGTGGGCCTGACCAGCAAGAACGCGATCCTGATCGTGGAGTTCGCCAAGGAGAACCTGGAGAAGGGCGTGGGCGTGCTGGAAGCCACCATGCACGCGGTCCGCGACCGCCTGCGCCCGATCATCATGACCTCGCTGGCGTTCGGCCTGGGCGTGCTGCCGCTGGCGATCGCCTCCGGTGCCGGTTCCGGCGCGCAGCGGGCGATCGGCACCGGCGTGCTCGGCGGCATGATCGTCGGCACGGTGCTGGGCCTGTTCTTCATTCCGTTGTTCTTCGTAGTGGTGCAGAAGCTGTTCAACCGGCGCACCGATTCCCGGAAAGCATCATGAAAACTACATCGTTGATCCTGTCCATCGCCGCCGTCCTGTCGCTCTCCGGCTGCGCCACCCTTGAACCGCGCAGCACCGAGGTCGCGCCGGCGATCCCGGCGCAGTGGCCGGCGTCCACCGCCACCGCGGCGGCGGGCGAAGTGGCCGACATCGGCTGGCGCGATTTCTTCGTCGACCCGCGCCTGCAGTCGCTGATCGCACAGTCGCTGGACAACAACCGCGACCTGCGCGTGGCCGTGCTCAACGTGGACAAGGCGCGTGCGCAGTACCGCATCCAGCGCGCCGACCGCGTCCCGGCGGTGGGCGTACAGGGGCAGATGACCCGCAGCGGCGGCGACGCGCCGGTCACCGAACAGTTCAGCGCCAACCTGGGCGTGGTCGAGTTCGAACTGGACCTGTTCGGGCGCGTGCGCAACCTGAGCCAGGCGGCGCTGCAGCAGTACTTCGCCGAAGCCGCCAACCGCCGCAATGCGCAGCTGGCGCTGGTGGCCGAAGTGGCCAACGCGTGGCTGACCCTGGGCGCGGACAGCGAGCAGCTGAAGATCGCCGAGGCGACGCTGGCGACCTATGAAGATTCGCTGCGCCTGAGCGAAGCGCGCCACCAGCTGGGCAGCGCATCGGCGCTGGAACTCAGCCAGACCCGCACGCTGGTGGAAACCGCGCGCACCGACGTGGCCCGCTTCCAGGGCCAGGTCGCCCAGGACCGCAACGCGCTGGTGCTGCTGGCCGGCGGACCGGTCGACGCCGCGCTGCTGCCGGACGGGGAATCCACCGAGGTCGCTGCCGTGCGCGCGATTCCGGGCGGCGTGCCGGGCGAGGTGTTGCTGCGCCGGCCGGACGTGATGGCCGCCGAGCACACCCTGCTGGCGGCCAACGCCAACATCGGCGCGGCGCGTGCGGCGTTCTTCCCCTCGATCAGCCTGACCGGCAGTGTCGGTTCGGCGTCGTCGGAACTGTCGGGCCTGTTCGATTCGGGCACCCGGGTCTGGAGCTTCATGCCGACGCTCAACCTGCCCATCTTCCAGGGCGGCAAGCTGCGCGCCGGACTCGGCGTGGCCAACGCCAACCGCGACATCGCCCTGGCCCAGTATGAGAAGGCGATCCAGTCCGGCTTCCGCGAAGCGGCCGATGCGCTGGCGTTGAATGACAGCCTGGATGCGCAGCTGGGTTCGCAGCAGGCGCTGGTCGCGGCCGCCGAGCAGGCGCAGCGGTTGTCGCAGGCGCGCTACGACGCGGGGCTGGACAGCTTCCTGACCCTCCTGGACGCGCGGCGGACCGCCTACAGCGCACGGCAGTCGCTGGTCAGCACGCAGTTGAACCAGCTGTCCAACCAGGTGGCGTTGTACAAGGTGCTCGGTGGCGGTTGGTATGAGCGGGGGGAGGTAGCCGCGCGTTGACGGTGCGCGTGGGACACGCATGGCGTGTCTCTATGCGGTGGGCAGATGGCGGATTGATCGACGGCGGGGATGCGTAGCGACACGCCATGCGTGTCCCACGCGGTGCCCGGACAGGCGCCGACCTCAACGATCCCCGCGCCGCTTCGCCAGGGTGGCACTCGCTTTTCGCGCCATCTCTTCATAGGTGCGCCGGATCTCCTCCAGCCGCTCCTCGTCCAGCTCCTCCAAATCCAGCAATTCGTTGTTGGCCTCGGCGGTAACGCGGATCAGCTCGTCCAGCTTGATCTGGATCGCGGCGGTGTCCGCGTTCTGGCTGTGCTGGATCAGGAACACCATCAGGAAGGTGATGATGGTGGTGCCGGTGTTGATGACCAGCTGCCAGGTGTCGTTGAACTTGAACACGGGCCCGCTCAGGGCCCAGATCACCACGATGGTCACCGCGCCCAGGAAGGTCCACGGCGTACCCGCCGCGTAGGACGCCTTCTTGGCGACCAGGTTGAACACGCTGCGGAGTTTCATGAAACGCTCAGGCGCCGGCGCTCAGTCGCGGGCGGGCGTTCTGGTCGTGCTGGCTGCGCAGGTACACGTTTTCCCAGACCTGTTCGACGAACTCACGCGCTTCGGCCTCGGTCAGCCGCGGCATGATCTGGTAGGCAAAGTGCGCCTGGAAGGCTTCGTCGCGCTCCTTGTCGCCGGCCCGCGGGTGCGAGATCAGCGAGTCGCAGGCGAACTTGATCCACGGAACGTAATGCCCGAACGAGGGCAACTTCATGTTGCCGTCCGCATGTTGCTTGCGCCAATAGGCGATTTCGGCCTCGACGTTGATCACGTCTGGAATGGACAGCGGCACGGAGGACATGGTTGCGGCGATTCACAGGAAGAGAAGGCACCCTGATGATGCGTAACGCGCAGTGCATGGGGTGTCACGGCAATGTGCAGCGGGCGTGCGGATCGCCCCTGCGCAGCTGAAGTATTCATGACTGCGGCACGCCAACCGTCGCCAAGGGTGTCGTCATCGACCTGCATCGTGCGCCGCGGCGCACGATGCGGTGCGGGTTACTCGCCGATGTCTTCGTTCCAGACTTCGGGGTGGGCCGAGATGAATCCGCCGAGCAGGTCGATGCATTCCTGGTTCTGCATGTCGATCACCTGCACGCCGGCCTCACGCAGCCAGTCGATGCCGCCCTGGAAAGTGACCGACTCGCCCACCACCACGGTGCCGATGTTGAACTGGCGCACCAGCCCGCTGCAGTACCAGCAGGGCGCCAGGGTGGTGACCATGATGGTGTCCTGGTAGCGACGCTGGCGACCGGCCTTGCGGAAGGCGTCGGTCTCGCCATGCACCGAGGGGTCGCCTTCCTGCACGCGGCGGTTGTGGCCGCAGCCGAGCAGGCGCCCGTCGTTGTGGTACAGCGCCGCGCCGATCGGAATGCCGCCCTCGGCCAGGCCCTGGCGGGCTTCGGCAATGGCGGTTTCGAGCAGGGCGGCGTAGTCGGGGGTGCTGATCATGGGCAGTCCGTTGAAGTGAAGGGGGCATCATAAGGTGCCGCAGGCCGGCCGGCGGTGCGATAATCGGCGGCATGAGCGAATCCCCCTACAAGACTGGCACCACCCATTTCGGCTTCCGTGACGTAGCCGCCTCGGACAAGCAGAAGCTGGTGGGCGAAGTGTTCACCTCGGTCGCGCGCAACTACGACCTGATGAACGACCTGATGAGCCTGGGCATCCACCGGGCGTGGAAGCGCTACTACGTGGCCACCGCGCAGGTGAAGCCGGGCGACAGCGTGCTCGACCTGGCCGGTGGTACCGGCGACATCGCGGTGCTGCTGAAGGAGCGGGTGGGCGACGAGGGCGAGGTGGTGGTCGGCGACATCAACGCCGGCATGCTGACCGTGGGCCGCGACCGCCTGACCAACCGTGGGCTGGTCGCCGGGCTGGATTTCGTGCAGTGCAACGCCGAGGCGCTGCCGTTCCCGGACGCCAGCTTCGACCTGGTCACCATCGCCTTCGGCCTGCGCAACGTCACCGACAAGGACGCCGCGCTGCGCGAGATGTACCGCGTGCTGAAGGTGGGCGGGCAGGCGCGCGTGCTGGAGTTCTCCGAGGTCACCGCGGACTGGTTCAAGCCGATTTACGACTTCCACTCGTTCAAGATCCTGCCGAAGCTGGGCCAGCTGTTCGCGCGCGACGCCGACAGCTACCAGTACCTGGCCGAAAGCATCCGCAAGCACCCGCCGCAGGAAGCGCTCAAGACCATGATGGCCGAGGCCGGATTCGCGCGCTGCCACTACAAGAACCTGACCGGGGGGATCGTCTCGATCCATTCCGGGTACAAGATCTGAGGCCCTATTCAGGATTCGGGAGGGGGTAAACTGGCGGTTTCACCCCCGATCGGTCCCGATTCAATGCGATCTCCGTTCCTGCTGATTCCCCTGGCCGTCGCGCTTGCCGCCGGCTGCTCCAAAGAGCCCGCCGCCCCGACCGCGGCCCCCGCCGCCCAGCCGAGCGCCGCCAACGCCGTGAAAGCCGCCAACCGCAGCCACGATGAAAGTTCCTATGCCGAGCCGGACAAGGTCGTCATCCAGGACCTGGCGCTGGACCTGAAGCTGGACTTCGACTTCAAGCAGATCGGTGGCACCGCCACCTATACGCTGGACTGGAAGGATAAGGCCGCCAAACAGCTGGTGCTCGACACCCGCGAGCTGACCATCGAGAAGGTCGAAGCCGTGGGCGCCGATGGCAAGACCACGCCGCTGCAGTTCTTGCTGGCGCCGGCCGACAAGGTGTTCGGCAGCAAGCTGACCATCGAAGCCCCGGAACAGCCGGGCAAGGTGCTGGTGACCTACCACACCGCGCCGACCGCCTCGGGCCTGCAGTGGCTGGAGCCGTCGATGACCGAGGGCAAGCAGCTGCCCTTCATGTTCAGCCAGTCCCAGGCCATCCACGCGCGTTCGTGGGTGCCGCTGCAGGACACGCCGAGCGTGCGCTTTACCTACAGCGCGCACGTGACCTCGCGTCCGGACGTGATGGTGCTGATGAGCGCCGACAACGACCCCAAGGCCGCGCGTGACGGTGATTACACCTTCAAGATGCCGCAGCCGATCCCGTCCTACCTGCTGGCGATCGCCGCCGGCGACCTGGTGTTCGAGCCGATCTCCGGTCGCTCGGGCGTCTGGGCCGAACCGACCATGGTCGGCAAGGCAGCCAAGGAGTTCGAAGACACCGAGAAGATGATCGGTGCAGCCGAGAAGCTGTACGGCGAATACCGCTGGGGCCGCTACGACATGCTGGTGCTGCCGCCGTCGTTCCCGTTCGGCGGCATGGAAAACCCGCGCCTGACCTTCGCCACCCCGACCGTGATCGTGGGCGACAAGTCGCTGGTCTCGCTGGTCGCCCATGAGCTGGCGCACAGCTGGTCGGGCAACCTGGTGACCAACTCGAGCTGGAAGGACATCTGGCTCAACGAAGGCTTCACCACCTACGTGCAGGGTCGCATCACCGAAGCGCTGTATGGCCAGGAAATGGCCGAGATGGAGCGCGAGATCGACCAGAACGACCTGCTGGCCGAAGTGAAGGACATGAGCCCGGCCGACCAGGCGCTGGCGCTGCCGCCGCTGACCGAGCGCGACCCCGACGAAGCGCTGAGCAACGTGGCCTACGTCAAGGGCTCGTGGTTCCTGCAGTTCCTGGAGCAGCGTTTCGGCCGCGAAGTGTTCGACCCGTTCCTGCGGGGCTGGTTCGATGACCATGCCTTCCAGAGCGCCAACACCGACCAGTTCGTCGAGTACCTGAAGAAGAACCTGCTGTCCAAGAAGCCCGGCGCGGTCACCGATGCCGAGCTGAAGGCGTGGCTGGACGAGCCGGGCATTCCGGCGTTCGCCACCAAGGCACGTTCGCGCAACTTCTCCATCGTCGACACCGCGCGCATCGCCTGGCAGGGCAGCGACAAGCTGCCGAATGCGCAGATCACCAGCGAATGGGGTACCCAGGAATGGGTCCACTTCATCGACGGCCTGGGCAAGACCCTGCCGGTGGAGAAGCTGGCCGCGCTGGACCGTGCCTACCACTTCACCGGCACCGCCAATGGCGAAATCGCCATGCGCTGGTACCCGCTGGCGATCCGCAGCGGCTATGCCGAAGCCAATGAGGCCGCCGGTGCGTTCATCGAGCGCGTGGGCCGCCGCAAGCTGATCCTGCCGATCTACGCCGAACTGGTGAAGACCCCGGAAGGCCTGGCGTTCGCCAAGGCGGCGTTCGAAAAGGCCAAGCCCAGCTACCACCCGATCACCACCGCATCGGTGCAGGACATGCTGGACAAGGCAAGCGCCGGCAAGTAACCGCCGGGCCATGCGTTGAACGAGAACGGCGGGGGAAACCCCGCCGTTTTTCTTTGTAAACTCGGAACACTTCCTGCAACCGGACCTGCCGATGAAACGATTGATCCTCGCCGCCGCCTGCGCGTTCGCCCTGGCCGCGTGCAGCAACCCCGAGGAAGAGCGCAGGGCGCAGGAAGCGGCCGATGCCGCCGCCCGGGCGCAGAAGGAGCAGAAGGCCGAAGGCGTGGCCAAGCAGTACGACATGGCCGTGGCCGCGCAGGACTGGGAGCGCGCGCGCATCCACGGCGGTTCGTTGCTGGACCAGTACAAGGACACCGACGTGGCCGCGCGCATCGAACCGGGCTACGCCGAGGTGAAGGCCAAGGCCGATACCGCGCGCGAACTGCGCCGAATGCAGGGCCTGTGGCAGTACAACCAGATGCCGGTGGGCACCAAGGGCAATCAGGTCTCGGCCTCGATCTACAGCAAGGAGCGCGTGGACGTGGACGGCAGCGGCCCCAAGCCGGTGCAGCTGATCTTCCGCGACCACCCCGAATGGAAGCGCCACGCCTACCTGGTGCTGCAGGCCGGCGATTTCCGCTGCCCGCAGTGCACGGTCAAGGTCACGGTGGATGACGGCAAGCCGATCAGCATGGCCGCCTGGCGCCCGAAGACCGACGAAGCCATCGCGATGTTCATCACCGACCAGAAAGCGCTCTGGAAGCTCGCCCGCAAGGCGAAATCCATCAGCATCGAGTTCCCGGTCAAGGCCGGCGGCACCCGCACCGCCGTATTCGAAACCGGCGGCGTAGACGCCAGCCGCATGCCGAACTGGTGGAATTGAGGGTAGTGCCGGGCCCTGCCCGGCACTCCCGCACGATCAACCGTTCAGTGCGTAGCCGAACTGCTGCTTGAACTGTTCATTGAACTCATCGAACGTGAAACGCTGGTTCTGCGTGCCCGGGTGCTCCACCTTCAACGCGCCCATCAGGTTGCCCATGCGGCCGATGGTCAGCCAGTCGTAACCCTTTTCGATGCCGTAGATCAGGCCGGCGCGGAACGCGTCGCCGCAACCGGTCGGGTCGACCACGCGGCGCTCGTGCGCCGGCGGGATGTCGTAAGTCTTTTCCGGGGTGTGGATGACCGCACCCTTCGGGCCACGGGTGGTGATGTAGGCCTTGACCCGGCTCACGATCTCCTTTTCGTCCCAGCCGGTGCGCTCCTGCAGCAGGTTGGACTCGTAGTCGTTGACCACCACGTAGTCGGCCTGCTCGATGAAGGTGCGCAGCTCCGGGCCGTTGAACAGCGGCATCGCCTGGCCCGGGTCGAAGATGAACGGCACGCCGGCTTCGAAGAACTCCTGCGAGTTCTGGATCATGCCTTCACGGCCGTCCGGGCCGACCAGGCCCAGGGTCACGCCCGGCACGTCCTTCACATGGTTCTCGTACGACCGCATCATCGCGCCCGGGTGGAAGGCGGTGATCTGGTTGTTGTCGTGGTCGGTGGTGATGAACGCCTGCGGGGTGAACAGCTCGTCGATCACCTTGATCCGGCTCAGGTCGATGCCCAGGCCCTGGAAATACTCGCGGTACGGGCCGAAGTCCGAGCCCACCGTGCCCATCGGGATCGGCTCGCCGCCCAGCAGGTGCAGGTTGTAGGCGATGTTGCCGGCGCAGCCGCCGAACTCGCGGCGCATGCGCGGCACCAGGAACGAGACGTTCAGGATGTGCACCTTGTCCGGCAGGATGTGATTCTTGAACTGGTCCGGGAACACCATGATGGTGTCGAAGGCAAGAGAACCACAGATCAGAGCGGACATCGATTAAGGCCTATGCGAATGGGGTTTGAGGCCCGGCAGGCGGGCAACGAAACGGCGCCCAGAGGCGCCCAATGGCGCAAAGGTTAACGGGTGCGGCGCCGCAGGGCCAGAACCCCGGCTGTCCGGATCCGCCTGAATGGCCGCCGAGGCTGGCTTTGGGGCAGATTTCTCCTTGCTCGCGCACAGGGGGATTGCTAGGCTTGTCGGCCTCGAATTCTGCCCAATTTTTCGCCATTCCGCATTGGGCGCGGCACCCCTCAGGATCAACTCCCAGATGTTCAAGAAACTGCGTGGCATGTTCTCCAATGACCTGTCCATCGACCTGGGCACGGCCAATACCCTCATCTACGTGCGCGGGCAGGGGATCGTGCTGAACGAACCGTCGGTCGTGGCCGTGCGCCAGGACCGTGCCATCGGTGGTACCCGTTCGGTCGCCGCGGTCGGCGCCGAAGCCAAGCAGATGCTGGGCCGTACCCCGGGCCACATCACCACCATCCGCCCGATGAAGGACGGCGTCATCGCCGATTTCACCTACACCGAGGCGATGCTCAAGCACTTCATCAAGAAGGTGCACAAGTCGCGCGTGCTGCGCCCGAGCCCGCGCGTGCTGGTCTGCGTGCCGGCCGGTTCGACCCAGGTCGAGCGTCGCGCGATCAAGGAATCGGCCGAGGAGGCCGGTGCCCGTGACGTGTTCCTGATCGAAGAGCCGATGGCCGCCGCGATCGGCGCCGGCATGCCGGTCACCGAAGCCCGTGGCTCGATGGTCATCGACATCGGCGGCGGCACCACCGAAGTGGCGGTGATCTCGCTGAACGGCATCGTCTATTCGGCCTCGGTGCGCATCGGTGGCGATCGTTTCGACGAGTCGATCACCAACTACGTGCGCCGCAACCACGGCATGCTGATCGGTGAAGCCACCGCCGAGCGGATCAAGGTCGAGCTGGGCTGCGCCTACCCGCAGGCCGAGGTCATCGAAATGGAAATCTCCGGCCGCAACCTCGCCGAGGGCGTGCCGAAGATGATCAAGATCAACTCCAACGAAGTGCTTGAAGCCCTGCACGAGCCGCTGTCGGGCATCGTCAGCGCGGTCAAGCTGGCGCTGGAGCAGACCCCGCCGGAACTGTGCGCCGACGTCGCCGAGCGCGGCATCGTGCTGACCGGCGGTGGCGCGCTGCTGCGCGACCTGGACCGCCTGATCTCCGAGGAAACCGGCCTGCACGTGCAGGTGGCCGACGACCCGCTGACCTGCGTGGCCCGCGGTGGCGGTCGTGCGCTGGAGCTGGTGGACATGCACGGCAACGAGTTCTTTGCGCCGGAGTAATCCGTACCGGTCCTGTGTCGTGGACGCGCCCCTGCGGCGTGATGCCCATTGCGTGCCTGGCACGCCGGGCATCGCAGCGCCGGGGCGTTGTCGCATCCGCTCCCTTTCTACCCTGATCAGTCGAAACCGCTCGTGCCGCCCTACGCCGGTCCTCCCGTAGCCTCCCGCCAGGGAGATGCCAGCAGCCCGCTGCGGCTGCTCGCCTACCTGGCCCTGGCCATCACCCTGATCGTGCTCGACGACCAGGCCGGCTGGCTGGCGCGCGCGCGCGCGCAGGCCAACGTGCTGGTGCAGCCGGTGTGGGCGCTGGCCGGCCTGCCGGGCCGGCTCGGCACCCAGGTCAAGGACAACGCCGCCAGCCATGGCCAGCTGGTCGACGAAAACCGGCAGCTGCGCAACCAGCTGCTGATCGCCAACGCGCGCCTGACCCGCCTGCAGACCGCCGCGCTGGACAACGCCCAGCTGCGCGAACTGCTCAACGTGGCCGAACGCAGCGGGCTGGACGTGCAGCTGGCACCGATCCTGGACATCGACCTGGACCCGGTGAAACAGCGCCTGGTGCTGGCCGCCGGCAGCCGCGACGGCGTGCACCTGGGCCAGGCAGTGATCGACGCCGGCGGCCTGATGGGGCAGGTGATCGCCACCACCGGCAGCTCCGCCACGGTGCTGCTCCTGACCGACCCCGACCACGCAGTGCCGGTCACCGTGGCCCGTAACGGCGTGCGCCTGATCGTGTACGGCCGCGGCGACACCCTCGAACTGCGCGACATTCCGCTCAGCGCCGGGGTGGAAGTGGGCGATGAGATCGTCACCTCCGGCCTCGGCGGCCGCTTCCCGGCCGGCTTCCCGGTCGGCAAGATCACCGCCCTGCGCCCCGACGACACCCACGCCTTCCTGGTCGGCGAACTCAAGCCCGCAGCCCAGCTCGACCGCGGCCGCGACGTATTGTTGTTGCGCCCCGGCGCAGCCATCCGCGTCCCGCCAAACCTGCAATTGTCGGAAGCCGCAGGCGGTCCCCCCGCAACGGAAACCCCGGTAGCGCCGGCCGCTGGCCGGCCCACGGAAACCCCACCGCAGCCAGCGCAACCCGCACCCCAACCAGCCCAACCCACACCCACCGCAACGGGCACCACCCCATGAGCCGCCTGCGCGACAAACCCTGGGTGCTCCCGGTCAGCATCGTGCTCGCCCTGCTGCTCGGCCTGCTGCCGCTGCCCGAACTGCTGCAGCCCCTGCGTCCCTACTGGCTGGCGCTGGTGCTGGCCTACTGGGTGATCGAAGCCCCCGACCGGGTCGGCCTCGGCGTGGCCTTCAGCTGCGGCGTGATCGCCGACCTGCTGTACGGCGGCGTGCTCGGCGAACAGGCGCTGCGGCTGGTGATGCTCACCTTCATCCTGCAGCGCTTCCGCGCGCGGATCCGCTTCTTCCCGATGTCGCAGCAGGTGCTGGCGATCGGCGGCCTGCTGTTCAACGACCGCATCGTCAGTGCCGTGGTCCACATCGCCGTGGGCGAACCGACCCTGCCGTGGTCGTACTGGTGGGCGCCGCTGCTCGGCATGGGCCTGTGGCCGCTGGTGTTCGTGCTGCTCGACGCGGTGCGCTTCGGACGTCGCGGGCGCTGACATGTACGCGCGCCGCCAGGCCAAGAACCCCCACGCCGAAGCCGAACAGTTCCGGCGCCGCGCCGCCCTGGGCTTCCTCGGCGTGCTGGTCTGCCTGCTCGGCCTGGGCGGCTGGTACTTCAAGCTGCAGGTGCTGGACCACGATATCTACGCCACCCGTTCGGAAGCCAACCGGATCAAGCCGCGACCGGTCGTACCCGGGCGCGGGATGATCTACGACCGCAACGGGCGCCTGCTGGCCGAGAACGTGCCCGCGTTCCGGCTGGACATCACCCCGGACAAGGTCAAGGACATGGACGCCACTTTGGCCGGGCTGGCGAAGATCCTGACCCTCACGCCCGAGGACATCGAGACCTTCAACAGGTCGCGCAAGGCGCGCCGCAGCTTCCTGCCGGTGACCCTCAAGCTGCGCGTCACCGACGAGGAGATGGCGCGCTTCGCGGTCGACCGCTGGCGTTACCCGGGCGTGGAACTCGAGCCCTACCTGACCCGTCGCTACCCCTACGGCGACTTGTTCGCGCACATCATCGGCTACGTCGGCCGGGTCGACGACAAGGATCTGGAGATGCTGGGCGAGGGCAATGCCGCGCTGACCCACATCGGCAAGTCCGGGCTGGAACGCTATTACGAGCAGCAGCTGCGCGGCAAGGTCGGCTACGAGCAGGTCGAAACCAACGTGCAGGGCCGCGCCATCCGCACCATCGGCCGGGTCGCCGCGCAGTCCGGCAGCGACCTGCGCCTGTCCATCGACGCCGACCTGCAGCGCGCCATGGTGGCCGCGTTCGGCGAGTTCGAAGGGTCGGCCGTGGCGATGGACCCGCGCACCGGCGAGGTGCTGGCCATGGTCAGCCTGCCGTCGTACGACCCCAACCTGTTCGTCAACGGCATCTCGCACGCCGACTTCAAGGCGCTCAACGACAATCCGTCGCGGCCGCAGTTCAACCGCCTGGTGCTCGGTGGCGTGGCCCCGGGGTCGACCATCAAGCCGCTGATCGGCCTGGCCGGCCTGGACAGCGGTACCCGCCGCCCCGAAGACAAGATCCTGTCGACCGGCATGTTCTACCTGCCGGGTACCTCGCGCGGCTGGGGCGACGCCAACCGTGGCGGCCACGGCTGGACCGACCTGCGCAAGTCGATCACCCAGTCGGTCAACACCTATTACTACAAGCTCGCCCTGGACATGGGGATCGAGAAGTTCGACCACTACATGGGCTACTACGGCTTCGGCCAGCCCACGGGTATCGATCTCACCGGCGAGATCGGCGGCATCCTGCCGTCACCGCAGAACAAGGCGAAGGCGCGCAAGGAACGCTGGTATCCCGGCGACACCGTGAACGTCAGCATCGGCCAGGGCGACTGGAAGGTCACTCCGCTGCAGCTGGTGCATGGCGTGGGGGGCATCGCCGATGGCCAGCTGCGCACCCCGCACCTGGTGATGCAGCAGCGCGAAGGCTTCGATGCGGACTGGGTGGCCACCCCGGCCGGCGCCAGCAAGCCGGTCAGCCCCAGCCCGGGCAACCTGCAGGCCGTGCGCGAAGGCATGATGGGCACCATGCGTCCCGGTGGCAGCGGTGCGCGCGCCGCGGCCGGCGCGCCGTACACCATTGCCGGCAAGACCGGCACCGCGCAGGTGATCAGCCGTCGCGGCACGGCGGCGGTGAATCCCAAGAGCCTGCCGATGCACCTGCGCCACCGTTCGCTGTTCGTGGGCTTTGCCCCGGCCGAGAACCCGGTGATCGCGCTGGCCATCGCCGTGGAAGGTGGCGGCTACGGCGGCTCGGCGGCCGCACCGATCGCGCGCAAGCTGTTCGACGCCTGGCTGCTGGGCAAGATGCCCGAAGGCATGGAACCGCTGGACAGTGCCCGTGGGACCACGGCGATCGGCATGACGCCGTTTGAAGGCGACAGCGCCGCGCGCGAGGCCGGTGATATCGCCGCTGCCGCGCTGGAGTCGTTGCCAGTGCTGGTCGGCCTGCCCGAACCGGTGCCTGCACCGGCGCCGTCGCCCGGCCCACCGCTGGCGCCTGCCGCCGCCCCGCCAATGCCCCCGGAGCGCACCCGATGAAGGATTTTCTGCGTTGGGCGACCGACATGGTCGTGCGCTTCTGCAGCACCCTGGATTGGGTGCTGTGCCTGGCCCTGGGTGCGCTGATGCTGATCGGCCTGTCGGTGCTCAAGAGTGCTGGCGGCGATGGCCTGGTGTTCGCCCAGGCCGCGCGTTTCGCCGTGGGGCTGGCCGCGCTGTGGATGATTTCGCGGGTGCCGATCCTGCGCATCCGTTCGGCCACCCCGCTGGTCTATGCGATCTCCATGATTCCGCTGCTGGCGGTGTTCGTGCTCGGCACCGGCAAGTACGGCCGCCAGTGGCTGGACCTCAAGCTGTTCTACCTGCAGCCGGCTGAACTGCTCAAGGTCAGCCTGCCGATGATGGTGGCCTGGTACCTGCACCGCATGCCGCTGCCGCCGCGCTTCAACACAGTGCTGGTCAGCGCCGTGATCATCGGCGTGCCGACCGGCCTGGTGATGCTGCAGCCGGACTTCGGAACCGGCGTGCTGATCGCGGCCAGCGGCGCCTTCGTGCTGCTGCTGGCCGGCCTGCCGTGGTGGTGGGTCGGCGTGGCGGTCGGCGGCGTGGCCGCGGCGGCGCCGGTGGCCTGGATCTGGCTGCTGCGCCCGTACCAGAAGGACCGCATCATGATGTTCCTGGACCCGGAAAGCGACGCGCTCGGGGCCGGCTGGAACATCATCCAGTCCAAGATCGCGATCGGCTCCGGCGGCCTGGATGGCAAGGGCTGGGGGCAGGGCTCGCAGTCGCACCTGAACTTCATTCCGGAGCAGACCACCGACTTCGCCTTCTCGGTGCTGAGCGAAGAGTTCGGCTGGATCGGCGTGGCCACCGTGCTGGCGCTGTACCTGGTGGTGATCGGGCGCTGCCTGTGGATCGCCTCGCAGTCGCGCGACTCCTATTCGCGCCTGCTGGCCGGTGCCACCGGCCTGGCGTTCTTCGTCTACGTGCTGGTCAACGGCGGCATGATCTCCGGCCTGCTGCCGGTGGTGGGCGTGCCGATGCCGCTGATCAGCTACGGCGGCACCTCGGCGGTCTCGCTGCTGGCCGGGTTCGGGCTGGTGATGGCCGCGCGCGCCCACAATCCGGTACACGGCGGCTACAGCTGAACGGCGGCGACTTTCCGTCGCGCCCTTATGTCCAGTCAAAACAGTGGCCGCTTAAGCGCAAGGTTTTGCGCAATCCGGCCGTTGGATCGTTGCGAATATGCCGAATCCGGCAGCCGGGATGTAGAAGGCGTCAACAAGCCGACGGCAAAGTGCGATGGCGCGCACAGTTATGAATGCGCTTGATCACGATCAATGGACATGTCGTAAACGGCCTGCACAATGGCGGCCCGCAAGCAGCTGCGCGTCGTGCCAAGCGACGCGCCAGGCGCTGCGGGACGTAGTTGACCTAACGGGTACAGGGGGTGCGACGTTGCGCTGGGGAGTAGCGCGTCGCGCTGGTATCGACCTGGTCGGTAAGCCGGTTGCGTCCATGGGGATGGGGACGCAACCGGCGATACCTTGGTACGACCTCTACACGCGCTCTTAACGAATTGACGGTTGTCTACGCAAATCGTTGGGATTCATGGTGTTAGGGGTTTTATTTCATCTTTGACCTGCTAACCTGCGGCGATGATTCGACGCACTTTGGCTTGCATGCTCACGCTCGGTCTGGTCGCCTGCGCGACCCAGCCGCAGTCCCCGTCACCGCCGCCGCAGGCGTCGGGTGCGCCCAACAAACCGGGCGTGGCCCACAAGGGGCCTGCCGAAGCGGCGCCGGAAGGTGCCGCGGCCAGCGCGCCGCCGGTCGATCTGACCCCGGTTCCCTTTGAGACCGCCCGCGCCAACTTCGTGCGCGACACCGCTGCGCGCTACGGCATTCCCGCCGCCCAGATCGAAGCCACCCTGGCCCAGGCGCAGGTGCGCAACCCGATCATCGCGGCGATGTCGCGCCCGGCCGAGCGGGTCAAGCCGTGGAACGAGTACCGGCCGATGTTCATCAGCCAGGCGCGGATCGACGGCGGAAAGAAATTCCTGGCCCAGCACCGCGACGAACTGATGCGCGTGCAGCAGCGTACCGGCGTGCCGGCCGAGGTGATCGTGGCGATCATCGGCGTGGAAACCAGCTACGGCGGCAACACCGGCAGCTACCGCGTGCTCGATGCGCTGTACACGCTGGCCTTCAATTACCCGCGCAGCGGCGACCCGGCCAAGCTGGAACGCGAAGTGCGCCGCGAGCTGTATTTCCGCGACGAACTCGCGCGCCTGTTCGCGCTCACCCGCGACGAGAAGCTGGACATCCTGGCGATCAAGGGCAGTTATGCCGGCGCCATGGGCATGGGCCAGTTCATGCCCTCCAGCTACCTGGATTTCGCCGTGGACGGCAACGGCGATGGCCGCCGCGACCTGTTCAACAGCTACGACGACGTGTTCTCTTCGATCGCCAACTACTTCGTCAAGAAGGGCGGCTGGGTACGTGGCGGTCCGGTCGCGGTGCCGGCCACGCTGGCCGCCGGCCGCGAACCGTTCGATCCCACCGACTGGACGCCGAGCTGGACCTTGACCGACCTGGCCCAGCGCGGCTACCAGCCTAGCGTGCCGGTCGCCGCCGGGCTGACCGCCACGCCGATCACGCTGGAGGGCAGCACTGGCAAGCAGTACTGGCTGGGCTTCCAGAACTACTACGCGATCACCCGCTACAACCTTTCCAAAATGTACGCGATGGCCGTGTACCAGCTGTCCCAGGCCATCGCCGGACAGGAGCTGCCGCCGGCATGAACGCATTCGCACGCTGCAGATGGGTGGTCCCCAGCCTGCTGATCCTGGCTCTGGCCGCCTGCAGCAGTGCACCGAAGAAGCCGCCGGCCGCCAGCGTCGGCGGTGGCAAATCCAGCGGCACGCTGGTGCAGGGAGCGGGCAAGGGCAGCCGTCCGGCGCATTGCCCGGAAGGCTCGCCCTACAAGGCGGCCACCGAGGATCCCAGCACGCGCGGCAACTACCGCGCCGGCGGGCTGTACAAGCCCGGCGTGAACGACAGTACGCCCAGCTACATTCCCAACGTCGCCTGCATTCCCGAGCCGGACGTGGTGGACCTGCCGCGTTCGCCGGTCGGCAACAAGACGCCGTATGCGGTGCTGGGCAAGCAGTACCAGGTCATGGACAGCACCCGCGGCTACGCGGAGAAGGGCACCGCGTCGTATTACGGCGCCAAGTTCCACGGCCGGCTCACCTCCAACCGCGAGGTGTACGACATGTACGCGTTCACCGCCGCGCACAAGACCCTGCCGCTGCCGAGTTTCGCGCGGGTCACCAACCTGGACAACGGCGAGTCGGTGATCGTGCGGGTCAACGACCGTGGGCCCTTCCATGACGGCCGGGTGGTCGATCTCAGCTATGCCGCCGCCGTGCGGTTGGGCATCACCCAGCGCGGCACAGGAAATGTGGAGATCCGCGCGCTGCAGCCGGGCGACGACAACCTGCTGGCCGACAAACCTTCGCGCCGCGAGCGCCGTGCGATTGCCGCCGCGGCCGCTGCGCCGGTGCCGGCGCCCGCAGCGCCGGCCAAGCGGGCCAGCGACATGGACCGGCTGGTCGGTGCATTGCCGCCGCCGTCGCCGCGCCCGGCCGGCAACGCCCAGCCTGCAGCCACCCAGGCCGCCTCGCTGGAGACCGGCCCGGTCACCGTGAGCACCCTGCCACCGGCCGCACCGGTGGTGGCGGCGGCGCGCCCGGCGGCCACGGTCGTACGCCCGGCGCCTGCGCCGACGCCCAGCGCGTCGCTGCAGGAGCAGGTCGGCTACGTGCTGCTGCAGGTGGCCAGCTTCGCCAGCCGTGAAAATGCTACCCGCGCGCTGGGCCAGCTGTCCTCGGCCGGCATCGTCGGCGCCAGCATCAGCGATATCGTCAGCGGGGGCCGCACCCTGTGGCGCCTGCGCGTCCCCGCCGCTGACACGGCCAGCGCCTCGGAACTTGCCGGCCGCATTGCCGGTCTGGGATTCGGGTCGCCCCAGATCGTAAAAGAGTGAATGCGGCCGGGCCGTGCGCGCCTGCGCGTGCGGCCACCCCATGGCCCTACAATGGCCGTCCCCTGTAATCCCCTTGGCGCCTTCCTGGAGCTTGCTGTCCGATGAAATTCCGCTTTGCCGCTGCTGCCATGGCCACGACCCTGTTTGTGGGCATGGTCTCCGCCCAGACCCCCCTGCCCACGCCGGCCCCGGCACCTGCTCCTGCCGCCGCCGCCCCGGCCACCGTGGCCACCCCGCCGGCGCCCAAGCCCAGCGTGGCCAAGGCCTGGATCCTGATGGACTACGCCACCGGCCAGGTGCTGGCGGGCGAGAACATCAATGAACAGCTGGCCCCGGCCAGCATCACCAAGGTGATGACCTCGTACGTGGTCGCCGCCGAAGTGAAGAACGGCAAGGTCCGCACCGACGACCAGGTGATGATGAGCGAGCGCGCCTGGCGCGAAGGCGGCGCAGGCACCGACGGCAGCTACAGCGGCTTCCCGGTCAACCAGACCGCGCGCCTGGAAGACATGGAAAAGGGCATGGCGATCCAGTCGGGCAACGACGCGGCGATCGCCTTGGCCGAACACGTGGCCGGCAGCGAAGAGGCATTCGCTTCGCTGATGAACAGCTACGCCGCCAAGATCGGCATGAAGGACTCGCACTTCGTCAACGCCCACGGCCTGAGCGCCGAAGGCCACCACACCACCGCCTACGACCTGGCGCTGCTGGGCCGCGCGTTCGTGCGTGACTACCCGGAAACCTACGCCTACAACAAGGTGAAGGAATTCACCGTGGGCAGCATCACCCAGCCCAACCGCAACCTGCTGCTGTGGCGCGACCAGAGCGTGGACGGCATCAAGACCGGCCACACCTCGGAAGCCGGTTACTGCCTGATGAGTTCGGCGCAGCGCGGCGACCAGCGCCTGATCGCGGTGGTGCTGGGCGGCAGCTCGGAGAAGCAGCGCGCCGATGACAGCCTGGCGCTGCTCAACTGGGGCTTCCGCTTCTTCGAAACGCACCGCATGTATGAGCCGGGCAAGGCCGTGGCCGAGCACAAGGTGTGGAAGGGCACGGCCGACAAGCTGCAGCTGGGCGTGGCCCAGCCGCTGCTGGTGAGCGTGCCGCGCGGCCGCTACAACGACCTGAAGCCGAGCATCGACGTGCCCAAGACCCTGGAAGCGCCGTTCACCGCCGGCCAGGCCGTGGGCACGCTGAAGGTGACTCTGGACGGCAAGGTGGTGGCCCAGGCCCCGCTGGTGGCCGTGGCCGCAGTGGAACAAGCCGGCTTCTTCAAGCGCCTGTGGGACAGCTTCTGGATGTGGTGGGAATCGGAATAACCCCATGAGGTAGTGCCGGCCGCTGGCCGGCTCTTCCGGACATCGAACGAAAGCAAAAAAAGACCGGCCATGGCCGGTCTTTTTCTTTTCGGTGTACCGGCCAGCGGCCGGTACCTACAGCAGATCGCTACAGCGATCTGCTGATGGTGAACGACCCATAGATCGGCGACTGGTCCTGCAGGTCGAACTCGCGGGTGCTGTGGTAGCGGGCGAGGGCGAACTTCCAGCGGTTGTACATCACCGCCAGGCCGTAGCCGGCCTGGCCGACCACGTTGCGCTTGTCCACGCTGTGGCTGTTGCGGAAGGTGTTGCCGTCCAAGGTGATGTCGCGGATCACCCAGGCTGCGTCGGTGGTGGCGAACACGTGGAACGACCAGCCGCTGGGCTTGCCGCCACGGGTCGGCGCGGTGTTTTCGCCGGCCGGGCGCAGTGGCGTGCTGCCGAAATCGTCGGGCAGCTTCCAGCCGAAGCGCACTTCGCCACCGGCATTGAGGTGGGTCGCCAGGTTGCCG
The DNA here is from genome assembly GCF_013185915.1 of Stenotrophomonas bentonitica. Lineage (NCBI taxonomy): Bacteria > Pseudomonadati > Pseudomonadota > Gammaproteobacteria > Lysobacterales > Lysobacteraceae > Stenotrophomonas > Stenotrophomonas bentonitica. The sequence goes on along the minus strand of NZ_JAAZUH010000001.1, from coordinate 1,812,688 downwards.
ACCGCGCCGCCGTAATGGCTGATCGCATCCCAGCCCCAGCCGCCCAGGTTCTCGGTGGCATCGGCCGGCCAGCGGCGCATGCGCTCGTGGGTCAGCATCACCACCGGCTCGTTGTGCAGCTGGTTGTCCCAGCCCTGGAACTTCTCATCGCCCAGCGCGTCGTGCACGGCGTCCTGCACTTCCTTGCCGAGCGCCCACGGGCCGACCACGCCGAGCGTGAGCTGGGTGGTCTGCAGGCGGTCGCCGCGGCGGGCGTTGTAGCCGAAGCTGCCGACCAGCACGCCGGCATAGGGACGGTCGTCCTCGATCACGTCGCGGCGGGTGAAGTCCTTGGGGGTGTAAATCTGCTGGGCGAAGCTGAAGATCATGTTCTGCTGCTCGAACTCGCCGGGGGCGAGGCGTTCGAGGTGGCGGTTGACCCAGCGCGCCAGGCGCGGCAGGCAGGGATCGTCGGTGTAGTCGACCAGGTTCGGCGAGACCAGGGTGATCTGGGCGCCGTTGGTGTAGCCCTGGTCCTGGTCGGCGCCGCCGAACAGATCGTTGTCGACGCGGAAGTTGACCTGCGGCGGATGCTCGCTCATCGCATCCGGTCCACATTGTTCGGCAGCCTGTACGGCGGGCACGGCCAACGCAAGAACACCGGCGAGTGCGGCCGGCAACGCAAAGGGCTTCAACTGCATGGGAGTCCCGCTGATGGTTTATCCACTTTTAAGCGGGTGCAGCGTAGTCAGGGTGTGAGGTCATCTCAACGCCGCGCATGCACTGGATCGTTTTGTTGATGAACGCCGATCTTCACGCAACGTTGGGTGCCGCTGTGCGCACGTTCAGGCAGGGCTTGGGTTCCGTCGTTTCCATCCCCATAATCCCGCCATGGAAATCAAGTCTGACAACCCCGAACACGGCTTCCAGTTCCCCGGTCAGTTCGAGCTCAATGCTCTGGGCCAGGCCAACATTGGGCTGGAGCATGAACTTCCGAACCTGCTGACCGCCGCCGGCATCGATGTCGTGAGCGAGAAGATCACCTGGAAGACCTCGTCCAACGGCAAGTATGTGTCGGTGAAACTGGTGTTCAAGGCGGAAAGCCGCGAGCAGTACGACGCCGCCCACGAAGCGCTGCGTGGCCATCCGGAAGTGAAGTGGACCCTGTAACCGCCTGTGCGCTGGACGCCGCGGCCCCCGGCCAGCGCGTGGCCCGGCCGGCCATCGTGCGCGACCTGGGCCGGCAGCCCTACGCGCCGGTCTGGCATGCGATGCAGCGTTTCACCGACGCGCGCACCGACGACACGCCCGACGAGCTGTGGGTGGTCGAGCACGACCCGGTGTTCACCCTGGGCCAGGCCGGCAAGGACGAGCACGTGCTGGCGCCGGGCGACATTCCGGTGCTGCACGTGGACCGCGGCGGCCAGGTGACCTATCACGGGCCGGGCCAGATCGTGGTCTACCCGCTGCTGCAGCTGCGCCGGCTCGGGATCGGGGTGCGCGATTACGTGTGCCGGATCGAGCAGGCGATCATCGATACCCTGGACGAATGGAATATCGGGGCTGAACGGCTGGACGGCGCGCCCGGGGTGTACGTGGGCGGGGCCAAGGTGGCCGCACTGGGCATCCGGGTCCGCCGGGGCTGCACGTTCCATGGCCTGGCCTTCAACGTGGCGATGGACCTGGAACCGTTCCACCGCATCAATCCCTGCGGCTACCAAGGGCTGCAGGTCACCTCGGTGGTAGACTTGGGGGGACCGTCCGGCATGGCGGCCGTCACGCCGGTACTGCTGGGCCATTTGGCCCGCCAGTTCGGCCTGGACCTCCAGCCTGCCGCGGACCTGCCCGATCTGACTGACCATGACTGAAACCACCGCTCGCATCATTCCCCTGCAGGTCGTGCAGGGCGACACGCCGTCCGCCGCGCCGTTGCAGGCGGGGGTCAAACAGCTGGGCGGTGACAAGATCGGCCGCTCGCCGGTGCAGTTCGCCGACGCGCCGGTGCTGCGCAAGCCGTCGTGGATCCGGGTCCGGATCCCCTCGGGCAATGCGGTGCAGACGCTGAAGGCCAAGCTGCGCGAGAACCGCCTGGTGACGGTCTGCGAAGAGGCCAGCTGCCCGAACATCCACGAGTGCTTCAGCCACGGCACGGCGACGTTCATGATCCTGGGCGAGGTCTGCACCCGGCGCTGCTCGTTCTGCGACGTGGCGCATGGCCGGCCCAAGCCGCCGGACGCGGGCGAGCCGGCCAGCCTGGCGCAGACCGTGGCGGACATGGGCCTGAAGTACGTGGTGGTGACCAGCGTGGATCGCGATGATCTGCGCGACGGCGGTGCGCAGCATTTCGCCGACTGCATCGGTGCCATCCGCGCGAAGTCCCCCAACACCCGGATCGAGGTGCTGACCCCGGACTTCCGTGGCAAGGGCCGCATGGAGCGGGCGCTGGACATCCTGGCGACCAACCCGCCGGACGTGTTCAACCACAACATCGAAACCGTGCCGGACCTGTACCGCAACGTGCGGCCGGGCGCGGATTACCAGTGGTCGCTGACCCTGCTGAAGAACTTCAAGGCCCAGCACCCGTCGATCGCGACCAAGTCGGGGATCATGCTCGGCCTGGGCGAGGACATGGACCAGGTGCGGGCGACCATGCGCGACCTGCGCGCGCACGACGTGGACATGATCACGATCGGCCAGTACCTGCAGCCGACCTCGCACCACCACCCGGTGCTGCGCTACTGGACGCCGGACGAGTACAAGGCGCTGGAAGACTACGGCTACGAGCTGGGCTTCAGCCACGTGGCCTCCGGCCCGATGGTGCGCTCCTCGTACCACGCCGACGTACAGGCCAAAGGCGCAGGGGTCGCGTAGCGCATTCGCGCTTCGCTTCCCACGGTCTGCTGCGCAGACCGCGGGCCCCCCTTCACCGTGCCCCCAGACCCCCGCCGCTTCGCGGCCGCCCCCTGACTCAGGGGGCTCTCCACCAGACGGATCATGGTAGCGCCGGCCGTTGGCCGGCCCAGGCGTTCTGTGAACGTTCCCGTCAGGTGTTCACAATTTGCTACGCCGGCCGAACTACGCTGGAAATCTCCCGCAACTTTCGGCACTGTCGTGTGGTCAGATCCGCACGCAGTCTCTCCCCTGGCAAGGTGCCATGAGCAAGTCGATGAAATTCAAAGCCCCCGCATTCCTGATGGCCCTGGCGCTGAGCGCCCCCCTGGCACTGTCTGCCTATGCCGATTCGCCGGCCCTGCCGTCGGCGGCGACCGCCGACCAGGTCACGACCTCCAAGCTGGTCTACGGGCTGCTTTCGGACAGCCGCTATGCGTACCGGCCGCGCGCGCTGGACGCGGCGACCTCCAAGGACGTGTTCAAGCGCTATCTGGAGTCGCTGGACGGCAGCAAGCAGTTCTTCACCCAGGCCGACATCACGAAGTTCGCGCCGTTCGAGGCCAACATTTCCTCGGCGATCCGCGGTGGTGAGCTGGAGCCGGCGTTCCAGGTGTTCGCGGTGTACAAGCAGCGCGTGGGCGAGCGGGTCGGCTATGCGCGCAAGCTGCTCAAGCAGGATTTCGATTTCAGCAGCGACGAGCGCTTCGAGTACGACCGCAAGGACGTGCCGTGGGCGGCGAGCAGCGCCGAGCTGGATGACCTGTGGCGCAAGTCGGTGAAGAACGACTGGCTGCGCCTGAAGCTGGCCGGCAAGCAGCCGGCCGAGATCCGCAAGACGCTGGACAAGCGCTATGCGCAGCTGGAGAAGTCGGTCAACGAGCTGAAGGGCGAGGACGTGTTCCAGTTCTTCCTAAACGCCTATACCAGCGCCGTCGATCCGCATACCGATTACTTCACCCCGCGTACGGCGGAGAACTTCAACCAGGCGATGTCGCTGTCGCTGGAAGGCATCGGCGCGCAGCTGCAGCGCCAGGACGACATGGTGGTGATCCGCGAGATCATCGCCGGTGGTCCCGCTGCGGTGAACGGCACGCTGAAGCCGGGCGACCGCATCGTCGGCGTGGGCCAGGGCAAGTCGGGTCCGGTCGAGGACGTGATCGGCTGGCGCATCGACGACGTGGTGGCCAAGATCCGCGGCAAGAAGGACACCCAGGTGCGGCTGGAATTCATTCCGGCCGAGGAAGGCGTGGACGGCAAGCCGCACATGCTGGTGCTGACCCGGCAGAAGGTGCGCCTGGCCGAGCAGGCCGCCAAGGGCGAAACCCTGACCATTCCGGCCAAGGACGGTGAGCCTGAGCGCCGCGTGGGCGTGATCAAGCTGCCGACCTTCTACCAGGACTTCGAGGGCCGCCGCCGCAACGCGACCGACTATGCGTCGGCCACCCGCGACGTGGCCAAGCTGCTGGCCGGTTTCAAGAACGACAAGCTCGACGGCGTGGTGCTGGACCTGCGCAACAACGGCGGCGGTTCGCTGGACGAAGCCATCGAGCTCACCGGCCTGTTCATCGAACAGGGTCCGGTGGTGCAGGTGCGCGAGTCCGGTGGTCGGGTCACGGTCAACAACGACCGCAGCGAGGCGGTGGCATGGGATGGCCCGCTGGCGGTGCTGATCAACCGCGGCTCGGCGTCGGCGTCGGAAATCTTCGCCGGTGCGATCCAGGACTACGGCCGCGGCCTGGTCATTGGTGAAACCACCTTCGGCAAGGGCACCGTGCAGAACATCGTCGACCTGGACCGCTGGCCGAGCGGTGAAGCGCAGCGCTTCGGCCAGGTGAAGCTGACCATCGCGCAGTTCTTCCGCGTGAGCGGCAGCAGCACCCAGCACAAGGGCGTGGTGCCGGACCTGGCCTTCCCGGCCAGCGTGGACGCCAGCGAGTACGGCGAAAGCACCTACGACAACGCGCTGCCGTGGACCCGCATCGCTGCCGTGCCGCATACCCAGTACGGCAACTTCGGTCCGCTGCTGCCCAAGCTGGAAACCCGCCACGCCGCGCGTATCGCCACCGACAAGGAATTCCAGTGGTGGAACGAGGACGTGGAGCAGTTCCGCACCGAGGCCGCCAAGAAGTACATCTCGCTCAACGAAGGCGAGCGCCGTGCCGAGCGTGAGCGCCAGGAAACCCAGCGCAAGCAGCGCCAGGCCACCCGCAAGGAGCTCGGCCTGGACCTGGATCCGCTGGCCGACGACAGCAACGACGATGGCCTGACCGGCAACGAGCGCGACATCGTCAAGGACGCCGCACGCGAGAAGGCCGCCGAGAAGCGTCCGGATCCGCTGCTGCGTGAGTCGGCGGCGATCCTGGCCGACGCGGTGAACCTGCTGGCCGAAGACCGTCCGCTGTCGGCGCAGGTGCTGCCGCAGTCGACTGCGGCGGGCCGTTGGGCGGACTGATCGCCCGCAGCGGGTGAATCCCCCTGAAACGAAAGGCCGGCGGAGACGCCGGCCTTTTGCGTTTAGACCCCGCGCATACGCCGCAAGGCCTATGCTTCATGGATAACCCTCCTGCAGGAGCGCCCATGCGGCTGTTACATGCAATTCCGGCCGGTCTGTTGGCCGTTTCCCTGTCAGCCTGCGGTGGAAAGGCCGCGGACAGCACGCTTCTGCGCGAATCCTTCGACTCGGGCGATACCTACTCCCGTACCGTGCCGGGTACCCCGGCCCAGGCCTGCGAGGCGGCGCGACGTACCCTGCTCAGCCAGGGCTACGCGATCGCCCGCGCCGATGCCGATGCAGTGGAGGGCAACAAGAACTTCCAGCCGCGCGAAGACGCGCACGAACAGCTGGTGCTGCGCATTTCCTGCGCGGCGCGCGGCGACGAGGCGCTCGTGTTCATCAGCGCGGTGCAGGACCGCTATGCGTTGAAGAAGAGCCCGACGTCGGCCAGTGTCGGCGTCGGCGCGCTGGGCTCGGTGTCGCTGCCGTTCGGCAGCAATGACGATTCGCTGGTGAAGGTAGCCAGCAGCACCGTGCAGGACGCCGACTTCTACCGCCGCTTCTTCGCCCGCCTGCAGCAGTACCTGCCGGCCGCCAAGGCTGGCACCCCCGAACCGGTACCACCGGCACCGGCCCCGCCGACGCCGGTTCCGGAGCCGCGCCCGGCCGCGGCGCTGCCCCCTGCGGCTGCGCCCGCAGTCATGCCGCCTGCAATGGCGCCGGAACCTGCTCCGAGCGACGTGGCGCCAGCGGTGGATCACGCTGCTGAAGCTGCTGACGTTCCAACGCCGCCAGCTGACACGCCCAACTCGCTGAACTGATCGGAGCCCGGGTGGCGCGTCTGCGACTTCCGGTGCTGGCGATCGTGCTGGTGTTGTCGCTGCCCGCCGCGACCAGCGCCGCGTCCCCCGACTGCGTGCAATCCCTGCTGGAACGCCTGGGCTGGCAGCTGGGCGAGGCCGATGTTGAAGCACCGCGCGTGCACGGTGGCCCGGTCTGCGACCGGGAGACCCTGCGCGACGCGCAGGCGGCCGGCGACCTGCGCGTGCAGCTCCCGCGCGCGTGGTCACCGGCGCAGCGGGCGCCCTTCCTGCGCACCCTGCTCGACGATCCGGCGACGGTCTGTGCGTACACCTTCGAACTGGGCAACGCGACCCGGCGCGCCGCCACCCGGCTGCAGGACAATCCGGGCTACCGCTTCTCCGGACTGCAGCTGGGCTGGATCGGCTTCGGCCCCGGTGGCGCCGCCGCGCAGGGCTGGGAAGGCTTCCGCAGCCTCGGCCGCGGCTATCACCCGGCTGGCCGCAACAGCACGGCCCTGCAGGCGTTCTACGACGGCCGCGTGCGCAGCGAGTGCGGGGTGGGCCGCCAGGTCGCACAGCTGGCGACCCAGCGCGAGCTGTACGGCGACGCCGGCTTCGATGCGGCGTTCAGCCCGGCCGAACTTTCCATCGGCACCTTCCTGACCCTGCACGACACCGACAGCGTCCTGCTCGGAAAGCACGCCGGGGAATTCCTGGCCGACGGCAAGGCGGTGCGTACCTCGCGCATGGGTCGCCAGGCGTTCGTCGGCACGCCAGGTTTCATCGAGCACGTGTTCGACCGCCAGTTCCTCGACGACATCAACAACCAGGCCGAGAACTTCGTGGTGGTGGAGGTCAGCGCGGCGGCGGGAGAGGCGCTGCGCACGCACGGCGGCTTCGCCCACTACGACCGCATCAATCGCCGCATCTGGGAGCTGGCCAGCCAGATTCCCGGGCCGGGGCCGCGCCGCTTCGAGCGGCTGCTGTTCGAGCGCGACCCGGCCCTGCGCGCGTCGCTGCCGGCGCGGCAGCAGCCGGTGCTGGCTGAACTGGACGCCCTGCTGGACGATCCGTTCTACCAGGGGTTCGTGATTTATGTGCATCCGCGCGGTATACGTCCGGTGGGCTATCACGTGGCACGCCTGCTCGACCGCAACCCGCGCACGCCGTTCGCGTTCGAGCTGGGCCTGCACAACCTGCATACCACGCTGTACCGCCGCTGGGTGGACACCCAACTCCAGCAGTGCGCGGCAGCATCGATAGATTCGCAACCCGAGCAGAGGTGAGTCATGGAAATTGCAATGATTGGACTGGGGCGCATGGGCGCCAACATGGCCGAGCGGCTGCATCGCGGCGGCCACCGCGTGATCGGCGTGGACCCGGGCGAGGCCGCACGCGCCAGCGCCGCCGAGCGCGGCTTCGACGTGAGTGCGACCGTAGCCGAAGCATTGGCGAAGATGTCGGTACCGCGCGTGGTGTGGCTGATGGTGCCGGCCGGCGAGGTGGTCGACCAGACCCTGGCCTCGCTGTCGCCGCACCTGTCCGAAGGCGATGTGGTGATCGACGGCGGCAACTCCTATTACAAGGATTCGATGCGCCGCGCCAAGCAGCTGCTTGAAGAAGACGTGACCTACATCGACTGCGGCACCAGCGGCGGCGTGTGGGGCCTGCAGGAAGGCTACAGCCTGATGATCGGCGGCGACACCGACGCGGTGCAGCGCATTGGTGCGATCTTCCGCACGTTGGCGCCGGCCGAAGACAGTGGCTGGGCGCACGTGGGGCCGAGCGGGGCAGGGCACTTCTGCAAAATGGTCCACAACGGCATCGAGTACGGAATGATGCAGGCCTATGCCGAAGGCTTCGCGCTGATGCAGCGCAAGACCGAGTTCAACCTGGACCTGGGTGAAGTGGCCAAGGCGTGGCAGCACGGCAGCGTGGTGCGCTCGTGGCTGCTCGACCTGAGTGCCGACGCGCTGCAGCGCAACCCGCAGCTGGACGGCATCGCCCCGTTCGTGCCCGATTCCGGCGAAGGCCGCTGGACCGTGGCCGAGGCGATCGACCTGGATGTGTCGGCACCGGTGATCACCCTGTCGCTGCTGGAACGCCTGCGCTCGCGCGAAAAGAATTCCTTCAGCGACCGCATGCTCTCCGCATTGCGCAACCAGTTCGGCGGCCACGCGATGATGAAGGAGTAACGCGGTCCGATCAGCGCAGGTCCACGCGCCGGCCGGTGTCGGCGCTTTCGCGGCCGGCTTCCAGCAGGCGCATCAGCTGCAGCGCCTGTTCGGCCGTGACCGGCGGTTCGCCTTCGCCCTCCATCGCGTCGCGGAATGCAGCGTAGAAGCGGCGGTAGTCGCCGAATGCGTTGTCCACGCTGCTGCGCTGCACGTTGCCGTCGTCATCCACCTGCACATGCTGCCCATGCACCGGGTCCAGCCCCCAGCCCGGTGCGCCCGGTGCGATGCCCTGGCGCAACTGGTCTTCCTGCACGTCGCGGCCGTCCTTGAGGTAACTGCCGTGGCTACCGTGCACCGCGAAGCGCGGTGCCGAGGCGGCCACCAGTGAACCGGCATGCACGATCGCGCGCAGGCCGGGGTAGTGCAGCACGGCGTGGAAATAGTCGTCGCTGCGTGCGCCTTCGCGTTGCGCGTCGATGTCGGCACTGATCGCTTCGGGCCAGCCGAACAGCTGCAGCATCTGGTCGAGCAGGTGCGGGCCGAGATCCATCCACAAGCCGCTGCCCGGTGCGTCGCTCTCGCGCCAACGGTCGCGTACCTGCGGACGGAAGCGGTCGAAGTGCGAATGGCATTCGGCGATCCGTCCCAATGCACCGGATTCCAGTACACCGCGCAGGCTGAGGTAATCCGCATCGAAGCGACGGTTCTGGAACACGCTGACCACGCGTTCGGCGCTGCGTGCGGCATCAACCACGCTGCGCGCTTCGGCCGTGCTCAATGCAAAGGGTTTGTCCACCAGTACATGCTTGCCGGCCTGCAACGCCGCCAGTGCAAGCGGTGCATGCTGTTCGTTCGGCGTGGCGATCACTACTGCGTCGACGGCCGGGTCGGCCAGCAGGTCGTCCACCTGCGCGTGCACGTGCACGTCGGTGAACGTGCGCAGCAGGCGGTCGCGCTGCGAACTGACGATGGCGTGCAACGCCAGCCCCGGTGTGTGCTGGATCAGCGGTGCATGGAACACGCTGCCGGCCAGGCCGTAACCGATCAGTCCCACCTGCAGGATCGCGCTCATGAAATCGCCTTTGCTGTGTGCGTGGAGTAAGAATAATTGCAATTGATGCAGTGCGGAAACGTGAACCGTTGGGGTTCAAGCTGACTGGTTCACGGCGATTTGATGTGGCGGCGACGTGTCGTGTACGCATCGCCGCCGACACTGGCGGCACACACCAGGGAGACACCGCACATGACCAACACTACGCGTAATCTGCTTGCTGCTTCGCTCGCCCTCGGCATGGTGTTTGGCTCCGCTTCGGCGATGGCCAAGGATCCGCCGAAGACCACCGACCACAGCGCCATGACCCATGCCGACAAGCATGACTCGGCCGAGCCGGTGACCGACAGCTGGATCACCACCAAGGTCAAGGCCGATCTGCTGGCCAGCAGCAATGTTCCCGGCACCGAGGTGAAGGTGGAAACCGTCAACGGCGTGGTGTCGTTGTCCGGCACCGTGGCCACCAAGGCCGAGCATGACAAGGCGGTCATGACCGCCAAGGGCATCAAGGGCGTGAAGAGCGTCGATGCCAAGGCCCTGACGGTCGCCGGCACTGCCGCCAAGCGCTGATCGGCACCGGAACGTATTCGGAGGGGCGCGCCGCAGGGCGCGCCCTTTTTCATGTCGCGGGGCTGTCCGCTCCTGCCCCGTATTCACGTTGGTGTGGAGTATATTCACGCCATACATGAACCCGGCCGGGGAGGCCGAGTACGCCATGCCACCTATCGGGTCTTCGTTGGGACACCTGCGCATCCTGCTGGTGGAAGATTCGCCTGAAGACGCCGCGCTGATGAGCCGGCAGATGCTCGACGCCGGCCTGCAGGCCAGTTTCGAGCGGGTGGAGACCGCGGCCGAACTGCGCGAGGCGCTGTTGCGCTTCGCCCCGGACATCGTCCTGTCCGAACTGGGCATGCCGGGTTTCGCCGGCACCCAGGCGCTGGAGATCGTGCGCGGATGGCACGCGGACCTGCCCTTCATCTTCGTTTCCGGCACCCTGGGCGAAGAAAACGCGGTGGCCGCCCTGCACCAGGGCGCCAACGACTACATCATCAAGCACCAGCCGGCGCGGCTGCCCTCGGCAGTGGCGCGCGCGGTGCGCGATGCGCGCGGTTCGATCGACCGGCAGCGGGTGGAAGCCGAACTGATGCGCGCGCAGCGGCTGGAAAGCCTGTCGCTGCTGGCGGCCGGTCTCAGCCACGACCTGCGCAACATCCTGCAGCCGCTGCTGATCATGCCGGAGCTGCTCAAGGCGCGGACCCCCGACCCGCAGCTGCATCACCTGGCCGACGTGATCGCCGAGTGCGGTCGGCGCGGGCATGAAATGGCCGAGTCGATGTTGTCGTTCGTGCGCGGGTCGCGCAACACCCGCGAACGCATCCAGGTCGCGCACCTGTTCGAGGCGATCGAACTGCTGCTGCGCAGTACCCTGCCGTCGCAGGTCAGCCTGCACCTGGAGGTGGCCGACCCGGCGCTGGCGGTGGACGCCAACTACACCGAGCTGCAGCAGGTGCTGCTGAACCTCGCGCTCAACGCGATCCAGGCCATGCCCGACGGCGGCCGCCTGACCCTGCGTGCTGAAGCGGACGCCGATCCGCGCGGCCCGGAGCGGCTGCGCCTGTCGGTGAACGACGAGGGCGTGGGCATGGGACCGGAGGTGATGGCGCGCCTGTTCAATCCGTTCTTCACCACCAAGCCCAACGGCACCGGCCTGGGCCTGATTTCATGCAAGCGCATCGTCGAGGGCGCCAAGGGCAGCATCCAGGTCGCCAGCACGCCGGGCGCCGGCAGCTGCTTCGTGCTGCTGCTGCCGGTCCGCGCCGAGGTCGTCGAGGAGGTGCCGCTGGTTCAGCCGGTGGCGGCCGGTACCGGGCAGTCGATCCTGGTGGTGGACGGCGAGGCGACCCGGCTCTCGCTGCTGGGCAACGCGCTGTCCAGCCAGGGCTACCACCTGCAGCTGGCCTCCGACGGCGGCGCGGCGCTGCGCTGGATGCAGCAGGAAGCGATGCCGGCGCTGGTCATTGCCGACGCCGGAGACAAGCTGCTCTCGGCCGGCCACCTGCTCGATGAAATGGCAGCCCTGGGCTACCACGGCCCCGCGCTGGTGCTGGAAGACGTGGACGAACCGGCCCCAGTGCAGGAATACCCCACCGGCGTGAACGTCCACGTGCTGCGCAAGCCGCTGGAAATGCAGCAGGTGTTTCGTTCGGTGGCCGACGCGTTGGGGTGATCACCCCTCCCAGGGAAACCTTGGAAGTGACGCCACCGCCTGTTCCAGGCGCCGCGACCAGTTGCCATGGATCTCCGCATACAAGGGACTGTCGCCGGCCAGCCGCATGCGGTGGCTGATGTGCAGGTCGCCGGCGCGCAGCAGCACCAGGTCCACCGGCAGGCCGACCGACAGGTTGGAGCGGATGGTGGAATCCAGCGACACGATCGCGGTGCGTGCGGCGTCATCCAGGCGGGTCTGCGGGCGGATGATGCGGTCCAGGATCGGCTTGCCGTACTTGGACTCGCCGATCTGCAGGAACGGCGTCTCCGGCGAGGCGGCGATCGCGTTGCCCAGCGGGTAGATCATGTACAGCCCCGGATGCTCGCCGCCGACCTGGCCGCCCAGGATCAGCGTGGCCTGGGTGTTGACCCCGTCGTGGCCGTGCTCGGGGTTGCTGCATTTGACCTGGCTGTCGACCAGCACCCGGCCCACGTACTCGGCGACCTCGAACAGGTGCCGGTAGGCGAGCAGGTTTTCCGGCCGCTGTTCCTCCACGTCGCGGTGCAGCCGCGAGATCAGCAACTGGGTGGTGGCGAGGTTGCCGGCGGCCATGATCACGAAGCTGGCCTGGCCGGGGAACTCGAATTCGTGCAGCTTGCGGTGCACGCGAACGTCGTCCAGCGACGCGTTGGTACGGGTATCGGCGGCGAAGACCAGGCCTTCATCCACCGCAATGCCGACGCAATAGGTCATGTCGGTGTCCTATGATGTGCACCCCGATTCTATGCGGTGACCCTGTTGGTCCCGTGTGGATTCGCCCCACGTACGCTGAATACCATGACCACTGTGCTCCTGAGCCTGGGCAGCAACCTGCAGCCGCAACAGCATCTTCACGCCGCGGTGGCCGTGCTGCGCCAGCGTTTCGGCGATATCCGGGTGTCCCCGGCCTACCGCACCGCCGCGGTGGGGTTCGACGGCCCGGCCTTCCTCAACAATGCGGTGGCGCTGGAAACCGACATGCCACTGGAGGCGCTGGACACCTGGCTGCATGCGGTGGAAGACGCGCACGGCCGCGACCGCAGCGGGCCGCGTTTCAGCGACCGGACCCTGGACATCGACGTGGTGTTCTACGGTGACCTGATCGTGGAAGGCCCCGGCCACCTGCGCATTCCGCGCCCCGAGCTGAAGCACGCCTTCGTGCTGAAGCCGCTGGCAGACATCGCGCCGGACTTCGTGGATCCGGTCAGCAAGCTGGACCTGGCCGCGTTGTGGAAGGCGCACAAACAGTTCGGCGACCCCTTCGAAGTAGTCGAACTGTAGTGCCGGCCGCCGGCCGGCTCCAGGCGATGCCCGGCATCACGACAACATCCGCCCCCCATCGACCCGCAACGTGTGCCCGGTCACAAACGGGGCGTCATTGACCAGCCAATACACCGCCTCGGCGATCTCCTCCACCGTGCCGGTACGCCCCAGCGGGGTGCGCGCCAGCAGCGCCTGCTGCGCATAGTCGTCCTTGCCCTGTTCGGGCCAGAGGATCGCGCCGGGCGCCACTGCATTGACCCGGACCTTGGGCGCGAGCTCCAGCGCCAGCGAGCGGGTGACCATCTCCAGTGCCGCCTTGGCCGCCGCATAGACCGGGTGGTCGCGCATCGGCTGGGTGCCGTGCAGGTCGGTGAGGTTGACGATGCAGCCCTGATGGCGGCGCAGCTGCGGGGCCGCCGCCTGGGCCAGCAGCAGCGGGGCACGGGCGTTGACCGCAAACAGGTCGTCCCACTGGTCGGCGGTGATCTGGCCGAGCAGGGTGGGGTAGAAGTTGGAGGCGTTGTTGACCAGCGCGTCCAGCCGGCCGAACTGGGCCACGGTCTGTTCGACCAGGTCGGGCAGGGCCTCGGCGTCGCGCAGGTCGGCCTGCAGGGCCAGCACGCTGCCCGGGCGCAGCATGTCCAGGTCGAAGGCCATCTGCTGCAGCTCGGTGGTGGAGGTGTTGGCGTGCAGCACTACCGACCAGCCACAGGAATGGAACTGGCGGGCAATCGCGGCGCCGATCCGGCGCGCGCTGCCGGTGATCAGCACGACGGGTGTGGTGGCGGTCATCGGGGCTCCTTGCGGCTCGGCTATGCTGTGCATTGTCACCGCAATCGCCTGCACCATGCATTCTTCACTGCCCACGCCCGATACCGACGCCCTGGCCCACAGCGACGAACTGGCCGCCGCCCTGCGCGCGGAAATCCTCGCCAACGGCGGTGCGATGCCGTTTGCCCGGTTCATGGAGCTGAGCCTGTACGCGCCCGGGCTGGGCTATTACAGCGCCGGGTCCAGCAAGTTCGGCGAGGCTGGCGACTTCACCACCGCGCCGGAAATGGGCCCGCTGTTCACCGCGACCCTGGCCAATGCGATCGCCCCGGTCATGCAGCAGCTCGGGCCGGAAGCGCGGTTCCTGGAGCTGGGCGGCGGCAGCGGCGCATTCGCCGAGATCCTGCTCAAGCGCATGCTGGAACTGGACGCGCTGCCCGAGCGCTACGCCATCCTGGAACCGAGTGCGGACCTGCGCGAACGCCAGCGCGAGCGCCTGGAGCGGGCGCTGGTGCCGCCGCTGTTCGCGCTGGTGGAATGGCTGGACGGACCGTTCGACGACGACTGGGACGGGGTGGTGTTCGCCAACGAAGTGATCGACGCCCTGCCCACGCCGCGCTTCCTGGCGCGCGATGGCATGGTGTATGAGGAAACCGTGGAGCTGGACGCCAACGGCGCGTTCATGCGCGGCGCGCAGCCGGCCGACGCGATGCTGAGCGCGGCAGTGCGCCACCTCGAGCACTACCGCGAAAAGCCCTTCGCCGACGGCTACCGTTCCGAACTGCTGCCGCACCTGCCGTACTGGATCCAGGCGGTGGCCGGCGGACTGAAGCGTGGCGCGATGCTGTTCGTCGACTACGGCTACCCGCGCAACGAGTTCTACAACGACGACCGCGACGACGGCACCGTGCGCGCGTTCTACCGCCACCACGTGCACAGCGACGTGTTCCTGTGGCCGGGCCTGCAGGACCTGACCGCCTCGGTGGACTTCACCGCGCTGGCCGAAGCCGGCACCCATGCCGGGTTCGAGCTGGCCGGCTACTGCACGCAGTCCAGCTTCCTGCTCGGCAATGGCCTGGACGCGCTGTTGGCGCTGGCCGAGGGGCGCGCCGACGAGGTCGGCAAGCTGCGCCTGCGCGACCAGGTCAAGAAGCTCACCCTGCCCAGCGAAATGGGCGAGCGTTTCCAGGTGATGGGATTCCAGCGCGACGTGGATTTCGAACCGGCGTTCGCGCTCGGCGACCTGACCTGGCGCCTCTGAGATGCCGGCCACCGGGATGTTGAAGCCGCTGCGCTTCCCGCGCCTGTGGCTGGGCCTGTGGTGGCTGGCGATCGTGACCACGATCGTGGTCTGCCTGATCCCGCCGCCGCCGCTGGCGTTGCCGCCCAACAGCGACAAGGTCGAGCATTTCCTCGCGTATTTCCTGCTGGCCTCGGCGGCGGTACAGATCTACCGCACGCGCACGGCGCTGCTGTGCGCCGGCGCCGGGCTGGTGCTGCTGGGGGTGGGCATCGAGTTCCTGCAGGGCGCGCTGACCACCAACCGCATGGCCGACCCCATGGACGCGTTGGCCAACAGCGTAGGCGTGCTGGCCGGCATGGCGGTGGTGTTCACCCCGCTGCGCGATCTGTTGATCCGCCTGAAGGGGTAGTGCCGGCCGCCGGCCGGCACCACGGATCGTCGCGGTTGGTGGGGTCAGCGCGGGACGAGGGTCAACTCGTCCAGCACCCACATCGTCGGGCGCGTGTCGCCGGTGAAGCGTACGCAGAGGTCCTGGCGGCCCTTCAGCGAACGCGGCAGCTTGGCTTCCAGGGTGATGAAGCCATCCGCACCCGGCTTCGCCGGCAGCGGCACGCTGGCCAGCGGCTTGCCGTCGCACTGAGCGTTGAGGATGTCCATCTCGCCATGCGCACTGCGCGCCTTCACGAAGCGACGCTGCGGCTCATCATGGGCCAGCTGGAAGTAGTACGGAATCTGCCCGGCACGCACGCGCACGCTGGCGATGCCGTCCACGTCGGCCTGCTCCCACAGCCAGCACGGGTTGAAGATGTTGACGTTGAAGATCGCGCGCGCACCGTCGGCCGGACCGTCGTCTTCCAGCCGCAGAAGAAGCTTGCCTTCGCCCGGGCACATCGCTAGGTGCTCGTCGTTGCGGGTCAGCAGCGACTGCGCGGTGATGTCGAAACGGCTCGCCGCCTTTGCCAGCGCCTGGCCGTTGAAGAAGGTCGCCGCCTGCACGCCCACCGGCAGCGGCTGGGTCAGCGGCACGGTGTAGCGCGGCGACTGTGCGGTCACTGCACTGCCATCCACGCTGTAGCGGATCTCGTAGTTGAGCGGGTTTCGCAGCGCCAGCGTCGCGATGCCGGCCTTGCGGTCGTCCTGGACGTCGGCTTCCACTTCGAACGGCGTCTGCGCATACGCGATGCCCATCGCCTGCCAGCGCTGCAGCTGCGACGGCAGCCGGGCCAGGAAGTCGGCGAAGTTGCGGCGGTCGCGCGGTGTCCAGCCGGTTTCGGCCACCGCGGCCAGGCGCGGGAACACGTTGTGGTGCAGCCGCGCGACGCTGCGGGTGTGCTCGGTGAACATGTTGGCCTGCAGGCCCAGGATGTGCTGTTCCTTGTCCTTGGCCAGCGCGTCGGGCACCGGTTCGAAGCCGTACACGCGGCCCAGCGGCGTGGTCAGCGGGCGGCCCGGCGGCTCGTTTTCCGAGTTGGTCTGCAGGTAGTCCATGTACATGTCGGTCACCGGCGACATCACCACGTCGTGGCCTTCGCTGGCAGCCTTCAGGCCGCCTTCGGTGCCGCGCCAGGACATCACCGTGGCTTCCGGCGGCAGGCCGCCTTCGAGGATTTCGTCCCAGCCGATCAGGCGGCGATCGTGCTGCTCCAGGAACTTCTCCAGGCGCTTGATCAGGTGCGCCTGCATTTCATTTTCGGTGCCGGCGCCGACCTCGCGCATGCGCTCCTGCACGCGCGCGTTGGCCTCCCACTGGTCCTTCACCGCTTCGTCGCCACCGACGTGGACGTACTTGGACGGGAACAATTCGATCACTTCCTCCAGCACGTTTTCCAGGAACTCGAACGTGCTTTCCTCGGTGTTGAACAGGTTCGGGAACACACCCCATTCGCTCAGCGGCTGCAGCGGCGTATCGATCGTGCCCAGCTCGGGGTAGGCGGCAATCGCAGCGGTGGCATGGCCGGGCACGTCCACTTCCGGAATCACCTGGATGTGGCGGGCGGCGGCGTAGGCGATCACTTCACGGATCTGGTCCTGGGTATAGAAGCCGCAGTACGGGCGCGGTGCGCCGGTCACCGGGTCGCGGCCGCCATCGCCGGCCGGAATGCGGCAGCTGCCCACCCCGGTCAGCTTCGGGTAGCGCTTGATCTCCATGCGCCAGCCTTGGTCGTCGGTGAGGTGCCAGTGGAAGGTGTTGAGCTTCTGTTCGGCCATCGCGTCGAGCACGCGCTTGATCTCGTCCAGGCTCTGGAAGTGGCGGGCCGAGTCCAGCATCAGGCCACGCCAGCTGAAGCGCGGCGCGTCGTCGATCTTCAGCGCCGGCACCACGCCGTTGCTGCCGCCGGTGAGCAGCTGCGAGAGGGTGGCCGCACCATAGAACAGGCCGGCTTCGGTCGCGGCCTGCACGGTCACGCCGCGCGCATCGCTGCGCAGCTGGTAACCCTCCGCACCGGTCTTGAGTTTGTCAGCCAGCACGAAGCGGATGCCATCGGTGCCGCGCGCGCTGGCCACGGCCAGTGCCGGGCCGCCGCTGTGCTGCAGCTGGGTGGCGAACAGGCCGGCCACGCGCTGCGCGGCCGCACCCTGCGCACGCAGCGCCGTCGTCGAGGTAACGGTATAGCCCGCGCCTTCAAGGCGTTGCAGCTGGGCGGGGGCCGGAATCAGGGGCAGCGAGCCGGGCAGGGCACGCGGGCCGTCCGGTGCCTGGGCGTCGGTGGCCTGGGCCAGCGGCGCGAGGGAGAGTGCCAGTGCGAACGAAAGCAGCGACAGCGAGGTACGACGGGTGCGGGTCTGCATCGGGTCATTCCTTTGGTGCGGTGTGAAAAAAAACGGGCCCGGATATCCGGACCCGTTTCAGGTGAGGCGCGTTCGGGCGTAGAGCCGGGCTCTGCCCGGCTCCACGCACCCTATCAGTACTTGAAGCGGAAGTTCAGATAGTACTGGCGACCGTTCGAGTAGAACGAAGTCGGGATCGACGCGCTCTGGTAGTACTTGTAGGTCGGGTTGTTGAGGTTCAGGCCGTCCAGGGTGATGCTCATCCACTTGGTCGGCGAGTAGCTCAGCGAGGCCGACAGCGTGCCGAAATCATCCTGGTAGTACGGGTTCGCACCGGACAGGCTGATCAGGAACGAGGAGCGGCGGGTGTAGCTGACGCGCGCACCGAAGGTGTCGTTCTCGAAGAAGGCGCCCACGTTGTAGGTGTTCTTCGAGGTGCCCAGCAGGTTGTGGCTGCCGTCGGCCCAGGTGTGCGCCGAGGTGCCGTTGGCGTAGGTGTAGTTGGCGTTGATGCCGAAGTTCTCGCCGATCGGCTGTTCGTACGCCACTTCCACGCCGGTGACCTTGCCGTCGGCATTGATCGGGGTGGAGACGGCGTAGGTTTCAAGCTGGTTGGTCAACTCGCTGAAGAGCTGCTTGTTGATCACGTCGAAGGCGATGTAGTCCTTCAGGTCGATGTGGTACGCGCCGACGGACAGCAGGCCGCGCGGCATGAAGTACCACTCCAGGTTGGCGTCCAGGTTGGAGCCGATGGTCGGCTTCAGTTCCGGATTACCGCCACCGCCGGTCTTGTTCAGGTCCGAACCCCAGGCAGATGCACCCAGCGCCGAGTAGTCCGGCAGGGTCTGGGTCTGCGACGCGGCTACGCGCAGCACCAGGTTGTCGTCCAGGTCGAACTTGATGTTGGCGCTCGGCAGCACGCGGCTGTGCTTGTTCTGGAAGGCCTGGCGCTGCCACATGCCGAACAGGCTGCTGACGTCGGCGCGGGCCGGGTCGCTCACCGCCAGGTAGGTGTCGATGTCCTGCTTGATGTCCACGTAACGCAGGCCGAAGTTACCGCTCCACCAGTCACCGGTGAAGTTGGCCTGCACGTAGCCGGCGAAGTTCTTCTCCTTCACCTTCCACTCGGCGCCGTAGTTGTGGCGACCGGTCGGACCGTCGTTGTTGGACAGCCAGGTGGAGTTGTTGAGGATCGCGGTCTGCAGCGCGTCCGGGGTGTAGTACCAGATGTCGCGCGGGAAGTTGCCACCGATGCCGCTGGCGAAGTTGCCCGGGTAGTTGCCCGTGGCGCTGCCACGCAGGGCCGACCAGATGTCGCCCGGGCTGGCGCCTTCCGGCGACAGGGCTTCACGTTCGTGGTCGGCGAAGCGCAGGCCGAAGTCGATCGAGCTCAGCGCCACCGTCGCCGAAGTACTGGTTGAAGTCGAGCGAGGCCCAGTCTTCCTGGTCTTCCGCCTTGACCTGCTGGTTGCCCCAGGTGCCGAAGCTGCTCACGCCGTTCGGGCTGGTGTCGCCGCCCACGTTCCAATCCACAGGCGAACCGGCGCCATGCGTGGCCCAGCTGGCGCCGCCGCCCTGGCCCAGGGTCACTTCGGCGATGAACTGGCGCGGGGTCTCGCCGGTACCCTTGGTGGTGCCGGCCTGGAACTTGGCTTCCAGGTTGTCGTTGATCTGCCAGTCGGCGTCGAAGGTGACGTAGCTGGTCTTGGCCGAGGCTTTACGGTAGATCATGTCGTACACGGCGTAGTTGGTACCCGGTACGCCTGCGTAGGTGGCGTTGCTGAGCACGCCGTCGGTGATCGTGTAGCCGGGGTTCGGCGCCTGCGACCGGGCGAAGTTGCCGCCCCACATCATGTAGTTGCGGTTGTAGTTGTTGGCTTCCAGTTCCGAGGTGAAGCCGCTCAGGCCCAGGGTCAGGTTGTCGATCGGCTTCCACTGGAAGGTCAGCAGGCCGCCCTTGCGCTCACGGGTCTGCTCGAACAGCGTCGAACCCAGCAGGCCCGGCACGTTCACGCCGATCAGGTCCGGATTGGTCGCGGCGACCGGATCGGTGGCGGCGATCTTGAAGAAGCCGCCCGGGATTTCCTGTGCTTCGCGGCGCAGTTCGCGCTTCTGGTAGAAGGCCTGCAGCAGCACGCCGAAGGTGTTGCTGTCATTCTTCCAGTTGACCAGGCCCGAGAACTGCGGATCGGTCGAATCAGCCTGGTCCGAACGCACCGCACCGAGCGAGGCTTCGGCGCTGAACGGCTTGGAGAACTGCAGCGGGGTGCGGGTGATGATGTTGACGGTACCGGTGGTGCCGCCGTCCTGCAGCTTGGCCTGCGAGGACTTGTTCACTTCCACCGAGCTGACCAGCTCGGACGGCAGCAGCGAGTAGCTGACGCTGCGGCCCACGTTGTTGCCCTGGCTGAGCACGAACCAGTCGGCCGACCCGACGCTGTGGCCGTCGATCAGGGTCTGGGTCAGGCTCGGGGCGGTGCCGCGCAGGCTGACGCGGTCGGCTTCGTCGAAGCCGCCTTCGTCGGCGCTGGCCGAGCTGATGTTCACGCCCGGCAGGCGCTGCAGGGTGTCGGCCACGTTGTGCGCCGGCAGCTTGCCGACGTCTTCGGCGGTGACCACTTCCAGGCGCGCATTGGCTTCGCGCTTGGTGTCGAGCGACTTCTCCATCGAGCCGCGGATACCGGTGACGGTCACGGTGTCCAGGTCGGTGGCGGTGGGCTGGGCTTCCTGCGCGTGGGCGCCGAACGCGATACAGCTGAAAATGGCTGCCGAAAGCAGGCTGATACGGTGGTTCATGATGTCTCTCCTCATCAATCGTGTGTGCGCCAGCGACGGCGTTCGGTTAGAGATGCGTACAACCTTGCCCAGCGACCGTTGCCGGTGCGCGACTTACTTCTGGAACTGATTCAAGCGTCCGTGCGGCCGAGGTACCAGCTGGCGGCGCCGATGACGCCCAGTTGCCCGTGCTCGACCACCTTCACGGGAATACGTTCCAGCGCCTCGCGCATCGGCCCCTTGTTGAGGTAACGGGCGACGAAGGTGCTGTTCAACAGGAATTCGCGGATCTGCGGCAGGATCCCGCCGGCCAGGTACACGCCGCCGTGGGCGCCGTACTGCAGGGCCATGTCGCCGATGGTGCTGCCGAGCAGGCCGCAGAACACTTCCAGGCTCTGGCGTGCCAGTACGTCCCGGTTGCTCACGGCCGCGGCGGTGATCGCATCGGGGGTGGCCAGCACCGCCGGCTGCCCTTCGATCGCGCACACGGCGCGATACAGGTTCATCAGTCCCGGGCCGGACAGCGCGTGCTCGACCGAGACGTGCGCGTGCTCGCGCTGCATCTGGCGGACGATGGCCATTTCCAGTTCGGTGCTGACCGCCAGGGTCGGCTGGCCCGCTTCGGTGGCCAGCACCACCGCACCGTGCGCGGTGGGGATCCACAGCGCGGCGCCCAGCCCGGTGCCGGGGCCGACCACCAGGGTCGGGCCGCGCGGTGCCGTGGCCGGGCCGGTCAGCTGCAGCACGCCGCTGGCGTCGACCTGGGCAGCGGCATAGGCCACCGCTTCGAAATCATTGACGATGTACACCGCTTCCAGGCCCAGGTCGCGCTCGATCTGGCGAGCCGACAGCGGCCACGGCACGTTGGCGGTGATCACGGTGCCGTCTTCACGGGCGTAGCCGGCCGTGGCCACCACGCAGTGCGCGGGACGCTCGCCGTCGGCGATGAAGGCCGACAGGATCGCGCTCAGGCCGGGGTAGTCGGCATTGCGGAACTTGCGGTACTCCAGCAGCTCCACCGGGTGGGCCGGGTCGGCGCTGGCCTGCACGCGGGCCACGCGGACGTGCGTGCCACCCACATCCGCGGCCAGGAACGGCGGCATCGCGGAGCTGGCATGGGCCGGTATGGCGTGGGCGGCTGCGGTCACTCGGACTCCCCTGGGATGCGTACGGCCGGGTCTGGCCCCGGCGAATGAGCGGAGTCTGTAATCGTTCTGACAACGATGTCAACGATAACCTCAGACTTTCGATGCTGCGCCGCAGCGACCTGCGTCACAAGAAAACGTTTTCATGCCGATGCCGTCATGATTTCGCAAACCCGCTGCAATCCGGGGCCCCGTGAAGGCGCGGCGGGCGCTCGCCGGGTCTTTGCGCAGGTGCAGCATGCGGTTTTCCCGCGCCGTGGACGAAACCAGTTGTTGACAAAGACCGGTGGCCCATCGAATAAATGTGACAACGTTGTTCCCAGCCACTCTTCCGACGCCGCCTGCGTGCCGTCGATGCAGGAGCCTTCCCGATGTCCGCAGTGCCTGCTGCTTCCGCGCGTTCGAGCGTGGCCACCTCGATCCTGATCATTGGCGTGCTGTTCTTCCTGATCGGCTTCTTCACCTGGCTCAACGGCCCGCTGATCACCTTCGTCAAACTGGCCTTCGAGCTGGACGAGGTCGGCGCCTTCCTGGTGCTGATGGTGTTCTACCTGTCGTACTTCTTCCTGGCGCTGCCGGCCTCGTGGATCCTCAAGCGCACCGGCATGAAGAAGGGCCTGAGCCTGAGCCTGCTGGTGATGGCCGCCGGTGCGGTGGTGTTCGCCCACTTCGCGCAGCAGCGCTGGTACCCGGGCGCGCTCAGCGGCCTGTTCATCATCGGCAGCGGCCTCGCCCTGCTGCAGACGGCTGTGAACCCGTACATCAGCATCCTGGGTCCGATCGAGACCGCCGCCCGCCGCATCGCGCTGATGGGCATCTGCAACAAGATTGCCGGCATGATCGCGCCGTTCCTGATCGGCACCCTGGTGCTGCACGGCATCGGCGACCTGTCCGACCAGGTGGCCGCCGCCGATCCGGTGACCCGCAACGCACTGCTGGACACCTTCGCAGCCAAGATCCAGATGCCGTACATGGCCATGGCGGGGCTGCTGGTGGTGCTCGCGGTGGGCGTGCTGTTCTCGCCGCTGCCGGAAATCAAGACCGCAGAAGCCAACGCCACCCCGGCGCGCGCGCCCGGCGTGGCCGAACGCACCAGCATCTTCCAGTTCCCGCACCTGTGGCTGGGCGTGCTGTGCCTGTTCGTATACGTCGGCGTGGAAGTGATGGCCGGTGACGCCATCGGGACCTACGGGCACGGCTTCGGCCTGCCGCTGGACCAGACCAAGCTGTTCACCTCGATCACCCTGTTCGCCATGCTGATCGGCTACCTGGCCGGCCTGGCGCTGATTCCGCACGTGGTCTCGCAGTCGCGCTACCTGAGCATCTCGGCCAGCCTGGGCGTGCTGTTCTGCATCGGCGCGCTGTTCACCCATGGCTATGTGTCGGTGGGCTTCGTGGCCGCGCTGGGCTTCGCCAACGCGATGATGTGGCCGGCGATCTTCCCGTTGGCCATCCGCGGCCTGGGCCGCTTCACCGAAACCGGTTCGGCGCTGCTGGTGATGGCCATCGCCGGTGGCGCGATCATCCCGCAGGCGTTCGCGGTGCTGAAGCAGCATTTCGACTTCCAGTTCGTGTTCGCCGGGCTGATGGTGCCGTGCTACCTGTACATCCTGTTCTACTCGTTGCGCGGCTACCGGATCGGCCTGCCCCGCGACGGGCAGTGATCGGCGATGATGGACGCCCAACCGGTGAGCCAGGAAAAGAGCATGCGTAGAGCGACCATCAAGGATGTCGCCGAGCGGGCCAAGGTATCGTTGAAGACCGTTTCGCGGGTCATCAACAACGAACCGTCGGTGATGCAGGCTACGCGCGCGCGCGTGCTGCGTGCCATCTCCGAGCTGGACTACGAGCCGGATCCCGCCGCACGCAACCTGCGCACCGGCACCACCCTGGTGATCGGGCTGGTCTACGACAACCCGAACCCGTACCACATCATCGGCGTGCAGAACGGCGTGCTCGCCGCGTGCCGCGAAACCGGCTTCGGGCTGCAGATCCATCCCTGCGATTCCAGCTCGCCGATGCTGGCCGAAGAGCTGGCCGACTGGGTGCAGCGTTCGCGCCTGGCTGGCCTGGTGCTGACCGCGCCGATGTCCGAGCGTGCCGACCTGGTGGCTGCGCTGACCGCACGCGGGATCAAGCTGGTGCGCATCATCGCCGCCACCGCCGACCCGCAGGACGGCGCCTGCGTGTTCGTGGACGACCGCGAGGCCGCCTACGAGATCACCGAGCACCTGATCCAGCTCGGCCACCAGCGCATCGGCTTCCTCTGGGGCGGTTCCTCGCACCGCTCCAGCGGCGAACGCCACGCCGGCTACGAAGCGGCGCTGCGCGACTACGGAATTCCGCACGACAAGCACCTGGTGGTGCAGGGCGACTACACCTTCGACGACGGCTTCCGCGGCGCGCGACGCCTGCTGGCGCTGCGCGAACCGCCCACCGCGATCTTCGGTTCCAACGACGAAATCGCCGCCGGCGTGCTTGCCGCGGCCAAGTCGGCCGGCATGAACGTGCCCTACGACCTGTCCATCGCCGGCTTCGAGGACAGCCCGTTCTCGCGGCAGTCCTGGCCGCCGCTGACCACCGCCAAGCAGGCCACCGAAGACATCGCCCGGCATGCCGCACGCCTGCTGATCGCGCAGCTGCGCAGCGACGCCTACGACGACGCGCCGCTGCAGCTGCAGAACCAGGGCTTCGTGCCGCAGCTGATCGTGCGCGGTTCCACTGCCCCGATGCGGCCGTTGGCCGCGCGTCCCCCCACCCCCGAAACCACCTGAGTCCCGCATGTCCCTGCCAGCCCCGCACGACACCCTGATGTTCCGCGAAGCCGCCGAAGCGGCCGACGTGATCGCCGCGCAGTTCACGCGCAACGAAGCGACGGTGCAGACGCTGGCCGCGACCCTGCGCGCGGCGCCGCCGCCGTTCGTGGTGACCTGCGCGCGCGGCAGCTCGGACCACGCCGCGACCTATGCCAAGTACCTGCTGGAGACGAAGCTCGGCCTGGTGACCGCCTCGGCCTCGCCGTCGGTGGGCTCGGTGTACGAAGCGCCGCTGCAGCTGCGCGGGGCTCTGTACATCGTCATCTCGCAGTCCGGCAAGAGCCCGGACCTGCTGCGCAATGCCGAAGCCGCGCGCGCGGCCGGTGCGCGCGTGGTGGCACTGGTCAACGTGGAAGATTCGCCGCTGGCCCAGCTGGCCGAAACGGTGATTCCGCTCGGCGCGGGCGCCGAACGCAGCGTGGCGGCAACCAAGAGCTACCTGGCCTCGCTGTCGGCGATCCTGCAGCTTGTCGCGTACTGGAGCCAGGATGCCGGCCTGGTCGCCTCGCTGAAGGCCCTGCCCGATGCATTGCGCCAGGCCTGGAACAGCGACTGGTCGGCGCTGACCGACGGCCTTGTGCCGGCGCACAACCTGTTCGTGGTCGGCCGCGGCCTGGGCCTGGGCGCGGCGCAGGAAGCCGCATTGAAGTTCAAGGAAACCTGCGGCCTGCACGCCGAGGCCTACAGCTCGGCCGAGGTCAAGCACGGCCCGATGGCGCTGGTCGGGCCGGGCTTCCCGGTGCTCGCCTTCGCCCAGCCGGACGAAACCGGCGCCGGCACCCGTGCGGTGGCCGCCGAGTTCGCCGCGCGCGCTGCGCAGGTGTGGCTGGCCGCGCCGGACGGCGACCTGCCATTGCCGCAGGCACCGCATCCGGCCTGCGCGCCGCTGCTGACCGTGCAGGCGTTCTACCGCGCGATCAACGCGCTGGCGCTGCGTCGTGGCCACAACCCGGACCTGCCGCCGCATTTGAACAAGGTCACGGAGACCGTCTGATGAAGACCGTCCTGCGCAATGCGCGCGTGCTCACCGCTGACGGCTTCCGCGACGATCTGGCGGTGGTCATCGAAGCGGGGCGGATCAGCGCGCTGCTGCCGGACGCGGCGCCGCAGCTGGGCAGCGCGGACGAGCAGGTCGACCTCGGTGGCGGCTGGCTGCTGCCGGGCTTCATCGATGCGCAGGTCAACGGCGGCGGCGGCGTGCTGTTCAACAACACGCCCGACGTGGACAGCCTGCGCACGCTGGCGGCGGCGCACCGCCGCTTCGGCACCACCGCGCTGCTGCCGACCCTGATCAGCGACGACGTGCAGGTGATGCGCACCGCGATCGACGCCACCCGCATCGCGATCGAGCAGGGCGTGCCCGGCGTGATCGGCATCCATCTGGAAGGGCCGTACATCGCACCGGGACGCAAGGGCACCCACGATGCCAGCAAATTCCGCGTGCCCGATGCCGACGAGATCGCACTCGCGGCCTCGCTCGACAACGGCGTGACCCTGCTGACCCTGGCGCCCGAGCGGGTGCCGCTGGACAGCATCCGCGCGCTGGTCGAGCGCGGGGTCATCGTCGCCGCCGGGCATACCGCGGCCACGTATGAAGAAGCGCGTGCCGGGCTGGACGCCGGCGTCCGCGGTTTCACCCACCTGTACAACGCGATGTCGCCGTTGACCGGGCGCGAACCCGGTGCGGTCGGCGCGGCGCTGGAAGACCGCGACAGCTGGATCGGCATCATCGCCGACGGCGTGCACGTGCATCCCGGCAGCCTGCGCGTGGCGCTGGCGGCCAAGCCCGCGGGCAAGGTCATGCTGGTCACCGACGCGATGTCGCCGGTGGGCGCCGACAGCCCCAGTTTCGAGCTGTATGGCGAAGTAATCACTGTGGTCGATGGCGTTGTCCGCAACGCGGCCGGCGCGCTCGCCGGGTCGGCGCTGGACATGGTCACCGCCGTGCGCAACGCGGTGAACCTGCTTGGCCTGCCGCTGGACGAAGCCGCGCGCATGGCCTCGCGCTACCCGGCGCAGTTCCTCAACGTGGACGACCGCCTGGGCGAGATCGCCGAAGGCTACCATGCCGACCTGGTGCTGCTCGACGACGCGCTGCAGGTGCGTGCGACCTGGATCGCCGGCCAGCGCGAGGACGCATGAACACCTCCGCATCGGTGCGCATGGGCTCCATCGACGCCCTGCGCGGACTGACCGTGGCTGCGATGCTGCTGGTCAACAACCCGGGCGACTGGGGCCACGTGTATGCGCCGCTGCTGCATGCGGACTGGCACGGGTTCACCCCCACCGACCTGATCTTCCCGCTGTTCCTGTTCATTGCCGGCGTGTCGATGGCCTGGAGCCTGGTGCCGCGTGCAGTGGACCCGCTGCTGCGCCCGGCGCTGGGACGCACGCTGCTGCAGCGTGCACTGCGCATCCTGATCGCCGGCGCGCTGCTGCACGTGCTGGCCTGGTGGCTGTTCGAGCTGCCGGCGTACCGGCTGTGGGGCGTGCTGCAGCGGATCGCGGTGTGCGTGGCGGTTGTGGGCCTGCTGGCGATCCATGCGCGTGCACGCACGCACTGGCTGGTGCTGGTTGGGTTGCTGCTGGGCTACACCGCGTTGCTGCTCGGTGCCGACACGCTGGCGCCGTGGCACAACCCGGTGAGCCGCGTGGACACCGCGTTGTTCGCGCCGTTCCTGTACAAGTACGACGCGATCACCAAACTCGGCCATGACCCCGAAGGCCTGCTCAGCAGTGCCGGCGCGATCGCCACCACGCTGCTGGGACTGATCGCCGGCAGCTGGCTGCGGGCAGGGCGGCGCGGTGCGCTCGCCGGGCTGGCGCTGGTCGGGCTGGGCGCCGGATTGCTGCTCGCGGCGGTGCTGCCGTTCAACAAGAACCTGTGGACGCCCAGCTACGTGCTGTGGACCGGCGGGCTGTCGATCCTGGCGCTGCTGCTGGCGCACCAGCTCATCGACCGCTGGGACTGGCCGGCGATCGGGCGCCGCTTCGGCGTCAACGCGATTGCCGCCTATCTCGGTTCGTCGGTGATGGCGCTGGTGCTGATCGCCAGCGGTGCGTGGGCGGCGTGCTTCGCCGGGCTGCTCTCGCTGATGCCCGCGGCGCCGAAGCTCGCCTCGCTGTCGTGCGCGCTGGGATTCGTCGCGTTCTGGTGGTGCGTGGTGTGGCTGCTTGATCGACGCCGCGTTTATTTCAAGATCTGACCCGCGCATTTTTTGACGTGGCCATCACGCCAGTGGACAGACAGTAGCGTCAGCCGGCCCTGCGGGGGGAACCATAGGTCCGTTGCAATACCCCATTTCATTCGTTGAAAGGGAGGGTGTATGCAACCCCATGCCTCCCTGCCGGCCCGCAACGGGCTGGCCTCTGCTGTTTCGTGCTGCCTCGCCGCCGTGCTGTTGACCGCGTCTGCTCCGGCGTGGGCGGCCTGCGACAACTCCGCACCCACCGCCGGCCAGACCGTGACCTGTTCCACGGCCGCGCCCAATCCGCAGACCACAACGGTCGCCAGCGTGTCCGGCTCGGCCGGGATCACCGTCAACGTGCAGGCCAACGCGCAGCTGGTGGTGCCCACTGGCGCGGCGATCGCGCTGGATGGCGGCGGCGGGCACCGCATCGACAACCGCGGCACGATCACCGGCACCGCCGGTGCCGCCATCCTCAGCAATACCGCCACCACGGTCATCAACCGTGGCGTGATCAGTGGCGGCACCAGCGGCATCATCTTCGGCCTGGGTGCCGACCGGCTGGAGATGCTCGGTGGCAGCATCACCGGCGGCGTGCTGCAGGGCGCAGGCACCGACAGCATGGTGATCAGCGACGGCACCATCGACCGCATCGACCAGGGAGAAGGCGAGGACAGCCTGGAGATCAGCGCCGGCACGGTGACCGGCAGCATCGACCAGAGCCGCGATCCCGACACGTTCGTGATGACCGGCGGCACCGTCGGTGGGCTGGTGCAGGGCGATGGCTTCGACAAATTCCGCATGACCGCCGGCCACATCATCGGCGGTTTCGACGACGGCGATTCGGCCGAGATGACCGGCGGCCGCATCGGCCGGGTCAACATGAAGCTGGACGACAACATCTTCCTGATGTCCGGCGGCAGCATCGACGCCAACCTGGTCACCGGCCTGGGCAAGGACCGGGTCGAACTCTCCGGGGGCGACATCGGCGGCAACATCAGCGTCAGCGGTGGCGACGACATCGTCAAGATCAGCGGCGGCTCGGTGGGCGGCAGCATCCTGCTCAGCGTCGGCAACGACCGCTTCGAATGGACCGGCGGCGGCGTGCTGCGCGGACCGGTGGACTTCGGCGAGGGCAACGACACCGCCACCCTGACCAACCTCACTCCGACCCAGATGAGTGCGCTGCCGCTGTTCGACGCCGGCCCGGGCACCGACCGGCTGGACATGCTCAACGTCAAGACCGGCGGCGTGGCACGGTTCGCCAACTGGGAGCAGGTCAATGCCACGCGCGGCACCGAGCTGACCATGGACGGCACGCTGGCGCTGGGCGACAGCGCCAGCGGCACCGGAGCGCTGCTCATCGACAGCGCCAGTGCGCTGCTGGCCGGTGGCGGCGGCGGACGCGTGGCCGCGTTCACCGCCGGCCAGCTCGCCAACGTGAGCAATGCCGGCCGCATCGAGCTGGGCAACGGCAGCAGTGCGCCTGGCGATACCTTCACCATTGCCGGCAACTACGTCGGCAACGGCGGCACCCTGGCGCTGCAGACGGTGCTGGGCAACGACGCCTCGGCGTCGGACCGGCTGGTGATCGCCGGCGGCAGTGCCACCGGCAATACGATCATGCGCGTCACCAATGTCGGTGGCGGCGGTGCCAGCACCGTGGCCGACGGCATCATGGTGGTGCAGGCCACCAACGGCGGCAGTACCGCCGCAGGCGCGTTCTCGCTGGCCGGCAGCCTGTCGGCGGGTGCGTTCGAGTACTTCCTGTTCAAGGGCGGCGTGAGCGCAGGCACCAGCAACAACTGGTACCTGCGCTCCACCATCGTGCCCGGCCCGGTGCCGGCGCCGGTGGTGGTCGTTCCCGACCCGCCCCCGCCGCCACCGCCGGTGGCGGGCGTGCCACCGGAGCCCCCTCCGCCGCCGGTTCCGGTGCCGGTGCCGAGCCCGATGCAGGTGCCGCCCACCCCGCAGGCGCGTCCACCGCAGATGGCGGTGGTGCCGATCTACCGCGTGGAAACGCCGACCTACGCAGTGATCCCGCCATTGCTGCGCGAGACCAGCATGGCCAGCCTGGGCACCTTCCACGAGCGCCAGGGCGAACAGCGTCTGCTGCGTGGCGAGGGCATCTTCCGTTCGGTGTGGGGTCGCATGATCGGGCAGAGCCACGAGCAGAACTGGGCCGGCGATGCGCAGCCCGGCTTCAATGGCCGCTTTGTCGGCGTGCAGGCCGGCGGCGACCTGTATGCAGACGACGGCGACGTGCGCAACCAGGTCGGGCTCTTCGTCGGGCAGACCCGCGCCAAGGGCAATGTCACCGGCTTCGCGCTGGGCTGGGAGAATGTCGATGTCGGCCGCTCGCGGCTGGACGACAAGCACGTGGGCCTGTCCTACACGCGGGTCGGCAGCGCCAACGGCTACCTCGATGCGGTGCTGATGCGCAGCCGCTACGACGGCGACAGCGTCTCCAGCCGCGGCATCGGCGTGGACATGAAGGGCGACGGCACCACCGCCTCGCTCGAAGTGGGCAAGCCGCTGCTGCACTTCGGTAGTTCGGCCTGGTGGCTCGAACCGCAGGCCCAGGTGATCTGGCAGAAGACCCGGATCGACGACACCCGCGATGCGCTGTCGGTGCTGCGGGTGGACAACGACGATGCCTGGACCGCGCGGATCGGGCTGCGCCTGGCGGGCGACTACATGTTGGTCGACAACGGCTGGCAACCCTACTTCAAGCTCAACTACTGGCGCGCGTTCAGCGGCGAGGACCGGATCGACATCGGCGGGGACCCGCTGATGAGCGAGCAGAGCTATCGCGCCCTGGAAGTCGGTCTCGGCGTGGTCGCGCGCTACAACGCCAACATCAGTGCGTTCGCGGTGGCCGACTACACCCGCGACCTGGACAGCCACCGGTTGAAGGAGCGGCGGGTGATCGAAGGAAACATCGGGCTGCGCGTGGACTTCTGACCGCCCCGCTGGCGGGGCGGGGTGTTGCTATTGGTGTACGCTTTCCGGATGCGAACCAAGCCCAATGCCCAGCCCAATCACCGCTCGCGCCTGTCCGATGCCACCTCGGTCCGTTCATCCGGTGCAGGTGGCTTGTTCGTGGTGCGTCCGTAGCCGCGGGATCTGGAAATCAATGAATATCTGGGAGCTGCCTTGGTAGGGTCGCATCCCAATCGACCGCCGGGAAACTGGCCGCGTTCGGTGGGGCATGACCTCCGGTGCAGGCACGCGCTTCCTTCGGCGCAGGTCATGCGTTACCGGATGTGGAAACGCTGAGGGCGGTTGTTCGGGAACCAACCCTACCGGTGCCACGCAAACGTTGAGACCCTGCACCGATGGAATCGGGTGCTCAGCGCGCTGCAGCGATCGCCTTGACCCGTGCCCGGGCCAGGGCTTCGCCGATGGCGGGGCCCTTCAGATGGGTCACGTCCAGGTCGCGCGCCTGCACTGACAGCGCGGCCTGGTGCAGGCGCTTCAACGTCTCGCCCTGCGGGTAGGGACGGTCCTCGAACCCGAGCCGGCCACGGGCGTCGGCTTCGCAGCACACCGCGATGCGCGCGATGCGCTCCGGGCGGCGGAAGCCGTCGAAGCGGCCCAGCAGCTCCAGCACGGTGGCATCGCGCAGTTCGTCGATGCGGTGCACGTTGAGATGGTCGCGGCACACCGCTTCAGCGAGCTGGCGATGATCCAGCGGAACTTTCAACCGCTCGCACAGCGCCCGCAGCGGGGCCAGGCCGCGTTGTTCGTGCATCACGTGGCGCGGCCACTCCGCCTGCGGCGTCAGCGCCTTGCCGAGGTCGTGGGTGAGCGCGGCGAAGCCCACCTGATCATCGCCCGGGGCCAGCTGCGCGGCCTTGTCGCTGACCATTTCCTGGTGCACGCCGGTGTCCACTTCCGGGTGGTACTCGGCCCGCTGCGGCACGCCATACAGTGCCTCCAGTTCCGGCAGCACCGCGCCGAGCGCACCGGCGTCGTGCAGGGTGCGCAGGAACGCCGACGGCTGCGCCGAGCCGAGTACGCGGCGCAGTTCCTGCCACACACGTTCGGGCACCAGCGCATCGAGTTCGCCGCTTTCGGCGATCTGCCGCATCAGCTGCAGCGTTTCCGGCGCCACGGTAAAGCCCAGCGGGGCGAAGCGCGCCATGAAGCGTGCCGCACGCAGCACGCGCAGCGGATCTTCGACGAAGGCCGGCCCGACATGGCGCAGCACGCGCTGTTCAATGTCGCGCACGCCGCCGTAGGGGTCGACCAGGGTGCCGGTGGCCTCGTCGCAGGCAATCGCGTTGATGGTGAAATCGCGACGCTGCAGGTCTTCTTCCAGCGTCACCGACGGGTCGGCGTCCACCACGAAGCCGCGATAGCCGCGTCCGGACTTGCGCTCGGTGCGCGCCAGCGCGTATTCCTCACCGCTGTCGGGGTGCAGGAACACCGGGAAGTCCTTGCCGACCGCCTTGTAGCCCTGCGCTTCCATTTCCGCCTGGGTGGCACCGACCACCACCCAGTCGCGGTCGCCGGGCGAGCGCTGCAGCAGGCGGT
This sequence comes from Stenotrophomonas bentonitica, assembly GCF_013185915.1. Classification (NCBI taxonomy): domain Bacteria; kingdom Pseudomonadati; phylum Pseudomonadota; class Gammaproteobacteria; order Lysobacterales; family Lysobacteraceae; genus Stenotrophomonas; species Stenotrophomonas bentonitica. Next base: position 1,780,535 of record NZ_JAAZUH010000001.1, on the reverse strand, counting down.
CGCGCACCGCGCCGCCAACGAGATAGATCTTCATGGCCGCAATCATGCCATGCCGGTCATTCGCTGGTTTTGTCGGCGTCGGCCGGGCAGGTGAGTGCCTTGCGCTTGGCCTGCAACCGCCCGTTCATGCGGTCGGTCACCGGCAGCGCGTCGCCGTTCAAGCGCCAGTCGTAGATCACGCTGAAGGCCAGGATGCGCGCCACGTACTCCCGGGTTTCCTTGTAGCTGATGGTCTCGATCCAGATATCCGGGTCGAAGCCCGGGCGCTGCGCCTGCCAGCGTGCGGTCGGGGTCGGGCCGGCGTTGTACGCGGCGATGGTCACGTAGGGCAGGCCGTCGTATTTGTTCATCAGCTGGCGCAGGTAGGCGGTGCCCAGCGCGATGTTGGTGTCGGGGTCATACAGGCTGGCGGCGCCGCCGTAGCCGGACAGCCCGATGTTCTTGGCGACGCTGGCCCCGGTCGCCGGCAGAACCTGCATCAGGCCCATCGCGTTGGCCGGCGAACGCGCCTTCGGATTGAAGATGCTCTCGGCGCGGATCTCCGCCGCCACCCAGGCCGGGTCGATCGCGTTGCGCGCCGATTCGCGGCGGATCGCATCGTCGTGGTGCAGCGGGAAGCGCAGGCTGTACAGGCGCTGCTCGTCCGGGGTCTTGCCCAGCGAGAACACCGCGCGGTCGAACCATCCATTGTCGCGCGCAACTTCCACCGCGATGCGGCGCTGGGTGGTGTCGAAGCGGGTCAGCGCGTCGTTCCATTCGGCCACGGCCCAGCCGGAGCGTTCGATCTTGAACAGCTCCATCGCGCGCACGATCGCCGGGTCGCGGGCAACCGCGGCCTGCGCCTGCGCGCTGTCGTTCGGCTCCAGGGGGCACAGCGTGTACGTGTTCTGGCCCAGCTGGTCGGCGGCCAGGAAGCCGTGGAAGGTGGCCGAGCGCGCAGCTTCGCGGAACAGCGGCAGCGCCTCGTTGCGCTTGCCGGTCTTGTCCAGCATGCGCGCCTCGAAGTAGCGCCAGCGCGAGTCGCTGCGCTGCTTCGGGCCCATCTTGCGGATCGCGGCCAGCGTGGCCGGCCAGTCGCCCCGCGACATCGCCTCGCGCGCGCGCCACTCGTGCAGGCGTTCGTCATAGGCCGAATCGGGCACGGCATTGAGCCGGCGCGCCGAATCCGGCCCGTACGAGGCCACCGTCCACAGCGCGATCTGATATTTCACCTCGGCCTGCTGGGCGGCGCTGAGCTGCAGCGCGTCGGCATACTGCGGCAGCTGCCGCTCGGTGGCATCCGGGTCGGCCTTCGCCAGCTTGGCCAGGCCGTCGGTGGCGATGCGCCGGCTGCGCTCGTTGCGAGGCCAGTTCAGGGCGCTGGCGTTGGGCGTGTCGACGAACGCCGCGTAGGTGTTTGCCAGCGCCAGGTCGGCGGCGGGCAGGCCGCGCGCGGCGCTGCGCATCACCGCCGGCTGCTGGGCGTCGGCGGCGGCGTCAATGCGCGCCCAGCGCAGGTCCGCACTCAGTCCACCCTTCGCATCCAGCACCGCGAATACCGGGTCGCAGGCGTCGGGCAGCGACTTGCCGGTGCTGCGCCAGATCGCCTGGGCGTCGCTCACCCACTGGGCGTCGGCCTTGCCGGTGGCCTGGCGCGCGTTGAGCTGCGCGCAGCGCAGGCCGACGTTGTCGGTCGGCGCCCAGTTGGCGAGCAGGGTCGGCCAGTCTTCGCGGCGGGCCACCGCCGGCAGCCACACGCTGCGGAAACTGCTGGCCACGGCTTGGCCGTTGTAGCGCTTCAGGAAGTCCTGGGCCTGCGCGGTGGTCACCGTGTCGATGTTGCGGCGCAGGTTGGCGTACTCCAGCCACGGGTACAGCGGGTGCTTGACCAGCGCTGCGGCCTGGGCCGGATCGAACTGGCCGCGTTCGGCATTGTCGATGGCCGCCTTCATCTGCGCGCGCTGCGCGTCCAGGTTCTGGGCACCGGCCGCAGCGCTCAGCCCAAGACAGGCGAGCAGGGGGACGGCGCTGAGGATATGCAGGGGGAATCGGTTCATGCCGAAAGCATAGCGGGCGTCAGTGAACGTCGGTGAGGGTAAGCCAACTCCATGATGAACGGCACCCGTCGCCGCCCTGAATGGGCGCGTCCAACGGGCGTACTGTCGGAGTCGCACCACACGCAGGGAACCGGTAGCGCCGGCCGTTGGCCGGCCCTCGCAATGTCACCCGACAAGGAGCACCCCATGGCCTTCACCGCAGCAGGCAAGTCCGGCCCCCTGGCCGAGATCAACGTCACTCCGCTGGTCGATGTAATGCTGGTGTTGCTGATCATCTTCATCGTGACTGCCCCGATGGTCTCGATGCCCATCCCGATCAACCTGCCGCAACCGACCACGATCGTGCCGCCGACCGCACCGCCACCGCCGATCGAACTGCGCGTGGACGCCAGCAACCAGGTCAGCTGGAACGGCCAGATGGTAGCGGTGTCTTCCCTGCAGCAGCGCATGCAGGACCTCGCCCAGGCCAACACCGGCAACCTGCCGGAGCTGCGCATCGCCACCGACCCGAACGCCGAATACGACGTGATGGCCAAGGTGCTGGCAGCCGCCAACAACGCGCACATGGAAAAGATCGCGTTCGTGCGGCCGTGATGGACCGGGATGGCCGGGAACATCTTTGGCCATTCCGGATTGGTAGAGCCACGCCCTGCGTGGCTGAAATGCCGAGCGGAGACGCCGACCGGGACAGCCACGCAGGGCGTGGCTCTACCAACCCCATCGCGGTGTAAGCGGAGCCCTTGCGATCCCAAGGGAAATGCCCAACGCCCCAGTAAGGTAATTCCTCAAAATTCCATTTAGTGCACCGGCACACACTTTTCGCCTTGCGCCGAACTGTTGCACCGCGCATAAACCTCCCTGTCACGCACCGCCTGCAGTCTCGGTGTACGCGGTGACGCCCGAATGATGTTTCCAGTCAAACGCGCAGTCCGCCTCCAGGAAGGAGTACAGGGATGTCCAGCTTTACCTCGATCCGCGCGCATCAACGCGCTCTCGTCGCTCTTGCTGCACTTGCATCCACCTCATTCGCGCATGCGCAGGAAGTGGAAAAGAAATGGGAGACGATGGCCGCTTTCGGCCAGCCCAGGAACACCGAGAGCGAAGTCCAGGATGCGATTGAGAACATCTACGCCTCCTACCAGTCTGGCGGTCCCTTCAAGTGGCACGTCGCCAGGCAGATAGTCGCCGCGGACAAGGTCCTATACGACTACCAGATCCAACCGGAGGCGCTGCAACGCACCGACTGGTCCTACACCTTCAACTTCCAGCAGTATCCGACCGAAGACGCCCTGGTCGCTGCGATCAAGGCCGCGTACGTGTCGTCTCCGCAGTGTCCAGCAACGCAGGTAACGCCGGGGACCTGGACCGGCATCCCCGGCGGCGGTGCAGGCGCTGGACCTGACGGCAGCAACACTGGCGAAGACACCAACCATGCAGTGGTGGTGCAGTCCCACGACGCGACTGCCGGCACATGCGCTCCAACCTCGGCCACGCAGTATGTACAGCGCACTCGCACGGTAAAGTGTCCGAACACCAACATCATGGCTTGGCGTCCGGACCTGGACGCATGCGGCATGGACCCCATCCAGGAGCAAAGCAGCGCACAGCTGCGCACCTACTCCAGTTCGCCACTGACCAACCAGTGCCCGGTGGGAAACCCGTGCGAACCAACCACCGGCAACAAGTCGCAGCCTGAGCCGGATCTCGACTATGGCTGGATCCAATTCATCCGTTACTTCCAGTCCATGACTTCCACGGCAGGTGGCGCATTTGGCCAAGGCTGGACGCACTCGCACAACCTGCGCCTGGCCATCGGCACCGACCCCACCACCTTCCCGCCAGACACGCAACTCATGGTGGGTCTGATCCAGGCCGATGGCTCGCACGGCGCATTCCAGGCGGCAGGCGCTGCATACGAGGCCGTCGACGGCAGCGGAGACCGCATTGTCCGGCAGGGCAGCGAGTGGCAGCTTGACCGCGCCGACGAGGTGCTGACATTCAGCGAGGACGGCCGTCTGAAGTCACGCGCCCGCGAAGACGGTACGACCCTGAGCTATGCGTACGACCTTCTGGGCCGACTGGGTTCCATCACCCATACAAATGGCCGCGCGCTGGTCCTGCACTACGACGCTCCACAAGGCGCCGACCTAATCAGCGCACTCTCGGTGGCCGGGCAGGTGGTGACGTCCTACACCTACAGTTTGAATGCACAGGTGGCTACTGCTACCCATGCCGATGGCGCCACGCGTGTCTATCACTACGAAGACACGCGGTTTCCCCTGTACCTCACCGGTGTTACGGCCGAGGACAACCGCCGCTTCGGATGGTACGCCTACGATGCCAAGGGTCGCGTGACCTGCAGCCGCCATTCCAGCGACTGCAGCCAAGCGGATGTGGGAATAGATGGCACCCGCCTGGCCTACACCGCCGCAGGTGCCACCGTCGTTACCGATGCCCTTGGTCACGTCACCACCTATGGCCTCACTGCGACCGCCGCCGGAGGATATCCGCGCAAGGTCACCGGGCTCACCGATAGCCAAGGCGCCACCAGCCGCTCGTATTACCCAACTTCCCAGGATTTTCGCCGAAGGCTGGACACTGCTACCGACCGTCGGGGCGTTCAGACCAAGTACGCTTATGGTGCTGGCACAGACCCCATAGGAGGACAGCCGGTCAACGTCCGGACCACGACCGAGGCTGTCGGTCTGCCGGAGCAGCGCATCATCGAGACCCACACGGACGTGACCAGCAACCGGGTGATGCTGAGCCGGATTGGCAATCGCGAAACGCGTGCAACCCGCAACGCTCGCCTGCAGCCGGCAACGATTGCAGTACGGGACATCGCTTCCAATGAGGTTCTCACCACCACCCTGAGCTACTGCGAGGCGGCCGATGTGGCTGCTGCAGGAACCTGCCCGGTGCTGGGCCTCCTCAAGCAGGTAGACGGGCCGCGCACCGAAGTCGATGACGTAGTCACCTACGCCTACTACGCGGCCGACGACGCCGGCTGCGCGCCCGGCAGTGCCGGCACTTGCAACTTTCGCAAAGGTGACCTGCTGAGCGTGACAAATGCCATGGGGCACAGCGCAAGAACACTGTCCTACACCTCCCTCGGGCTTCCGCTCTCGGTAGTGGACAGCAACGGCGTCATCACTGACTTCACATACCATCCGCGCGGCTGGCCTGCCTCGGTCACGGTACGCGGAGACACCCCTTCCGCCAATCGCACCACCCAGATCAGCTACTGGCCGACCGGCCAGGTGCAGGAAGTCATCGAGCCGGATGGCAGCACGGTCACCTATGTCTATGACGCGGCGCAACGCCTCACCGATATTGCCGACAACGCTGGCAACACCCTCCACTACACCTTGGACGACGCCGGTAACCGCCTCAAGGAAGACACCGTGGATGCCGCTGGCACGCTACGCCGAACGCTGTCCCGCATCTACAATTCCCTGGGTGAGCTGACAGCGCTCAAGGACGCCAACAACCGCGCCACTCTGTTCGCCTACGATCCCGAAGGAAATCCGGCCAGCGTGACCGATGCGCTGCAGCGGGTGACGACCCAGCAACACGACCCCCTGGACAGGTTGGCGCGTACGTTACAGGACGTAGGCGGTATCGAGGCCGAGATACGATCCAGCTACAACGCGCTGGATCAGGTCACGCAGGTAATCGATCCGAAAGGGCTGCACACCACATACGCCTACAACGGCTTCGGAGATCTGACGCGGCAGGTAAGCCCGGACAGCGGTACTACAGGCTTCACCGTAGACGCGGCGGGTAACCGCACGACTCGCACCGATGCCCGGGGCATTACCGCCACCTACCACTACGACGCGCTCAACCGCCTGACCGGCATCGCCTATCCGGACCCGAATCTGGACGTCGGCTACACCTACGACGCCGCGCCCGCCGCATGCGAGGCCAGCGAGGGATTCGCTACCGGCAGGCTGGGCCACGTACAGCACGCCGCCGGTAGCACCGCGTACTGCCATGACCGCTTTGGCCAGGTCACGCGCAAGGTCCAGACAGTGAACGGTGTCAGCCAAACCCTGCGCTATGCGTACACCGCTGCCGGCCGTTTGGCGGAGCTGACCTACCCCGATGGCAGCGTCGTTGACCATGTACGCGACATTCTCGGCCGCATCACACAGATTGGCCTGACTCTTCCGGGGCAGGCTCGGCAGGTCGTCGTCACCGACGTTACCTACGCGCCCTTCGGGCCGGCCACGGGCTGGACCTACGGCAACGGACGGCGGCTTCAGCGTCCGGTGGATGCTGACTACCGTCCGCAGGCTGTCCATGACCCATCTCAAGGCGGACTAACCCTGAGCTTTGGCTATGACGTAGTAGGCAATATCACCGAGTTGAAGGACGGCATTGGCAGCACAGGCTTGGCGAAGTATGAATACGACACTTTGGGCCGACTTACCCAAACACAAGATGGTGCCACAAGCACCCCGATTGAAGCCTACACGTACGACGCCACCGGGAACCGGACCTCGCTGACCACTTCGTCCGGCACGATGGCCTACACCTATCCGGTAGACAGTCACCGACTGGTTGCCATCGACGCCGCCCCGCGCAGCTACGACTCCGCCGGGAACACTGTCAGCCTGGAAAGCGGGGAGCTGATATACAACGATGCGAATCGAAGCAGCCAACTCAAGCGCGCCGGTGTGGTGGCGGAAACATACAAGTACAACCATCTTGGCGAGCGCCTGTTGCGCACTGCAAGCGGAGACGACACGCGTGTGACGCTGTACGACGAGGTCGGACAGTGGCTGGGCAATTACAACGAAGAAGGCCAGGCGCTGCAGCAAGCAGTCTGGCTTGGCAGCCATCCGATTGCGTTGATCGAAACCGCCGGACAGGGGGCGCAAAATTTGAGCTACATCCAAACGGACCACTTGGGCACCGCGCGGGTCGCCATTGATCCAGTACGCGATGTCGCGATATGGGAGTGGAGCAGCGAAAGCGAAGTCTTTGGCAACCAAGCGCCCAATATTGACCCAGACGGAGACGGCGCTGTTTATAAGCTCGAACTTCGATTTCCCGGACAGCAGGCTGCAGACGTGAGTCAACTGCACTATAACTACCAGCGTGACTATGACCCCGCTGTTGGGCGTTTCCTGCAGAGCGACCCGATAGGTTTGAAAGGGGGGGTGAATACTTATCTCTATGTAAAGGCTTCGCCCACATCGCTATCTGATAGATTCGGCTTGGAGGCAGTAGGGTCTTTCAACAATGGCGGCACTCCTGTCAAATGGGAGAAAGGATCTCAACCTCCTGTCCTCACGGAGCTCGCGAACGCATTGGATACTCTGCGCGCAAGGGCAAATGATATGGTTGAAAGAAACTTCGTAGGTGCGGATAAGTTCTATCACTGCCTGGCCATGTGTGAAGTCTCCTCGAACGGGGCACTTGATGCGTCGTTCGCAATGTCGGCAGGTATCGCACGTGAGCTGTATCAGCAGCACGTGAAGGGCGAACCGGCGCTGGAATGCGCAGCCGATAACCAGGCTAACGGACAAGGCATAGCGGCGGGGCTTCGCAATCAATCATGTGCTTCATCGTGTGCCTCGCTGATGCCAAGGGGTTTTACGTACCCATGAAGAAATGTCCTCTAAGCCTTGTTGTGGTGTGTTCTTTGATCTCGGGCTGCTCAGCGGTGACTGGATCCGAAGACGTTGTTCATGGACGTTATAGTGACTACTCAGCTGCAAGTGAGATGCGGGCTCTGCAGAACGGTTGGCTTCCAGCGCGTATACCGGTGTCTGCCACGAACATCGAAGAGGCTCACAACATAGATTCAGGAGAAATTTGGATCAGGTTTTCATATGATGAGCGTGGATTCAAAGAGTTCATCGGGCATTGCATCGAGGGTGCGTCGGTGAACTTTCCGGAGTCTCGAAGGAGCGCCAGGGCGGCGGAATGGTGGCCGAGGGAGTTAACTGACGGCGCCGATACCGCATCTCGGTCGAGGTGGACACTCTTCGAATGTCGTGAAATGGATCACGCAGGCTCGCTCTTAGCTGCGGGCGTCGCCGTTGACCGTTCAACTAGAGTGGCGTTCTACTGGGTTGCCAAGAAGTGAATCGTCCGTTCGCTTCGACGAGTACGGATGCGACGCTCTGGAAAGATCAGATAGAAAGCAGAGTTGGGTAATGACTTTCCAGGCGTTTCTTGCACTTGTTCTCCTGATTTCTACCTCCGCATGCAGCAGAAATGAAGTTCGCTATTACGAGAATCTGGCAGAGTTGGGTGGGACGGGTGACGCCTTTATCGTTGCGCAACTGGCTGTCCCCGATGATGCGACGAGCATCCAAGTGACGCGCGGCGCAGGGACTGATCTGTTTCATATCTCCTATCTGACGACCGACCCGCAGTACGCGCGGCTGGCCAAAGACATGCTGCGCATCGACACGGAAGCGAGGGACAGGGCAGTCAGAACGCTGGGGTTCGGGGCATCAATTCCCGCCGACGCGGCACTGCATGCCTGGTGTCGGGACGACTGGCGAGCCGGGCCGCCTCAGGCGTTCGTTGCGAAGGAACTTCTGTTCCTGGCCGACGCGAAGGGCAGGCAGTTCCAGTGGAACACCTTCCACGGACGTGAGCTGACCAGCGACGTCTGTAGATGATGCCGCGTCGCTGTCTCCCACCATACGCAAAGCTCTCTTTGCGTCTGGAGCGTGCTGGCAGTCACTAGACCGTTTGTCTGTCCAGATGCGCCTCTCAATGACGCTCTCGTAAGCTCCCTGCGAAAGTGAAGATTTCATCACACCTTCACCTTTACAGAATGTTTACAAAGGAGACGCTGCCGCGTTTCAAGGGGGATGCGTGGCGGTCCCAGCTAGCCATTCCTTTGGAGAGAGCGAATGAACAACCTGCATTACCGCCCCTTGGCGGCTGCCGTAGCGCTGTGCCTGCTGTCCGTCCCCGCCCTTGCCACCGCGCAGGACGCTCCCCGCACCACCACCGACCTGGACCGGGTGGAGGTCACCGGTACCCGCATCAAGCGCGCCGAGGTCGAAGGCCAGGTGCCGATCCAGACCCTGACCCGCAGCGAGATCGAACGCACCGGTCTCAACTCCATCGGCGAAGTCCTGCAGCAGCTGACCGGCTCCGGTTCGGCGCTCAACGCCAAGTTCAACTCGTCCGGCAACTTCGGTTTCCCGCCTGACGGCAGCGGCGTCGGCGCCGGTTCGGCCCAGGTCGACCTGCGCCATCTCGGTGCCAAGCGCGTGCTGGTGCTGGTCGACGGCATCCGCTGGGTCAACGAATCCTCCGCCTCGGGCGTGGGCGCGGCGACCGACCTCAACACGATTCCGCTGGCCATCGTCGAGCGGATCGAAGTTCTCGAAGACGGCGCGTCCTCGCTGTACGGCTCGGACGCCATCGCCGGCGTGGTCAACATCATCACCCGCCGTGAGTTCGACGGTGGCCAGGTCACCCTGAACTATGGCGAGTACACCAAGGGCGACGGTACCCAGAAGGGCGTGGACCTGGCCTGGGGCACCAGCGGCGACCGTTACACCCTGTTCCTTGGCGCGAGCTGGACCAAGCAGGACGACGTGAAGGCCAGCAGCCGCGAACAGTCGCGCTACCCGATCCCCGGCACCGGCCTGTCGTTCGGCAGCTCGGCCACGCCGACCGGGCGCTTCATGTTCACCGACCCGAACACCGGCATCGCCTACAACATCACCCCGAACAACGGCGCGACCAATCCGACCTTCAACGGCGTGGGCGGTTGCGACCGCACCGACGATTACCACTGCTTCACTACCGCGGACCGCTTCAACTTCGCCGAGTACAACCTGCTGCTCACCCCGTCCGAGCGCAAGGGCATCTTCGGCCAGTTCCGCTTCGACATCACCGACAACGTGCAGTGGTACATCAAGGCGCTGGCCAACCGGCGCGAGTCGACCAACCAGGCCGGTCCGGAACCGCTGTTCTTCGGTCCTGACGGCGCCACCGGCAATCCGCTGGCCGACAACATCGTCATCTCCGCGCTCAACCCGTACAACCCGTTCGGCTTCGACCTGGATTCGGGCAGCAACCTGAGCATGATCGGGCGTCGCCCGGTGGAAGGCGGGCCGCGCATCTTCGAGCAGGAGGTGAACACCACGTACTTCGCCACCGGGTTGACCGGCCTGTTCCAGGCCGCCGACCGCAGCTGGTCGTGGGACGTCAACGGCATGTACAGCAAGAACAAGGCCGAACAGACCAACTTCGGCAGCTACAACATCTACAACGCGAACATCGCGCTGGGTGATCCGGCGGTGTGCGCGGCCACGCCTGGCTGCGTGCCGCTGAACATCTTCGGTGGCCCCGGCACCATCACCCGCCAGATGCTGGACTGGATCCAGCCGGTGGTGCGCGACCGCAGCCAGAACGAACTGAGCCTGTTCACCGCCAACCTGAGCAGCGACCTGTTCACCCTGCCGGCCGGCCCGGTCTCGTTCGCGGCCGGTTACGAGTACCGCAAGTACGAGGGCGAATACCAGCCAGATCCGATCACCGTGCGCGGGCATTACAACGGCGTACCGTCGCTGCCGACGTCCGGTTCGTACGACGTCAATGAAATGTACCTGGAGCTGGCGGTCCCGATCTTCGCCAACAACGCGCTGGGCGAAAAACTCGACCTGAGCCTGGCCGGGCGCTATTCGGACTACTCCACCTTCGGTGGCGAGTTCACGCCGAAGTACGGCCTGCGCTGGCAGGTGACCAACGACTTCGTGCTGCGTACCAGCTATGCCGAAGGCTTCCGCGCACCGTCCATCGGTGAGCTGTATGGTTCGGCCGCGCGTGCAGACCTGCAGCTGTTCGACCCGTGCTCGGTCGGCCTGGGCGGCACGCCGCCGCGCGGCAGTGCGGCCAACTGTGCGGCGCTGGGTGTGCCGGTCGGGTTCCAGCAGGCCAACTCGCAGATCTCGGTCACCACCGGCGGCAACGACCAGCTCGATCCGGAAACCTCGCGCAGCTTCAGTGCAGGCTTCGTGTGGAGCCCGTGGTTCGGCAACAACGCGTCGTGGTCGGAACGCTTCGACGTGGAGGTGACCTTCTACCGCCACAACATCGAAGGCGCGATCCAGGCAATCAACGCGCAGACCCAGCTTGACCTGTGCGTGGACACGCTGGACCCGCTGTACTGCGGCGGCATCACCCGCGCCTCCACCGGTGCGGTCAGCGGCTTCAACAACCGCCTGACCAACCTGGGGTCGATCAAGACCGACGGCTGGGACGTGGACCTGTTCTGGACCCTGCCGCAGAGCGACATCGGCCAGTTCAAGCTGGGCTGGCAGAACACCTTCGTGGGCCGTTACGAGGCCGTGGGTGCTGCGGGCCAGCGGCAGCCGCAGGAACCGGGCGTGGAAGTCACCGACAGCTCGATTCCGGAATGGACCAGCAACGCCTCGCTGAGCTGGAACCTGGGCAACTGGAATGCATCGTGGACGGTGCGGCACATTTCCAAGCTCACCGAAGAGTGCGGCGATGCGGCTGCGTTCCCGGTGTGCAGCGACCAGATGGCCGGTACCAACGAGCTGGCGGCCACCACCTACAATGATTTCCAGGTGGGCTACAAGTTCGACTGGATGAAGGGCCTGCAGCTCAGCGCCGGCTTGAACAATGCGTTCGACAAGGATCCGCCGATCTGCCTGTCGTGCTCGTTGAACGGGTATGACGCGTCGACGTACGACATTCCGCGTGGCCGTTACTGGTACGTGCGCGCGGATCTGCGGTTCTAAGGCTGGAAAGCACAGGGGCGCCGTTGGCGCCCCTGTTTTGCCGGGCAGGGCCCGGCACTACCGTTGGTTCACGCGTCAGAACGACCAGGTGAAGGTGATCGAGCCGTTGCGGCCGTCGCCGTACGCACCGTACCCGTTGATCTGCGAGAAGTATTCCTTGTCGAGCAGGTTGTTGAGGTTGGCCTGCACGCTGAACTGCGGGGCCAGGCGGTAGCGCACGAACGCGCTGACCAGTGCGTAGCCGTCCTGCTCGATACGGCCGTAGGCCGGCACCGGGTAGTAGATCCCGTTCTGCCAGTTCACGCCGCCGCCTACGGTGAGGTCGCTGAGCGACTGCGGGGTGTAGCTGGTGAACAGCTTGATCGTGGTCTGCGGCAGGTTGGTGTTGATGTCCGCGCCGTTGATGTCCTTGGCCACGTAGCGCGAGGCACCGAAGGTGGCGTTCCAGCCGGCCGCCAGTTCGCCGTTGAGCTCCAGCTCGAAGCCACGGCTGACCGTGCCGCGCGCGGCAATGTAGGCGAACTCGTTCGGGCTGCCCTGCACCGGGATGGTGGTGGCCTGGCCGACGTTGTCCTGCTCGATGCGGAACACCGCCAGCGACGCGTTCAGGCGGTTGTCGAACCAGGCCGCCTTGACGCCCACTTCGTAGCTCTTGCCGTCCACCGGATCGAGGTAGCTGCCGTCCTGCTGCTTGAGCGTCTGCGGCTGGAAGATCTCGGTGTAGGCGGCGTAGGTCGACCACGTGTCATTGAGGTCGTAGACCAGGCCGGCGTACGGCGTGCTGACCTTGTGCGAACGGTCGGCGCCTTCGCCCTCGCTCTTCCAGTCGGTGTAGCGCGCGCCCAGGATCAGCTTGAGCGGATCGGCCAGCGACAGGCGGGTGGCGGCATAGCCGGCCTTCTGGGTGATGGTGCCTTCGCTCTGCAGCGGCAGGGTATCCAGCCAGTTGGGTTCCGGGAAGTTGGCAACGCCGGCCAGGTAGTTGTCCAGTGGCGCCCAGCCCATCTGGTAGTCGCCGTAGTTGGCGTAGTCGCGCTTGTTGTAGCTCAGGCCGGCCATCAGCTGGTGCTCGCGGCCGAACAGCTGGAACGGGCCTTCCACGTAGCCGTCCACCGCGTCGACCTTGCGCTCCGTGTTGTAGAAGCCGGCAGACGGGGTGACGCCGGCGCCGGTGACCGGGTCGAGCAGCGACGCGCCGGTGGTCCAGTCGTTGTAGGCGGGGTAGAACAGCTTGTCGTCGGCCTTGGTCTCGTCATGGGTGGCACCCACGCGGACCTTCCAGTCGTTGGCGAAGCCGTGTTCCAGGGTGGCGAACAGGCGCTTGCTGGTGGTGTCCCAGTAGGTCCAGCGCGGGTTGGCGCTGAAGGTCTTGTCGAACGGGGTCGGGCTGCCGTCGGAGAACAGCATCGGGAAGCCGCCCCAGGTCACGCCGTTGGCGCGCTTCTGCTGGTAGTCGTAGCCCACGCTGAGCTGGGTGTCCGGGGTCAGGTCGGCGTCGATGACCGCGTAGCCCAGCGTCTTGTGCTGGTCGTAGCCGTCCATCTGCGATTCGGTGTCCAGGTAGCTGCCGATCACGCGGGCGCGCACCGAACCGCTGGCGTTGAGCGGGGTGGTCACGTCCACGGTGCTGCGGGTGCGGCCCCAGCTGCCCACGTTGACCGAGACGCTGCCGGTGAGTTCGGCGCTGTCGGCGTGCTTGCGGATCAGGTTGACCGAGGCCGACGGGTTGCCCGCGCCGGTGAGCAGGCCGGTGGCGCCGCGCACCACTTCCACCCGGTCGTACAGGGCCAGGTCCAGGCCGGAATCGCCGTAGCTCCAGTTCTGCACCATCTGCGTGGGCAGGTTGTCGTACTGGTAGCTGTCGATATAGAAGCCGCGCGAGTAGAACTCGGTGCGCTCGGTGTCGGACTGGGTGCTGCTCACGCCGGTGGTGTTGGCCAGCACGTCGATGATGTCGTCGAGGTTCTGGTCCTCGATGCGCTGGTGGCTGATGATGCTGACCGACTGCGGAATCTCGCGCGGCGCCAGGTCGAAGCGGGTACCGGCCGAGGTGCGGCGCACGGAGTAGCCTTCGGCGCGCTCGCCCTTGACCACGATCTTGTTCAGGGTGGTGGCGTCGGCAGCGGCGTCTTCGGCGAAGGCCGGGGCGGCGGCCAGGGTGGCCAGCGCGATCAGCAGCGCCTGCGGCAGGCGGCCGTGGGGCAGGGGGCGGGACAGCACAGCGGAAGTTCGGGTCATCAGCGTTTCCTGGGCGACGGCGCGCACCAGGCGGGATCCACGGATGCCGGCGCGCTGCAGAGGGTGGGGGCAGTGCGCGATTGGCGGGTGCGATGAGGCACGGGCTGTGGCAACTGATCGCCGCCGCGCCTCCCTGGCGCGAACGGGATCTGATTATGGTAATGCGAATCAGTCCCATCCGCAATGTCTACCGGTCTCAGACGCGGCGCCACCGGGGGTTAACGGGGTGGGGCCTACCGTGGCGGCACCCGGGTTCGGCCCGTTTCCAGGAATGCCCCGATGATTGCCAAGAACACCCTGTGCCTCTGGTATGACGGCACCGCCGAAGAAGCAGCCGCTTTCTACGCCGCGACGTTTCCGGACAGCGCCGTCAAGGCGGTCCACCGCGCGCCTTCGGACTTTCCCTCCGGCAAGAAGGGCGACGTGCTGACCGTGGAGTTCACGGTGGTCGGCATTCCCTGCATCGGCTTGAACGGCGGCCCTGCGTTCAAGCACAGCGAAGCCTTCTCGTTCCAGATCGCCACTGACGACCAGGCCGAAACCGACCGCCTGTGGAACGCCATCGTCGCCAATGGCGGGCAGGAAAGCGACTGCGGCTGGTGCAAGGACAAATGGGGCCTGTCCTGGCAGATCACCCCGCGGGTACTGACCGAAGCCTTCAACAGCAGCGACCCCGCGGTGGCCAAACGCGCCTTCGAAGCGATGATGACCATGAAGAAGATAGACGTAGCAAAGATAGAGGCTGCGGTGAAAGCGTAGCGACACGCCACGCGTGTCCCGCGAGGTGCCAGGCTGCACGCAGGACACGCATGGCGTGTCGCTACGGGTTTGAGCGTATCCTCTCGCGATGTCCACCTCGCGCCTCTCATCGCTGCTTCCCGTCCTGGCCGTGCTCGGCTCGGTTACCTCTCTCGCCGTGGGCACCTCGTTCGCCAAGCAGCTGTTCCCGCTGATCGGCGCGCAGGGCACCAGCGCGTTGCGCGTGGGCTTCTCCGCGCTGGTGCTGCTGGCGGTGTTCCGGCCGTGGCGTCGGGTCACCTCGCGCGCCGATGCCGGGGCGATCCTGCGCTACGGCGTCACCTTGGGGGTGATGAACCTGCTGTTCTACATGGCGCTGCGCACGATTCCATTCGGCATCGCGGTGGCCATCGAATTCTGCGGGCCGCTGGCGGTGGCGATGTGGTCCTCGCGCCGCCCCATCGACTTCGTCTGGGTCGGCTGTGCGGCGGCGGGCCTGCTGATGCTGTTGCCGCTGGGCCACGGCGAACCGCTGGACCTGGTCGGCGTGCTGTATGCGCTGGGCGCGGCGGTGTGCTGGGCGCTGTACATCATCTTCGGCAAGCGCGCCGGCCACCTGCCGGCCGGGCACACGGTGTCGCTGGGCCTGTGCGCCGCCGCGCTGGTGGTGGTGCCGGTGGGCGTGGCGCATGCGGGTATGGCGTTGCTGGACCCGAAGATCCTGCTGTTCGGGCTGGGTGTGGCGATCGTATCCAGCTCGATTCCGATGTGGCTGGAAATGGCCGCGTTGAAGCGGCTGCCCAAGGAGACCTTCGGCATCCTGATCAGCATGGAGCCGGCGGTGGCCGCGCTGCTGGCGATGGGCCTGCTGGCCGAGCACCTGACCCCGCTGCAGTGGGCGGCGATCGGCTGCACGGTGGTGGCCTCCATCGGCAGCACCGTGACCGCAAAGCGGGCGCCGACACCCCTCCTGGGCGCGCCTGCATGACGTCGTTCTACCGCCTTACCGGTGCGTCACCCGCCACGTAGTACGCCGCCGTGCTGCGCGGCAGCGGTTCGCGCCCCCGGATCCGGTCGGCGATCTTCTCGGCGATCATGATGGTGGTGGCGTTGAGGTTGCCGGTGATGATCAGCGGCATGATCGACGCGTCCACCACGCGCAGGCCCTGCATGCCGTGCACGCGGCCCTGGCCGTCCACCACGCTCATCGCGTCGGTGCCCATCGCGCACGAACAGGAAGGGTGGTACGCGGTCTCCGCCCGCGCCCGCACGAACGCGTCGAGTTCGGCGTCGGTGCGGCAGTCGGCGCCGGGGCTGATCTCGCGCCCGCGATACGGGTCCAATGCGGGCTGCGCGATGATCTCGCGGGTGATCCGGATCGCATCGCGGAACTCCTGCCAGTCCTGGTCGGTGGACTGGTAGTTGAACAGGATCGACGGATGCTGGTGCGGGTCGCGCGAGCGCGCATGCACATGGCCGCGGCTGGGCGTGCGCATCGAACCTACATGCGCCTGGAAGCCATGCTCCTTCACCGCGTTGGTGCCGTTGTAATTGATCGCCACCGGCAGGAAGTGGTACTGGATGTTCGGCCACGCAAAGTCGTCGCGGGTGCGGATGAAGCCGCCGGCCTCGAACTGGTTGCTGGCGCCGATCCCGGTGCCGTTGAACAGCCATTCCGCGCCGATCATCGGCTGGTTCCACCACTGCAGCGCCGGGTACAGCGACACCGGCTTGGTGCAGGCGTACTGCATGTACACCTCCAGGTGGTCCTGCAGGTTTTCGCCCACGCCCGGCAGGTCGTGCACCAGCGGCACGCCCAGCGCGGCCAACAGCGCCGGCGCGCCCACGCCGGAGCGCTGCAGGATCTGCGGCGAGGCGATGGCCCCGGCGCACAGCAGCACTTCGCGGCGTGCGTGCGCGTCGGTGGGTTCGGCGCTGCCGCCGACCAGGTAACGCACACCTACTGCGCGCTTGCCGTCGAACAGGATACGGTCGGTGGTGGCGTGGGTGACGATCTGCAGCCCCGGCCGCCCTTTGGCCATGTCGAGGTAACCGCGCGCGGTACTGGAACGGCGCCCGTTCGGGGTCACGGTGCGGTCCATCGGGCCGAAACCTTCCTGCTGGTAGCCGTTGAGGTCATCGGTACGCGGATAGCCCGCCTGCACGCCGGCCTCGACCATGGCGTGGAACAGCACGTTGTTGTCGTTCTTCGGCGTGGCCACGCTGACCGGGCCGGTGCCGCCGTGGTAATCGTTGGGACCGATGTCGCGGGTTTCCGCCTTGCGGAAGTACGGCAGCACGTCGCGGTAGCTCCAGTCCTCCAGGCCATCGAAACCGGCCCACTGGTCGAAGTCCAGCGCGTTGCCGCGGATGTAGCACATGCCGTTGATCAGCGAGGAGCCGCCCAGGCCCTTGCCGCGCCCGCATTCCATGCGCCGGTTGTCCATGTGCGGTTCCGGCTCGGTTTCATACGCCCAGTTGTAGCGCCGGCCCTGCAGCGGGTAGGCCAGCGCGGCCGGCATCTGGGTGCGGAAGTCGAGCCGGTAGTCCGGGCCGCCGGCCTCCAGCAGCAGCACGCTGACCCCGGCGTCTTCGGTCAGGCGCGCGGCCAGCGTGTTGCCCGCCGAGCCGGCGCCGATGATGATGTAGTCGTATTCGCGCTTCATCGCGGAATCTCCTGGTCAGGCCGGTTCAGAACACCGACGCGTAGCGGTCCATCTCGATCTGCACGGACTTGGTACGGGTATACGCGCGCAGCGTGGCCAACCCGTTCTCGCGCCCGACCCCGGACTGCTTGTAACCGCCCACCGGCATCGTCGCCGGCGACTCGCCCCAGCAGTTCACCCAGCAGATGCCCGCTTCCAGCTGGTGGATCAGGCGGTGCGCGCGACTGAGGTGGGGCGTCACCACGCCCGCCGCCAGTCCGTACTCGGTGGCATTGGCACGCCGCACGGCCTCGTCTTCGTCCTCGTAGGACAGCAGGCTGAGCACGGGTCCGAAGATCTCCTCGCGCACGATCGCCATGTCGTCGCGGCAGTCGCTGAAGATGGTCGGGGCCACGTAGCAGCCTTTGCCCAGTGCGCCGTCGGTGAGGCGTTCGCCACCGCAGAGCAGGCGCGCACCCTCGGCCTTGCCGCGCTCGATGTGCGCCAGCACGCTGCGCATGTGCGCGGCACTCACCAGCGGGCCGAAGGTGGTGTCCACCGCCATCGGGTCGCCGATCCGGATCCGCGCCACGCGCGCGAACAGTGCCTGTTCCATCTCGGCCAGCCGCGCCTGCGGCACGAATACGCGGGTGCCGTTGGTGCAGACCTGGCCCGAACTGTAGAAGTTGGCCATCATCGCGATGTCGGCGGCGAGCCCAAGGTCGGCGTCGGCGCAGATGAGGAGGGGCGACTTGCCGCCCAGCTCCATCGTCACCTCCTTCAGCGTGGAGCTGGACGCGCTGGCCATCACCTTGCGCCCGGTCGCGGTGCCGCCGGTGAAGGAGATTTTCTCGATGCCCGGATGCTCGGTCAGCGCCGAGCCGACCCCCGCACCGTCACCGGGCAGCACGTTGAACACCCCGTCCGGCAGGCCGGCCTCGGTGAAGATTTCGGCCAGCTTCAGCGCGGTCAGCGGGGTCACTTCGCTGGGTTTGAAGATCATCGCGTTGCCGGCGGCCAGTGCCGGTGCGGCCTTCCACAGCGCGATCTGGATCGGATAGTTCCAGGCGCCGATCGCACCGACCACGCCCAGCGGTTCCTGCCGCGTGTAGAAGAAGCTGCCTTCGCGCAGCGGCACCTGGCTGCCTTCCAGCCCGTGCATCACCCCGGCGTAGTACTCCAGCACGTCCGCGCCGGTAACGATGTCCACGCTCAGGGTTTCGCTCAGGGGCTTGCCGGTGTTGAGGCTTTCCAGTTCGGCCAGGTCGTCGTTGCGTGCGCGCAGCAGCGCCACCGCGCGCAGCAGGATGCGCGAGCGTTCCACCGTGGTCAGTGCCGCCCATGCCTTCTGCCCGGCCTGCGCGCTTTCGACCGCCGCATCCAGGTCGTCGCTGTTGGCGTTGTGCACGTTGGCCAGCACCTCGCCGTTGGCGGGATTGACCACCTCGAAGGTGCGGTTGCCCTGCGAGGGGACGTAGCGGCCGCCGATGTAGAGCAGCTGGTCTGGGAAGGTGGGCATGGCGATGACTCCTGTGCGTGGGGCGGCCAGCGGGTTCAGCGGGTCAGGTGCAGGAACTGCAGGTGGCGCTCGTACTGGTCGATGATGTCGTTGATGATCTGCTGGCGGCTGTAGCCGACCAGCTCGTAGTCCTGTCCACCTTCATAGAGGTGGACCTCGGCGCGGTAATAGCGCTGGTTGCGGAAGCGCTGCGCAGCGAATGAAGGGGTAAGGTAGCCCTTCAACACCACCTGGTAGCGGAACACCTGCTGCTCGCCGTGGTCGACTTCCAGCGTCATCTGGCCGGGCTCGAAGTCGGTGCTCACGTCCAGCCCCTGTTCGCGCAGCTGCGCGGCCACCGCTTCCATGGCCGGGCGCACCTCGCTGTCCATGAAGCGGTAGACCTCGTCGCGCACGGGGAAATGCACGGCCTGGGTGATCCGCTGGCGCCAGCCGCGCTGGTGTCGCGACTGGCCGATCAACGGCACGGGCGAGTACTGCGACGCCTTTTTGCGTTGGGATTCTTCGCCCAGTGCGCGGGTGAGTCCCCACAGCATCAACAGCAGCACCACCGAGAATGGCAGCGACGCGAGAACCACCGCCGACTTCAGCGCATCCATGCTGCCGGCCAGCAGCAGCCCGGTGGTCACCAGCGCGATCATCACGCCCCAGAACACGCGCAACCAGCGCGGGCCGTCTTCCTCGGGCACACCGCCGTGCGAGGAGAGCGTGGACAACACGACGGTGCCCGAATCGGCAGAGGTGACGAAGAAGATGAAGCTGACGAACACCACCACTGCGATGACCGCGCGGCTCCACGGGTAACTTTCCAGCAGCGCGTAAAGCACGGTCGGCGGGCTGTCCACGGCAAGTTGCGCCAGGTGTTCCTGGCCATGATGCAGCACCTGGTCCAGCGCGCTGTTGCCGAAGATCGACAGCCACGCCAGGGTGAAACCAAGTGGTATCAGCAGCACTCCGAACACGAATTCGCGGATGGTGCGGCCGCGCGAGATGCGCGCGATGAACAGTCCCACGAACGGCGCCCAGCCGATCCACCATGCCCAGTAGAACACCGTCCAGTCGCCCAGCCAGTCGGCACGGCCGCCATAGGCGTACACGTCGAAACTCTTGCCGACCACGTTGCCCAGGTAGTCGCCCAGGTTCTGCATCAGGGTACTGAGCAGGTACTGGGTGGGACCGGCGAAAAGCATGAACAGCAGCAGCGCGATCGCCAGCAGCATGTTGATGTCCGACATCAGCCGCACGCCTTTTTCCACGCCGGACACGGCCACGGTGATCGCCGCGCCCATCATCAGCACGATCAGCGCGACCTGCACCCACGGCGCATGCGGTACCGGCAGCAGCGTGTTGAGCCCGGCATTGAGGTGCAGCACGCCAAAGCCCATGTCCGCGCCGATCCCGAACACGGTGGCGACGATGCCGAGCGCGTCCACGGTGTAGCCGATCGGGCCGTTGATGCGTTTGCCGATCAGGGGATACAGCGCCGAGCGCAGCGCCAGCGGCAGGTTGTGGCGGTAGGCGAAGTAGGCCAGCGCCATCGCCGCCAGCGCGAACACGCCCCAGCCATGCAGGCCCCAATGCAGGAACAGCAGCTGCATCGCCTGGCGCGCGCTGGCCTCGCCGCTGCCGACACCGCCCTGCGGCGGTTGCAGGTAGTGGGTAAGCGGTTCGGACACGCAGAAGAAGAACAGGGTGATGCTGATGCCGGCGGCGAACAGCATGCCGGCCCAGGAGAGGTAGCTGAACTCCGGCTCGTCGTGGTCCGCGCCCAGCTTCACGTTGCCGTAGCCGGACAATGCCACGCCGACCACGAACACCAGGTACAGGGTCATCGCCAGCAGGTAATACCAGCCGACATTGCGCGACGCCCAGGTCTGCGCCTGCAGCAGCAGGACGCCGGACTGGGACGGAAACGCGGTGACCAGGATCGCGAAGGCCGCCACCAGGGTGGCGGCGAGCAGGAAGACCGGCCGCAGCGTGCGCACCTCGCTGGGAGGTGTCTCCACGGTGTTCATGATGGGGCCCCGGTGCCGTTGCCGGCAGACCCATGAATTAGCGCATACGCCCTGTGGACAGGGCGTTCACGTGGTCAGCGCAGGGCCTGGCTGGGGACGTCGATGGCCATGGCCAGGGCCAGGTGGTCGGAGAACGCCGCCGGTACCGCTTCGGCGCTGCGCTGCTGCAGGCCGTTGCTGAGCAGGATGTGGTCGATGGCCCGGTCCGGGCGCCAGCTGGGGAAGGTCGGCACCGCGCAGCCCGGGGGCTGCAGGGTGGTCTTCTGGTACAGCACCTGCATTTCCGGACGCTCGGCCAGGCAGTTGAAATCGCCCATCAGCACCGCGTTGGGGTGGTCGGACAGCAGGTCGGCAATAAAGGCCAATTGCGACATGCGCGAATTGGTCCCCAGCGACAGGTGCGCCACCGCCACCGCCAGCCCTTCGGCGCCTTCGCCGAACTTGGCCAGCAGCACGCCGCGTCCGCCGATGCGGCCGGGCAGGGCGTGGTCCTGGACTTCCACCGGTTCCAGCCGGCTCAGCAGGCCGTTGGCACTGGAGGCCACCCCGCCCATGCGACGGTTGGGCTGGTGGCTCCAGTAATTGAAGCCGGCGCGCTCGGCCAGGTAGTGGGTCTGGTTGGTGAAACCCGAGCGCAGGCTGCCGGGGTCGGCCTCCTGCAGGCCGACGATGTCATGGCCGCGGGCCAGCTGGGCGATGGCGTCCAGGCTGGTCCGCTTGCGCCCCGCCGGCAGCGCATGCGACCAGCTGCGGGTCACATAGTCGCTGTAGCGGCGGGTGCTCGAGCCGGCCTGGATGTTGGCCGTGAGCAGGCGCAGGGTCCGCGTGTTGGGGGAAGTCACGACGGTTGCAGGTTCCTGGAAACTCAATTGCCCTTGGCGGCGCGTTCGCGGGCGATCAGGTGATCGGCGATGCGCAGCATGTCGGGGAAGCTCTTGCCCTTGACCAGGTACTTGCCGTTGACGATCACCGACGGGGTGCCGGAAATCTGGGTGTCCTGGGCGAACTTCTTGGCCTTGTTGGTCTTGTTGGTCACGTTGAAGCCGGACATTTCGGCCAGGAACTGCTTCTGGTTGGCGCCGTGCTTGGCGTAGAACGCCGCGATTTCTTCCGGGGTATCGCGGCCGCGCTCGCCCTTCAGGCTCTGGTCGACGTGGATCGCCTTGTACAGCGCTTCATGGGTCTTGTCTTCCAGGCCCAGCGCCTGCGCGGCGTAGAACGCCTTGGCGTAGTTGTCCCAGGTACCGCCGAACATGGCCGGCACGTAGACGAAGTTCACGTCGCTCGGCAGGCCGGCCTTCCACGGCCCGATCAGCGGCTGGAACGCGGCGCAGGCCGGGCAGACGAAGCCGAACACTTCGGCCACTTCGATCTTGCCGGTGGCCGGTTCGAACGGTGCGCCGTTGGCGATCACCACGTAGTCGGTGCCTTCGACCGGGGCCGGACCCACCGGCTGCGACGAGGCGGGGGCCGGCGCCGGGGTGGTGGCTTCGGCGGCAGCGGTCTCGGCGGCGGCGGTTTCGCCGCTGGCGGCCGGGGCGGCTTCGGTCGGGGTCGCTTCGGTCTGGCCCGGCGCGGTTTCGGCGGCCGGCGCGGTGGCCGGGGTGGCCGGTTCAGTCGGGGCGGCGGTGTTGGCGGTGCCGTCCTGGGCCTTGCAGGCGGCAAGGATCGGCAGCAGGGCCATCAGCATGAGGGCGAAACGGGTCTTCATCGAAGCGACTCCAGCAGGGGCATGGTGGGGCCGGCGGGTCGAGCGCCAGCCAGGGGGGCATGATGCCACGCGGTCGCCGGGGCGCCGCGTGCAGGGGGTGTGACGGTTCAGCGAGCCTTGGCGAGGCGCTCGCGGGCGATCAGCGCGTCGGCATTGCGCAGCATGTCGTCGAACGAGGTGCCCTTGACCAGGTACTTGCCGTTGACCAGCAGCGCCGGGGTGCCCGGCACCTTGGTGCGCTGGGCGAAGGCACGGGCGTACTTGATCTTCTGCTCCACCGCGTCGCTCTTCAGCGCGGCGGTGTAGGCATCGGCCTTGACCCCATAGGCGGCGTAGAAGCCCGCCAGTTCGTCCGGCGACACGTTCTGCATCGGCAGCGAGCCCTTTTCGTGCAGAGCGTCGAACATGGCCGCATGGCTGCGCTTGGCCACGCCCAGCTGGTCGGCGGCGTAGTAGGCGCGGGCGAAGGAGTCCCAGACACCGCCGAAGGCGGCCGGCACCGGGGTGAAGCGCACGTCCTTGGGCAGCTTCTTCGTCCAGGCTTCCAGGGTCGGCTCGAAGTGCGCGCAGTGCGGGCAGGTGTAGCCGAACATCTCCACCACTTCGATCTTGCCGGCCAGCGGCGCGAACGGGCCGGGCTGCGCGATGACCTCGTAGTCTTCGCCTTCCACCAGCGTGACGGGGGCGGGCGCGGCCAGGGCCGACAGGGGGCTCAGGGCCAGCAGCAACAGCATCAAACGGGGCATCAGCGACATCTACATCCCTCTCCATCGGAAAAAACAACGCCGGCCCAGTGCCGGCGTGGTGGTGAACATAACCCGCCACCGGGGCGGGGTGCATCTGTCATCGGTCCCGGTACAGGACCAGGCTTACTGCGTCGCGCCTGCCCGCGGGGCCGCCGCAGCCACGTCGTCGGCGCGGTTGTGCAGGCCCTGCAGGTAGCTGCCCAGCGCCTGGATCTCCTGCTCGGTCAGCGACTTGGCAATGCTGGCCATGATCTGGAAGTGCGCCTTGTCGGTTTCCTGGGTGACCCCGGCCTGGTACTCCTGCAGCCGCCGCGCCACGTACGACGCATGCTGGCCGCCGATGTGCGGGTAGGCCGGGCCCGGATTACCGGCACCGGTGGGTCCATGGCAGGCCATGCACGCCGGAATGCCGCGCTGGGCATCGCCGCCGCGATAGAGCTGCTGCCCGATCTCGAAGAACTTCATGCCCTTGTAGGGACCTTCGCCAACCGCGCTGTCGTCGGCAAGGCCGGCGCTGGCCTTCTGCGTTGCGAAATACGCACCGATGTCGCGCATGTCCTGCGGGGTGAGGTCCTGTACGAACGGCACCATCGCGGCCGAGGCCCCGGAGGTGCGCTGCCCGTTGGCGATCAGCGCGATCTGCTGGGCCACGTAGCGTTCGCTCTGCCCGGCGATGCTCGGGTACATCTCCACCGTGGCGTTGCCGTCGGCCGAGTGGCAGGCCGCGCAGGCGGCTGCCTTGGCCTGGCCCGCCTTGGGGTCGCCCCAGGTGGTCTTGCTGAAATCGACTTCGAGCGACGCCGTGCGCACCGGTGCGTTGTCCGGCAGCGGGGTCACGGCGGTCTGGGCGACCGCAACAGCGGCCAACAGCGATACAGCAACAGCGGAAACGGCAAGAACGCGAGCATGGCGCATGCGGAAGCTCCGTGTGGACCGGCCTGGCATGTGCAGGATGCACACGCGGGGATCGCCCGATTATCCATGCGCTTTCACGCCAGGGTCAACGCGGCAGTGCGGCAAAACCGGTGGCGTGCGATCCTATGCGCATGTCATTGCTCCTCGAACGCGCCCATTACCTGCTCTCGGCCCACAATATCCGGCAACTTCCGGACGACGTGGGGGCCGAAGTGGCCTTTGCCGGCCGCTCCAACGCCGGCAAATCCAGTGCCCTCAACGCCCTGACCCGCCAGAACAGCCTGGCCCGGGTCTCCAAGACCCCCGGCCGCACCCAGCAGCTGGTGTTCTTCGAGGTCACCCCGGAGGCCAAGCTGGTCGACCTGCCCGGGTACGGCTACGCCAAGGTGCCGCTGGACCTGCAGGCCCACTGGCAGGCCTTCATCGACCAGTACTTCCGCACCCGCGAGGCACTGCGTGGCCTGGTGGTGGTGATGGACATCCGCCACCCGCTGAAGGACTACGACCGCCAGATGCTGGCCTACGCGGTCCGGCGCGGGCTGCCGGCGCACGCGCTGCTGACCAAGGCCGACAAGCTCGGCCGTGGCCAGCAGGGCATCGCCCTGCAGAAGGTGCGCAAGGAACTGCAGTCCGCCTTCGGCGACACGGTGAGCGTGCAGACCTTCTCCGGTCCGGCCCGCCAGGGCGTGGACGAAGCGCGCGCCATCATCGGCGGCTGGCTCGGCCTCAACGCGCCGGCACCGGACGCGCCCGTCGCCTGATCCAGGCGCGTCAAGGGGTTCCCGATAGGATGCAGAAAACCGTCACGGTGACGCGACGGCTGGAACGGCCACGATATAGTGCGGCCTTGCGATGCGGGGTACCGAGCCCCCCATCCCCGTCCTGACCAGAATCCCTGCGAGCCCCCCCTTGTCGAGCCCCAGCCACGTCGCCGAGACGCCGATCACCGACCGCAACGAACTGGTCGCCACGTTGGCCTCCGGCGAAAAGCCCAAGGCGCAGTGGCGCATCGGGACCGAGCACGAGAAGTTCGGCTTCCGCCTGGACGACCTGCGCCCGCCCACCTTCGACGGCGAGCGCGGCATCGAAGCGCTGCTGACCGGGCTGACCCGCTTCGGCTGGGCGCCGGTGCAGGAGAACGGCCGCACCATCGCGCTGCTGCGCGACAACGCCTCGGTCACGCTGGAACCGGCCGGGCAGCTGGAGCTGTCTGGCGCGGCACTGGAGAGCATCCACCAGACCTGCGTGGAAACCGGCACGCATCTCAATGAAGTGGCGCAGGTGGCTGCGGAGCTGCAGCTCGGCTTCCTCGGCATGGGCTTCCAGCCGAAGTGGACGCGCGGGGAGATGCCGTGGATGCCCAAGGGCCGCTACCGGATCATGCGCGAGTACATGCCCAAGGTCGGTTCGCTGGGCCTGGACATGATGACCCGCACCTGCACGGTGCAGGTCAACCTGGACTACGCCACCGAAGCGGACATGGTGAAGAAGTTCCGCGTGTCGCTGGCGCTGCAGCCGATCGCCACCGCGCTGTTTGCCGATTCGCCGTTCACCGAAGGCAAGCCGAACGGCTACCTGAGCTACCGCTCGCACATCTGGACCGACACCGACGCCGACCGCACCGGCATGCTCGACTTCGTGTTCGAAGACGGCTTCGGCTATGAGCGTTACGTCGATTACCTGCTCGACGTGCCGATGTACTTCTCCTACCGCGACGGCGTGTACCACGATGCCAGCGGGCAGAGCTTCCGCGATTTCATGGTGGGCAAGCTGCCGGTGCTGCCGGGCCAGCTGCCGACCCTGCGCGACTGGTCGGACCACATGACCACCGCGTTCCCGGAAGTACGCCTGAAGAAGTACCTGGAAATGCGCGGCGCTGACGCCGGTCCGTGGAGCCGCTTGTGCGCGCTGCCGGCGTTCTGGGTGGGCCTGCTGTATGACGACGCGGCGCTGGATGCGGCCTGGGACCTGGTGCGCGATTTCAGCCTGGTCGAACGCCACGCACTGCGTGACGGCGTGCCGAAGCAGGCATTGAACCTGCCGTTCCGCAACGGCACCGTGCGCGACCTGGCGCGCGAGGCGCTGAAGATCGCGGTGGCCGGCCTGCAGCGCCGTGCGGCGCGCAATGCCGACGGCCAGGATGAAAGCCATTTCCTGGACGTGCTGCAGGAGATCGTGGACTCGGGCCTGACCCCGGCCGAGCGCAAGCTCGCGCTGTACCACGGGGAATGGGGCCAGAGCGTGGACCCGGTGTTCAAGCAGTTTGCTTATTGAGGTTGCCGGCCAGCGGCCGGCACTACAGAAAAAACCCCGGCATTGCCGGGGTTTTTCTTTTACGCGGCCAGCGTCGCCATGTCGATCACGAAGCGGTAGCGCACGTCGTTCTTCGCCATGCGTTCCCAGGCTTCGTTGACGGTCTTGATGTCGATCACTTCCACGTCGCTGACGATGCCGTGCTCGGCGCAGAAGTCCATCATTTCCTGGGTTTCGGCCATGCCGCCGATTGCCGAACCGGTGATGTGCTTGCGGCCGAACATCACGCTGGCGCCCATCAGCGGCGGATCCAGCTCGGTCAGCACGCCGACCAGGCACATGGTGGCGTCACGCTTGAGCAGCGACATGTACGGGTTGGTGTCGTGGCTGACCGGAATGGTGTTGAGCAGGAAGTCGAAGCTGCCGGCGTGGGCCTTCATCTGCGCCGGCTCGCGCGAGACCAGCACTTCATCGGCGCCCAGGCGCTTGGCGTCGGCACCCTTTTCCGGGGTGGTGGTGATCATCACCACGGTGGCGCCCATCGCCTTGGCGAACTTCACGCCCATGTGGCCCAGGCCGCCCAGGCCGATCACGCCGACCTTCTGGCCGGGGCCGACCTTCCAGTGGCGCAGCGGCGAGTAGGTGGTGAT
The DNA here is from genome assembly GCF_013185915.1 of Stenotrophomonas bentonitica. Classification (NCBI taxonomy): domain Bacteria; kingdom Pseudomonadati; phylum Pseudomonadota; class Gammaproteobacteria; order Lysobacterales; family Lysobacteraceae; genus Stenotrophomonas; species Stenotrophomonas bentonitica. The sequence continues at coordinate 1,753,317 of NZ_JAAZUH010000001.1, read as the reverse complement.
GCCGGCACACAGCAGCGGTGCGGCGGCCTTCAGGTCCAGCTTCTCGGACACCTTCACCACGAAGCGCTGCTCGACCACGATGTGGTCCGAATACCCGCCGTAGGTCGGCTTGCCGCTTTCGCGCTCGGTGCTGTTGTAGGTGAAGGTGGCGCCGTTGTGGCAGTACTGCTCGAGGTCCTGGTCGCAGGCTTCGCAGTGGCGGCAGGAGTCGACCATGCAGCCGACGCCGGCGAAGTCGCCGACCTTCAGCCCGGTCACGCCGGCACCGACCTCGGTGACGCGGCCGATGATTTCATGGCCCGGCACCATCGGGAACTTCGAACCGCCCCAATCGTCGCGGGCCTGGTGCAGGTCGGAATGGCAGATGCCGCTGTAGAGGATCTGGATGCGGACATCGCCGGCGCCCACCGGGCGGCGTTCGAAGGAGAACGGCACCAGCGGCGCGGTCTGGTCGTGCACCGCATAGCCATGGGCAAGGGACATGGGGGTATCCTGGGATTTGTGGAAAGGCGCTTTACAATACGCCCCGATCGGATGGGTATACAGTCCGGATATCGGCATGATTCATCAAGGCAGACTGCACAATCGTGGCCACTGACAACCTCACCCACCTGGCCGCCTTCGCTGCGGTGGCGCGGCACCGCAGCTTTCGCCGCGCCGGGGCAGAGCTGACGCTTTCCACTTCGGCGGTGAGCTACGCGATCCGCGCTCTGGAAGAGCGCCTGGGAGTGGGGTTGTTCCACCGCACCACCCGCAGCGTTGCCCTGACCGAGGCCGGCCAGCGCCTGCTCGACCGGCTGCAGCCGGCGCTGGGACAGGTGCACGACGCGCTGGAGGAAATGAACCACTTCCGCGCGGCGCCGGCCGGGCTGCTGCGCATCAATGCGACCCGCGCAGCGGTGCACACGCAGCTGGGTCCGCGCCTGGCCAGCTTCCTGCGCGCGCACCCGGACGTGCGGCTGGAGGTGGCGCAGGACGACGGGCTGGTGGATATCGTGGCCGAGGGCTACGACGCCGGCGTGCGCCTGCACGAGTTCGTGCCCGAAGACATGGTTGCGGTGCCGTTGGGGCCGCCGCTGCGCGGCCTGATCGTGGCCTCGCCCGCGTACCTGCGCGAGCGCGGCGTTCCGCAGCATCCGCGCGAGCTGGTCGACCACGAATGCGTGCGCTTCCGCTTCGCCAGCGGGCACCTGTACAAGTGGCAGTTCGAGCGCGACGGCCAGGCGCTGGACATCGACGTGCCGGGTCGACTGACGCTGGGCGATCAGCACACCATCCTGCAGGCGGTGCTGGATGGCCTGGGCCTGGCATACGTGCTGGAAGATGCGGCGCGGCCCTGCCTGGAAGACGGTCGGCTGGTGGCGGTGCTGCAGGACTGGAGCGAACCGTTCGCCGGTTGGGTGCTGTACTACCCGCGCCAGCGGCAGATGTCCTCGGCGCTGCGCGCGTTCGTGGACATGCTGCGCGACGGCTACGCGTCGCAGATCGCGTCGTAGCCGCGCCCCAGGAACTGCAGCAGGCAGAAGCCGTGGCCGAAGGGGTCGGCGAGCAGGGCGATGCGGCCCCAGGCGTGGGTGGCCGGTGCTTTCTCAACGCGTGCACCCACGGCGACTGCGCGCGCCAGCGCGGCATCCAGATCGTCCACCACCCAGTCCAGGTGCACCGGCGTCCAGTGCCGGCGGTAATCGCGGCGGTCGCGCACCTGCGGCGTGGCCGCGCTGCCGGCAGGCTTCACCAGCAAGTAGATCGGGGCAGGTCCACCGAGCAGTTCCACGCCGTTGGCGCCGAAGCGACGGCCAGGACGCAGGTCGAAGGCGCGCGTGTAGAACGACAGCGCGGCATCGAGATCGTCGACGTCGATGTTGACCAGGAAGTCCATGCGCGCACGATACCCCACCCCATGGGGCTACGTAGATTTACTGCCCCCTTCTGCGTGAATTCATCTTTCAAATCCATGGCAACGGAGTAACCATGGCCTCACCGGGCGGACACCGAGGTTTCGGTCCGAGACCGGCCTACCCGGAGATCCACCATGTCGCTCTCCCTGCCGTTCCGCAGAACCGCCATCGCCCTCTGCGCCTCCGTCACCGGCCTGCTTGCGTTCGCACCGCGGGCCCATGCGGTGGAACCGCTGGACACCTTCAGCGCGCACATCAGTGGTTACATCACCTCGTTCGATACCGAGATCCGCGCCGACGGTGAAGGCAGGCGCGGCACCGACATCGATCTGCATCGCGACCTCGGCCTGGGTGACGACAACCTGATCGCCAACGTCGGGTTCACCTGGCGACCGTGGGAGAACCACGAATTCGCCGTTTCCTATTACACCCAGAGCGCCGACGCCACGCGCACCATCGAGCGCGACATCGAGTTCGACGGCACCCTGTACGAAGCCTCCAGCCGCATCCGTACCGACGTCGACGTCGACGCTTACGAGGCCTCGTATACCTGGTGGGCGGCCAACGAAAGCAGCTGGGCGCTGGGCCCGCGCGTCGGCCTGATCTGGTACCGCATGGAACTGGGCATCGACCTGGACGTGGACGTGGGTGGCAACCAGGGCGGCGCGTCCGCGAAGAGCAAAGTCTCCGCCGACGTACCGGCGCCGATGATCGGCGGTGGCTGGCGCTGGACCCCGCTGGACGACTGGCGCCTGTCCGCCGATGTCGGCTACTTCACCATCAGCGTCGACGATATCGACGGCGACATCTACTTCGGGCGTGCCGGGGTGGAGTGGTTCCCGTGGGAGCGTGCCGGTTTCAGCCTGGACTACACCTACACGCGGATCGAAGCGGACGCCGACAAGACCAGCTTCACCGGCAACGTCAACTTCACCGACGCCGGGCTGCGGCTGGGCTTCGTCTATCGCTTTTGAGGACTGCGTAGACCCGTGGCCGCTTAAATCGATCTAAACTCAGCCCTCATCGACCAGTTCGGGAGGGCAGGGCATGACGTTCGGCAATACCTTGATCGCCGCCGCGGTGGCGGCAATGGTTTCATTCGGGGCCGCAGCAGCCCCCGCAGCACCGGCCGCCGCGCCGGCCATGTCGGGCAATCCGATCCTGCCGGGCTGGTACGCCGACCCGGAAGCGGCGGTGTTCAACAACCAGTACTGGATATTCCCCACCAGTTCGCGCGAGTACGCCGACCAGACCTCGTTCGACGCGTTCTCCTCCTCGGACCTGGTGACCTGGAAGAAGCACCCCGACGTGCTGAAGATGGAAGCGGTGTCGTGGGTGCGTGAGGCGATGTGGGCGCCCTCGGTGGTCGAAAAGGACGGCAAGTACTACTTCTTCTTCTCCGCCAATGACATCAAGAACGACCAGGAGCTCGGCGGCATCGGCGTGGCCGTGGCCGACAAGCCCGAAGGCCCGTACCGCGACCTGCTCGGCAAGCCGCTGGTGGGCGCCTTCCACAATGGCGCGCAGCCGATCGATCAGTTCGTGTTCAAGGACGACGATGGCAGCTGGTACATGCTCTATGGCGGTTGGAAGCACGCCAACATCGTGCGGTTGAAAGATGACTTCACCGGCGTGCTGCCGTTCGCCGACGGCACCGTGTTCAAGGAAATCACTCCCGCACCGGAGTACGTGGAAGGCTCGCTGATGTTCAAGCGCGACGGCCGCTATTACTTCATGTGGTCCGAAGGCGGTTGGGGCCAGCCGGACTACTCCGTGGCGTACGCCATCGCCGACGCGCCCACCGGGCCGTTCAAGCGCATCGGACGGATCCTGCAGCAGGACCCCGCCATCGCCACCAGCGCCGGCCACCACTCGGTGATCCATGCCCCGGGCAGCGACAACTGGTACATCGTCTATCACCGCCGTCCATTGGGCGACAAAGCGCGCGACCACCGGGTCACCGCCATCGAGCGCATGTCCTTCGACGCGCAGGGACATGTCCTCCCGGTCAAGATCAGCCATGAAGGCGTTCCGGCCGATCCGATGCCCTGATATGTGACCCAGGGCCAATACCCCGGGGGGACTGGATGTGGCACAGTCGGCCCCGGGGCTTGACCGCCCCCGACAGGCAGCGCCTGGCAACCGGCACGTGCAGGACCTTCCTCCCGATCACGGCGACGCCCATGCCGCTGCTGAGGTTCAAGGATTTCGAGGCCTATTCGGACGCCTTCGCCGGGGTGGATGGAATCCTGCGCGCGCTGTCGCCCAACCAGGGCGAGTGGATCCTGCACATGCTGGACGCGGGCGAGGTCACCGCCTCGCTGGGCCGCGACGGTGCGACCGGCGTTTACAACGGTCTGAACCATGCCGACCGTTACCTCGCCTACATTGCGCTGCCCGGCAGTGACACGGCCATGCAGGGGCAGGATACCTCCGAAGATCTGTTCGTCTGGTTTCCGCCGCTCGCCGAGATCCATGGTCACACGCGCAGGATCTCGCGCTTCATGGGATTGAGCATGGATGCGGGCGCCGTAGTGCAGCGCGCACGCGAGGTGGCAGGGCTGTTTGATGAGCACGTGGCGCGTACCCATACGGTCAACATCGGTCGCGTGGAAATTACCGAAATCGTCACCCTGGTGACGCGCGCGCTGAGGATCGACCTGGAAGATCCCACGCTGTTCCAGGCGTCCAGCGTGCGCAAGGCCTTCAGCGGGCAGGTCATCCACGCGCTGCTGCGCTGCATGGTGCTGGACAATCCCGAGGCGGTGCGGCGCTCGCGCGGGCGCCCGCCGGTGCCACGCAACGAGATCATCCGGCGCAGCCTCGACCACATCCACAAGGCCATTCGCGGCGACGCGGTGATCGGCGACCTGATGCTCAGTGCCGGCACCTCGCAGCGCTCGTTGAACCGCGCCTTCGACGAAGCCTTCGGCATGGGCCCGCAGCAGTACTACATGCTCGAACGCCTGCACGTGATCCGCAAGGCGCTGCGCGAAGCCAGCCCCGGCGACACGGTCACCAGCATCTGCACCCAGTTCGGCGTATGGGACCAGGGCCGCTTCGCCGGCATGTACCACCGCACCTTCGGCCTCCTACCGTCCCTGGAACTGTCAGCGGCCCTGTCCCGGTAGTGCCACGCCCTGCGTGGCAGAAAGAAACATCACCGCGCCTCCAACACCGCCCGCACCCGCGACGCCAGCGTCTCCACGCTGAACGGCTTGCCGATGACCTGCACGCCCGGATCGATCACCCCGTCGCGCTCCAGCGCATTGCGGCTGTAGCCGGTGGTGAACAGCACTTTCAGATCCGGACGCCGACGCAGCGCCTCGTCGGCCAGCTCGCGGCCGTTGACCTCGGGCATCACCACGTCGGTGAACAGCAGCGCGATGTCGGGGTGGCCGTCCAGCAGTGCCAAGGCCGGTGCCGCACCTTCGGCGGACAAAACGTCGTACCCCAACGCGGTGAGCGCCTCGACCGAAAACTGCCGTACGGCCGGCTCGTCTTCCACCACGAGAACCAGTTCGCGACCGCCATTCGGCAGCGGCGACCCGTTCACCACAGGTGCCTCCGCGATTGGCGCCTCCGCCAACAGGCGCGGCAGGTACACCTTCACGGTCGTGCCCTCGTCCACCGCAGAGCACAGCTTCACGTGCCCCGCAGACTGCTTCACGAAGCCGTACACCTGCGACAGCCCCAGTCCGGTGCCCTGGCCAACCTGTTTGGTGGTGAAGAACGGATCGAACGCCTTGGCGATCACCTCCGCCGACATGCCAGCGCCAGTGTCGGACACGGCGACCAGGACGTACTCGCCACGCGGAACGCCCGGGTGCGTCTCGGTGCTGGCGGCATCTACCGTGCAGTTGCAGGTTTCCACCGCCAGTCGTCCGCCACCGGGCATCGCGTCGCGCGCGTTGACCGCCAGGTTGAGGATCACATTCTCCAATTGGTTGGCATCGGCGAAGGTCAGCCACAGGTCGGGGGCCAGCGAGGTCTCCAGCCGGATGCTGGCGCCCAGCGAATGTGCGAACAGGTCCGCCATGCCGGCCACCAGTCGGTTGGCGTCCACCGGCACCGGCTGCAGCGGCTGCTGCCGCGAGAATGCCAGCAATCGCTGGGTCAACTGCGCAGCGCGGTTGGCGCCGTCGATGGCCATGTCGATGTAGCGGGTGACCAGCGGATCGCTTTCGCCCAGGCGCATGGCCAGCAGGTCCAACGGACCGATCACCGCCGCCAGCATGTTGTTGAAGTCGTGCGCGATGCCGCCGGTCAACTGGCCCACCGCTTCCATCTTCTGGCTCTGGCGCAGCGCATCTTCCACCCGGGTGCGCTCCGCGACTTCTTCGGCCACGCGGCTTTCCAGGTGTTCGTTCAATTCCTGCAGGCGCGCTTCGGCCTGCTTGCGCGCGGTGACCTCGATCGCCACGCCGACCACGCGCACGCAGCGCTCGCCTTCGAAATGGCCGCGACCGGTGGCGGCCACCCAGCGCACCACGCCGTCTTCCTTGCCGACGGTGCGGTACTCCACGTCATACACCGCGCGTTGCGCCGGATCGGCAGCGGCGGCGAACGCAGCCAGGGTCGCTTCGCGATCCAGCGGATGCAGGCCGTCAAGGAAGTCCTGCATGTGCACTTCGACGTCGGCCGAAATGCCGAACATTGCCTTGGTACGCGGCGGCCAGATCAGAAGATCGTTGACCAGGTCCACGTCCCAGAAGCCCATGTCGCCGGCGTCGGTGGCAAAGCGCAGGCGCTCCTCGCTCTCGGCCAGCGCCGCTTCAGCGCTCTTGCGCGCGGTCAGGTCGAGCATCGCGCCGATCATGCGCAGCGGCTCGCCGTCCGCGCCGCGCAGCACCGCGCCACGGTCCAGCACCGAGGCGTAGCTGCCATCGTCACGGCGGAAGCGGTACTCGCCCGACCAGGTGGTGCCGTCGCCTTCGATCACCTGGTGGATGTCGGCGTCGATCCCGGCGCGGTCGTCGGGATGGATATGGTTCAGCCACCACTGCGCATCGGTTTCCATGGTCGTGTGGCCGAACAGCGTGGCCAGTGCCTCGTTCCAGATCACCTGGCCATCCGCCATGCGCCAGTCCCAGATCGCATCGTTGGTGGCGCGCGCGGCCAGCCGGTAGCGTTCTTCGATCTCCTGGTGGCGCGCCTCGGCGTCCTTGCGCGCGGTGATGTCCAGCGAGGTGCCGATCAGCCCGACCACGTTGCCGTCGGCATCGCGCAGGGGGGCCTTGGTGGACAGCCAGTGCGCGCGCCGGCCGTCGGGGAAGCTCACGGCTTCCTCCAGCTGTTCTGAGTGGCCGCTGGCCATGATCCGCTCGTCGGCCGCCATGACCGCCGCCGCCTGGGCGGGGTCGTTGAGCAGCTCGGCATCGGTGCGGCCCACGTACTGGTCAGGTGGCAGGCCGATCAGCTCGGTGGTGCCGTGGTTACCGATCAGCAGGCGGCCCTGGCGGTCCTTGGCATACACCACCCCGGCGCGGCTTCCACGAACGAGCGCAGCAGCGCCTGCGCCTGGTTGCGCTCGGCTTCGACCTGGCGGCGCTCGTCGATGTCGATCAGCACGCCGTGGAAACCGAGCGGCTGCCCGGTCGGGTTCAGGTCGACCCGGCCGATGGCCTCCAGCCAGTGGTACTCGCCGTCGGCATTGCGGGTGCGGTACTGATGCGCGTAGCGGCCGCCGGATGCCATGGCGCCATTGATCGCTTCGACCAGTCCGTCATGGTCGTCCGGATGCACCGACCGCAGGATCTGCTTCAACGGCAGTTCGCGCTGGGTGGCCGCGAGATCCAGGCCGAACGCATGGGCAAGGCCGTCGTCCACGGTGACGCGGTCGTTGGCAATGTCCCAGAACCAGGTTCCCACGATGGCGCCGGCGGCCAGCGCCATCTCCACGCGTTCGGTATCACGCCGGCGGTGGTGGTCGGTAGGATCCGTTACGTTCAAGGGGAGCTCGTGGGCCGGGGGCAAGCGGAGGCCGGGTAGAGTATCTGATCGCGTGTAATGGCCATGAAGACGCCGCGCGCTACCGCGTGGCGCCAACTGAACGCTTCATCCCGGGTCGCCCAGCGCTGCGCGGCGCGCGCGGAACACTTCGGGGGTCTGTGGCTTCACGAACAGCGCCACCAGCTCCGGGTATTCGGCCTTCACCGCCTGCTCGATACGGGTGATGCAGGCCTCGATCTGCGGGGTGGTGCAGTCGTCCTCGAATTCCGCGCTGAGCATGGCCACCACCTGCTCCGGTCCCATCTGCATGGTGGTCACGCCGTTGGCGTTGCGCAGGTCGGGGTCTGTGTTGGCCACCGCCAGGATGCGCCGGGCCACGGTGGGGTGGGCGGGTTCGCCGACCAGCAGCCCCTTGGTCTCGCGCGCCAGCAGGAACGCGGTGACCGCCAGCACGCCGGCGATGCATAGCGAGGCAACGCCATCGAGCTCTGGCATGTCGAACCATTGCGCAGCGGCCAGGCCGGCGGCAGCGAACGCGAGGCCGAGCAGGGCGGCGCTGTCTTCCAGCAGCACGGTGAAGGTGGCCGGGTCCTTGCTGCGCCGGAACGCTTCGAAGTAACCCATGTTGCCCTTGGTGGCGCGGAACTCGCGCAGTGCCACCCACCATGAGACACCTTCGAACACGAAGGCGATGCCCAGCACCGTGTAGCTCAGCGCATGGTTGGTGGCCGGCTCGGGATTGCGGATATGCAGCACGCCCTCATACGCCGAGACACCAGCGCCGGCCGCGAATACCAGCAGCGCGACGATGAAGCTCCAGAAATACAGTTCGCGCCCGTAACCGAACGGGTGCACGGTATCGGGCTTCTTGTCGGCCCGGTGCAGTCCGTACAGCAGCAGCACTTCATTGAGCGTGTCCACCAGCGAATGCACGCCTTCGCTGAGCATCGCCGAGCTGCCGGAGATGCCGGCCGCAATGAACTTGGCGATGGCGATGCACAGGTTGCCGACCAGCGCGGCGTAGACAACGAGGCGCGAACCGGATGGCTTGGCCATGCCGCTCAGGAACGCAGCGTTACCACCGGTGCGCGGTTGTGCATCGGGGTAAAGGCGGCGCGCGGTGCAGCCGGCACGTTGCTGGCATCCAGCCGCGCGTGGCTGATCGCCTGGTGCGAGCCGCAGCTCTCACAGCGGAACAGGGCGCCGCCGGGCAGGTGGATCAGCTGGCTGCCGCCGCAGGACGAGGTGGTGCCGCATTGGCCGCAGCCCACGGTGAGGGCCAGGATGCGTTCGACGGCGCCGGCGGCGGTGTAGTTCGCCTCGAAGGCGCGGACAACGAAGGTAGGGGCGTCGGGCATCGTCGGTCCGCGAGGTGGTGGGGTGGAACGAGCATCCACGGTCCGCCGTGACGGCCTCGTGCAGCGCCGGTGGGCGAGGTGTGTATACTATCCCCCAGTATAGTTCTCTGGTCGGGTCGCCGTGCCGCATTCTCCGGAAGAAAAGAAGAAGGTCCTGGCCCGCGTGCGCCGCATCCGCGGCCAGTGCGACGCGCTCGACCGCGCGCTGGAGGCTGGCGCCGAGTGCGGCCCGGTGCTGCAGCAGATCGCCGCGATCCGCGGTGCCGTCAACGGACTGATGTCCGAAGTGATGGAAGCCCACCTGCGAGAAGAATTCGGCCAGCCGGCACAGTCCGACGACCAGCGCGCCGAGCGCGTGCGCGACATGAGCGCGCTGATCCGTTCCTACCTGAAATAAGCATCCTGTTCCCTGTATTGGAGTATTCCCGATGAAATCCCGTGCCGCTGTTGCCTTCGCCGCTGGCGAACCGCTGAAGATCGTCGAGATCGACGTTGCCCCGCCGCAGAAGGGCGAAGTGCTGGTGCGCATCACCCACACCGGGGTCTGCCATACCGACGCGTTCACGCTGTCCGGCGACGATCCGGAAGGCCTGTTCCCGGCCGTGCTCGGCCATGAGGGCGCCGGCATCGTGGTGGAAGTGGGCGAGGGCGTGACCAGCGTCAAGCCGGGCGACCACGTGATTCCGCTGTACACCGCCGAATGCGGCGAGTGCCTGTTCTGTACCTCGGGCAAGACCAATCTGTGCGTGGCCGTGCGCGCCACCCAGGGCAAGGGCGTGATGCCGGATGGCACCACCCGCTTCAGCTACAACGGCCAGCCGATCTACCACTACATGGGCTGCTCCACCTTCAGCGAATACACCGTGGTCGCGGAAGTCTCGCTGGCCAAGATCAATCCGGAAGCCAACCCGGAACACGTGTGCCTGCTGGGCTGCGGCGTGACCACCGGCATCGGCGCGGTGCACAACACCGCCAAGGTGCAGGAAGGCGATTCGGTGGCGGTGTTCGGGCTGGGCGGCATCGGCCTGGCGGTGATCCAGGGCGCGCGCCAGGCCAAGGCCGGCCGCATCTTCGCGATTGATACCAATCCGTCCAAGTTCGAACTGGCCAGGCAGTTTGGTGCCACCGACTGCATCAACCCGAAGGACTTCGACAAGCCGATCCAGCAGGTCATCGTCGAGCAGACCACCTGGGGCGTGGACCACACCTTCGAGTGCATCGGCAACGTCAACGTGATGCGTGCGGCGCTGGAATGCGCGCACCGCGGCTGGGGCCAGTCGGTGATCATCGGCGTGGCCGGTTCGGGCCAGGAAATCTCCACCCGTCCGTTCCAGCTGGTCACCGGGCGTTCGTGGAAGGGCACTGCGTTCGGCGGCGTGAAGGGCCGCAGCCAGCTGCCGGGCATGGTCGAAGACGCGATGAAGGGCGACATCGAACTGGCGCCGTTCGTCACCCACACCATGGAACTGGAACAGATCAACGACGCCTTCGACCTGATGCATGAAGGCAAGTCGATCCGTTCGGTCGTCCACTTCTGATCCCGGCGGAGCCTTCCATGGAACGCATTGAACACCGCGCCGCCTCTGGCGGCTGGCAGGACGTGTACCAGCATCGCTCGGCGGTGCTGGGCTGCGAGATGAAGGTGGCGGTGTACCTGCCGCCGCAGGCCGCCACGCAGAAGCTGCCGGTGCTGTACTGGCTGAGCGGGCTGACCTGCACCGAGCAGAACTTCATCACCAAGGCCGGTGCGCAGCGCTATGCCGCCGAGCACGGGGTGATCCTGGTCGCGCCGGATACCAGCCCGCGCGGCGACGATGTGGCCGACGCGGAAGGCTACGACCTGGGCAAGGGCGCGGGGTTCTACCTCAACGCCACCGAGCAGCCGTGGGCGGCGCATTACCGCATGTACGACTACATCGTGGACGAGTTGCCCGCGCTGATCGAAGCGCACCTGCCGGCCACCGATGCACGCAGCATCAGTGGTCACTCCATGGGTGGGCATGGCGCGCTGGTGATCGCGCTGCGCAACCCGGGGCGCTACCGCAGCGTCTCGGCGTTCTCGCCGATCGTCGCGCCGACCCGGGTGCCGTGGGGGCAGAAGGCGTTCTCGGCGTACCTGGGCGAAGATCGTGCCGGCTGGGCGCAGTGGGATGCCAGTGAGCTGGTGGCCACGGCGACGGAAAAGCTGCCGTTGCTGGTCGACCAGGGCGGCGGGGATGAGTTCCTCGACAGCCAGCTGCAGCCGCAGTGGCTGCAGGCGGCGTGCACTGCGGCGGGGCACCCGCTGCAGCTGCGACTGCAGCCGGGGTATGACCACAGTTATTACTTCATCAGCAGCTTCATCGGTGAGCACATCGCGCACCACGCGAAGGCGCTGTATGGCTGATTCGTTCGATTCCGCGCAGCCACGCAGGGCGTGGCTCTACCGCGGGTGGTGATCCGGGCGTTGAAACCGGGCCGCGGGTGGCAATGCGAACGTTGGAACCGGTAGAGCCACGCCCTGCGTGGCTGCACCCTTTCAATCGTCCATTTCTTCCGCAGCTTCCCGACCCTGCTGGCGAATCAACGCCTCTTCGCGCGCGTCATTGATCGCATGGCGCACGCTGTCCAGGTCGATGGTCGATTCGTCATGCACGAAGGTGCCGGTCAGCTCGCTGTCCGGCCGCAGGTCGCCGGCCTCGAACAGTGCCCACATCTCTTCGCCGTACCAGGTGTCCAGCAACTCCGGAGCCGACCGCCCCAGATAGGCCGTGAGGTTGTTCACATCGCGCAGCAGCATGCTGCGCGCGGCGTTGTTGCCGCCGGCGCTGACCACCTGCGGGAAATCGATCACCACCGGACCGTCCGGCCCCACCAGCACGTTGTACGGCGACAGGTCGCCGTGGATCAGGCCGCAGCACAGCATCAGCACCACCTGCCGCACCAGGACCTGGTGGAACTCACGCGCCTGGTCGGGCTCCAGCTCCACCTCGCCCAAGCGCGCGGCGGAGAACCCTTCGGCATCGGTCACCAGCTCCATCACCAGCACGCCGTGGAAATAGCCGTACGGCACCGGCACGCGCACCCCGGCGTCGCGCAGCTGGTACAGCGCGTCCACTTCGGTGTTCTTCCAGGCCGTTTCCTGCTGCTTGCGGCCGTACTTGCTGGCCTTGCCCACGGCGCGCGCCTCGCGGCTGCCGCGCACCTTGCGGCCTTCCTGGTACTGCGTGCGCTGCTGGAAGCTGCGCTGCGCCATGTCCTTGTAGACCTTCGCGCAGCGCACATCGTCGCCGCTGCGTACCACGTACACGGCCGCTTCCTTGCCGCTCTTCAGCGGCCGCAGCACCTCGTCGATGACGCCGTCTTCGATCAGCGCCTGCAGGCTTTCGGGGGTCTTCACGTAGTCTCGGTCAGGGGGGCGGCGCCAAGGCACCGGCCAGCAAGGGAAGGGGCGGCGATTCTCGCACCTTCGCGGCGGCCGGGCCAATCGCCGGGGCCCGGCCGGTTCAGCCAGGCCCCGGGGGCGCGGGTTCAGGGCAGGGCCTGGGTGCCGCGCAGGACCGGGTAGGGGTTGAGCGACTCGCCCTTCCACCACTGCTTTTCCGGGCCCAGCCGGTGGATCTCGAAGTGCAGGTGGGGGGCGTCGGGGCTGGCGTTGCCGGTGTGGCCGACGTAGCCGATCACCTCGCCACGCTTGATGGTTTTCTTCTCGGCCAGCCCGTCGGCGTAGCGCTGTAGATGGGCGTAGTAGTAGCAGTACTTGCCGCCGGGCTCGAACTGGTAGACGGTCAGGCCGCCGCGCTCGCTGTCGAACAGTTTCTCGACCGTGCCGTCGGCCACCGCCAGCACCGGGGTGCCCTCGGCGGCGAGGATATCGATAGCGTCATGCACCCGGCCTTCGCTACGCGCGTCGGTGAAGGTGTCCTGCAGCTGCGCGGCGGTGATGCCCTCCACGGGAAGCAGCAGCGCCGACGGCGCTGCGACGGCGCTGGTGGCTGCGGTGGCACCGGCCCCGGTAGAGCCAGGCCCTGCCTGGCTGCTTTTCGGCGCGTCAGGCGTTCCCGCCAGCCGGGCAGGGCCCGGCTCTACCGGGTGGGGGTCCGGCGTTACGGGCAGCCGGGCAGGGCCCGGCTCTACCGGTTGGGGCACCCCCGAGGTAGCGCCGGGCTCTGCCCGGCTGCCTGCGACCTCGGAAGGCAGCCGCACATCCGCGCCGCTGTCCGAAGCCAGCAACCACCAGCCGGCCACTCCGATCACCACGCCCAGCGCCAGCAGTCGCGTCAGCATCGTCGTTTACTCCTGCATGATGACGGGCACCGACGCGTCCACCGCGTCGGCCACCCGAAGGGCGTCCCAGTTGGTCATGCGCACGCAGCCGTGCGATTCGGTTTTGCCCACGTGGCCCGGCTCCGGCGTGCCGTGCAGGCCGTAATGCGGCTTGGAGATATCAATCCACACCGGGCCCACGGGATTGTTCGGACCCGGCGGAATGGTCGCCTTCTTATCGCCCTTCTTCGCATCCCAGAACAGCTTCGGGTTGTAGTGGAACGGCGGATCGCGCGAGATGCCCAGGATCTTCCACTCGCCGATCGGCAGCGGATCGTGCTGGCTGCCCGAGGACACCGGCACCTGTGCGTACACCTTGCCCGCGGCGTCGTACAGGCGCAGGGTCGAATCAGACTTGTCGATCACCAGCTTGGCCGCCTTGGGCAGCGCCGTCGGGGCGATGTTCGGCACCTGAATCTGGCTGCCGGCCTTGCCCAGGTCCACGCCCGGGTTGAGCGTCTGAAGCAGCTTCGGATCGGCATGGAACCGCTCGCCCAAAGACTCGGCCACCGAGGCATAGCCCAGGGCTTTCATCTTCGCCTGGTCGGCCGGCTTCTTCGGTACGGGCTGGAACGGTCCGGCCACGTCTTCCGCAGTCAGCGTGTAGGTCGCGAGCGGCCCTGCAGCGTCGGGCTGCAACGCCTGCCAGGTGGCATCGTCCAGCTCACCGGTGACCTTCAGCCCTTTCGCGGCCTGGAATCCCGCCACCGCACGCTTCTGGTTCGAGCCCAGCAGGCCATCGATCTGCCCCGGCGAGAACTGCGCGCGATCCAGCAGCACCTGCGCGTGCAGGTCCGAACGTGGGCCGGTAGCGAGCGTGGCGGTCTCTGCAATGGGCGCGGGAAGTGCGGCAGGGGCCTGTGCCATCACCGGCGAAGCGGCAGCGAGGGCCAGGGCAAGCAGGGAAACGGAAGCAGGCAGTCGCAGCGTCATCGGGTGATCCGGGATGGGTTCGTCATCACCATGCCGGAGCGTGCTGCGCAGGTTTCGTGAAATGCCTGACGGCCGGCTGACCGTCAGGCGGTGACACCTCAACGCACGTCGCGCAGTTCCCAATGATGGCCGGCGAGCAGGCGCAGGCGCTCCTTGAACACGTCGCTGTTGATCGTCGTGGTGACGACCAGGTTGATGCGCAGGTCTTTCTGCTCGCCGGTCACGGTGGCGGCCGGGTCGGTCGCCCCCCACTGCGATTCAACCGCGTCCGGGTCGGGCTGCTTCGCACGCCAGCGCTCGAACAGCGCGGTGCTGCGCAGGGCGTCCTGGAGCTCCTCTGCGAAGCCGGCGGCGCTCTGGGAATGGAAGGAAAGATCGGTATCGTTGCCGCGGGCCTTGGATGGGTCCGGCAGGCTGATGTAGTACTGCGACATGGTGGCCTCCGTTGAATGCGGGAAAGAGTCGCAGAAGCCGGGTGCAATCGGCGTGCAGGAAACCGGCGGCTGGCTGGACCTCCGCAGGGAGGTCCAGCCGCAGGACTCAGGCGCTGAACGTATGCGGCTCGTCGGCAAACCCGACCGTCACCGCGCCCTTGCCCACGTTGACCATGCCGGTCAGGCTCATCACCGACTCGTACAGGTCCACCCCGTGCGCCTTGCAGGTTTCGCGCAGGCCGGCGTAACCCGGCAGCGTCTGCAGGTCGGCCAGTTCGCCGCCATAGCTGACGCACACCGTGGGCGAGAGCAGCCCGGCGCGGACCCGCTGGCCGACGAACTCGAACAGCTTCTGCACCGCGTTGTCGAAGCCCTTGATCTTGGCCACCGGCCCGGTTTCGCCACGGAAGCCATGCAGCACCGGCTTGATGTCCAGCGCGCTGCCCAGCGCGGCGCTGATCAGGCCCACGCTGCGGTCGCCCTTGTGGCGGGCACGCGCGCGCAGGTAGTACAGGTCGCGGGTGACCATGTAGCCGTGCACGTTCTGCGACAGCTGCTCCAGCCGCTCGCGGATCTGCTGCACGCCGGCACCGCTGTCGCGCAGGCGCACCGCTTCCACCGCGGTGATGCCCTGGGCGGCGAACAGGTTCTGGGTGTCCAGCACGCGCAGCGCGAACGGCGAGTTGTAGCCTGCCGCCTGGCGCACCGGCTTGTAGTCGTTGAGGATCGCGAAGCTGGCCTGCATCGCGTTGTCATAGATCGGACTGCGGGTCTTGGTGATCGTCATGCAGAACACATGGTCGTAATCGATCACCAGCTTGCCCAGGAACAGGTCGCGGATCTGCGCGACGCTGAAGGGAATGGTCTCGGCCTCGGCGCCGTTCTCGGCGACATGGGCGTGCAGGAAGCTCAGGGTCGCCTGCTCGTCGCGGTGGTCGGCCAGTACGGCCTCGCCAATCCGGACGGTAATGGGCAGCACCACGATGTTGTGTTGCTGGATGAAGTCCTGCGGTAGATCACAGGCAGAGTCGACCACGATTCCGATGCGCATCCTGTTTGCCCCCTCCAGGCAGGGTGTCCGTTCGAAAATGTGAAAGCTATCTCAAAACGCGTCCGCTTACCTGACCGCGCGGGTCAGCTTCGGCGATGCCGGTTGCCGCCGGCATCGCCATCCCACCTTACCGTGAGTACGCCCGCGGCTCGCTGCCGGCCGGCGCCGCATAGCGGTCGCGCAGCTCGGTCTGGCGCGAGCGCATCGGCATGGCCCGGCCACCCAGCCAGACCTGCTCGGCATAGTGGCCCACGTCCAGCGGGTCGCCTTCCCACAGCACAAGGTCGGCCAGCTTGCCCGGCTCGATGCTGCCCACCCTGTCGCCCACCCCCAGCGCCTGTGCCGGCACCCGGGTCAGCCCGGCCAGGCCGTCCTGCCACGGCAGCCCGTTGGCCACCGCGTTGCCGGCCAGCTGGCGCATCTTGCGGGCGTTGTGCGAGGGGTCGTCGCGCTGGGTGAAGCTGACCGGCACGCCGGCGGAGCGCAGGCGTGCGGCGTTTTCCAGCGTGGCGCCGAGCTGGTCGAAGCTGGCCGGCAGGTTGCCCAGCGCGTCGACGAACACCGGTACCCCGGCTTGGGCCAGCTGCGGCGCCAACCGCCAGGCTTCAGCGCCGCCGGCGATGGCGATCTTCATCTTTTCGCGCGCGGCCCAGCGCAGCAGCTGGCGGATGTCGGCGGCGCGGTCCACTTCGACCACCAGCCGCCCCTGGCCGGCCAGGTAGCGCGCCAGCGTGGCGCGCCCGGCCGGCGTGAGCAGGGCATGCGGCGAATCGACCGGGACCCGGCCGCGCGCTTCACTCACCATCTGCTCCAGCAGCATCCACTGCGCGGCGCGGGAGTTGCCGGTCAGCTCGGCAGCCGCCGAGCCCAGCCGCAGGTACAGCGCCAGCGGACCGATCGGGTCGGCACTACCGTCCAGGCGCATCACCCCGCCCTGGCCGGCGACGAAGCCGCCGCCGCTGTTCGCGCCCAGCGCGGTAAAGCCGATGCCATCCAGCCGCGCCACCGGAATCAGTACCGAGGCCGGGTTGTAGGGGCCAGGGTCACGTCGAATTCCGGGCGCAGCGGCTGGTCTTCCAGTTTCAGCGTGCTGTCCACCGTGGTCGACTCACCCGACACCTCTTCGATACCGATGTCGGTGATGCCGCCGAACAGCGCCGGGGTCAGCGGGCGGCCGTTGGCCTCCACCACGGTCACCCCGGCCGGCGCGGCCAGGCCGGTGCCGACCGCGCGGATCACCCCGCCCTGGACCAGCACGTCGCTGTGCTCCAGGCTGCCGCGCGCCGTGGCGGTATGCACCGTGGCATTGCGCACCAGCAGGTCCTGCGCCCAGCTGGCCGGTGCCGCCGCCAGCAGCGCCAGCGCCAGCAGTGAAGCCTTCGCGCGCGCGGTCATGGGCGTCCCTCCTGGCCGAGCATGAAGTCCGACAGCGGCTGCCGGCGTGCGTCCTGGCGGTCATACACCTGGTGGCCGTCGATATAGACCTTTTCGGCCAGTGCGTAGGAACTGAAGGGGCTGCCGTTCCAGATCACCACGTCGCCCATCTTGCCCACCTCCAGGCTGCCGGTCTGCTGTTCGATGCCCATCGACTTGGCGGGGTTGAGGGTCAGCCAGGCGATGGCATGCTCCGGCGTGATCGGCATACCGGCACGGCGTGCATTGGCGATCACCTTGGCCGCTTCCTGGTTGAGGCGCTGGATGCCTTCGGGCGAATCGGAATGCACGATCGCACAGCTGTTGGCCGGTCGGTCGACCAGTGCGATGTTGTCCTGGATGCCATCGAAGGCTTCCATCTTGAAGCCCCACCAGTCGGCCCACAGCGCACCGCACACGCCTTCGGCGGCCAGCCGGTCGGACAGTTTGTAGGCCTCGGTGGCGTGGTGGAACGCGGCGACCTTGAAGCCGAATTCCTTGGCCAGGTCGAGCATGGTGGCCATTTCGTCGGCGCGGTAGCAGTGGATGTGCACGCGGATGTCGCCGTCGATCACCCCCGCCAGCGTGTCCAGCTTGAGGTCGCGCTTGCCGCCACTGTCGCCGGCGCTGTCGCCCTTGTCGCTGCCGCTGAACCAGCGCTTCTTCTTGACCGTCTTCGGCGAATTCTTGGCCAGGTACTCGCTGGCATCGATGAAGGCCGCGCGGTACCCGGCCACGCTGCCCATGCGGGTCTGCGGTGCCACGCCCTTGCCGCTGCCGTACACCCGCTTGGGGTTCTCGCCGCAGGCCATCTTCATGCCCCACGGTGCGCCGGGGAACTTCATCGCCTGGTAGGTGGTTGCCGGCACGTTCTTCAGCGTCACTCCGCGCCCGCCGACCAGGTTGGCCGAGCCGGGCAGGATCTGCAGCGAGGTCACCCCGCCGGCCAGCGCCGCGGCAAAGCCGGGGTCCTGCGGCCAGACCGAATGTTCGGCCCACACGTTGGCGGTGACCGGTGCGGTCATTTCATTGCCGTCGGCATGCGCGCCCACGCTGGGGCTGGGGTATACGCCCAGGTGCGAGTGCACGTCGATGATGCCGGGGGTGATCCATTTGCCGCTGGCGTCCACCTGCACCGCACCGGCCGGGGCCTCCAGCGCGGTGCCCACTGCCGCCACGCGGCCGTCGCGCAGCAGCAGGTCGGTACGCTCCAGGCGCTGCCCGGTGCCGGTCAGCACGGTGGCATTGCGGATCAGCACCGGGGCCGAGGGAATCGGCGCGTAGGTGCTCGGGTAGGGGTCCTGGGTGAAGCGTGATGCGGCCGGCGCCGAGGGCGCGGCCAGTGCAAACAGCGCCAGGCCCAGCCCGACGGTCAATCGTGTACGCATGTTGTCCCCGATGCGGCGTGAAAGATCTTTCCGCGACGCTAGCGGCTGGGCGCGGCGTTGCCAAGTGACCAAGCGCACGGTGCGACCGTTTCCGGCTTGCTTATTCGTTCAAGCCCATGACAATTGGCGCACGAAAGCAGAGGCGAAACGGAACCGGGCAATGAAGAACAAACAGGAAATCGTCGAAAACTGGCTGCCGCGCTACACCGGCGTGCCCTTGGACCAGTTCGGCCCGCACGTGCTGCTGACCAACTTCGGTGGCTACCTGCACGTGTTTTCCCACCTCACCGGCGCGCCGGTGCAGGGCCTGGACCGGCCGATGGCCAGCGTGACCCACGACGGCATCACGCTCATCAACTTCGGCATGGGCAGCCCCAACGCGGCCATCGTGATGGACCTGCTCTCGGCGGTGATGCCCAAGGCGGTGCTGTTCCTGGGCAAGTGCGGCGGGCTCAAGCGCAAGAACCAGCTGGGCGACCTGATCCTGCCGATCGCCGCGATCCGTGGCGAGGGCACCTCCAGCGACTACCTGCCGCCGGAAGTGCCGGCGCTGCCCGCCTTCGCGCTGCAGCGGGCGGTGTCCACCACCATCCGCGACCTCGGCCACGACTACTGGACCGGCACCGTCTACACCACCAACCGGCGGGTCTGGGAGCACGACGAGGCGTTCAAGGAGCGGCTGCGGCTGATGCGCTGCATGGCCATCGACATGGAAACGGCTACCCTGTTCGCGGCAGGTTTCGCCAACCACATCCCGATCGGGGCGCTGCTGCTGGTCTCGGACCAGCCGATGATCCCGGACGGGGTCAAGACCGAGGCGTCCGACGCCAAGGTCAGCTCGCAGTTCGTCGAAAACCATATCCAGATCGGTATCGAGGCGCTTAAGCTTATACGGCGCAACGGCAAGTCGGTCCGACACCTGCGCTTTGACGAGTGATGGCATTGGCAGGGGTGGGCGCCGGGATGGCGCGCCGCCCGCAGGGGCAGTGAATGGACGTGGCGGCACACATCGTGGAGTTCTGGCGCGACGCGGGACCGGAGAAATGGTTCGCGCGCGATGACGCGTTCGATGCGCGTTTCCGCGAGATGTTCCTGGAGGAACATTACGCGGCGGCAAAGCGTGCGCGCGAGCATTGGCTGGCCACGTCCGAGGGCGCGCTGGCGCTGATGATCCTGCTCGACCAGTTCCCGCGCAACTGCTTCCGCGACACCGCCCATTCCTACGCCACCGACGGGCTGGCCCGCCACTACGCCATGCGCGCGGTGGAAGAGGGGCTGGACCTGGAGCTGG
Source organism: Stenotrophomonas bentonitica (assembly GCF_013185915.1). Classification (NCBI taxonomy): domain Bacteria; kingdom Pseudomonadati; phylum Pseudomonadota; class Gammaproteobacteria; order Lysobacterales; family Lysobacteraceae; genus Stenotrophomonas; species Stenotrophomonas bentonitica. The sequence continues at coordinate 1,733,294 of NZ_JAAZUH010000001.1, read as the reverse complement.
TGCCGAAGCTGCGCGCCTTCATCTACCTGCCGTTCGAGCATTCCGAAGACCCGCAGGACCAGGAGCGGTCGGTGGCGATGTTCGATGTGCTGGGCGACAAGGAGTACCTGCAATACGCCGAACTGCACCGCGACATCATCCGGCGCTTCGGGCGGTTCCCGCATCGCAATGCGGTGCTGGGGCGGATGCCTACGGCAGAGGAGTTGGATTTCCTGGCCGAGGGTGGGTTTGCCGGGTGATTCATTGGTGCGTTGACACGCATGGCGTGTCGCTACGCTGCGGCGGATCGCCCAAAAAAAACGCCGGCACTGCCGGCGTTTTTTCGCGTGCGATCAGTACTTGGGCACGCTGTTATCCACCGCATCCGACCAGGCGTCGATGCCGCCGGTGATGTTGAACACCTTGCTGAAGCCCAGCGCACGGAACTGCTCGGCGGCCTGCGCACTGCGGCCACCGTGGTGGCACAGGAAGGCCAGCGGGGTGTCCTTGGGCAGGGCTTCCAGGCGGGCGCGGTTGTCGCCGTCGAAGGTTTCGAACGCACCGTCGATGGCGGCGATGGCGCGCTCGTCGGCCGGGCGCACATCCACGATGGTCACGCTGCCGGCGCGGCGCTGGTCGTCGGCGTCGCGCACCGACAGCTCCTGCACGGTCTTCGGCGCGTTCGGGTTGTCGATCGCCAGGCCCTTGCCGCGGATGTCGTCCACCCAGTCGATGGTGATGCCTTCGGCGCGGCGCGCGCTGGCCAGGTCGAACTGCACGCGCAGGCCGTTGGATTCGGCGGCAATCGCGTTGTCGTCGTGCGGGGCCAGCTGGAAGTTCGGCTGGAACTGCGCGTCGACGCCCAGCTGCAGGGCGGCGCCCGGGGCGTCGGCCAGCGCGCCGCGCAGCATTTCCACCGCAGCCGGGGTCACGGTGATGCGCGGCGGGGTGCGGTCAGGCGCGGCCAGGCCGAGCACGCTGCTCAGCTCACCGCTGCTGGCCATCTGCAGGATGATGTCGCTGCCGCCGACCAGTTCGCCTTCGATGTACAGCTGCGGGATGGTCGGCCAGTCGCCATAGGCCTTGATGCCTTCGCGGATCTCGGCGTCGGCCAGCACGTTGACGTGGGCGAACTCCACGCCCAGGTCCTGCAGCGCGCCCACGGCCTTGGCCGAGAACCCGCACTGCGGCATGGTCGGCTGGCCCTTCATGAACAGCACGACGCGGTTGGCGGTGAGGATGGATTCGATGCGCGAGCGCAGGGCGGGATCAAGGGACATGGCGGTCGGGGTCCGGAGTTTCGAACCCGGTATTCTACGCGCCCTCGCCCCGGGGCACGTGACCGTACCGGAAACGTTGCATCGCACTGCCGACCGCCACGGGGCGGCCTGCCTCAACCCTCGTCCGACGCCACGTCGGGATGCGCCTGTTGCCATTGCTGGTGCATCCAGCTGGCCAGCGAGGCGTGCGCCAGCAGCAGCGTGAACGCCAGCCCCAGCGCCAGCACCCCGGTCACGCGACGCCGTTGGTGCTGCAGCGCGCTGCCGATACCCAGCAGCAGGGCCACGGTGGTGACCCCCAGACCGACAAACAGCAGCACCAGCACGGCCACCGGGGTTTCCTGCATGGCGGCATGGCTGGGCAGGTGGGCAACGTGCGCGGTGACCGCGAACAGCACCAACGCGACCAGGCTCGCCACCAGTCCCGCAATGCCCAGCGCGGAATGGCGGGGGCCGGGGGCGTTCGGGCTCAGCGTGCTGCCTCGTCGTCCAGGAGGGTGCGCGCCACCGGCAGGGCCAGGCGCGTCCATTCGGTGTACATCGTGGCGGACGGATGCAGGCCGTCTTCGACCAGCATCGCCGGTTCGGCGCCGCGTTCGCGGCTGACGGGCGTGATGTCCGCGAAGGCCACGCCATGGTCGGCGCAGATCGCCTTCGCGGCGGCATTGTAGGCGTCCAGCTCGCGTGCGATCTGCGCCGGGTCGCGGCCCTTCTCGCGTGCGAACGGGGTCACGCCCCAGTCGGGAATCGACAGCACCAGTACGCGCTTCGGGCGGTTGTCGGCGAACGCGATCGCGCGCTGCAACAGCGCGGTGAAGCGCGGGCGGTAGTCGTCCACGCTGCGCCCACGGTACTGGTCGTTGACCCCGATCAGCAGGCTGACGAAACCGAACGGGCCCTGCGGCGCGGCGGCATCGATGCCGGCATCCAGCTCGTCGGTGGTCCAGCCGGTGGTGGCGATGATCTGCGGTTCGGCCACCACGTGGCCGTCTTCCTGCAGCGCCGTCGCCAGCTGCACCGGCCAGCGCCCGGCCGGGGCCACGCCTTCACCGATGGTGTACGAGTCGCCCAGCGCCAGATAGGACACCGCCACCTCAGGCCACCGCACTGCGCGGCTTGAGCGGGACCACCTTGGTATTGGCCTCGGCGCGGCGCGCCAGCGCCCGGTCGATGCGCGCGAATACATCGCGCATCACTTCGGCCTCCGGCAGCAGGGTCACGCGGAAGTGGTGGCGGTAGGGCACATTGAAGCTCGAGCCGGGTACCACCAGCACGCCTTCCTGGTTCATCAGGTCCAGCGCGAAATCATGGTCGTCGAAACTACGCGCTGCATCGCCCACCACCGCCGGGAACGCATACAGCGCGCCGGCCGGGGCCACCAGCGAAAGGTGTTCGCTGGCGTTGCAGGCCTCGATCACCGCACGCCGGGTTTCATACAGGCGTCCACCGGGGGCGCACAGCGCAGACACCGTGTCCGGCCCGTTCACGGCCGCGTCGATGGCGTACTGGCCCGGCACGTTGGCGCACAGGCGCAGCGCGCTGAGCAGGTCCATCGCCGCGCGGAACTCGCCCAGGCGCTCGGCGGCGCCGGACAGCATCGCCCAGCCCACGCGCCAGCCGCAGGCGCGATGCACCTTGCTCAGGCCGCTGAAGGTGATGCAGGGGTGGTCGCCGGCCAGCGGGGCTACCGGCTGGAACTGCGCGCCGTCGTACAGGATCTGGTCGTAGATCTCATCGACCATCAGCAGCAGGTTGTGCTTGGTCGCCACCGCCACGATGCGCTCCAGCAGCTCGCGCGGATAGCTGGCGCCGCTGGGGTTGTTCGGGTTGATCAGCACGATCGCGCGGGTGCGCGAGGACACCAGTGACTCGATTTCCACCGGGTCCGGCTGGAAGTTGTTCTCCGGCGCGCAGCGGTAATACACCGGGCGGCCGTCGTTGAGGATGGTCGCCGCCGACCACAGCGGATAGTCGGGCGAGGGCACCAGCACTTCGTCGCCGGGGTTGAGCAGGGCGCGCAGCGACAGGTCGATCAGCTCGCTCACCCCGTTGCCGATGAACACCCGGTCCGGGTGCGCGTCGGGGGCGCCACGGCGGGCATACGCGGCGGCAATCGCCTCGCGTGCCTCGGGCAGGCCCTGCTGGTGGGTGTAGGGGTCGGTGCGGCCCATGTCGTCGGCAATGGCGCGCTGCAGGTGTTCCGGCGCGCGGAACCCGAAGTTGCCCGGGTTGCCGATGTTCAGCTTGATAAGCTTGCGCCCCTGCGCCTCCAGCTCCCGCGCTCGCCGCGCCAGTTCGCCCCGGATCTCGTAGCGGACTTCGGACAGGCGCTCGCGGGTAGCAAGCGGCTTCAGCGGGGGCGTGGACATGACTGGGCCGTGGTTTCGGGCATGGAAATCGCATGGTAGCGGAAATGCTGCGGTGCGGTTGCGGCCCTTCGCCTAGAATGGGCCCATGAGCGAACCGATCGACTTCCACGCCCTGCAGACCATGGGCTGGCCCTGGGCAGGCGCCCCCGAGCTGCCGGCCTGGCAGGCCCTGTTCGACGCCCACCCGCAGGCCCGCCCGGGCCGGGTGGTGGAACAGCACCGCACCGGCTACGTGGTGGCCGACGCCCCCGGCGCGGCAATCAAGACCGAATCGCCCGCCGAATGGCAGCGCCCGCGCTTCCCCAGCCACGAGCGTGCGGCGGTGGGCGACTGGGTGCTGCTGGAAGGCAACCTGATCGTGGCGTTGCTGCCCCGCCGTACCGCGATCAAGCGCGGTGCAGCGGGCGAGCATTACCACCAGCAGGTGATCGCGGCCAATATCGATACCGTGTTCATCGTCTGCGGGCTGGATTCGGACTTCAACCCGCGCCGGATCGAGCGTTACCTGATGCTGGTCGGCGGCGGTGGCGCGCGCCCGGTGGTGGTGCTGACCAAGGCCGACCAGACCGAATACAGTGAAGACGCCCTGGCCGTGCTCGAAGAGCTGGCCGCGCAGGACATCCCGCTGCTGGCCATCAACGGCCGCGACCCGGCCAGCGCCAGCGCGTTGCTGCCGTGGCTGGGCGCCGGGCAGACCGTGGTGCTGGTGGGTTCCTCCGGCGCCGGCAAGTCGACCCTGACCAATACGCTGCTCGGCTACGAGCTGATGAAGACCGCCGAAGTGCGCGGCAATGACTCCAAGGGCCGCCACACCACCACCCACCGCGCGCTGATTCCGATGCCGTCCGGCGCCTGCCTGATCGACACCCCCGGCATGCGCGAGCTCAAGCCCACCGGTGAAGAAGCGCTGGGCGAAGTGGGCTTTGCCGACGTCGAAGCGCTGGCCGAACAGTGCCGCTTCCGCGACTGCGCCCACCAGCGCGAGCCAGGCTGCGCGGTGCGTGCGGCCATCGAGTCGGGTGAGCTGGATGAAGAGCGGCTGCTGAACTACTTCAAGCTGAAGGAAGAAGTGGCCGCGGCCGCCGCCAAGCTGGCGGTGCGCCAGGCGCAGCAAGCGCTGGAGCGCAAGCATGTAAGCAAAGGCGCACAGTGGCGCCCCCCGGGCAAAAAACGCTGACGATCTACCGGTAGAGCCACGCCCTGCGTGGCTGTACGCAGGGGAGGGGCCGACATCGCCGGGCGACCCTGCTAATGTCCGCCTCATGAGCATCGCTCCTCACCGCCCGCCGATGACCGTGGACCGGGATGTGACCCACCACACCGCGCTGGACGCCCGGTTGGTGGAGGCTGTTGGCGGCATCCGCCTGCTGACCCTGACCAGCTGGCCGGCCTCGCTGCAGGCCCCTTTTCTCGCCAGCGTGGCGCGCGGGCGCCCGGTCCTGCCGGTGCTGGAGTACCCCAAACTCGATTTCACCGACACCCGCCGCGAACTGGCCGCGCTCAGCGCCCAGTGCGACCTCAGCCATCCGCTGGGCCTGTACATCCAGCGCTCGGCCCACAGCTGGGACCTGGCCGCTGGCCTGCTCGAGTCCCTCGGTACCGCCGAAGTGGACCGCTACTCGGTGGAGCTGTTCGGCTCGCCGGAGCAGCCGCTACCCGGTAACGGCCCCAGCACCCGCGAGGCGGCCCGGCATTTCATACAGATCGCACAGGAGCTCGACCACGAGCTGCTGGCTCCGGAAGAACAGGTGCCCGTTTCGGCTACGGCCTTGCAGCTTCAGCTGCAGAGCGACCTGGACGCCTTCTTCGAATCGCGCATCATCAGCGTGCAGCTGGACCCGGAACTGATCTCCAAGGCCGCCGCCGGCCCCACCCGCATCCGCCTGCGCACCAGTGCGCGCTTCAGTGCCTACGATCGTGCGCAGCTGTTCCACCATGAAGCGCTGGTGCATTCGCTCACTGCGCTCAATGGTCGCGAACAGCCGCACCTGCCCAGCCTGGCGTTGTCGTCGCCGCGCGTGACGGCCACCCAGGAAGGGTTGGCTACTTTCGCCGAGCAGATCACCGGCAGCATCGACATCGAGCGGCTCAAGCGCATCAGCTTGCGTACCGAAGCCATTGCGATGGCGCGGGAGGGGGCGGACTTCATCCAGGTGTTCCGCTACTTCTGCGATGCGGGGCAGAACAACGAAGAGAGCTTCGCATCGGCGCAACGCGTGTTCCGCGGCGTACCCGCTACCGGCGGCGCGGCGTTCACCAAAGACACCGTTTACCTGCGCGGCCTGGTGTCCGTGCACACCTTCTTCCGCCACATGCTGGCAGAAGACCGCCTGCAGAACTGCCGCTGGTTGTTCGCCGGGAAGATGTCATTGACCGACGCAATTGATTTTGCGCCGCTGTTCGAAGAGGGCATCCTGCGCCCACCGCGCTGGCTGCCGCATTGGGTGAGTCGGGCCAATGGGTTGGCGGGGATGCTGGCGTTCTCGTTGTTTGCCAATAGGATCCGGATGGACCAGCTGGCTGCGGAGTGAGCGGCCGTGCTCATGCGATGCTCGGACTCCGCTAAGTTCGATGCAAGTTGTTGGCCGAGAGCGGACACTGTGCCGAGACCGACCGCCGGGGAAGATGGTAATGTCGGCGACCGACCTGAAGCGGGGATATGCTGCCGTTTCACCAATTGGCACACTTCAGGAGGAGTTCCTGGATGACCTCAATCGTAGATTTGGCACGCGACGGCAAGTTCGATGGCGCGCTGCTATTTGACGGGGACGGCGACTATAGAGGTCGGAAGAATATCGTAGGTTTCAATCATGCGGGCGACATACTTGGACTGGCTCGGGTAAGACGCGTATGCGTCCGTGCAGAGTTCCTTTACAAGGTAGCGTCTCAGGTCTCTTCTGTACCCAGTTGGGACGATGCAAGATCGCCCTGCATATGCAGTAGCGTCGAGGAAACCGCCGCGATGATCGCGGATTTTGCTGCCGACGGTTCGCCTGCTGCGTAACGAGAGCATCCGGCCAAAGCGCCGAGCTATGTTCCCCCAATGACCGAGACCGGACGTTTGGCCGGGGCGCGGCGCGACAGTGGTGCTACAGTCCGTTTTCGACCCAAAGGCGGACATTGGAAGTGAGGATGATTAGGCCCGACTGCTGCGAGGCTTCATGACCGGATGTCACTTCCAGATCGAAATCTACGCCCCTCATGGTCTCAGGGGCATTGAGCCCTACCTCTTGGATTGCCTTATCCCTCTTGAGTCGCACGAGTCCGCCCTCAACGGCCAAGTGATTCTGCGCTATATCGGCCTTGATGACTCAGACTTTGCGATGGATCCTTCAACCCACGACGTGATGCATGCGTCGGGTGCACTTGCCACCACGTGGCTGGAAGCATCGCGACTTGTGGAGTCGCTTTCTTCCGCACTTTACTGTGCCCAGTTTCCCCATCGAATTGGAGTAGACGACCCAGCCACAGACAGAGTGATCTGGATAGAGTGGGAGTGGGATGCGTTACTAAGCCGGTCTGCATCAAGTCGCATGGGTGAACGCTAGAGTGGATGTCAGCTTCGGGCCACAAGCGGGCACCCGCCAGGGCAGCGCGTTTTGCGACCTTGGTAATGTCCAATTCGGACCCAATTCCGACAGACACTGGGAACTATTGACACCTGTCTAGTAGGATAGAAACATCCGGCAGGGCAACTGAGCGCAAATGCGAACGCCATATATTCCCCATGCCTTTGGTGATGCTGTCGATCAGAAGCTTCGTAGCCAAATGGGATGGTTTACGGGAGCAGTTGCGTCGTCCATTCCCTGGCCAGCTAAGGACGTCTGGATCCAATACGCAGGTGACGATTTCATTCTTCGTGGAACGGATAATGGCGAACAGCGGCTGGCGCCAGCGATCACAATGCCGGGCGCCATGCAGCGGCGCGACGAATGTCTATCCAGGCTGTATCGCTTCACCTCGGTTCTGGGCTGGTTTCGCCATGGCTTCGTGGACGTAGTCGATATCATGCACGGGAGTCGGGCGACAGTCTTTGGCGTCGGAACTCGCCTGGCGCATTCCTCAGTCGGGCAGTCCGGGAGTAAGAGTTTCGACTGCAACTATATGCCAATCATCGAGGACGAGAATGTCCGGATCGCATTAGCCTTCTGGCGAGAGGGGGAAAGGTTGTCGGGTGTTCACGACAGCTATGCGTTCCTGAGCTATTTCAAGGTTATCGAGTCGCAGTATCAGGATGGACGAGGGCGGGCCGATTGGTTCACGAGAAACCTCGACCATTTACCTGAAGAGCGCGCAGTTGCTCGCATTGCGGAGCTGCGGGCGGCGGGCGAGGATGTTGGTCGTCACTTGTATGACAGTGGGCGCAATGCCGTGGCTCATGCATCGTTCGGCGGGGATATCGTCGATCCCGATATCCCCTTTGATCGGCGTCGCATTGCCGCAGACTTGGTCCTTATGAGGGAGCTGGCACGGCGCTACATCGCTCACGAATTGAACGTACCTACTGCTAGGTCAGTCTACGCGTCGCGTAATCGGCTGGAACCATGGGAGCCGCTCATTGATCCTCAGGCATTGGCGACGCTCAAGGCCGGCGGTACTCCCGACTCAGCTTTGCTTGAGCTAGAAGGGCTTCGAGTCGGATTGCGACTTTGGCCAGATGACCCGCTTCCAGGCCTCGGCGCCATGACGATGCGTGTGGATGCGGTCCATGAAGGCGCGGCTAGAGTGCTGCTATTTAATGATCGAATGACGATGATGTTTGCCCTTGTTCTGGATTTTCGGAACGGGCAGGTCCACACGCAGCTTGATAACAGTTGCCTCCTCCAGAACGACGAGCATCGTCCGGTCGAGCAAGACGTCCGGGCGTTCTATACGGTATTTCACCGCGTGATAGGAAACGCAGTCGTCGAACTCCTTCTGGAAGGTCGGGAGCCGATTGACTGCGAAGTGGTGATTCCTGTGAACATTCTTCCCCGCAATCCGACCGAGGCGGTTGAGGAAGCTGTGGAAGCTTTCATACGGCAACAGCAATGATGAGGGCGGCTGGCTAGGAGCCGCGGACGGCCGTACCGCGCGTTGCATCTGTAGCTCGCTTCCGCACCGCGCGGCGATGAGTCGCGGGTGTGTCCGCTTCTGGCCACGAGCAGACCCACTCTCTGCTTAGCGACGTCATTGATTTTCAGGCCAGGGCCACATTGCCAGCCTCCATGACCAATGGATCAGCATTCCATGATCAAGGTCGCACTTTGGGCCAGCAGAGTCCGTACGTAAGAATCCCTTAATCTTCCGCTCGCACCATGGCGATGCACCTGCTCCACGCAGGCCATCTCCATCTTGCAACGGACCCTCATGCTCAACCGACCCCTGACGATCGCCGTAGCGATCGCGCTGTGCGCTGCCAATGCAAATGCTGCCGACGTAGACGCAGCGTTGAGCGCGGACTCCGCTGCCACCGCCCGCACCCTGGACGCCGTCTCCGTCATCGGTCAGGGCGAGACCCGCCAGGTGCAGCGCATCACCACCGCCGACAAGCAGGTGTTGCCGCCCGGTACCAGCGCACAGAAGATCCTCGACCGTCTGCCCGGCGTCTCGGTGCAGTCCAACGACGCCTTCGGCGCCAATGAAGAGTCCCAGACCATCAGCCTGCGCGGCTTTGACAAGAGCCGCCTGGGCTACACGCTGGACGGCCTGCCGCTGGGCGACAACAGCTACGGCAACTACAACGGCCTGAGCATCGCGCGTGCGTTGATCGCCGAGAACCTGGCCGGTGCCGAGCTCTCGCAGGGCATCGGCTCGCTGGGCGTGGCCTCCACCAGCAACCTGGGTGGCACCATCCAGTACTTCTCGCAGGACCCGTCCACGGAATTTGGCGGCCGCGCCAGCGTCACCGTGGGCGAGGACAACCAGCGCCGTGGCTACCTGCGCGTGGATACCGGCGACCTCAATGGCTTTTCGGCCTATGTCTCCGGCGTGCATCAAGACGCGGATATGTGGGCCGAGCCGAACCAGAACCAGACCACCAAGCAGTTCAACGCCAAGGCGGTGTGGCAGGTGGGCGACCACCGCTTCGGCGCGTTCGCGGCCACCTCGCGGGTCAGCCAGGCGAACTATGCCTACCTGTCCAAGAGCATGCTGGCCCGTGGCCTGGGCTGGGACTGGAACATCTATGCACCGGACTGGGACCGCGCCCTGGCCGCCGCCTACTGCGCACCGGCCACCTATGATGCGCAACGCTGCGCCTTCAGTGGCGGCGTCAACAGCATCGACGACGCGTACTACCAGAGTCGTGCGCTGCGCGACGACAACCTGTACGCGCTCGACGCAGACTTCGCGCTGGGTGACGCCGCTCGCCTGAAGCTGCTCGGTTACCACCATGAGAACCGTGGCCAGGGTCACTGGTGGGCGCCGGGCCAGCCGTCCAACCCGGGCACGCCGCAGGCGCTGCCGATCTCCATCCGCAGCACCAACTACACCATCAACCGGCAGGGCATCACCGCTGCGCTGAGCTGGCAGTGGGGTCTGCATGAGCTGGAAGCAGGGCTGTGGTACGGGCGGAATGACCACAACGTTGAGCGCAACTTCTACTACATCACGGGTCCGTTCCTGGACGACGGCTACCTGAACTACCCGAACCGTCGCCTGTTCGACCAGGACTACGACATCCGCACCCGCCAGTTCTACGTGCAGGACCGCATGCGTTTCCTGGACGACCGGCTGACCGTGGACGTAGGCATCAAGAGCCCGAACACCCGCATGACGGCGGTTTCAAAGCCCGGAACCGAGTCCAGCTATGCGTCGGGCACGCTCACCGCGAAGGAGTCGGTGCTGCCGCAGGCAGGCATCGGCTTCAAGCTCAGCGAGCGAAATGAGGTGTTCGCGTCCTATGCAGAGAACATCGCCGCGTTCGTCGGTGGCGGCAGTGGTGGCCCGCTGCAGGTCTCGCCGGAGTCGTTCGCGGCCAGCGTGGATGACCTGGAGCCGGAGAAGTCGCGCACGCTGGAAGCAGGCTTCCGTACGTTTGGCGATAAGTACGAAGCCTCCATCGCGGCCTACCACGTAATGTTCGACAACCGCCTGCTGTCGCTCAACCCGTGCACCAGCATTGAGGTGGGAACGCGGCCGGAGTGCATCACACGCTTCATCAACGTCGGTTCGGTGAAGAGCCAGGGCGCCGAGCTGACCTTCATCCTCAAGCCGGTGGAAGGGCTGCAGTGGTACAACGCGGTGTCGTGGAACAAGACTACATACGAGGATGACTACATCTCCGGCGGTGTCGTGGTACCGGTGGCCGGCAAGATCACCGTGGATACGCCGCAGCAGATGGTGTCCAGCGAGATCAGCTGGAACCGGGACGGCTTCTTTGCCAGCCTGCGCGGGAAGTACACCGGAAAGCGGTACTACACATATATCAATGACCAGTCGGTGCCCGGTGTGACCACGTTTGACGCCGGTATGGGGTATTCGTTCGGTCCGGGGATGGGGCTGCGGGATGTAAAGGTGGCGCTGAATGCCACCAACCTGACCAACAAGCGATATGCAGGTCAGCTGAGTTCGTTCGCGCCGACCGACCCCAATGGAACGCGCTACGCGATTCACGCAAGCGCGCCAAGGCAGGTATTCCTGACCTTCGGCGCGGAATTCTGACGTAGTGCCGGCCGCCGGCCGGCTCCAAGCGGTCTACGTCTCGTGCGACATACCGCCTGGAGCCGGCCAGCGGCCGGCACTACGAGGGTCGGGTGCGGCCGGCGGTTCGAGGGTCGGGTGCGGCCTGCCGTTCGGGGCGGCGCCGCTCAGAACATATGCAACCCACCATTCACCGCATAGTCCGCGCCGGTCACATACGCCGCATCATCCGAAGCCAACCACGCACACAGGCTGGCCACTTCTTCCGGCTTGCCCAGGCGCCTGATCGGCACCGATCCGGCCAAGCGATCAAGCACATCCGGCGGAAAGCTGCTGATCGACTGGCTGGCGATATACCCGGGCGAGATGGTATTCACCGTCACCCCGCGCGTAGCCACCTCATTGGCCAGCGCCCGGCTGAACCCATGCATCGCCGCCTTGGCGGTCGCAAAGTTCACCTGCCCAATCTGGCCCTTGTGCGCGCTCACCGAACCAATGTTCACGATCCGGCCCCAGCCGCGTGAGGCCATGCCGTCGATCACCTGCTTGGTGATGTTGAACAGCGCATGGAGGTTCGAGCCCATCACCGCGTTCCAGTCGTCCTGGCTCATCTGCCGGAACAACACGTCGCGGCTGCCGCCGGCGTTGTTCACCAGCACGTCGATCTCGCCCACCTCGGCCTTGACCTTGGTGAAGGCCGCCACCGTGGACTGCCAGTCGGCCGCGTTGCCTTCGGAGGCGATGAAATCAAAGCCCAGCTCGCGCTGTTCGCGCAGCCATGCGGCCTTGCGCGGTGAATCGGGTGCGCAGCCCGCCACCACAGTGTGGCCGTTGCGGGCCAGCTTCTGGCAGATGGCGGTACCCACGCTGCCCATGCCGCTGGTGACGTATGCAATGCGAAGAGTCATTTCAAGTGCTCCAGGATCAGGCCGCGAAGGGATACAGCGCGCACAGCAGGCTGCCGAACATCAACACCAGTGAGACCATCACCGCCCACTTCAGGGTGAACTTCTGGTGGTCGGCGAACTCCACCTTGGCCAACCCCACCAGCAGATAGGTAGAGGGGACCAACGGGCTGAGCAGATGCACCGGCTGGCCGGCGAGCGAGGCGCGCGCCATTTCCACCGGGGTGATGCCGTAGTTGCCGGCCGCCTCGGACAGGATCGGCAGCACGCCGAAGTAGAACGCGTCGTTGGACATGAAGAAGGTGAAGGGCATCGAGGCCAGCGCGGTGATCACCGCCAGGTACGGGCCCCAGGCATCGGGAATGACCGCAAGGAAGCTGCGCGACATCGCCTCTACCATGCCGGTGTTGTTGAGGATGCCGGTGAAGATGCCCGCGGCGAAGATCAGCGACACCACCGAAAGCACGTTGCCGGCATGGTTCACCACGCGGCGGCGCTGCTCGGCCAGGTTCGGGTAGTTGATCACCAGCGCGATCGCAAAGCCGACCATGAACAGCACCGGCATCGGCAGCACGCCCATCACCAGCGCGGTCATCAGCGCCAGGGTCAGGGCCAGGTTCACCCACAGCAGCTTCGGACGCTTGGTGTCTTCGGCATCTTCCACGGTGGGCAGCGAGCCGTCATCGGACACGCTGGAATCCATCCAGCTTCCACCCGTCGGCAGCTTCACCACGCCCAGGCGACGGCGTTCCTTCAGGCCCAGATAACACGCCAGCAGCAGCACCGACGCACAGGCCAGCACCATCGCCGGAATCAGCGGCACGAACACGTCCGCCGGGTCCACATGCAGCGCCGTGGCCGCACGAGCGGTCGGGCCGCCCCACGGGGTGAGGTTCATCACACCGCCGGCCAGGATGGTCACGCAGGTCATGTTCAACGCGTTCATGCCAAGGCGCTGGTACAGCGGCAGCATCGCCGAGACGGTGATCATGTAGGTGGTGGAGCCGTCGCCGTCCAGCGAGATCAGCATCGCCAGCGCCGCCGTGCCCAGCACGATCTTCATCGGGTCACCCTTGACCAGGCGCAGGATGATCCGCACCAGCGGGTCGAACAGGCCGGCGTCGATCATCACCCCGAAGTACAGGATGGCGAACATCAGCATCACGCCGGTCGGTGCGATCTTCTTGATGCCGTCGAGCATCATCTGGTCGATACCCGCACCGAAGCCGCCCAACAGCGCGAACACGATGGGAATGGTGATCAGCGCGACCAGCGGCGACAGTCGTTTGCTCATGATCAAGTACATGAACGTAATGACCATGCCAAAACCGAGGATGCTCAGCATCATCTGCGGGTTTCCTTGCAAAGGGGGTTAGAAATCGAACTGCAGGCGGCCGGTGACCGCGCGGGTGTGGTCCACGGTGGCCGCCGCCAGGTAATCGCGGTTGCGGCTGTCGATCAGGTTCAGCATGAAGCGCAGGTTCGGGCGCATGTACCAGTTGCCGCCCAGCGTCCACGCCTCGGTACGCGCATCGATCAGGTCCGGCTGTCCGAACAGGTGCTGCTCGCCGCGCATCTGGTCGTAGCGCAGTGCCAGCTCGAAGGCACCGGCCTTATGTCGGATGTCCTTGATGCGCGCGAAGCGGCCGGTCTTGCGGTCGTAGCCGCGCGACTCGCCGGTGACGAACCAGCTGAGCATGCCGTAGCCGGCCAGCACCGTGCCGCGCTGGCTGCCGTCATCGAAGGTGGCGCCACTGAACTCGCCCTGCCAGCTCAGCGGACCACGCACCTGTGCGTATTCCAGCGACCACTTGTTCACGTCGGTGTCGCGGCCGGACGAGAAGTCGATCAGGGTCAGGCGACTGTTGTCGGAGAGGTGCCCGGCCGGGCGCGGGCGGATCCGCAGGGCCGGCACGCCGTTGGCGCCGGGGGTGTCGTAGCGCTCGTGCGCCAGCGAAAGGCCCAGGTGCAGCACATCGCCCGCAGTGGCGCCGGGCGCCCAGGTGGCACGGCCGCCGGCTGCACGGCCCTTCACCTGCCACGCGTCGATGCTTTCCAGGCTGTAAGCGCTGGCGGCCCAGGTCATGTCGCCCTTGGCCGCCTGCCACGAGGCACCCAGCCGGTACAGCGGCGCCAGCGTGGTGCCGGCGTTGCCGCGCTCCAGGAAGCTGCCGTAGTTGGAGCCGGTGCGGTCGTCCAGCGAGAAGAACTGCTTGAACTGGCCGATGCTGAGTTTGCCGCCACTGAAATCGCGGCTGACATACACGTCCTTGGCTTCCACCCGGTCGCCGGAGAAGTCCGCTTCCAGTTTGTAGTCCACCACGAAGAACTTGCCGGAGACGTCCAGCCAGGCGCGGCGGATCTCGGTGTCGTTCTTGTTCGGGGTGCCGCGCGAATCGTTGTCGAAGTCGGCGAAATCCAGGTGCAGGCGGCCGCCGAGGGTGGCGGTGACCGGGCGGTCGGTGTCGGTGTCGTCGGCGGCCCAGAGCGGGGCGGCGGCCAACAGCAGGGTGCAGGCGGCCAGCCCGCGGCAGCGCAGGAGTTGGTGGTGCATGAACCCTCCCAGGTACATGGCGTGGGAGGGCAGGGCACCAGGGCCGCGCATTCCCGCAGGTTGTCGATGGCGCAGCCTAGATCGGGGAAGCTGTCATCCACCTGTCGGCGCCTGTTGCAGCGCAGCGCGACCCACGAAACACGCCGCTCGCGCTAGGATTCCCGCACCGTTCCCCATTCCTGCCCCATGCGCATCCTGCTGGTAGAAGACAACCCGGACCTGGCCGACGCCATCGTTCGCCGCATGCGCCGCAGCGGCCACGCGGTGGACTGGCAGAGCGACGGCCTGGCCGCCGCCAGCGTGCTGGGCTACCAGAGCTTCGACCTGGTGGTGCTGGATATCGGCCTGCCCAAGCTGGATGGCCTGCGCGTGCTGGCCGGCATGCGTGAGCGCGGCGACGCCACGCCGGTGCTGATGCTCACCGCGCGCGACGGAATTGAAGATCGCGTGCAGGCGCTGGATGTAGGTGCGGATGATTACCTTGGAAAGCCATTCGACTTCCGCGAATTCGAAGCGCGCTGCCGCGTACTGCTGCGGCGCACGCGCGGGCAGGCCAGTGAAGTGGTTCAGATTGGCGGCTTCCAGTTCGACAACGCCTCGCACCGGGTGAGCCTGGATGGGCAGCCCATTGAGCTGCCCAACCGCGAGTACCGCCTGCTGGAAATCCTGATGGGCCGGCTGGGCCATGTGGTCGGCAAGGACGAGATTGGCAACGGCCTGTTCGGTTTCGACGACGAAGCCGGCCCAAATGCCATCGAGCTTTACGTCGGTCGCCTGCGAAAGAAGCTGGCCGACGCACCGCTGCGCATCGTCACCGTACGCGGCAGCGGTTACCTGCTTGAAGCCATCGACGGCACGCCCGATGCCCAAGGCTGAAGCCCGCGCGCCCAGCTCGCTGCGGCGCACCCTCACCCTGTACCTGGGCGTGCTGCTGGCGGTGTTCGCGGTGGCGCTGCTGTTCGCCGCGCGCGACTACGGTCAGCGTGCCGCCAACCGTTCCTACGACCATCTGCTGGTGTCGTCTGCCATGTCCATCATCGACTCAGTGGCGTTGGTGGATGCCCAGTGGCAGGTAGATTTGCCGTATGCCTCGCTCGACCTGCTGGCGATGGCGCCGGACGATCGCGTGTTTTACCGCGTCTACGACGCGCAGGGTCGCACCGTTACCGGCTACCCGGACCTGCCGACACCGCCGCGTACGCCTACCGACGAACCGCAGTTGTTCGATGCGCAGTACAGCGGGGAAACGATTCGGTTCGTGGTGGTCTCGCGGCGGGTTTCCTCGCCCTCGGCACAGGCCGAAGTGCGGGTGCAGGTCGGCCAGACACGACTTGCGCGTGAAGCGGTGGCGCAGGAGATCGTCAACCGCGCGTTGATTGCCATTGTCGTGCTCTCGCTGCTGTCGTTGGCGCTGGTCGCCTTCGGCGTACATCGTGCATTCCGCCCACTGGTGAAGGTGGAACGCGAACTGTCGCGACGCGAGCCGTCCGATCTGAGCCCCTTGGACGCCCGCGTACCGCGCGAAATGGACCAGATGGTGGCCGCGTTGAACCGCTTCATGGCGCGCCTCTCAAGCAGCAATGAAACCCTGCGCGCCTTCATGGCGGAAGCCGCCCACCAGATGCGCACCCCGCTGGCCGCGCTGCGTGCACAGGCGCAGCTCGCGCTCGACGACGAAGACCCCGAAGACATGCGCCGCAGCCTGGTCGCCATCGACCGCAACGCCACCCATATGAGCCGCCTGCTCAACCAGCTACTCAGCGACGCCAGCGTCATCCACCGTTCCAACCTTCAGCGCTTCGCCCCGGTGGACATGGTGGAAACTGTGCACCAGGCCCTGCATGAAGCGCTGCCGCAGGCGCTGCCGGCCCCGCGCGTGCAACTGGCCGTGGGCGTGGCATCCAGCCGAGTGCGGGGCGACGCGCTGCTGCTACGCGAAGCGATCAAGAACCTGATCGACAACGCCATCAAGTACGGCGGCGGCGGCCCGCTGCAGGTGGCGCTTACCGAAGAAGCGCAGCACTGCGTCATCACCATTGCCGACCATGGCCCGGGCATTCCACCGGGCGACGCCGAGCGCGTGTTCGAGCGCTTCGCGCGCGGCGAAGAAGCCCCGGCGGGCGGGGCAGGGCTGGGCCTGGCCATCGTCAAGCGCGTAGTGGACAGCCACGGCGGCCACATCGACCTGAGCAACCGCCCCGGTGGCGGGCTGGTCGCCACCATTCGTCTGCCGAGGTTGCACGCATGATGCGCGCCGTTCTTCTCGCACTGCTGGCAGTGTCCGCGCCCGCGCTCGCCGCGCCGGGCGACATCCAGCGCTTTCCGGCCACCGGCACCGCCACCGCCGAGCTGCGCATCCACGGTTCCACCGACATCGAAGTGTTCAGCACCGTCATCGCCGACTACCAGCGCCTGTACCCGGGCACGGAGGTTGTCTACGAAGATGTCATCACCCAGGACATGTACGCGCAGTACCTGCGCGAGCGGAACCGGCCCGACGGCCCGGACATGCTGATCAGCAGCGGCATGGACCTGCAGGCCAAGCTGGTCAACGACGGCTACGCGCTATCGCACCGTTCGCCGCAGACCGAGGCACTGCCCGCGTGGGCGCAATGGCGGCATGAAGCCTTTGGCATCAGCTACGAACCGGTGGCGATGGTCTACAACACCCGCACCCTGCCTGCCGCCCGCGTCCCCCGAACCCGCAGCCAGCTGCTCGAACTGCTGCGTGCGCCGGATGCCCCGTTGGCCGGCAAGGTGGGCACTTACGACGTGGAGCGCAGCAGCGTGGGCTACCTGCTCGCCACCCAGGACGGCCAGCGCGGCAGCATGGCGGGCGCGTTGCTGGGCGCGCTCGGCGACAACCAGGTTCAGCTGGAAGAGCGCACCGGCGTGTTGCTGGACAAGGTGAGCAGCGGCCAGCTCTCGCTGGTGTACAACGTGCTTGGCTCGTATGCGCAGGCACGAATTGATGCAGGTGCCCCACTGGGCATCGTTGAACCGGAGGATTACACCCTGGTGGTCCTGCGCACCGCCGTCATACCGCGCACGGCCCACAACGCCACCGAAGCGCGGCGTTTCCTCGACTATCTGCTGTCTCCACGAGGCCAGCAGGTGCTATCCCGTGAAGCCAGGCTCATGTCGATCCTCCCCAACCAGCGCAGCCCGACGCCGGGGCGCAGCTACCGCCCGATCCTGCTGGGCCCGGGGTTGCTGGTCTACCTGGATGGCCTGAAACGCCGCCAGTTCCTGGATGCCTGGAAGGGCAGTACGCAGCCCCGCTGACTCCCCGGGCGCGTCTGCTGCGCTCATTTGCGCGCGGGACACGCATGGCGTGTCTCTACGCCGCGACGATGGCATTTTCATACCCCGGTGGCAAAAAACCCACGTAGTGACACGCCATGCGTGTCCGCCCTTAGCGCCAACCCAAAACGCCCCCTACAATGCCCCCATGAGCGAAATCACCATCCTCGTGGCCGACGACCACCCGCTACTCCGCGCCGCCGTGGTCCACTCCCTGCGCCAGGCCCTCCCGGCCGTCCAGGTCATCGAGGTCGCCAGCGCGCAGGCGCTTGAAACGGCATTGAACCAGCACGCCGAAATCGAACTGGTCCTCCTCGACCTCACCATGCCCGGCGCCCGGGGCTTCTCCTCACTCCTCCACGTACGAGGCTCGCACCCGGACATCCCGGTGGTCATCGTCTCCTCCAACGACCACCCCCGCGTCATCCGCCGCGCCCAGCAGTTCGGCGCCGCCGGCTTCATCCCGAAATCCGCCCCGGCAGAAACCATCGGCCAGGCCGTAGCCGCCGTCCTCGACGGCAGCCTCTGGTTCCCCGCCATGGCCGCAGAGCGCTCCGAATCCGACGCCCTGCTCGCAGCGCGCCTCGCCCAGCTCACCCCGCAGCAGTTCCGCGTCCTGCTGTCCCTGGCAGACGGTCTGCTCAACAAGCAGATCGCCTACGAACTGGGCCTGGCCGAAAACACCGTAAAGGTGCACGTAACCGCCATCCTCAAAAAGCTCGAATGCCACAGCCGCACCCAGGCCGCCGTGCTGGTAAAGGCGCTGGAACCCGAAGGCGACGCAGGCGCAGACCTGACGTAACGCCAGACTGCGCGCCGCCCTTCCTGGCGCCGAAACACCCGCGGTAGGGTCGCACCCCAGTCGACCGCCGACCCTGCACCCCACCGCGATAGGGCATGATCCAAACCGAAGACAGGCTTCTCTGCCTGCGATCAAGCAACACCCGCAACAACCCTCAAGGACGAGCCCCATGCCTCTAACCGGCGAACAGATCTTCGTAAAATGCCTCCGGACCGCCCTGCTGGCTGGAACGGCCTACATCCTGTTCGCCCTGGGCGAGCTCATGCTCACCATGACCTGCAACCAGGAACAATACCCAGGCGCCTTCCTCTGGCCATGGCTACTTTCCCTGCTGGTCCTGGCGATCTACTCGAAGTTCGACTTCATGAGAACAGGGCTGTTCAAAGCCAACGTGATTGCGGTTCGCGTGTCAGCAGCCCTCCTGCTGTCAACAGAGCTGGTCGTAATCGCACACCTCGGCAACCAGCTCTCAACATGCCAAGTCGCCGATGACGGCATGATCGCGGCCCCGGGCTTCTTTCTCATGGTCTATACGGCGATAGCGCTGTCACTGTTGTTCGGAGATGCCTGGCTGGGCGTAATCCGCAACGTCATCCGCCTTGGTAAAAGGCCATTCGATCTATCGCCGGCAGATGATGAAGATCCGGTGGAAGCGATCCGCAACCAATCGCGGCGCGCAAGGAGACGGAACCGGTGACAAGGCAGGGGCGCGTCTGCATGACCAGACCGCTGGATCACTACTCTCTGTAAACGACAGCCGTGCTGTCGCCTGAAGCAAGCGACTCAACATCCTGCAGGCTGTCGACCTCAAACACGGAGTAGGTCACTTCAGATCCAGAGCACACCTTTCCGGTCGCGCTGTCTCCATCCGGCTGGACGGCGATGAGCTTGCGTATACCCGAGAAACGATACTCAGCCTTGACGCCGCCAATCTCCAGACAGCTGTCTTCTCCTACCTGCTCGTACTCTGAAGCGAGTCGCTTCGCCTCAAGCAGGGCGTCGTCGGGGCTGGCAGCCTCAATGAGGTACACGTTCTCATGCACGGTAATCGAGGTCTGTCCCTCGTACCGATAATGGAAGATTGCGTGGGCGCAGTACCACATGGGCCACCTCCTCGATTCACTTAGCTACATCAGGACCTGCGGTATGCCTAGGCAAGTCTAGCTACCGGGTACACCTGAAGTCTGCAGACGCTTGAACGCTGCTTCTGGATCAATCAGTCGAATACTCTGAGCACACAGCGTGCCCGGCCACTGGCCGAGATGGCCACTACGCGAACTGCCGAACGCGCCCACAATTTCCACCTTCTCGCCGTTGAACTCGAGATCTACCGGAACACCCTCGACCCACAGGCCGGATTGCGCAGGAGCATCGCAGCCTTGGGTTCCAAAGACTCCGCTTAGCTCAAAACCGGCGCAGAAATAGCCTGTAACGGAGAGTTTCCTGCCATCTAGAGACGATGGGTCTGATGTGATGGCTGAAACCGAAACAGGGAGGGCCGGGCCCGGCAACCCGGGGCATGAGGAGAAGGTAATTAGCTTGGGGTCATCGTTCTGGCGGGCCCTAGGCCTGTCGCTGCAACCGGTGCCAGCGGTGAGTAGCATGAGAACGAATCCCACAACGATACCGGCCTTACGCATTTTCATGGATCAGCTCCAGTGACAGTAGCGCGACGTGTGTCGTCATGGCCGGGATGCACGCCTCATCTTGGAGCCTCTGCGAAGACTCCGCGCTCGCCCTCCAACAGATAAATTGATTCCGGAATGCCTTTGACGCCGAAGTTCACGGTCATGATTGCGACGATGCCTCGCTCCCTGTCAAACAGGTAAGCGTTGGCGGCTTTCCCGTCCTTTGTAACATCGACGCGGAGCGTCCGAAGCTGGTGGCCCAGGATCGCAAGATCAACCGTTCGTGAAACCCTGAAGGTGTAAGGAACCTCCTTGTAGCTGGTTCCAGGCTCCGCGCCAACAGGAAGCGGCCGCAGTGCCATGAAATCAACGGTCATGCAGCTCGAATCGCCGTCCCTACAGCGTCCAAGCTCGCCGTAGCTATGACCGTAGCCGAAAAGGCCTTTGTCCACCACGAAGGTGATCCGCGAGGTGAAGTCATCACCCGCCCAGCTCAGGTCGGGGGCGTAGTTGATGTAGGGTTGCGCCTGCGCGCTCTGGGCGCAAACGAGGAGCGCTGTTGCCAGTGCGAAAGATAGCCTGCTCATTGGCTGCAAGTCTTCTGTATGAGTGTAGAGGCTCCTTGATCAGTACGAAGTAAGTATTACGTCGAATCCAAGCGCGGCCAACCTGCGCATGAGCCCAGAGGTCAGCTCCATGCTCAAGCGCGGACCGTCGCTTGGCAGGTCAGGATCGAGCGGTACGAAGATGTCCACCTCCGCCTTCTCGATTCCGCATTGGCCAACGAGGCAGTCCGCATCAATCGCGCCGACCAGCGCCGAGATGGTGGATTCGATCTGATCGGTTCCTACTCTAACCCTGTATCCCCAAAACCCGATGCGCTGCACTACTTGCGAGCCTGAGGAAGTGGTTCGTACGTCTCCCTTGATTCGCGTGCGTGTGGGCGTCAGCCCAATCAGGGCTGATACTTCATCCATCGAAAGCGAGTCTCCATACATCAGAATTGCTATCGCGCAGAATCCATCAGCCTCGCCTGTCATCTGTTCAGTCCTCGGGGGAACTCTACGGGTCAGTTCACACGCTCATCAGGGCATCGAGCCAGGGCATCCGCCATTCGCTGTGCCGATTCCGGACAAGTGGGCAGGAGAATGGGGCGTCAACCTCATCTGAAGGGGGTAATGATCGAAGGACTCCGTTCAGCACGTAGTCGTCGTAGCTGATGTGGAGCGGCTGCACCACGAAGGTGTGGGTCGCGGAGTCCTCTTTGAAATCCATGTCTGCAACCCTCTGTCCATCGGAAAGACTGATCCGTTCTCCAGACTGCTTCGAGGAAAGTGATACATCCAGAAGTGCGAAGTATCTCTCCGGACTGGTCACCGAAAGAACCGCTCTGTAGGGACTGGTCCGACCCTTGTGATCGTCGGACTGAGGGTCGCCCACCAGGGCGGCGCGCAACGTGACTGCTCCTGCCTTGCACTCGGCATCTCGATAGTCGTAGTCGACATATCTGTCGAAGATCAGGATGAACAGCGTCAGAGCTGCTGCGACGCTGGCCACCGCAAGAAGGGCTGTCTTGCATGATTCTTTGCGCATGGTAGTTCGTGATCCCTCTGCTAAAGGAGCAGGAAAGCCACTGAGAACACCAGGGGCGAGGCACCAAGCATCACTCGCGATGTCATGAGGAGGAGCTTGAACTGTCTCGACTGGTTCTCGCGCGGCAGCTCTGAATTTAAGATCATTGACATCACTTTGAGTGAGGTCGACATTCCAGTCTTCAACGTCGCATGGGGTCCCTCTGCCTCTCTTGCCAAGAGCTTCATAGCCCGTCGCGCCAATGCGTAGTAGAGGAGGTTGTAGGCTGCAAGGATGGAGATTGTGTCGCGCGCTTCCACTTTAAGTTTCCTTGGCATCCACGCTCGACGTGAATTGTGGGTTGATGGCCAGCATGAAGCGGTAGCCCTGGCTAGCGTGCCGGCGGTGGAAGGGCTCACAGATGAGTCACAGGTGCCAAGATTGCACTTAAATCAGTAGTCGATGGAACCCAGCTCGACGTCTGAGATGGTCACCTTCTGATTGCCAGTCACGTGGATCGTGAAGTTCTGTTTCCGGTCTATTCGCATGAGGAACTTCTCTTCGCCTGGCGCATTGGGTGCTCGAACTACGGAAATCGAGACATCGCACGGTTGCAGGGTCCAGACTCGCACCGCGACAGGCTTGATTCCGAGGTCGCTCGTGCCAACTGAAATTAGCGTGCACGAGCGCCACCCGCCACGCATGCGGGCCGCCTCGGGGTCGATATCGAGCTGCTCTACAATCACGACCCCTGACTCCACGGACTTGGAAGCAGCTGTACTCCAAAGCTCTTGGGTAGAGACAGTAGTGATCGGCTCGATCTGAACGCTGTCCGATAAGTTGATAGTTGTAGCCTCCGCGCGCACTGCAGTAAGCGCGGCGAACGTCACAGCCAGTGCGAAGGCGGTCTTCATCGGATCCCCGGTAACTGTCCCCATGCAGTTTGCCGGACATTAACTCAGGCGTGGCTTGCCCGCAACTAACAAAGGGGTGCGAGGGTGTAGCGGTGAAATCGTGCCGATCACGACGTTCAGTAGTGCGTGCCTATCGAAATCCAAATATCATTCAAAACAAGCAATTTCACTTTGCGTGCGCCGTGGCGCATGGTGTTGCCTCGGAGCCTGAACACTCCTCGAAAACAACAGTGTGGACGTCTCATGTCGGGAGGGTGGCGGAATACAACACCTTCGCGGGAATACGTCATGCCGTGTGTTTTCGAGCGGTTTCAGCCTCCCGACTCCCTCGCCATTCTGGCGAGGGAGACTTCCACGGAGGTGGCAAATGCGTCGTTCGAATTCCGAAGTTCCCTCAACCGAGCAACCCCAGACCCGTATCGGCATGCATGCGCCGGATACGCTGCGCATTGGCTCGCTCAACCATCCTGGCGGTGTGCCAATGCCCGACGGTGGGCGCATTCCGTGCCTGATGTTGCGTGGCATGTGGATGGAGCGGTTTGAGCTGCCGGTTGGCGGGAAGGTGATCGTGGAGGTGGAGCCGAAGCGGATCACGTTGACGTTGGATGAAACGCCGATTCCGGTGCCGTACCGGTATCGGGATCATGTTCCGAAGAAGAAGCGTCACGCAAAAGGTGCCGATGGGCAGGCGTGATCGGTAGGGTCGCATCCCAATCGACCGCAGGCGATGGTTGTGCGGTCGGTGGGGCATGACCTGAGGCGGAAAAGCGCGTTTCGGTTTGGGGTCATGCCTTCGTCGCGGTGATCACCGTTACGTGCAGTCGACTGGGGTGCGACTCTACCGGGGCTACGTCTCTCGTCAGATCACCCGGTGTTGCTCAAGAGCTTTGATGAGGTGATCTCCCTCGAGCTCGATCTCGGGGATGAGAAAGAGAACGTCTCCGCTTTTGGTGGAGTGAAATTGAACTTCGCATGGTCCGTTGGGCCAGCATGAGATCGTGCCCATGAACTCAGTGGAGTCCAAGTCCAGGCTTGTCTGCCCTTGTTCATGATCTTTGAAGGTCAAGGCATATCCGTTCGAACGTAGTCGAGCGCTGTTTGCCTCCATCCAGTGTCTCAGTTTGGCTGCTTCCATCGTTCCTCCCCCTGGTTTCATTGAACCCTGGCAAAGCGGGTTGCCGCTCGCTTGTTTACCCTCTGTGCCGCACCAACAACTGCGTCATCAACGCCCGCAACGCCGGCGGGCGTACAGGCTTGGGCAGGAAGCCCCAGCCGTTCTCTGATGCATGCGCCTTGAGCGCGTCGTCGCGCTCGGCGGTGACCAGGATCACCGGCGGGCGCGCCTGCCACAGTTCGCACAGCTGCTCGTACAGGTCCGGGCCGTGCCACTGGCCCATGCGTACGTCCAGCAGCAACAACTGTGGCACGTTGAAGGTGGAGGCGATCTCCAGCGCGGCCTGGGGGCCATCGGCCAGCTCCACCATGCAGCCCCAGCGCTCCAGCAGGGCGCGGGTGGCGGCGCAGACGCGCGGGTCGTCGTCGATGCTCCATACCCGGCACTGGCGCAGCGGGCTGTCATCGCCGGCGTCCACGGGTGCCACGGGCGCGGGAACTGGAACGGGAATCGCCGCCGCATCGCCGAGCGCAACGGTTACTGCGAACACGCTGCCCTGGCCCAGGGTGGATCGCAGGCTGATGCGGTGGCCGAGCAGGCGGCCGATGCGCTCCACAATCGCCAACCCCAACCCGGCGCCGCGCTCCTGGTCCACGCCATCGTCCAGCCGGCGGAACTCTTCGAAGATCTCGCCCTGCAGGCTTTCCGGAATGCCCGGGCCCTGGTCGTGCACTTCAATGCGCAGCTGGTCGCCCATGCGTCGGCAGCCGATCAGCACCCGGCCACGCGGGGTATAGCGCAGCGCGTTGGAAAGGAAGTTCTGCAGGATGCGCCGCAGCAGCGCTTCATCGCTGACCACCACGGCGCGCGTGTCCACCCAGTCCAACTGCAGGTCACGGCTCTGCGCGGCGATGCCGAACTCGCGCGCCAGCGTTTCCAGCAGCGGTGACAGAGCGAAGGCGTGCACGTGGGTCTGAAGCGTGCCCGACTCGAGCCGCGAGATATCCAGCAGGCTGTTGAGGATGGAGTCCTGCGCCGCCAGCGCCGCGTCCACATGCTCGCTCAGCTCTCGCGCATCGCCACTCAACTTGCCGCGCAGCACCGATACGAACATGCGTGCGGCATTCAACGGCTGCAGCAGGTCATGCACGGCGGAGGCCACGAAGCGGCTCTTGTAGCGGTTGGCCCGCTCGGCTTCGCGGCGCGCTTCATCCAGGTCGCGGGTGCGCTCGGCCACGCGGTGTTCCAGCGCGTCGGCCAGCGAGCGCAGTTCGCGTGCGGTGTTCTTGTAGGCGGTGATGTCGGCGTAGCTGGTGACGAAGCCGCCATCCGGCAGCGGGTTGCCGCGGATCTCCAGCACGGTGCCGTCGTCTTTCTCGCTCTCGCGCATATGCGGGCGGCCGCTGCGCAGGTGGTTCAGGCGGCGCTCGATGGCCTCTTCAATCGGACCGGGGCCGAGCAGGCCGCGCCGTGCGTTGTAGCGGAAGGCATCGGCAATCGGGCGGCCCACCTGGATCAGGTCCGGCGGGAATCGGAACAGTTCCAGATAGCGCGCATTCCACGCCACCAGTCGCTGTTCGCTGTCGATCACCACCACGCCCTGCGGCAGGTGGGCGAGGCTGCGGGCCAGGCCGCTGTCGGCCTGCTGCGCGGCCTGCAGGATGCCGTCCTGCGCGGTGCGCAGTTCCTGTGCGTGCTGCTGCAGCACCGCTTCCAGCTCCAGCCGGCTGCGCTGGCGGTGCGAGGCCAGGCGGCGACGCTGCTGCACGAACAAGGTAAGGAAGCACAGCGCCAGCCAGATGCCGCCCGCGGCCAGCGCGGTGCTGCGGCCCACGGCAGCGCTGGCGCCGGCGTCGTGCAGCAGGTGCAGCTTCCAGTGCGGGTCGATCAGTACATAGGTCTGCCACAGCACCGGGCGGGGCAGGGAAGGTTGCTCCAGCCGCACCATGCGGCCGCCATCCTCCAGCAGGTTGAGCGTGCGCGAGCGCAGCGGCTGCAGCGAGCGGTCGGCGTACTGGCGGGTGGCCAGCATTTCGCGGCGCTCCGCCGGCGCCAGCGGGCGCAGCAGGCGGTAGCGCCAGTCATCGTGGTTGGACAGGAACACCACGTCGTGCGCATCGCTGGCCATCACGATGTCGGGGCTCTGCAGCCATTCCTGTTCCAGCGCACGCAGTTCGATCTTGATCGCGATCACGCCGAGCACGCTGCCGTCGCTGTCGTGGATCGCCTGCGACAGGAAGTAGCCCGGCACCGCGGTGGTCATGCCGATGCCGTAGAAACGCCCGCTGCCCTTTTCCATGGCCTGCTGGAAGTAGGGGCGGTAGCTGTAGTCCTCGCCCACGTTTGTGGTGGGCTGATCCCAGTTGCTGGCGGCCACCGCTACGCCATGGCGGTCGATCAGGGTCAGGGTGGAGGCGCGGGTTACGTTGTTGGCTTGCTGAAGCTTCAGGTTGAAGCGATGGCGCTCTGCATCATCCAGCGGCTGGCGCAGCGCCTGCTGCAGGTCCGGGTCCAGCGCCATCACCTGCGGCAGGGTGCCAAATCGGTCGATGCGCTGCTGAAGGGTCTGGGCGTACAGGTCGAGCTGGCGGCGTACCTGGGTGCTTTCCGCGGCCAAGGCGCGTTGTTGGGCGTAGCGGCCGGCAACAAGGCCGGCCAGCAGCGTACCGCCCACCATGACCAGCAGGGTCAGAAGCAGCGGGCGGTAGCGGGAGACGCGATACATGGCGTCAGTTTACGGTGTACCGGCGGGTGCACGTTGCGTGCACCCGCCGTGGGACATCAGAAATGAACCTGCGCACGCAGCTCGAAGATTTCCGGCTTCGTCCGCACACCACGACGGCTCGCGTCAGCCCACACGTAGTTCGCCTGGAACTTGAAGTGGCTGGTCAGGTACCAGTTCGCACCCACGGTCCAGTCGTGCTGGCGGCCGCCGAAGACGTCGGCGTCGTCCAGGTCGATACGGCTGTAACGGGCCAGCAGTTCCACCGCGCCGTAGTTGTGGGCGGGCTTCACGTTGGCCACGGCGCCGGCGTTGTACGGGCGCGATTCGCCGGTGACGATCCAGGTGGCCATGGCGTACTGGCCGTCGCCGGTGTAGTCCGGCTTGCCGTCACGGGTCACGGTGGTGCGCAGGGCTTCGGCCTGCACCGAGAGCGGGCCATGGATCCAGATGCCTTCCAGGCCGGTGCGGCGGATCTGGTCGGCGGTAACCAGCGCGCCCGAATCCACCAGGCGGATGTCGGTCAGGCCGGCTTCCGGGCGGGCGCGCAGACGAGCGCTGGCTTCGTGGTGCACGTCGCGGCCGTCGCGGTAACCGCGCGGGTTTTCCTGCGAATAGGCCAGACCGAGGTGGATCACGTCGCCCGGCGCCTTCACCGGGGTCCACACGCCGCGTACGGCCTGGGTGGTACCGGGGTTGTCGCCCTGCAGGTCCTTGCCGCCGTAGGCACCAGCCTGCAGCAGGTAGGCCGGGCGCTCCAGCACCCATTCGGCACCGGTGCGGCGGCCGGCGTAGAACGCCTGCACGGGCAGGGCGGTTTCAACGAAGCTGCCGGCGCGCGAGGAGGTGTTGGCGTCCAGGCCGACCGGGGTCTTCATGTAACCGAAGCGGAAGCGGCCGATGTCCTTGCCGAACAGGGCCTTGCTCTCGAAGCGGAAGAACACGTCCAGCCAGGTGTCGGACTGGAAGTCGTAATACACCATGGCGTCGTACACGCCCTTCTTCTTCAGGGTGGCGCCGAATTCCTTGCGGCGCACGGCGTCGTCGTCTTCAAAGGCGTTGTTGCCGGAGAAGTCGTTGAGGTCGTAGGCGATGTTGCCGGTGGCGGCCAGTTCGGTGCCGTCGCTGAAGGCGACCTTGGTGGGCCAGTTGTCCCAGTCTGCGGCGGACGCAGCAAGTGGGGCGGAAAGGGCGGTCAGTGCAACAAAGAGGGGGGTCAGGCGCATGGAGTGGGTCTGGCTTCAAAAAAGTGGGGCAGTACAAGAACGGCCGCGAGCGGGAAAACTGTGGGCCCACAAGGCCCGGAACGACACGGCCACCCGCCGCCGTGGGGGCGCGGTGCCGTTGCAGTGTAGGCACTGGGGGTGGCTGAACAGGGGGGCTAGTACCAATAGGTTATCTGCGTGGCGATGCAGCCGGCGTAAAAAGACCACGCCCGATGCCGCCGCCTGCGGCCGGCATCCCCGTGACACTGCCGGAGTTTCCCATGCACATTCCCACCGCTGCCCCCCTGGCAGCCAAGCCGTTGCCGTTCTATCGCCAGCTGTATTTCCAGGTGGTGGTGGCGATCGTGCTGGGCGCCATTCTCGGCCATTACGAGCCGGCCTTCGCCGAATCGCTCAAGCCGCTGGGCGATGGCTTTATCAAACTGGTGAAGATGATCATCGCCCCGGTGATCTTCCTGACCATCGTCACCGGCATCGCCGGCATGACCCACCTGCGTACCGTGGGCCGGGTGTTCGCCAAGTCGATGGCCTACTTCCTGTTCTTCTCCACCCTGGCGCTGATCGTGGGCATGGTGGTGGCGCACGTGGTGCAGCCCGGCGCCGGCATGAACATCAACCCGGCCGACCTGGACCAGACCGCGGTGCACAGCTACGTGGAGAAATCCCACGAGCTGACCCTCACCGGGTTCGTGATGGACATCATTCCGGCCACGCTGGTCAGCGCGTTCGTGGATGGCAACATCCTGCAGGTGCTGTTCGTGGCGGTGCTGTTCGGTATTTCGCTGGCCTTGGTGGGTGAGCGCGGCCGCCCGGTGCTCACCTTCCTGGAGGCCCTGACCGCCCCGGTGTTCCGCCTGGTGCACATCCTGATGAAGGCCGCGCCGATCGGTGCATTCGGTGCCATCGCCTTCACCATCGGCAAATACGGGGTGGGGTCGCTGATCAACCTGGCCTGGCTGGTGGGTTCGTTCTATCTCACCGCGTTCCTGTTCGTGGCGGTGATCCTGGGCGTGGTCTGCCGCATGTGCGGGTTCTCGGTGTTCAAGCTGGCCCGTTACCTGAAGGCCGAGCTGCTGCTGGTGCTGGGCACCTCGTCCTCCGAATCGGCGCTGCCGTCGCTGATGGAGAAGATGGAAAAGGCCGGCTGCAGCAAGTCGGTGGTGGGCCTGGTGGTTCCCACCGGCTACTCGTTCAACCTGGACGGCACCAACATCTACATGACCCTGGCGGCGCTGTTCATTGCCCAGGCCACCAATACCGAACTGACCCTGGGCCACCAGATCGCGCTGCTGCTGGTGGCGATGCTGAGCTCCAAGGGCGCGGCCGGCGTGACCGGCGCGGGCTTCATCACCCTGGCCGCCACCCTGGCCGTGGTGCCGGAGGTGCCGGTGGCCGGCATGGCGCTGATCCTGGGCGTGGACCGCTTCATGAGCGAATGCCGCTCGCTGACCAACTTCATCGGCAATGCGGTGGCCACCGTGGTGGTCTCGCGCTGGGAAGGCGCGCTGGACCGCGACCGCCTGGCGCTGGCGCTGGACGGCCGCGAAGCCGAGCTGCCGCCGCTGGCCACCGACGACCTGCCGTCGCCGCTGCCGGCCCCGGCCCGCTGAGGTTGACCCCTTACACGCCCTCCCCCCGAGTGTGTGTGGCCGGGCCCCGCCGTCCTCCCGGGCGGCGGGGCCCGGCTTTTTTCAATGCAGTATCCTGATGATGTTGTCTGTCATCGGAACCCGGCAGGCTGGCAGCACATACGCCAGCGAACGGCCTGTTTTGTGCGGTCGCAGCACCATCGCGACAGCGTAGCGACAGGTCCGCCTACGCCAACGGGGGTATGATCCCCTGTTCCTCTCGCCCATTCATCTGCAGAAAGCGATGTCCAACGAAGATTTCAAACAGGCCGCCCTCGACTATCACCGCATGTCGCCGCCGGGCAAGATCAAGGTCACGGCGACCAAGCCGATGCTGACCCAGCGCGACCTGTCGTTGGCCTATTCGCCGGGCGTGGCACACGCCTGTGAAGCGATCATGGCCGACCCTCAGCAGGCCAGCGAGCTCACCGCGCGCGGCAACCTGGTGGCGGTGATTTCCAACGGTACCGCCGTGCTGGGCCTGGGCAACATCGGCCCGCTGGCCGGCAAGCCGGTGATGGAAGGCAAGGGCGTGCTGTTCCAGAAGTTCGCCGGCATCGATGTGTTCGACATCGAAATCAATGAAAACGACCCGGACAAGCTGGTCGACATCATTGCCTCGCTGGAGCCGACCTTCGGCGGCATCAACCTGGAAGACATCAAGGCGCCGGAATGCTTCGTGGTGGAGCGCAAGCTGCGCGAGCGCATGAACATTCCGGTGTTCCATGACGACCAGCACGGCACCGCGATCATCGTGGGTGCAGCGGTGCTGAACGCCATGGTGGTCACCGGCAAGAAGATCGAGGAAGTGAAGCTGGCCACCACCGGCATGGGTGCGGCGGGCGTGTCCTGCGTGAACATGCTGGTTTCGCTGGGGCTGAAGCCGGAGAACATCCTGGCCTTCGACCGCGAGGGCGTGATCCACACCGGCCGTGCCGACCTGGACCCGGAAAAGAAGCGCTACGCGCGCGACACCGACAAGCGCACGCTGGCCGAGATCGTCGACGGCGCCGATATCTTCCTGGGCCTGTCGGCCCCGGGCATCCTCACTGCGGACATGGTCAAGACCATGGCCAAGGACCCGGTGATCTTCGCGCTGGCCAACCCGACCCCGGAAATCATGCCGGAACTGGCGCGCAGCGTGCGCCCGGACGCGCTGATCGGCACCGGTCGTTCGGACTACCCGAACCAGATCAACAACGTGCTGTGCTTCCCGTACCTGTTCCGTGGTGCGCTGGACGTGGGCGCGACCGCGATCAACGAAGAAATGAAGATCGCCTGCGTGCACGCGATCGCCGCCATGGCACGCCGCGAAGCCAGCGACCTGGGTTCGGCCTATGGCGATGAAACCCCGAGCTTCGGCCGCGATTACCTGATTCCGCGCCCGTTCGACCGCCGCCTGCTGGTGGAGCTGTCGGCCGCCGTGGCCCAGGCCGCGATGGACTCGGGCGTGGCGACGCGTCCGGTCGCCGACATGGGCGCCTACCGCGAGAAGCTGGCGCAGTTCGTGTACCGCACCAGCCTGATGATGAAGCCGGTGTACGACCGTGCGCGCGCCGACAAGCAGCGCGTGGTGTATGCCGAGGGCGAAGAAGAAGTGGTGCTGCGCGCGGTGCAGAACGTGGTCGACGAAGGCCTGGCCTTCCCGATCCTGATCGGCCGCCCGGACGTGATCGAGTCGCGCATCGAGCGCATGGGCCTGCGCATGAAGGCAGGCACCGACTTCGATGTGACCAACATCAACGACGACCCGCGCTTCAACGAGTACTGGCAGTACTACCACAACCTCACCGGCCGCCGTGGCGTCACCGTGGCGGCAGCGAAGAACCTGATGCGCTCGCGCCCGACCCTGATCGCGGCGGTGATGGTGGCGCGCGGCGAAGCCGATGCCCTGCTGACCGGCGTGGTCGGCCGCTTCCACAAGAAGCTGGGCTATGTGCGCAGCGTGCTGCCGCTGGAGTCCAAGGTCACCTCGACCTCGGCGATGACCGGTGTGATCAACCAGCAGGGCGTGTTCTTCTTCGTGGACACCCACGTGCAGGAAGACCCGACCGCCGAGCAGATCTGCGAAGCCACGCTGCAGGCGGCCTACCGCATGAAGCTGTTCGGGATCGAACCGAAGGTGGCGCTGCTTTCGCACTCCAACTTCGGCAGCCACGATTCCAAGGACGCGCTGAAGATGCGTACCGTGCGCACCCTGCTGCTCAAGCGCAACCCGCGTTTGAACGTGGACGGTGAAATGCAGGGCGACACCGCATGGGACGAAGCGCTGCGCCAGAAGCTGCTGCCGGACAGCACGCTGAAGGGCCGCGCCAACCTGTTCGTGCTGCCCAATCTGGAAGCGGCCAACATCGCCTACAACCTGGTGCGCGTGTTCACCGACGGCGTGGCGATCGGCCCGATCCTGATGGGCGTGGCCAAGCCGGCGCACATCCTCACCACCAGCGCGACCTCGCGCCGCGTGTTGAACATGACCGCCATTGCGGCGGTGGATGCGCAAATCCGGAAGCAGCTGGAATCGGAAAAGGCGTAACGGGTCGCCCCGGCCGTTGGCTGGACGCCTGTAAAACAAAGGGATCGGTGCCTTGGCGCCGATCCCTTTTACGTTTCACACCCTGCCACTTTCCCGCAGCCGCACCGTAACCCGGATGCAACCTCGTACTGGCCCAATATGCCCACGCGGCCCGGCTTGGCGGTGGTCCTTGAGACCCTGCCACCCCGGGCCCGACCACGCCAGGTCAGCCCACGGGCGCCATAGTGACGAACGCGTCGTCACGCGCCCGGGCAGTTCCGCGCCAACCGGAACACCGCTCTGATACATGGAGGATAGGCCGGGTAGAGCCACGCCCTGCGTGGCTGCATTCCGGTCAGGCCACGGCAAAGCCACGCAGTGCGTGGCTCTACCGGGGGACCGATTACCGAATCACGGCGCCAACAACTCCACTTCCGCCAACTGCGCACGCCCGGACCCTTCCACCCGCAACCGGTACTCGGCATAACGACCGGGCTTGGCAATCCGGAACGGCCGCGTCTGCTGCGACCACTCGAAGCTCTCACCCGTACGCTGGTCCAGCGCAACCCATTTGCCACCGGCCGTGCGCGCCTCCAGCGTCCACTTCGCCCCACGAATCGGCGAATTGCCACTGGTCAGCGTGTACATCGTCGGCGCACCCTCGGCCACGCCGGTGAACACCACGGTCCCCGCGCCGCCAATCGGCACCACCGTACCCGCGTCATCGTCGATCAGCGCAGCCAGCTCGCGGCCATTCTCCGCCGTCGCCCGCGCGCCCTTGCCCAGCAGGTCGTGCAGGATCGCCGGGCGCTCACCGCGTGCGGTGAGCGAGCGCGGCGCGTCATCCGGCCCGGTACCCCAGGTGGACGGCGCCGGCCCCATCTCAAAGTCCAGCGTCGCGCCCTTGGCGATCACATCGTGCGGCACCCACGTCTTGGTCCACGGCTGGCCGTTGATCTTCAACGACTGCACGTAGATGTTGCGGTCGGAGTTGTTCGGCGCATTCACGGTCAGCACCGCGCCGCCCTGCAGCTCGACCTTGGCGTGCTTGAACGCCGGCGAGCCGATCGCATATTCCGGCGACCCCATGCGCAGCGGGTACAGGCCCAGCGAGGCGAGCACGTACCAGGCCGAGGTCTCGCCATTGTCTTCATCGCCCGGATAACCCTGGCCAATCTCGCTGCCCACATACAGGCGCGACAGGATCTCGCGCACATGCTGCTGCGTCTTCCACGGCTGTCCCGCGTACAGGTACATCCACGGAATGTGGTGCGAGGGCTGGTTGCTGTGCGCGTACATGCCCATGCGCACGTCGCGCGCTTCGGTCATTTCATGGATGGTGCCGCCGTAGGAACCGGAGAAGGCCGGGTCTGCGGTTTCCGGCGTGCTGAAGAACGTGTCCAGCTTCTCGGCCAGCTTGGCGCGGCCACCGTACAGGCCGGCCAGGCCTTCACCGTCGTGCGCGGCAGTGAAGGCGAACGTCCAGCCGTTGGATTCGGTGTAGTCGTGGCCCCACACGCGCGGGTCGTACTTTTTCGCATCCACGCGCCAGCTGCCGTCGTCGTTGCGGCCCTGGAAGAAGCCGGCGGCCGGGTCGAACACGGTGCTGTACACGCCGGCCCGCGCGCGGAAGTACGCCGCTTCGGTGGTGTAACGCTCACGCGCGGCCGCACTGTTGGCACGCTTGGCCAACGCCTCGGCCATGTTGGCGATGCCGAAGTCGTTGAGCGCGCCTTCCATCGTCCACGACATGCCTTCGTGCACGTCCGCACTGGCGTAGCCACGGAAGGTGGAGCGGTCCATGCCCTTGCGGCCGACATGGCGGTCCGGCGGCACCACCGTCGCGTTTTTCAGCGCGGCCTGGTAGGCCTCGTCCGGGTCGAAGCCGGTGATGCCCTTGAGGTAGGCATCGGCGAAGGCCACGTCGGAGCTGGTGCCCACCATCAGGTCGGCGTAGCCCGGCGAGGACCAGCGTGCCACCCAGCCACCGGCGCGGTACTGCTCCAGGAAGCCCTGCACCAGCGCGCCGGCGTCGTCCGGAGTGAACAGCGCATAGGCCGGCCAGGTGGTGCGGAAGGTGTCCCAGAAGCCGTTGTTGACGTACACCTTGCCGTCGCGGATCGGCGCGAAGCTGCGCACCGCGCTGCCGTCGGTGTTGTTGTCTTCGGCGCTGGCCTGGCTGGCGTAACGCCAGTCCGGTGCTGCTGCGGTGCCGGCGTTCTCGAAGCCCGAGTTGGGATACAGGTACAGGCGGTACAGGCTGGAATACAGCGTGGTCTTCTGGTCGTCGCTGGCCTGGCCGATGTCGAAGCGGGCCAGGCGCTGGTCCCAGGCATCCTGCGCGCGCGCGGCAACGCTGTCCAGGGTGTCGGCGCTGGAGAGCTCCAGCGCCAGGTTGTGGCGGGCCTGTTCCACCGAAATGAGCGAGGTGGCGATGCGCATGTTCACGCGGCGGTCGCTGCCCAGGTCGAACTTGATGTACGCCGTCGGGCGGCCGGTGTCGATGCGGCCGCTGCTGCGCCAGGGCCTGTCGAAGCTGGCCACCACGTACATGCGGGTGGCGCCGTTGGACAGGCCGCTGCGCACGTCGGTGTAGCCGGACAGGGTCTGCGTGGCCGCGTCCAGGGTCAGCCCGCCGCGTGCGTCCACGTTGTCGAACAGCAGGTTGGCGTCGCCGTCCTTCGGGAAATCGAACTGGAACAGCGCGGCATGGTCGGTCGGCGCGATCGCCGCCGCGATGCCGTTGTCGAAGCGCACCGCGTAGCGGTACGGGCGCGCGCTTTCGTTGTCGCGGTCGAAGGCCAGTGCGCGCTTGGCGCGGTCGGCTTCGGGCACGCCATGGCTGGCCGAGGGCATCACCTGGAAGGTCTGGCGGTCGCCCATCCACGGGCTGGGCTGGTGGCTCAGGGCCAGCGCCTGCAGCTGCGGGCGGTTGGCGGCGTTGTTCTGCTCGTTCCAGCGGTACAGCCAGTTCAGTGCGCCGGCGTCGGTGACCGGGGTCCAGAAGTTGAAACCGTGCGGCACCGCCGTGGCGGGGAAGTTGTTGCCGCGCGAGAAGGTGCCGTTGGCCTGGGTGCCACGGGTGGTGAGCACCCAGTCGGAGGGGCGGGCCGGCGCGGTGCGCGGCTGGCTGTCCAGGCGTACGTCGTCGATCCAGCCCGACACCGGCGCGTTCGCGGCGCTGGCCAGGGCCAGCTCCACGCCGACCACGCGGCGGCCGCGCAGCGCGGGCACGTCGCCCAGGCGCACCGACTTGTGCGCCCACTGCTGCGGGTACAGCGTCTTCGAGTCGCCCTGGGCCATGGCGCCGAGCGCGATGCCGTGCAGGTCGCGCGCGTCGCTGGCCGAAACGCGGCTGCCGTCGTCCAGCATCAGGTCGAGCGAGACATAGGTGGAGGCCACGGTGTCGTCGCCGACGATCTCCGGCAGCACCAGCCAGGACAGGGTGGTGTCGGCGTCGACGGTCACGTCGGTGGCGAACAGCTTCGTGCTGGCGGTGCCGCCGGCGCTGGCGTAGTGCAGGGCATGCAGGCCGCTGTAGCCGACCCCCGACTTGGCGGCGTATGGCGCCTTCGGCCCCGCGCCGATCTTCACCTGCACGCCGTTCTGGCTGGCCTGCGGGGCCGGTTCACCCGGCTCGAACGAGGTCTGCAGGCCCTGTGCGAAGGCGGGCGAGCAGGCCAGGGCAAGCGCGAGCGGAAGCAGGGCGCGGCGGGCAGGACGGGGGTGCGGCAGGGTCATGCAGGGATCTCCCGGGTGGGACAGGCGGCAGGGCAAGCCCGCATCGGCGACCTCGGCAGACAGCAGCGCGCCGGCCGCCCGGGAAGGGCAGTCGAAGCGATGCAGGTCCGGCGGGGGACGGGCCATGCGATCGGGTGTTTGATCGGAACGCGTCCGATCCTGCAACACCCGGCGCGGCTCCGCAAGTGAAATTAGTTCGATCTAAACCCGGAAAAATCGCATGTCGGGGTTTCCGGGCGGCGGCGCGGCGCCGGACCGGCGGCATCGCGCGGTGGCCCCCGGGTGCTAGAATCGTGGCCCTCGCAATCCCTTTCGTGTCCACGCCATGAGCCATACCGCCACCGCGCCCGCCAATGCTGAAAAGCGTTACACCGTGCACCGCAGCGACCTGCCGCTGAGCTGCCCGACGCCGGAAATGGCGCTGTGGAACTCGCACCCGCGCGTGTACCTGCCGATCGAAGACGAGGCCAACGGCGAAGCCGCGTGCCCGTACTGCGGTTCGGTGTTCGTGCTGGCCGACTGAGCAGGCACCACTGAACATGCGCCGATTGACCGTGGTGCAGCTGCTGCCGGCGCTGCACTCCGGCGGGGTCGAGCGCTCAACGCTGGAAATCGCCGCCGCGCTGGTCGCGGCCCGGCACCGCGCGATCGTGGTGTCGGCCGGTGGCCGGCTGGTGGAACCGCTGTTGGCCAGCGGCGCCGAACACCTCACCCTGGACATCGGCCGCAAGTCGCTGTGGACGCTGCGCCACGTGCGCACGCTGCGCAACCTGCTGGCCGAAACGGGTGCGGACATCGTCCATGCCCGCTCGCGGCTGCCGGCCTGGCTGGGGCTGTACGCGGTGCGCAACCTGCCTGCTGCCACGCGCCCGCACTGGGTCACCACCGTGCACGGGCTGAATTCGCCCAGCCGCTACAGCGCGGTGATGACCAGTGGCGAGCGGGTGATCTGTGTCTCCAACACCGTGCGTGAGTTCGTGCTCACCCATTACCCGAGCGTGCCGGCCGAGCGCCTGCAGGTGATTCCGCGTGGCGTGGACGTGGCCCAGTTTCCGCGCGTCGGTCGACAGGACCGGCGCCCACGGCTGGCGGTGGCCGCGCAGCATCCGGCGCTGGCCGGTGATGCGCCGCTGCTGTTGCTGCCCGGACGTGGCACCCGGCTCAAGGGACATGGCCACGCGCTGACGCTGCTGGCTGGGCTGCATGCCGCCGGGGTGCCGGCGAAGCTGTGGATGCCGGGTACCCGTGAGCCGGGGCGCGAACGCTACGTCGACGAGCTTGAAGCGCAGGCG
Source organism: Stenotrophomonas bentonitica (assembly GCF_013185915.1). NCBI lineage: Bacteria > Pseudomonadati > Pseudomonadota > Gammaproteobacteria > Lysobacterales > Lysobacteraceae > Stenotrophomonas > Stenotrophomonas bentonitica. The sequence continues at coordinate 1,696,130 of NZ_JAAZUH010000001.1, read as the reverse complement.
CGCAGCCTGGTCATCGCCGACGCCGTGCTGATGACGCCCCCCACCTCGCGCATCGCAGAAGCGTATGCGGCCAGCGACCTGGTGCTGCAGCTGTCCGACAAACCCGAGGCATTCGGCCGCACCGTGGTCGAATCGTTGTCGGTGGGCCGACCTGTACTGGGCTGGAACCACGGCGGGGTGGGCGAGCTCCTGCAACACCTCCAGCCATCGGGCGCGGTACCCTTGGGCGACGCCGACGCTCTGCTGGCGCGCGCGCTGCAGTTGCTGGCGCAGGCGCCGGCGCTGCCTTCGCGCATTCCGTTCACCCTGCAGGCGATGCAACGTGACACGCTCCAGCTCTATACCTCCCTCGCTGGCTGAGCCGCTGAAGGCGCCGGGTTCGCCGGGCTTCCGCGCGGGCCGCTGGGCGCCGTGGTGGGTGATCGCCTTCGTGGCGCTGCTGCCGCTGCCCGGCATTGCCGAAACCGTGCTGGGGCTGGGGGCGATCTATGCCGCCGCGCGCATGGTGCAGCTGCGCCTGCAGGGCAAGCAGCGCATGCTCAGCAGCCCGGCGTGGGCGCTGACCAGCATTCTGTTCCTGGGCTACTGGCTGCCGCAGGCGTTTTCCGCCTTCGATGCGATCGACCCCGGCACGGCCTGGCGCAAGACCGCTGCCGGGCTGCGCTACCTGCCGTTCATGTGGCTGGTGGCAATTGCGGTGGGCACGTCGGAGCGGCGCGCGCTGACCTTGAAGGGCATTGCCGTGATCACCGGTATCTGGACGCTGGATGGGCTGGCGCAGGCGGCGTTCGGCACCAGCCCGCTGTTCTGGTCGATGGATCAGTTGAAGTGGGCGATCAGTGGCCATGGCCTGTGCCCGCCGGCGGAAATGGCGGCGGCGGATCGGTTGAGTGGCGTGCTGGGCCCGTGCAACCTGAAGTTCGGCCAGGTGCTGGCGAGTCTGTCGCCGTTCCTGTTGTTTGCTGCAGCGGCGCGGTTCGGGCGCTGGGGCTGGATGGTGTCCGCTGCGGCGCTGGGCGTGGTGCTGGTGCTGGCGGGTTCGCGCGCGGCGTGGCTCACCTATGCGCTGGTGCTGGTGTTCTCCGGCTGGCGCCTGCTTGGCGCACGCACGCTGCTGGCCTGCGTGGCGGTGGGGCTGGTGGTGGCGGTTGGATTGGGCGTGGGCTCGTCGCAGGTCCGCGATCGCCTGGAGCGCACCGCGATGGCGTGGGAAGGGGAGAGCGACGGCGTCAACCAGGCGTTGTCCGGACGCGCGCAGATCTGGGCGGCGGCGGGTTGCATGATCGAACAGCATCCCATCAACGGCGTAGGCGCCCGCGGTTTCCGCGACGCGTACCCGGAGTGCAATCCGCGCCCGGAAGCGCAGGAAGTGTGGGGCGCCGGCCCGGCCCTGCACGCGCACCAGATCCTGCTGGAAATCCTGGCTGAAACCGGCGTGCTGGGCCTGCTGCTATGGCTGGCCGCAGCCGCGCAGGCATGGCGCGCCTGGCGTTTCGCACCGAACGCCGCCCGCGAGCGCGCGCGCCCGGCCATGCTGGCGCTGGCCGTCACCGTATTCCCGCTCAACACCCACCTGGCGTTCTATTCCACCTTCTGGGGCGGCCTGACGCTGTTGCTGGCCGCGTTGTACGCAGGCAGCCTTCTTGCCAGCGACGAACCCCGGTAGAGCCACGCCCTGCGTGGCTGCTTTTCTTCAAACATCCCGATAGCCACGCAGGGCGTGGCTCTACCGCCTGGTGCGGCATTCGGCGATATCTGCCGCGTCCTGCTGCCCCCATCGTGTGGACATGTCCAGTCCACGTCTCCGCCACGGTCGCGTCTCCGAAATCGGGTACTTCTACATCCTCACCACCGTCGTGGACGGCCGGCGGCGTCTCTTCGAAGACGAGGGCAACGCAGAGCTGGTGATCGACGCGCTGCGGCATGTTGAGCGCAGCGGTCGAAGCTGGTCCCTGGCCTGGGTGGTAATGCCGGATCACGTGCACTGGCTGATGGAGCTGCGGCGCGGCACGCTTGCGACCTGCATGAATGTGTTCAAGTCATACAGCAGCCGGAAGCTGGGCGGGAAACGGGTGTGGCAACACGGCTACTACGACCATGCAGTGCGCAATGATGAGTCGCTGGAGCGTCAGGCGCGGTACATCGTGGAAAATCCGCTACGCGCGGGGCTCGCCGAAAAAATAGGGGGATACCCCTATGCCTGGTGTCGCTGGGACCGGTAGAGCCACGCCCTGCGTGGCTGCTCTTCCTTCGGGCGCCGCGACAGCCACGCAGGGCGTGGCTCTACCGTGCGTGTCCGGGCACCGCGACAGCCACGCAGGGCGTGGCTCTACCCCAACGGCGGCGGCAATTTTGGGGCTATCAGCTCCACCGTGCGCTTCAACGCGCCACGCCCATTGCTGACCAGCGCGCAGCCGGCGCTGGCCATGTCTTCGCGGGCCTGCGGGTCGCGCAGCAGTGCCAGCAGTGCATCGCCCACACCGGTCACGTCATCGGCAATCAGCACCGCGCCGGCTTCGCGCATGCGCCGGGAAATCTCGGCGAAGTTGTGCAGGTGCGGGCCAGTCACCGTGGCGGTGCCCATCGCGGCCGGCTCAAGCAGGTTGTGCCCGCCGATCGGCTGCAGGCTGCCACCGACGAAGGCGACCTGCGCGCAGCCGTAGAACGCCATCAACTCGCCCAGCGTGTCGATCACGAACACATCGCTGTCGGCCTGCGGCCACTGCTGCTGGCGGCGCGTGCTGACCTTCCAGCCCTGTTCGCGAGCCAGCGCTTCGACACGGGGGAACCGCTCGGGATGGCGCGGCGCCCACAGCAGCAGCAGGCCGGGAATCTCCGCGCGCAGGCGCCGGTGCAGGTCGATGGTGGCCTGCTCCTCGCCCTCATGGGTGCTGGCGGCGATCCACACCGGTCGCGCACTTGGTACGGCCGCGTGGAAGTGGGCGGTGAACTCGCGCACGTTCGGGGTGGCGATGTCGAACTTCAGGTTGCCCAGCGGCTGCACCTGCTCGGGCAGAGCGCCCAGCTGGATGAAACGTTCGGCGTCGTCGGCCGACTGCGCGGCCACGCAGGTCACCGTGCGCAGGGTGCGTCCGATCAGCGGGCGCAGCAGGCGGTAGCCGCGCAGCGAGCGGGCCGACAGCCGCGCATTGAGGATGTACACCGGGATGCCGCGGTCGCGGCAGCCAAACAGCAGGTTCGGCCACAGCTCGGTTTCGAGGATCAGCGCCAGGCTGGGCTTGAAGTGGCCCAGGAAGCGGCCGACGCTGCCGGGCACGTCGTAGGGCAGGTACACGTGGTCCACCGCGTCGCCCCACAGCGCGCGCACCCGTTCCGAGCCGGTCGGGGTGATGGTGGTGATCACCCAGCGGATGTCCGGGCGCAGCTGGCGCAGCGCGTTGACCAGCGGCGCGGCGGCATTCACCTCGCCCACCGACACCGCGTGCAGCCAGACCCGGGGCTGGGCGCTGGAATGCGGGTAGGACGCGTAACGCTCATCCCAGCGCTGGAAGTACTCGCGCACCCGGAAACCCCGCCAGACCAGGTGGTACACGGTGATCGGCAACAGCAGGTACAGCACGACCGAGTACAGGCCGCGCAGGATCCATTCGACAGGGCTTTTACGCATGTACGGAGGATACGGGAGCGGCACCGGGAAAGACATGCGCGGCCGCCGCATGACTTAGAATCGGGGCATGTCCGATAACGCTTCCACCGCCACCCGGCCGTCCCTGCGCAATCCGCGGCACTGGCCGACCTTCGCCTTCATCCTGGCCGCCTTCGTGGTCGCCCAGCTGCCCTGGGGCCTGCAGCGCGCGCTGGGCCGTGGCGTGGGCACCGTGGCCTATCACGTGGCCAGCAGCCGCCGCCGCGCGGCCGAGGTGAACCTCAAGCTGTGCTTCCCGGAAAAGGACGACGCCTGGCGCCAACGCCTGCTGCGCGACAGCTTCGACGCATTGGGCGTGGGTATCTTCGAATTCGCCCGGGCCTGGTGGGGCAGCATCGACAGCATCCGACCCAAGGTCCAGGTGGAAGGCCTGGAGCACCTCAAGCAGATGCAGGCCGAAGGTCGTGGCGTGCTGCTGGTGTCGGGCCACTTCATGACCCTGGAGATGTGCGGCCGGCTGCTGTGCGACCACGTGGATCTTTCGGGGATGTACCGCAAGCACCGCAACCCGGTGTACGAATGGGCAGTGAAGTTCGGCCGGCTACGGTACGCCAAGGCGATGTATGCCAATGAAGACATCCGCGCCACGGTGCGGCATCTGAAGAAAGGCGGCTTCCTGTGGTACGCGCCGGACCAGGACATGCGTGGCAAGGACACGGTGTTCGTGCCGTTCTTCGGCCATACCGCGTCGACCATTACCGCGACGCACCAGCTGGCGCGGATGACGGGGTGCGCGGTGATTCCGTATTTCCACCGTCGCGAAGGTGGGAAGTATTTCCTGAAGATCGGTGCGCCGTTGGAAAACTTCCCCAGCGAAGATGTGGAAGCGGATACCGCGCGGGTCAACCAGGCGATCGAAGCGATGGTGCGTGAGGCGCCAGACCAGTACCTGTGGATCCACCGGCGGTTCAAGCGGCAGCCGGGTGGACGGAGCGATTACTACAAATGACGGCACTCGCCGGGTAGAGCCACGCCGCGCCGCATGACCGACGGGCGCCAGTAGGATGAGCGCATCGCCATGCGCGCGGAACCTGCCGCCAACACGGGACGTGATTCACGCGTGGCTGCAGTGTCGAACGAAGACATGTTCCTGCGCAGCCACGCAGGGCGTGGCTCTACCGGGTCGAACGAAGACATGTTCCCGCGCAGCCACGCAGGGCGTGGCTCTACCGGATGGAACGAAGACATGTTCCAGGACCAGGTACGAAAAAAGCCACCCTTGCGGGTGGCTTTTTCGTTTCCGCTTTGCGGTACGGTCAGTTGTTGACCGTGGTGCTCGGCGTTGCCGCCTGCTGGGTCAGCAGGCGGTTGATGTCCTGCAGTTCGGCGATGTCCAGCACGCCCACTGCCTGGCCCAGCAGCAGCCGGTTCTGCAGGAAGGTGTAGCGCGCGTTGGCGTACTCGAGCTGGGCCGCGAACAGGATGCGCTGGTTCTGGATCACGTCCAGCACGGTGCGGGTACCCACTTCCAGGCCCACCTGCGAGGCGTCATACGCGCTCTGTGCCGAGACCACCGCCAGGCGGCGCGCTTCCACTTCGCTGATGCCTGCCTTCAGGGTCTGGTAGGCGTTGCGGGTGTTGCGGTCCAGGGCACGCTTCTGCTGCTCGTAACCGTCCTGGGCGATGTCGCGCTGTGCCAGGGCCTGGCGCACGCCGGACTGGGTGGCGCCGCCGGAGAAGATCGGCACGCTCAGGGTCAGGCCGATGCTGTTGCTGCGCGCATCCGGGCTGAAGTTCGAGCCGCTGCCCACCACGTCGCCCCAGCTGGCCTGGCGGCCGGCGCTGGCACCCAGCGACAGGGTCGGGTAGTGGCCACCACGTGCGGCCTGGACGCTGGATTCGGCAGCGCTGACCTTCAGCTCCTGCGCCTTCAGCGCCGGGTTCTGTTCGACCGAACGGTTCACCAGCTCGTCGACGGTGGCGTACTTGGCCGGCAGTTCCGGACGGAAGTCGGTCGGCAGCGCGCGCAGGTCGGTGACCGGCTGGCCGGTCAGTTCGGTCAGTGCCTGGTAGGAGTCGGCCAGGGTGTTCTGCGCCACGATGGTGTTGGCGCGGGCCTGGTCGTACTGGGCGCGCGCTTCATGCACGTCGGTGATCGGGGCCAGGCCCACTTCCAGGCGCTTGTCGGCGAAGTCGAACTGCTTCTTGGCGGCCGCTTCGTTGGTCTGCGCGGCCGACAGCGATTCGATGCCCACCAGCACGTTGAAGTACGCCGCCGAGGTGCGCACGATCAGGTCGTCGTTGGCCGAATCCAGGGTGAAGTCCGCCGCCTTGCTCAGCTCGCGCTGCGAACGCAGGTTGGAGATCTGGGTCCAGTTGAACAGCGTCTGCGACGCGTTGACGCCGTAGTTGCGGTTCTTGGTGGTGTACGAATTCGAGCTGATGTCGTGGTTCGGGTTGGTGCGGTTCTGCGTCAACGACGCCTCGCCGTTGATCTGCGGCAGCAGTGCCGCACGCGCCTGCACGGCGCCTTCCTTGTCGAACAGACGGGTCGATTCTGCGGCGGACAGCTGCGGATCGCCGTTGCGCGCCATTTCGTAGACCTGCAGCAGGTCGGCGGCAGAGGCGGTCATGGGCAGCAGTGCGGCGGCCAGCGCAATAGCGAGGGATCGGCGGATCATTGCGGCTTCCTTGGACTCAGAGTTGGAACTGGGGTGCCGGCGCGGCACCGCGCAGGTAGTCGATATCGGTTTCAAACAGGGAATCGATGCTGCCATCGGCCTTGACCAGGACTGCTTCCATCACCGGCGACTGGCCGCGGATCACGTACAGGCGACCGTTCGGGCGCAGCCACTGGGTGAAGCGGGCCGGGATGGTGTCGACCGCGCCGGTCACGCAGATCGCGTCGAAGCGGCGTTCGGTTTCCCAGGTCAGCGCGTCGGCGGTTTCAATGCGGACGTTGGTGCCCAGGCCCTTGGCGTCCAGGTTGGCGCGCGCGGTGGCGGCCAGTTCCGGCTGGATTTCCAGGCTCAGTACTTCGCGGGCCAGCGCGCCCATGCAGGCACTCAGGTAGCCGCTGCCGGTGCCGATTTCCAGCACTTCGTCGCCGGGCTGGAGGTCCAGCGCCTGCAGGGTGCGGCCCTCGATGACCGGCTTCATCATCTTCTGGCCGAAGCCCAGCGGCAGTTCCACGTCGGTGTAGGCAAGCTTGCGGTGCGTTTCGGCGACGAACGCCTCGCGCGGCAACTGTGCCAGTACATCGAGCACACGGATGTCCAGCACGTCCCAGGGACGGATCTGCTGTTCAACCATCAGTTCGCGGGCGTGGGCGTAATCGATCGTCATGAGGTTCTAATCCAGCGCAGTGGGCCGGCCATTTTACCGGTGCCGGGAGCCGGCGGCGCACTGGGAGCATCGCTGCCGTCGCGCCGGGGTCGCAGTGCCGGAAGTCACCGCGACCTCCAGCTATTCATCTTGGTGTCACCGCGCGGGGCGGGTGGCGTAGGCCCTCAGGAAGAAAGTGACGCTTTCCTCCACGTGGGTGGTGGCGTCGCACTCGGCCGGGGCCGGTCGCAGCCCGCACATCATATGCGTATGCAGCTCGCCTTTGATGAGGGTGAAGAACTGCAGGGCGGCGGTGTGGAAGTCGCTGATCTCCAGCTCGCCGCGCTCGGTGCGGGCGCGCAGGAACTCGGCCAGGGCATCGCTGGTGCGCTGCGGGCCGGCTTCCCAGAACATCTCGCGGATCCGGTCGTCGGTATCCGGGGCCATCATCACCCGCTGCACGGCCACCGCGGCCGGAGAGGTGATCATGTTGAAGAACGCCCGCCCGATGCCCAGCAGCTGCTCGCGCAGGGCGCCTTCGGCGTCGGTGACGAACAGCGCGTCGGGCAGCATCTCGACGCAGGTGGACTTCACAGCTTCGGTGAAAAGCGTCTCTTTGTCGCCGAAATGGCTGTAAACGGTGAGCTTGGACACGCCGGCCTGGGCCGCGATGCTGTCCATGCTGACGCCGCCGTACCCCTGTTCGACGAACAATGCCTTGGCCGCGTCCAGGATCGCCGCGCGCTTGCCCAGATCCTTTGGGCGACCGGGTCCGGCGGCCTTGGCAGCGGGCTTGGACGAGGCGGCAGGAGCGGTGGGATCGGTCATGCAAACAATACTAGACCAATCGGTTCGATATTTATACTATACCGGCTGGTTCACTATTATCCGTCGTGGAATAGAGTGTCGCATTCCACGCGGTCTTCCTCCGGTACTTCAAGGTCCGAGACCTCATGAACAAGTTGCAATGGATGGGCAGTGGCCTGCTGGCGTTGATGCTGGCAGCGTGTGGCAAGCAGGACGCCGAACCGGCCGCACCGATCCCGGTGCTGGTGGTGCAACCGGGCACGGTGAGCGGCCAGGAAGTGGCCGCGTATCCGGGTGAGGTGCATGCCCGCGAGGAAAGTCCGCTGTCGTTCCGGGTTGGGGGCAACCTGGTCAAGCGGCATGTCGATGCCGGCCAGCGCGTGCGCAAGGGCGACCTGCTGGCCGAACTGGACGCGGCCGACTTCGCGGCCCAGGCCAGCGCGTCGCAGGCGCAGCTGGCTGCCGCCGAGGCCGACCTGGTGCGCGCCCGCGATGACCAGAAGCGCTACGCCACGCTCGCTGAGCAGCAGCTGGTCAGCAAATCCACGCTGGATGCGCAGACCGCCGCATTCAAGGCCGCGCAGGGCCAGGCCAACGCCGCCCGCGCCAACCTGGCGGTGGCCCGCAACCAGACCGGCTACGCGCAGCTGCGTGCGCCGACCGACGGCGTGATCGCCAGCCGCCAGGCCGAAGCCGGGCAGGTGGTCGGCGCCGGGCAGACGGTGTTCACGCTGGCCGCCGACGGCGGCCGCGAGGTGCTGATCGCGCTGCCGGAAAGCACCATCCGCGATTACAAGGTCGGCCAGGAGGTGCAGGTCGAGTTGTGGAACCGTCCGGGCCAGATGCTGCCGGGCACGATCCGCGAGATCGCGCCGGCCGCCGACGCGCAGGCACGTACCTACGCGACCCGCGTCAGCCTGGCGCCGGAAGCGCTGGCCGAAGTGGAACTGGGCCAGAGCGCGCGCGTGTTCGCCGCCGCCGGCCGCAGTGGCACCCTGCAGTTGCCGCTGGGTGCGGTGCTGCGCGGTGCCAACGGCGCGCCCAGCGTGTGGGTGGTGAACCCGGCCAACGGGGCGCTGAAATCCACGCCGGTCACGGTAGGTGCGTACGGTCCCGAATCGGTGCCGGTGCTTTCCGGCGTGGCCGCGCAGGATTGGGTGGTCGCTGCGGGCGGGCACCTGCTGCGCGAAGGCCAGGTGGTGACCCCGGTCGACCGGCAGAACCGGCCGGTGCTGACGCCGGCCGCCGCGCCGGCTGCCGCAGCCAAGGCGCACTGACCCGTGCGCCGCTTCAATCTTTCCGAGTGGGCACTGGGCAACCGCGCGCTGGTGCTGTTTGCCATGCTCGCCTTCGCCATCATCGGTGCGTGGTCGTACAAGCACTTGGGCCAGTCCGAGGATCCGCCGTTCACCTTCAAGGTGATGGTGGTGCGCACGCTGTGGCCGGGCGCCACCGCCGAGCAGGTCTCGCGGCAGGTGACCGAGCCGATCGAAAAGGCGCTGTTGAACACCGGGCAGTACGAGTTCATCCGCTCGTACTCGCGCCCGGGCGAGTCGCAGGTGATCTTCGTGGCGCGCGACAGCCTGCGTTCCAAGGCGATTCCCGACCTGTGGTACCAGGTGCGCAAGCGGGTGGGCGACATCAAGCCGACGTTGCCGCGCGAGATCGTGGGGCCGTTCTTCAACGATGAGTTCGGCGACACCTTCGGCAACATCTATGCGTTGACCGGGCAGGGCTTCGACTACGCGGTGATGCGCGACTACGCCGACCGCATCCAGCTGGAGCTGCAGCGGGTGCCGGACGTGGGCAAGATCGAGCTGGAAGGCCTGCAGGACGAGAAGATCTGGATCGAGCTGTCCAACACCAAGCTGGCCACGCTGGGCGTGTCGCTGCAGCAGGTGCAGCAGGCGCTGGCCGACCAGAACGCGATCACCGCGACCAGCTTCTTCGAAACGCCGACCGACCGCGTGCAGCTGCGCGTGACCGGCCAGTTCCAGAGCGTGGACGATATTCGTCGCTTCCCGATCCAGGCGGGCGACCGCACCCTGCACCTGGGCGACATCGCCGAGATCAAGCGCGGCTTCGCCGACCCGGCCTCGCCGAAGATGCGCTTCATGGGCGAGGACGCGATCGGCATTGCGGTGGCGATGAAGGACGGCGGTGACATCCTGAAGCTGGGTTCGACCCTGGACGCGGAGTTCGAACGCCTGCAGAAGACGCTGCCGGCGGGAATGCAGCTGCGCAAGGTCTCCGACCAGCCGCATGCGGTGGAAGAGTCGGTCGGCGAGTTCGTGCAGGTGCTGACCGAGGCGGTGGTGATCGTGCTGCTGGTGAGCTTCTTCTCGCTGGGGCTGCGCACCGGGCTGGTGGTGGGCGTGACCATTCCGCTGGTGCTGGCGATGACGTTCTTCGTCATGCACTACTTCGACATCGGCCTGCACAAGATTTCGCTGGGCGCGCTGGTGCTGGCGCTGGGCCTGCTGGTGGACGATGCGATCATCGCGGTGGAGATGATGGCCACCAAGATGGAGCAGGGCTACGACCGCCTGCGCGCGGCGAGTTTTGCGTGGGAGTCCACTGCATTTCCGATGCTGACCGGTACGTTGATCACGGCGGCGGGCTTCCTGCCGATCGCGACGGCGGCGTCGAGCACGGGCGAGTACACGCGTTCGCTGTTCCAGGTGGTGACCATTGCGCTGGTGGTGTCGTGGATCGCGGCGGTGCTGTTCATTCCGTACCTGGGCGACAAGATGCTGCCGGACCTGTTCAATCCGCAGCCGCCGAAGCCGGGCAGTTTCGCGGCGCGCTGGCATGCGCGGCGGCAGGCGTGGGGTGATCGGTTCCCGGCGCTGGCGCGGTTCATCGTGCCCAAGCAGCACGCGCACGACCACGATCCGTACCAGCGGCCGTTCTATACGCGCTTCCGGCGATTCCTGGACGGCTGCCTGCGCCATCGCTGGTGGGTGATCGCGGCGACGGCGGCGTTGTTCGTGTTCTCGCTGCTGATGTTCCGCTTCGTGCCGCAGCAGTTCTTCCCGGATTCGACCCGGCCGGAGCTGATGGTGGACATCGAGCTGGCCGAAGGTGCGTCGCTGCAGGCGACGCAGGCACAGGCGCACAAGCTGGAGAAACTGCTGAAGGGGCGGGAGGGCATCAGCAACTACGTGGCCTACGTGGGCACGGGGTCGCCGCGCTTCTACCTGCCGCTGGACCAGCAGCTGCCGGCGACCAATTTCTCGCAGTTCGTGGTGTTGACCGAGAACGCGGAGGCGCGTGAGGCGACTCGCAGCTGGTTGCTGAAGGAGGTGATCCCGCAGTTCCCGGACGTGCAGATGCGGGTGACGCGTCTGGAGAACGGGCCGCCGGTGGGCTATCCGGTGCAGATGCGGGTTTCGGGCGAGCATATCGAGCAGGTGCAGGCGATCGCGCGCAAGGTGGAGGCGAAGGTGCGGGAGAACCCGCACGTGATGAACGTGAACCTGGACTGGAGCGAGCCGAGCAAGGTGGTGCGGCTGGTGATCGACCAGGACCGTGCGCGGGCGCTGGGGGTAAGCAGTGCACAGGTGAGCCAGTTGCTGGGCACGTCGCTGTCGGGGATGAGCGTGAGCACGTATCGGGAGGGCAACCGCCTGATCGAGATGCTGCTGCGCGGTCCGGACAATGAGCGGGTGCGGCTGGACATGCTGGGCAGCCTGGCAATTCCGACGGCCAGCGGTACGTCGGTGACGCTGTCGCAGGTGGCGCGGCTGGAGTATGTGTTCGAGGACGGGATCATCTGGCATCGCAACCGGTTGCCGACGGTGACGGTGCGTGCGGACATCGGCGACGGGAAGCAGCCGCTGGATGTGGTGCAGCAGTTGTTGCCGACGCTGGAAGGAATCCGGGCGGAGCTTCCGTCGGGGTATCTGCTGGAGACGGGCGGTACGGTGGAGGATTCGGCGCGTGGCCAGAATTCGATCAAGGCGGGCATGCCGTTGTTCCTGATCGTGGTGGCGACGTTGCTGATGCTGCAGCTGCGCAGTTTCTCGCGGGCGGCGATGGTGCTGGTGACGGCGCCGCTGGGGATCATCGGGGCGACGCTGTTCCTGCTGCTGTTCCGGGCGCCGTTCGGGTTCGTGGCGTTGCTGGGTACGATTGCGCTGGCGGGCATGATCATGCGCAATTCGGTGATCCTGATCGATCAGATCCAGCAGGACATCGATGCGGGGCATGACCGCTGGCACGCGATCATCGATGCGACGGTGCGCCGTTTCCGTCCGATCGTGCTGACCGCGCTGGCGGCGGTGCTGGCGATGATTCCGCTGTCGCGCAGCGCGTTCTATGGGTCGATGGCGATCTCGATCATGGGCGGGCTGATCGTGGGCACGGTGTTGACGCTGGTGTTCCTGCCGGCGTTGTATGCGGCATGGTTCCGGGTTAAACCGGATGAGGCTGGGGAAGCGTAAAGCGCAAAGCGGCGGCGTTTCAGTTCTTACGTGCAGGGGCGGCCGCCGGGCAGCCCCGCTCCGGGACACGCCGTGATCCCATCCATGGGGGCTGCTAGAAAACATCCATGTTTTCTAGCGTCCCTCCGGGGGCTACCCGGCGGCCGCCCCCGATAGATGGTCGTGCGCGGAGGGAACGGCGGACACGCATGGCGTGTCACTACGCATGCCAGGGATTGCTGCACTGGTAGGGTCGGTTCCCAAACGACCGCACGGAACTGCTCAACGTTCTTTAACGCATGACCCCGAATCGAAATGGTGGTGCCGGCCAACGGCCGGCACCTTCCGTCACTTCAACCGCGCCAACACGGCGTCGGTGGCCTGCGTGGTCGACACCGCCTGGCTCTTTGCGGCCAGGTCCGCGGTGAACACACCATCGTCCAACGCGGCATGCACGGCGGCTTCCACGGCTGCCGCTTCTGCTTCCAATCCCAACGAATGGCGCAGCAGCATCGCGGCGCTGAAAATCGTGGCGTACGGGTTTGCGATGCCCCTGCCGGCGATATCCGGCGCCGAGCCGTGGATGGGTTCGTAGATGCCCACGGCGCCGGGTTCGCCCAGCGATGCCGACGGCAGCAGGCCGAGGGAACCTGCCAACATCGACGCCTCATCGGTCAGGATGTCGCCGAACATGTTCTCGGTCACGATCACGTCGTACTCGCGCGGCTTGGCCAGCAGGTGCATGGCCATGGAGTCGACCAGCTGGTGTTCGAGGGCGATTTCGGGGAACTCTTCGCGGCCGATGCGTGCGGCGACGTCGCGCCACAGGCGCGAGGTTTCCAGTACGTTGGCCTTGTCTACCGAGGTGACCTTGCCGCGGCGCTGCTGGGCCAGGCGGAAGGCGCTGCGCATGACGCGTTCGATCTCGCCGACGCTGTAGCTGCACAGGTCGCTGGCGGTGTCGGCGGTGCGGGTCTTTTCGCCGAAGTAGATGCCGCCGGTGAGTTCACGCACGACCACGAAGTCGACGCCTTCGAGCAGTTCGGCCTTGATCGGCGAGGCGCCAAGGGCGGCGGGGTGGGTGCGCACCGGGCGCAGGTTGGCGTACAGGCCAAGGGCCTTGCGGATCGCCAGCAGACCCTGCTCAGGGCGCACTTTGGCGTTCGGGTCGGACCACTTCGGGCCGCCCACGGCGCCGAGCAGGATGGCGTTGGCCTGGCGGCAGGCGTCCAGGGTGGCGGCCGGGAGCGGTTCGCCGTGGCGGTCGATGGCGATGCCACCGATGTCGTGCTCGCTGAAGGTGAAGGCGTGGCCAAAGCGTTCGGCGACGGCGCCCAGCACCGCAACGGCGGCAGCGGCGACTTCAGGACCGATGCCATCACCGGGTAAAACGACGATCTCAGCGTGCATGTTCACTCTCGTAACGTTCAATGTCAGGGGTGCGGCCCAGCAGATATCCCAGCTGGTCCACGCCTTCCAGCAGGCAGGTCTGCGAGAAGCCGTCCAGCGGGAAGGTGTAAACGCGGCCGTCGGGCGTGCGCAGTTCGCGCGCGGCGACGTCCACGGTCAAGGCATCGTCGGGGCGCTGCATCAGGGTCTGTACGTCGGCTTCGTCCAGCACGATCGGCAGCAGGCCGTTCTTCAAGGCGTTGCCACGGAAGATGTCGGCGATCTCGCTGCTGACGATGGCGCGCAGGCCCAGGTCGGCCAGTGCCCACGGCGCGTGCTCGCGCGAGGAGCCGCAGCCGAAGTTGCGTCCGGCCAGCAGGATGCTGCGGCCAGCGTTGTGCGGCTGGTTGAAGGCGAACCCGGGATTCGGGGCACCATCGGCCTGCCAGCGCCAGTCGTTGAAGGCGTGCTTGCCGAGCCCGGCGCGTTCGGTGGTGGACAGGAACCGCGCCGGAATGATCTGGTCGGTGTCGATGTTGGTCTCGCGCAGCACGACGCTGGTCGAGGTCAGGGTGCGGAAGCCGCTCATCAGGCCACCTCCTGTGCGGCATACAGGTCACGCGGGTCGGCCACCCGGCCGTTCACCGCGGCCCAGGCAGCGGTCATCGGTGAGGCCAGCAGGGTGCGCGAACCGGGGCCCTGGCGACCTTCGAAATTGCGGTTGCTGGTGCTCACCGCCAGCTGGCCGGGGGCGACCAGGTCGCCGTTCATGGCGATGCACATCGAGCAGCCCGGTTCGCGCCATTCGGCACCGGCCGCGCGAACGATGGCGTGGATGCCTTCGGCTTCGGCCTGGCGCTTGACGATCTCCGAGCCTGGTACCACCAGCATGCGCACGCCGGAGGCCACGTGGCGGCCCTGCAGCACCTGCGCCACTTCGCGCATGTCGCTCAGCCGGCCATTGGTGCAGGAGCCGACGAACACCACGTCCACCGGGGTGCCAGCCAGGGTCTGCCCGGCGTGGAAGTGCATGTAGTCCAGGCCCTTCTGGTCGGCGGCATCGTTGGCGGCCGGAATCGGCGCGTCCACCGCGATAGCGGTACCCGGATGGGTGCCCCAGGTCAGGGTCGGACGGATGTCGGCGGCGTCGATATGCACTTCGGCGTCGAAGCGCGCGCCGTCATCGCTGCGCAGCTGGTTCCAGTGCGCCACGGCCACGTCGAACTCGATGCCCTTCGGGCCGCGCGGAGTGTTGGCGACCCAGTCGAAGGTGACCTGGTCGGGTGCGACCATGCCGGCGCGGGCGCCAGCTTCGATCGACATGTTGCACAGGGTCATGCGCTGCTCCATGTCCATCGCGGTGATCGCGCTGCCACGGAACTCCAGCACGTTCCCGGTGCCGCCGTTGACGCCGATCACGCCGATGATGTGCAGCACCACGTCCTTGGCGCCCACGCCCGGCGCCAGCGCGCCGTCGACGGTGATCGCCATGGTTTTGGCCTTGCGCTGCAGCAGGCACTGGGTGGCCAGCACGTGGCCCACTTCGCTGGTGCCGATGCCGAACGCCAGCGCGCCGAACGCACCATGCGTGGAGGTGTGGCTGTCGCCGCAGACGATGGTCATGCCCGGCTGGGTGAAGCCCTGCTCGGGCGCGATCACGTGCACGATGCCGCGGTTGGCCGACTGCATGTCGAACAGTTCGATGCCGTGCTCGGCGCAGTTGCGCGCCAGCATCGCCACCTGCGCTTCGGAAGCAGCGCTGGCGTAGGGCAGGGTGCCGTCGGCCGCCGCCGGCAGGGTCGGCGTGGAGTGGTCCATGGTGGCCTTGGTCCGGTCCGGGCGGCGCGGCGACAGGCCGCGCTCGCGCAGCTCGGTGAACGCCTGCGGCGAGGTCACTTCATGGATCAGGTGCAGGTCGATGTACAGCACGGCGGGCGCGCTGTCCGATTCGGGTACGACCACGTGGGCGTCCCACAGTTTGTCGTACAGGGTGCGGGGAGCTGGGGTCATGGGATGGCCTTGCGGGTTCATGTGACGATAGTGCGGAAAGGTCGAATCAGGAAGCGCGCAGGCGCGCGTCGAAGCGCAGCCGCACGTAGTCGGCGGTCCACTGGCCGTGCGCGTTGCGCTGGCTGGGCGCGAGCAGCGCCACGGTGTCGTCGATCACGCGCTGGCGCTGGGCGCTGTCCAGCCCGGCCAGGAACGGCGAGGCGAAGGTGCGCAGCCAGCCGGCCATGCCGGTGGGCAGCACGGTCGGGCGCGGCAGGGACTCGATATGGCGGACCTGGAAGCCCTGCGCGCGCAGGCGCTCGGCATACTCGTCGGCGCTGGGGAAGTACCACGGGAACGCCGGCACCGCATGGCCGTTGCTGCACAGCGCGGCCTGCAGTGCGCTGGTGACGGTGGCCACGTTGCCCTGGCCGCCCATCTCGGCGACGAAGCGACCGCCGCTGCGCAGGGCGCGGCGGACGCCGTCGATCACCCGGTCCGGTTCGCGCATCCAGTGCAGCGCGGCATTGCTGAACACCGCATCGAAGCAGCGCTCGAAGGTCATCGCGTGCGCGTCCATCAGGCGCGCGTCGATCCCGCGCGCGCGGGCGCCGCCGATCAGTTCCGGCGAACTGTCCACGCCGACCACGGTGGCACCGCTGAGCGCCAGGTCGAAACTCAGCACGCCGTCGCCACAGCCCAGGTCGAGGATGCGCTCGCCGCGCTGCGGGTCGAGCAGGCGTGCCACCGCGCCGCCGAGCACCGGCACGAAGCCGGCGTCGATGGCGTAGTCGTGCGAATTCCATTGCTGGGTGCTGTCGGGGACGAACGGCGAGTCGAAGGCGCTCATGCGGGATTCCTCAGGCGGCCGCGGTTGCGGCGGTGTGTTCGGTACTGGCCTGGTGCTGGCGCAGCAGGCGGTTGGCCACGTCCAGCCAGGCCAGCGCGGAGGCTTCGATGATGTCGCGGCTGGTGCCGGTCCCTTCGTACTCCACGCCCTCGTGGCGCACGCTCAGGTTGGCTTCGCCGCGCGCGTCGGCGCCGATGCCTACGCTGTGCACGTGGTAGCTGTCCAGCATCAGCTGTACGCCGGTGGCGGCCGCCAGTGCGCCGAACAGTGCATCCACCGGGCCGTCGCCCTGCGCGGTTTCGGCGACGCGGTTGCCGTCCGGGTCGGACAGTTCGACCAGCGCGTTCGCGCGGCTGCCGACGTCGCTGATGGTCATCGAGGCCAGGCGGTACCCGTTCTGGGTGGAGCTGCCCTGCATCAGTACCTGCAGGTCGGCATCGGTGACCACGCGCTGCTGTTCGCACAGCGACTTGAACTGTTCGAACACCAGCTTCAGCTCTTCTTCCTCCAGCCAGAAGCCCAGGGCGCGCAGGCGTGCTTCCACTGCGGCCCGGCCGCTGTGGCGGCCCAGCACCATCTGCGAGTTTTCCCAGCCCACGTCTTCCGGACGCATGATCTCGTAGGTGCCGCGATGGCGCAGCATGCCGTGCTGGTGGATGCCCGACTCGTGCGCGAAGGCGTTGGCGCCCACGATCGCCTTGTTGCGCTGGACCGGCATGCCGACCAGGCGCTGCAGCAGCTGCGAGGTGGAGACGATGCGCGGGGTGTTGATCCGGGTGTCTTCCTCGTAGAAGGCGTTGCGCACCTTCAGCACCATCGCCAGTTCTTCCAGCGAGCAGTTGCCGGCACGTTCGCCGATGCCGTTGATGGTGCACTCCACCTGCCGCGCGCCGCCTTCGATGGCGGCCAGCGAGTTGGCCACGGCCAGGCCCAGGTCGTTGTGGCAATGCGCGCTGAAGATGATGCGGTCGCTGTCGGGCACCCCGGCGATGACCCGCTGGAACATGCCGCGGATCTCTTCGGGGGTGGTGAAGCCCACGGTGTCGGGCAGGTTGATGGTGGTGGCGCCGGCGGCTACCGCCACGCGCGCGACTTCCACCAGGAAGTCTTCTTCGGTGCGGGTCGCATCCTCGGCGGAGAATTCCACGTCGTCGATGTAGCTGCGCGCCAGGCTGACGTGCTTGTGCACCGACTCCAGCACCTGCTCGCGGCTCATGCGCAGCTTGTGCTCGCGGTGCAGCGGGCTGGTCGACAGGAACACGTGCAGGCGCGCATTGGCGGCCGCGTCCAGGGCGCGGGCCGAGGTCTCGATGTCGGCCGCCAGGCAGCGCGACAGCACTGCCAGGGTCGGGCGGCGCACTTCGCGGCCGATCATCGCCATCGCGTCGCGGTCGGACTGCGAGCTTGCCGGGAAACCGGTCTCGATGATGTCCACGCCCAGCTCATCGAGCGCGCGGGCCATCACCAGCTTCTGCTGCGGGCTCATGCTGCAGCCGGGCGACTGTTCGCCGTCGCGCAGGGTGGTGTCGAAAATTCGAATTCGGGGGGAGTTGGGCGTAGTCACCAGGAGGTCTCCTCGACGGCAAGGTCGGATGGCAAGGCAGGGGAAGGAAGAACAGGGGAAGTCGGGGGTGGCGCGAGCACGGTCGGTAGGGGCGGCCGTGTTCGCTCGCTGGCGCGTCGGCGCGGCTTGCGCGGCGCGCGCGGGCGGATATCGGAAAGCAGCTGGGCCAGCACCATCGCGTCGATGTTGCCGCCGGATACCACCGCGCACTTGCGCCGGCCGGCGACGCGGCGGCCGGCCGCCAGTGCCAGCGCACCGGCGCCTTCGGCAATGATGTGTTCTTCCAGCGCCAGCCGTACCAGGGTTTCACGCAGCTCGGCTTCGCGCACGATCACCACGTCGTCCAGCAGCGCGCTGCACAGGCGGCGGGTCAGCTGGCCGGGAATCTTTACCTTGACGCCGTCGGCCAGGGTCGGCACCGGCGCGATCTCACGGCTGTCGCCCCGGATCGCGCGGGCCATCGCATCGACGCCTTCGACCTGCGCGCCGACGATGCGCACGCCCTGCGATTTCAGTGCCAGCGCCACGCCAGAGGCCAGGCCGCCACCGCCGATCGGCACGATCACCACGTCCGGCGCGTGCGCGGCCAGTTCGATGCCCAGCGTGCCCTGGCCGGCGATCACGTCCGGGTCGTCGAACGCGGACAGGAAGCGATAGCCGTGCTGTTCGGCCAGTGCGCGGGCGAAGGCGTAGGCCTCGTCATAGCTGTTGCCATGCTGGCGCACGGTGGCGCCCCAGTGCGCAACGCCGGCGATCTTGGTCGCCGGGGCGCCATGCGGCATCACCGTGATCGCCGGAATGTCCAGCCGATAGGCCGACCACGCCACGCCCTGGGCGTGGTTGCCGGCCGAAGCGCAGATCACCGGACGGTCGTCGCCGCGCTCGCGCCCGGCCAGCAGCGCATTCAACGCACCGCGCACCTTGTACGACCCGGTGCGCTGCAGGTTCTCCAGCTTCAGCCAGGTACCGAACCGCTCTGCGTAATGCAGCGGGGTCGGCGGCAGGAACCGGCGCAGCCGCGCCTGCGCGGCCAGCACGTCGGCGACGCTTACGTCGCCTACTTCCGGTTCCTGGGGCGCGCGGCTAGCAGGCATGGCCATGGCACGCAGGCGCGAGGCGGTTGCGCGACGTCGACGGGCCTGCGAGAAGGCCCCTCCGTACCGGCACCGTAACCACGGTGCGGGCGTTCATGCCGATACTCCAGCGCCGGGCTCCAGCGCGCTGATCCGCACCGACACGCAGTCGTAGATCTTCTCGATCTGGCGGCACAGGGTTTCCGGCGGACGGGTGCTGTCCACCACCAGCTGCAGGTGCCAGCGGCCATCGTCGGCGGCATTGGGCGCGCCGACGATCGCGCGCGGGGCGAAGCCGCGGCGTTCGGCCATGCCGATCACGCGCAGCAGCGCGCCTTCGGCCGGAACCAGCACCAGGTCAAGCCGGTATTGCATGGGGGAACTCCTGCGGCTGGTGGGCGGGGTTGCTTTCCAGCATGGTGCTGTTGGCATTGTTGGGCGGGACCAGCGGCCACACGTTGGCGCGCGCGTCGATGGCCACGTGCAGCAGGGCCGGGCCGGGCTCGGCCAGCAGCGCGGCCAGGCCGCCTTCGACGTCGTCGCGCGCCTCGATGCGGGTGGCCGGAATGCCGAACACCTTGGCCAGTGCGGCGAAGTCCGGGTTGTCGGACAGGTCGATCTCGCTGTAGCGCTCGGCGAAGAACAGTTCCTGCCACTGCCGGACCATGCCCAGCGAACTGTTGTCCAGCAGTACGATCTTCACTGGCAGGCGGCAGCGGGCGATGGTGGCCAGCTCCTGCACGTTCATCATGAAGCTGCCATCGCCGGAGACCAGTACCACGGTGCGCTCGGGACAGGCGAACTGCGCGCCCATCGCCGCCGGCAGGCCAAAGCCCATGGTGCCCAGCGCGCCGCTGGTCAGGTGGTTGCGCGGATGGTTGAAGCGGCAGTGCTGGGCCACCCACATCTGGTGCTGGCCCACGTCGCAGGCAATGATGGCGTCGGCCGGGGCGACTTCGCTCAGGCGCTTCAGCAGCGCCGGGGCGTAGATGTGTACGCCGGGGGCGTCGTAACGCGCGGCGAAGCGCTCGCGGTGGCCCGCGCAGCGCTTGCGCCACGCGTCCTGTGTTGGTGCGGGGCTGGGCAGTGCGGCGGTCAGTGCGCGCAGCGCGGTGCCGACGTTGCCCGGCACGGCGACGTCTGCGGTGCGCAGCTTGGAGATTTCATAGGCGTCGGCGTCGATGTGGATGACCCGCGCGAACGGGGCGAACTCGTTCAACTTGCCGGTGGCGCGGTCGTCGAAACGTGCGCCCACGACCACCAGCAGGTCGCTTTCCTGCACCGCCATGTTGGCCGCGCGGGTGCCGTGCATGCCCAGCATGCCCAGGTAATGGGGATGCTGCGCCGGCAGGCCGCCCAGGCCGCGCAGGGTCAGCACGGTGGGAATGGCGGTGGCGTTGACGAAGGCGCGGAAGTCCTCGACCGCATCGCCCAGGGCGACGCCACCGCCGGCATAGATCACCGGCTTTTCGGCGGCCTGGATCGCGGCGATGGCGGCCGCCACGGCCTCATCCTGCGGACCCGCAGGCGGGTTCACCGTTTCGGGGACATGCGCCGGCAGGTGGCTGGCGTCAGCGACCTGCACGTCCTTGGGCAGGTCGATCAGCACCGGGCCGGGGCGGCCTTCGCGGGCAATGCGGAAGGCTTCGCGGACGATGCGCGGCAGCTCGTCGACTGAACGCACCAGCCAGCTGTGCTTGACGATCGGCAGGGTCAGGCCGAACACGTCCAGTTCCTGGAACGCGTCGGTGCCCAGCAGCGGGGTGGCGACCTGGCCGGTGATGCAGACCATCGGTACCGAATCCAGCATCGCGTCGGCAATGCCGGTGACCAGGTTGGAGGCGCCCGGGCCGGAGGTGGCCACGCACACCCCGACCCGTCCGCTGGCGCGGGCGTAGCCGTTGGCGGCAAGGGCCGCGCCCTGTTCGTGGCGGACCAGGATGTGCTTGAGCCCCGAGTCCACCAGGGCGTCGTAGAAGGGCATGATGGTGCCGCCCGGATAGCCGAACAGCGTGTCGACGCCCTCGGCTTCCAGGGCCTGCGTCAACCAGCGTGCGCCGTTGCGGGGCGCGGTGCTGTGTGCGGAGGTGTTCATGCGGTGACCTTTGCGAAAGCGGTGGGGGAGCCGCGGTTACGCGGCTTGACTTTGCAACCAGACCATCTTGGCGCGCAGTTCCTTGCCTACCTTCTCGATCGGATGTTCCAGGTCGGCCTGCTTGAACTTGTTGTAGTTCGGCAGGCCCGCTTCGTACTCGGCCACCCAGTTCTTGGTGAAGGTGCCGTCCTGGATGTCGGTCAGCACCGCCTTCATGCGCTCCTTGGTGCCGGCATCGATCACCCGCGGGCCGCTCACGTAGTCGCCGTACTGCGCGGTTTCGGAGATGAACTCCAGCATGCGGGTGATGCCGCCTTCGTAGAACAGGTCCACGATCAGCTTCAGTTCGTGCAGCACTTCGTAGTAGGCGATTTCGGGCTGGTAACCGGCTTCCACCAGCGTTTCAAAACCGGCCTGGACCAGCGCCGAGGCGCCGCCGCACAGCACCGCCTGCTCACCGAACAGGTCGGTTTCGGTTTCTTCCTTGAAGGTGGTCTGGATCAGGTTGGCGCGCGCACCGCCGAGGCCGGCGGCATAAGCCAGCGCGTACTCGGCGGCCTTGCCGCTGCGGTCCTGGTAGACCGCCCAGATGCACGGCACGCCACGGCCGATTTCGTATTCGCGGCGGACCAGCGCGCCCGGGCCCTTGGGCGCGACCAGCACCACGTCCAGGTCCTCGCGCGGGGCGATCATGTTGAAGTGCACGTTCAGGCCGTGCGCGAACAGCAGCACCGCGCCCTGTTTCATGTTCGGCGCCAGCACGTCTTCGTAGAGCTTCTTCTGCACCATGTCCGGGGTCAGCACGGCGACCAGGTCGGCGTCTTTGACGGCCTCGGCCGGGGCCTTGACGGTAAAGCCGTCCGCCTGCGCCTTGACCTCGGTCGGGCCGCCCGGACGCAGGCCGATGACGACATCGAATCCGGACTCACGCAGGTTCAGGGCGTGGGCGCGGCCCTGGCTGCCATAGCCGACAACAGCGATCTTGATCTGGGGCAGGTCGTTGGTGCTCATGGGGGAGGTCCTCTGGAAGGTGTGGCGGAAGGAAGAAGAATCGAAGGGTTCTGAAACGAAAAAACCCGCACCTGGGTGGGTGCGGGTTTTGATGGATACCTGGCAGTTCTGCTTACACGCCGGTCCGTCCCGCACCTGTTGGTTGGGTAATAAGTACGAGGACAAGAAGCGAACGGATCGAGGCCGCGCCGGGTCCGGCGTGCTCGATGGATTCGCGAATGGGCGTGTGGCGCTGCAACATGTGATCGAGAAAACCACAGCGGTTTTGCCGCTGTCAACCGTGGAAAGCCGATTTCCAACAGTTTCGCCTGTATCGAGCGCAAAGCCCTGTCGCACAAGGATGGTTGCGGGTGAAATCGTTCCGGTGAACCCGGGTTCAAGTATTGAAGCGGGGTTTCCGCGCGGAATATCGGCTTGAGCGTGTGTCGTGCATGACCATTGTCGGATGTGCGAATGCGGCCACTGCGGCGACCATCGGTGGGTTATCTCTCTACCTGGAATCCCCAACCGTGTCCCGACCCCTTGCCCGTGCCGTACTGGCCACCGCGCTGCTGTGCGCGTTGCCGCTGTTCTCTTCCGCTGCCGACCGGGTGACCGGGCGGGACTTCGCGACCCGTTCGGAGGTGATCGCGCCGCACGCGATGGCGGCGACGTCGCAGCCGCTGGCCACGCAGATCGCGCTGGAGGTGATGAAGGGCGGCGGGTCGGCTGTGGACGCGGCGATTGCGGCCAATGCGGCGCTGGGGTTGATGGAGCCGACCGGTAACGGGGTGGGCGGGGATCTGTTCGCGATCGTGTGGGATCCGAAGACGCAGAAGCTGTACGGCTACAACGGTTCGGGCCGGTCGCCGAAGTCGCTGACGCTGGCGGAGTTCCAGCGGCGTGGGCTGAAGGACATTCCGGCGACGGGGCCGCTGCCGGTGTCGGTGCCGGGCGCGGTGGATGGCTGGTTCGCGCTGCATGAAAAGTTCGGGCGCAAGCCGATGGCGGAGAACCTGGCGCCGGCGATCCGCTATGCGCGCGAGGGGCATCCGGTGGCGGAGGTGATCGCGTACTACTGGGACCGTTCGGTGCCGAAGCTGTCGCAGTACCCGGGCTTCAAGGAGCAGTTCACGATCAACGGGCATGCGCCGCGCAAGGGTGAGATGTGGAAGAATCCGAACCTGGCGAACACGCTGGAGCAGATTGCAACGGGCGGGCGCGATGCGTTCTACAAGGGCGACATCGCGCGGAAGATCGGTACGTACTTCAAGGCGAACGGTGGCTACCTGAGCTATGAGGACATGGCGAGCCACCACGGGGAGTGGGTGGAGCCGGTCAGCAGCAACTACCGGGGTTATGACGTGTGGGAGTTGCCGCCGAACAGCCAGGGCATCGCGGCGCTGCAGATCCTGAACGTGCTGGAGGGCTACGATTTCTCGAAGATTCCGTTCGGGTCCCCGGAGCATGTGCATCTGTTCGTGGAGGCGAAGAAGCTGGCGTTTGCGGATCGTGCGAGGTTCTATACGGACCCGGCGTTCCAGCCGGCGCCGGTGCAGAAGCTGGTGTCGAAGGAGTATGCGGCGGAGCGTCGCAAGCTGATTTCGATGGACAAGGCGTTGCGCGAGGTGCAGCCGGGCACGCCGAAGCAGCTGGAGGAAGGCGACACGATCTACATGACGGTGGCGGACGCGGACGGGATGATGGTGTCGTTGATCCAGTCGAACTACCGGGGCATGGGCAGCGGGATGGCGCCGCCGGGGCTGGGCTTCATCCTGCAGGATCGCGGCGAGATGTTCGTGCTGCGCAAGGATCATCCGAACGGCTATGCGCCGGGCAAGCGTCCGTTCCAGACGATCATTCCGGGCTTCGTGACCAAGGACGGGAAGCCGTACATGAGTTTCGGGGTGATGGGCGGTGCGATGCAGCCGCAGGGCCATGCGCAGATCGTGATGAACATGGTGGACTTCGGGATGAACCTGCAGGAGGCGGGCGATGCGCCGCGCATCCAGCACGAGGGTTCGACGGAGCCGACCGGGCAGGCGACGGCGATGAGCGACGGCGGCGAGGTGAACCTGGAAACGGGCTACCCGTACGAAACCGTGCGCGCGCTGATGCGCAAGGGGCACCGCGTTACCTTCGCCGACGGCCCGTACGGCGGTTACCAGGCGATCATGCGCGACCCGGAAACGGGCGTGTACTACGGCGCTTCGGAAAGCCGCAAGGATGGGCAGGCTGCGGGGTACTGACGAGTGCAGGTCCCGGATTGCATGGAATAACTGCAAACCCCGGATTGCATGAATGCCGTAGAGCCGGGCTCTGCCCGGCTCGCTGTTGGATTAAGGCGAACAGCCGCCGTCTGTATGGTTTCCCTGGTCAGGGCCGTCGGGTGTGGGTTTGTGGGGGACGCTGCAAGTACGTCCATGTAAGCTCATCGCCGCATCCATGCGGCTCGTGCCCCCTCAAACCCACCCCCGCCGACCCTCCGACGGTGGACAGGTGAGTCACCGAAAAGCGGTAGAGCCGGGCCTTGCCCGGCTGCTCTTTCTCACCGCACGCGACCATGTATGGGGGCGGCCGCCCCTGCACGTAGTACTGAGACGCTGCTTCTAGGACTCAGCCCGAGAAGCCTCATCCCGCGTCTCTTCCTGCGCGGCAATCTCGCGCTCGATCCATGCGTCCATCATCCGTCGCGCACGCAATGCGCGGCGGCGTTGCAGCTGGTATTCCACATCCAACACGCGGTACAGCGAGTAGATCACCGCCAGCATCAGCAGCGCGAACGGCAGGGCGGCGATGGTGATCATGCCCTGCAATGCATCCAGGCCGCCGGCCAACAGCAGCACGCCTGCAATCAGCGCAATCGCCACGCCCCAGGTGACCTTCCGCGATAGCGGTGGGTCGCCCGCTTCGTCGGTGGACATGCTGGCCAGGACCAGCACCGCCGAGTCGGCCGAGGTGACGAAGAAGATCATCAACAGCACCAGCGCGATCACCGACAGCACGGTCGGCATCGGCAGGCTGTCGAACATGGTGAACAGAACGGTTTCGTAGCCATTGCCCAATGCCTGCACCAGGTCGACGTGGCCGAAGATCTGCGACCACAGCGCGGTGCCGCCGAACACCGAGAACCACAGGAAGCCGAGCACGCTCGGCGCGATCACCACGCCGAGCACGAACTCGCGGATGGTGCGGCCGCGCGACACCCGCGCGATGAACGAGCCCACGAACGGTGCCCACGCGATCCACCACGCCCAGTAGAAGATCGTCCAGTCCGCCACCCACGTGCTGCCCGAGAACGGCGACATGCGCAGGCTCATCGTCACAAGCTGGTTGAGGTAGGAACCGATCGTGGTGGTGAACGTATCGAAGATGAAGGCCGTGGGGCCCAGCACCATCACCAGTGCCAGCAGCAGCGCGGCCAGGCCCAGGTTGAAGTTGGACAGCCACTTGATGCCGCGGTTGACCCCGCTGGCGGTGGAGGCCATGTACAGCACGAACGCCACCGCGATGATCGTCAACTGCGACGGCACGTTGGCGCGGATGCCGAACACGCGCTCCATGCCGGCCGCGATCTGAATGGTGCCGAAGCCTAGCGTGGTGGCCACGCCGATCGCCGTGGCGACCACCGCCGCGACGTTCACCACCGTGCCGATCCAGCCACGGTGGTGCGCGCCGATCAACGGCTGCAGCAGGTCGCTGATCTGGCCCCGCCCGTCGCGGTTGAACTGGAACCACGCCATCGCCAGCCCGATCAGCGCATAGATCGCCCACGGGTGCAGGCCCCAGTGGAAGAACGCATAGCGCATCGATGCGCGCGCCGCTTCCATGCTCTGCGGCGGCAGGCCCTCCGGGGGAATCACGAAGTGCGAGACCGGTTCGGCCGCGCCCCAGAAGACCAGGCCGATGCCCATGCCGGCCGCGAACAGCATCGACATCCAGCTGGCGTTGGAGAACTCCGGCTCGGCGTCTTCGCCGCCGATGCGCAGGCTGCCCAGCCGGCCGAACGCCAGGTACAGCAGGAAGGAGAGGGTGATGAACACCACCAGCAGGTACAGCCAGCCGGCGCTCCGCACGATATGCACCAGGCCGCCACGCACCACGTCGTTGAAGGGGTCCGGCGCAACACCGGCCGCCAGCACCAGCAGCACCACCAGCGCGATGGAGAGTCGAAATACCATGCGCGGCAGTCTAGCCAACCGCGCATGACCCTCCTGTTCACGTTACGCCGCCACTGTGCTCTAATCCGCCCCGAAGCGGGGGTACCGCGGCCCTGGGGCCACGGTTGAGACAGTCCCATCGAACCTGATCCGGTTGATACCGGCGTAGGGAAGCTTCGCTACAGCAGCTGCAGGCCGCGCCGACCGCGTGCGCCATGCGCCTGCCGTGCGCCGCCGCTTCGTCCCCGTTCCGCACACCCCGTGCGGGCGAGTACCCAGGACGCTGCCGATGAACGCACACCCTTCCAGCCTGCAGCAGCAGGCCCAGCAACTCTCCGCCTCGGTCACCCGGCCGATCCCCGGCTCCCGCAAGATCCACGTACCCGGTTCGCGCAGCGACCTGCAGGTGCCGATGCGCGAGATCGCGCTCAGCGGCGACAACGCCCCGCTGACCGTCTACGACACCTCCGGCCCCTACACCGACCCAGAAGCGCGCATCGACCTCTCCACCGGCCTGCCAGCGCTGCGCGCCGGCTGGGTGGCCGAACGCGGCGACACCGAACTGCTGCCGCGCCTGAGCTCGGCGTTTGGACGCTCGCGCGAACTCGACGCCCGCCTGGACGCCGTGCGCTTCCCCTCGCGTCTGCAGCCACGCCGCGCGCTGGCCGGCGCCAATGTCACCCAGATGCATTACGCGCGACGCGGCATCATCACCCCGGAAATGGAATTCGTCGCCCTCCGCGAGAACCAGCGGCTGGAGCAGGTGCGCGACAAGGCGCTGCTGGCCCAGCACCCCGGGCAGTCGTTCGGCGCGGCCATTCCCGCCGTGATCACCCCCGAATTCGTCCGTTCGGAAATCGCGCGCGGGCGTGCGGTGCTGCCCAACAACATCAACCACCCCGAAAGCGAACCGATGATCATCGGCCGCAACTTCCTCACCAAGATCAACGCCAACATCGGCAACAGCGCGGTGTCCTCGGGCATCGCCGAAGAAGTGGAGAAGCTGGTCTGGGCGATCCGCTGGGGCGGCGACACTGTGATGGACCTGTCCACCGGCAAGCACATCCATGAAACCCGCGAATGGATCCTGCGCAACTCGCCGGTGGCGATCGGTACCGTGCCGATCTACCAGGCGCTGGAGAAGGTCGACGGCCGCGCCGAAGCGCTGAGCTGGGAGATCTTCCGCGACACCCTGGTCGAACAGGCCGAGCAGGGCGTGGACTACTTCACCATCCATGCCGGCGTGCTGCTGCGCCATGTGCCGGTCACCGCCAGGCGGGTCACCGGCATCGTTTCGCGCGGCGGTTCGATCATGGCCAAGTGGTGCCTGGCGCACCAGCGCGAGAACTTCCTGTACACGCATTTCGAAGAGATCTGCGAAATCATGAAGGCCTACGACGTGACCTTCTCGCTTGGCGATGGCCTGCGCCCGGGCTGCATTGCCGACGCCAACGACGCCGCACAGTTCGGCGAACTCGAAGCGCTGGGCGAACTCACCAGGATTGCCTGGAAGCACGACGTGCAGACCATGATCGAAGGGCCCGGCCACGTGCCGATGCAGCTCATCAAGGAGAACATGGACAAGCAGCTGCACGAATGCGGCGAAGCACCGTTCTACACCCTGGGACCGCTCACCACCGACATCGCGCCGGGCTACGACCACATCACCAGCGCGATCGGTGCGGCGATGATCGGCTGGTATGGCACCGCCATGCTCTGCTACGTCACCCCCAAGGAGCACCTGGGGCTGCCCAACCGCCAGGACGTGCGCGACGGCATCATGGCCTACCGCATCGCCGCGCATGCCGCCGACCTGGCCAAGGGCCATCCCGGCGCGCAGGTGCGCGACAACGCGCTGAGCAAGGCGCGCTTCGAGTTCCGCTGGGAAGACCAGTTCCACCTCGGCCTCGACCCGGAGAAGGCGCGTGAATTCCACGACGAAACCCTGCCCAAGGAGGCGCACAAGGAGGCGCACTTCTGTTCAATGTGCGGGCCGCACTTCTGTTCGATGAAGATCACCCAGGACGTGCGCGACTACGCGGCCGGGCAGGGCTGAGCTAAGCTCCGGGCATTACACCTGGCCCCGGGGGACGGACGATGGCGATAGCGCGCACCACCAAGTGGCTGGCCATTGCCCGCCGGCATCCGTCGGCCTGGTTGCTGGCCGTGCAGCTGCTGGGCGTGCTGCTCTATCCCGCGATGGACGAGTCCGGGGCCGGTCGCGCGCTGTTCGGCGCCTTCGGCATCGCCGTGCTTGGCCTGGCGATCTGGGTGGTGCGGCGCAGCCCGTTGGGCATGTGGCTGGCACTGGTGCTGGCCATTCCCTCGGTCGTGTTATCCATCGCCGGCGCGCTGCTCGGGCGCCCGGCGCTGGTCACCACCGCGCAGCTGCTCGAATGCCTGCTGTACTTCTATACGGCCGGCAGCCTGATCGCCTACATGCTGCAGGACCACAAGGTCACCCGCGACGAGCTGTTCGCCGCGGGGGCCACCTTCACCCTGCTGGCGTGGGCGTTCGCCTTCGCCTTCGCGGTCTGCCAGCAGTGGTACTCGGGCAGCTTCGTGGCCACCAGCGAGAACGAGCTGCGCACGTGGATGGAATTGCTTTATCTGAGCTTCAGCTTGTTGTCCGGCGTCGGCCTCAGCGACGTGGTGCCGATCCATCCGCAGGCACGTGCGCTGGTGATGCTCGAACAGTTCGCCGGCGTGATGTACGTGGCGCTGGTGGTATCGCGCCTGGTGGGCCTGACCATGATTCGGAATGCACGAAGCTGAATCAAAAATAAAATTTTTCTGAATCGCAGATAAAAAAATCGCGCCCGAAGGCGCGAATAGTGCAGCAAATTGTATGGATTCGTCGGCGAGAGAGGGCCTGATGTCTTCCCGACGCACAGGCGCCGTTTAACCTGCTTAGGCTAGTATTCGCGCGCTTCAGTGTTTTTGCGCTTTGCGCTGATGCCATTTGCGGAATCTGGCGGTTCGGTCGCTGCGTTCCAGTTGTTCAGTTGTTGCAGCAGCACCGGAATGAACGTCATAGAGAGTGAGACACCCGCTGCCGACCGCATCCGGATCGGCGAATGCACCATCACGCTGTCCTCGCGTGAAGTGGTGGTGGATGGCGCGCGCCGTCCCCGGCGGCTGACGCCCAAAGCGCTGGGTGTGCTCAAGGTGCTGATGCGCGTGCCCGGTGCCGTGGTGACCCGCGACGACCTGTTTGCCGAAGTCTGGCCGGACACGTTGCCCACCAACGATGTGCTGACCCAGGCCATCACCCAGCTGCGCAAGGCGTTCTCGCGCGACGACGAGGCCGGCACCGCCTATATCGAAACCATCGCCAAGACCGGTTACCGGCTGCTGCAGCCGGTATCGGTGCTGGCCGAGCCGCTGCCCGACGTCGACAGTGCGCCCGGTGAAGACGAGCGCGACGCGCTGGCCGCCGTGTTCGCCGCGCCCACGCTTGCGCCCGCGCCGCGTCCGCGCAGCCGCTGGCGGCGTACCCGGCGTTACGTGTTCCTGGCCATCGGCCTGGCCATGGCCGTGGCGCTGCTGGTGCTGACCGCGCTGCTGCTGCAGCGTCCGGCCAGTGCCCCGACGGCAAACGGCGTGCTGGAAGACGGCAGCCGCGTGGTCGGCAGCCCGCAGCGCCCGTACCGGCTGATTACCGCCACGGCCGGCTTTGAAACCTATCCCACGGTGTCGCCGGACGGCTCGCAGGTCGCCTACGAGGCCGACGATGCCAGCGGCGGCGGCAGCGCGATCAAAGTGCAGACCTCGGGCAATGCACCGGCGCGCCTGCTCACCGACACCCCGGTCGGGCATTCGGACCGCTTCCCGAACTGGTCGCCGAATGGCCGCGACATCGCCTTTGCGCGCTTCGGGCCCGAGGCCAGCTGTGAAGTGCTGATCGCCAGCGCGACCGGCGGCGCGATCCGCCACGTCACGCGCTGCGACGGTACCGAGCTGCTCAGCTTCGACTGGACCCCGGACGGGCGCGGCCTGGTGTTTGGTTCGCTGTCCGGTCGCCATGCGCACCGCGGCATCCGCGTGCTGGATATCGCCAGCGGCGCCTGGACCCCGATCGACTATCAGGTTGCCGACGACAGCTTCGACTATGCGCCGCGGTTCTCGCCCGATGGGCGCTGGATCGTGTTCGTGCGCAATCCGCAGATCGGCGACCTGTGGCGCCTGCCCGCCACCGGCGGCGAACCCGAACAGCTCACCAGCGATTCGGCCGAGATCCGTGGCTGGGCCTGGCGCGGCGACAGCCGCCACATCGTGTTCGGCCGGCGTGTCGACAGCGAGGCGCGCCTGTACGAACTGGACACCGAAACGCGCACGCTGCGCGATGTCGGCCTGGACGATGCGCAGTCGCCGGCGCTGTCGCGCCACAACAACATGCTGGCCTTCGTGCACCGCAAGGCGCAGTTCGGCCTGTTCCGCGTGCCGGTCAAGGACGGGCGCCCCGGCACCCCCGAGCGCCTGTTCCCCTCCAACGGCCGCGATGGCCAGCCGATGCTGGCGCCCGATGGCCGGCAACTGGTGTTCACCTCCGATCGGTCCGGCAATTACGGCCTGTGGTGGGCCGACCTGGGCCGTCCGGAGTCACTGCGCCCGGTGGAAGGGTTGCGCCCCGAAACCCGCCAGTCCGCGGACTGGTCGCCCGACAGCCGGCACCTGCTGGTGTCCGGCCGCGATGCCCAGGCCCAGCCGGTGATCTACGAAGTCTCACCGCGCGACGAGCAGGTCGTGGCACTGCCGGTACCGGTGGCGCAACCGTTGCAGGCGCTGTACGCCGGCGACAATGACCACATCCTGGTGGTGGAGCGCGACCACGACGAGCGCATGCGGCTGTCGCTGTTCGACCGCCGCACAACACCGTGGAAGCTGCTCGGCAGCGTGGACGGCGTGTCCCAGGCGCGGCTGGATCCAGCCAACCAGCGCGTGCTGTTCACCCGCCTGTCCGCAGGCGGCCTGTGGTCGGCCAACCTGCAGCTGGATCCGGCCAGCGTGCAGCAGGTCAGCGAAGACCGCCCGTCGCGCTGGCGCTACCGCACCTGGGCGGTCGCACGCGACGGCAGCCTGGATTACCTGTCCAGCCGTGCCGACTGTTCTACCGTGTTCGCGCGCATCAATGCGCCCTCCAATGGCGAAGAAGTGTGCCTGGACGCGAATCGGCTCAGTGCCGGCAACGGCTTCAGCGCGCAGCCCGACGGCAGTGCGGTGTACCTGGCCCTGGCGGTCGCTGATGGCGCCGATATCGGCGTGATGACGCTGCCCGAACCGCCGCGCCCGGTGTTCTCGGCCGCGCCCAACCTGTTGTTCTGGAAGGGAAAGTAGTCGTCGTACTTTCTTCGTGATGGCATCGTGACGAATTCGGATCAATCTCGTCGAATCGTCCTGACGCAGTTGACCTGATTTGGCAAAACGGGAGCCCTGTTACGGCAAACCCCGGTGTACGTCATGCGTCAGCTTTCCCTGGCCGATCGCGGCCAATCGCTCTCCCTGGACAAGATCGTCGACGACGGTCCGCTGCCGACCTGTCTCGGTGTCGCCCGGCTGGGCAGCCTGCAGACCGCCGGCACCACGTTCACCGTGTGGATGCAGCTGCGTGGCAGCGCTTGGGTCGAATCCAAGGAGGGCCGCTTCCGCCTGCGCCAGCGCGAATGGATTGCGTTCGAGAGAGAGTCCAAGCCGATGATCCAGGCCGGCCGCGATGGCCTGTGCATCGGCCTGAGCCTGACCCCGGACGCGCTGCGTGCACTGGGCGAACTCGCCGACTGCAGCCTGTACGCAGGTCGCGGCAGCATGTCGCGCAGCGAAGTGCGGGTGGCCCTGCGCCTGTGGCGCGACGCACTGGCCAGCGGCCAGCCGGCGCAGGCACTACGTCCGGTGCTGCTGCACCTGGCCGCGATGCAGCGTGGCATGGCCACCGGCGTGCAGCGTTGCCCCGGCCGTTCGCGCATCCGCAAGCGCCAGGTGTTCGGGCGCATGCAGCGTGCGCGCCTGTACCTGGAAGGCAACAGCCACCGCGTGGTGCGCATCGGCGAACTGGCCGAGCTGACCAACTTCTCCAGCTGGTACCTGTCCAAAACCTTCCAGAGCCTGTACGAAGAAAGCCCGCAGTCGCTGTCGGCGCGTCTTCGCCTGGAACGCGCCGCGGACCTGCTGCGCGACACCGACATGATGATCGGAGAAGTCGCAGCGGCCAGCGGTTTCGACAACTGCTGCAGCTTCGCGCGTGCGTTCCGCGCCCGTTATGGCCAGTCTGCGTCGGGCTTCCGCCAGACCGGTGGATCGCTTCCGCCAAAGTCGGCAAACAGTCCGGTGGCATCGCGCAAATAATTAACGGTAACGCAATCGTAACTTTCCGAGGCGGTTTAACACGCTACTAACGTACCTTGGAGAGATTGATGAATTTTCGTACTCCCGCAGTGCGGCTCGGCCTCCTGCCGGCCGGTATTGCGCTGGCGCTCGTGCCGAGCTTCGCTTCGGCACAGGAAGCAGCCTCCGGCACCACTGACCTCGATCGCATCTCGGTCACCGGCTCGCGTATTCGCGGCGCCAACATGGAGACCCAGCAGCCGATCCTGACGATGACCCGCGAAACCCTGGAAAAGCAGGGCTTCTCGAACGTCGCAGACGTGCTGAACAACCTGACCTCGGCCGGCTCGCCGGCCATCTCGCGTTCGGACTCGCTGTCCTCGGGCGAGAACGTGGGCGGCTACTACGTCGACATCCGCAACCTGGGCGCCCAGCGCACCCTGGTGCTGATGAACGGCAAGCGCCTGGGCGCCACCACGGCCGGCTACCAGGATCTGAGCCAGATCCCGATGTCGGCGGTCGAGCGCATTGAAGTCCTGAAGGACGGCGCTTCCTCGATCTACGGCTCCGACGCCATTGCCGGCGTGGTCAACGTGATCACCCGCAAGAACTTCGACGGCGGCGAAGCCAACGTCTACATCGGCCAGTACGACCAGGGCGATGGCCAGAACCAGCAGTACTCGATGACCCTGGGTGCTACCGGCGAGCGCGGCAGCCTGACCCTGTCGGCCGAATACGCCAAGCAGGATCCGGTGTGGGCCAAGGACCGCTGGTACAGCCGTGATGGCGGCCGTGGTCCGAACTCGGTCGCTGCCGACGGCAGCCCGATCAGCCAGTACGGCAGCTGGTGCAACCCGCTGCAGGTGAACTGCGCCGACTCCAAGACCGCCGTGTGGAAGACCCTCAACGCCGGTGGCAACCCGAACAACCCGAACGACTACCACACCCTCACTGCCGAGGAGTACGCCAACTCCAACCAGCAGATGAGCCTGCTGACCGGCGTCGAGCGCAAGTCGCTGTACGTCAACGGCACCTACGACTTCACCGACACCATCAGCCTGAACACCGATGTGCTCTACAACGAGCGCAACACGTTCCAGCAGATTGCCGGTTACCCGTACCAGTCGTCTTCGTTCGAGACTCCGCTGGCCGCTGACAGCGCCTTCAACCCGGTCGGCCAGGACGTCAGCTTCCGTCGCCGCCTGTGGGAAGTGCCGCGTACCACCGACAGCCAGCTGAAGACCCTGCGCTTCGCGCCGACCATCAGCGGCTACTTCGAACTGGCCGACAAGACCTTCGATTGGGACGTCGGCGCGCTGTGGAACCGCAATGAGTCGATCAAGACCCAGCGCGGCGACATGAGCCTGATCGGTTCCGAGCAGGCCCTGGGTGCTTCCTTCATCAACGCGCAGGGCGTGGCACAGTGCGGTACCGCTGCCAACCCGATCGCGCTGGGCGACTGCCGTCCGTGGAACCCGCTGCTGCCGTACGGCGTTGCAGGCCAGGGTTCGCTGGCTGACCCGGAACTGCAGGACTTCCTGTTCCCGACCTACACCACCCGTGGTGTAACCAAGACCACCAGCTTCACCGCCAACCTGGCCGGTTCCATCGTGACCCTGCCGGCCGGCGACCTCGGCTTCGCCGTGGGCGTGGAGCACCGCAAGGAAGAAGGCACCTACGTGCCGGACGCCTTCGCGCAGTCGGGCATGTCCACCGGTCTGGGCCAGAAGCCGACCCAGGGTGAGTACGATCTGAACGAGGTCTACCTCGAACTGAACGTGCCGATCCTGGCCGACATGGCGTTCGCCAAGGAACTGACCCTGAACGTTGCCAGCCGTTACTCGGACTACAGCAACTTCGGTGGCACCACCAACAGCAAGTTCGGTCTGACCTGGCGTCCGATGGACGAGCTGCTGGTCCGCGGCACCTACGCCGAGGGCTTCCGCGCTCCGACCATCGCCGACCTCTACGGCGGCCTGAGCTCGAGCTTCGAGCGTTACACCGATCCGTGCGCCGTGGGCGTTTCGGGCAGCGTGGCCGGCAATGCCGCCTGCCTGGCCGGTGGCGCTCCGGCTGACTACGTGCAGCTGGGCCAGGGCAACGTCCCGTGCTCGACCACGCCGTGCCAGTCGGGTGACCAGTTCATCTCGGGTGCCAACCCGAACCTGTCGCCGGAAACCTCGAAGAGCAAGACCGTGGGTCTGGTCTGGAGCCCGCGTTGGGTGCAGGGCCTGGACGTCTCGCTGGATTGGTACCGCTACGAAATCAGCAACATGATCATCGACGACTCCGTCGATCGCATCCTGCGTGACTGCTACGTGCTGGGCGATGCAAGCCGTTGCGGCAGCGTGACCCGTGCCGCCGATGGCCACATCAGCGCCATCACCTACGGCACCGCCAACCTCGGCAAGATGGACACCGAAGGTTACGACCTGGGCATCAAGTACCGCCTGCCGGAACTGAGCATCGGTCAGTTCAGCATCGACTGGCAGACCAGCTACCTGTCCAAGTACGACGAATCGGCGCAGAACGCTGAGGGCCAGGACATCATGATCGGCCGCGTGGCGCAGGATGCCCTGTTCCGCGTGCGTTCGAACCTGAACGTCAACTGGGCGCTGGGTGACTTCGGTGTCAACTACACCGCGCGCTACTACTCGGGCCTCAACGAAGACTGCATCGCGATCGGCTGCACCGATCCGGACCGCATCGCTTACGGCGAGACCGCTCCGCTGCGCAAGACTGGCTCCAACACCTTCCACGACCTGCAGGTCAGCTGGAAGGCACCGTGGGATGCCACCATCGCCCTGGGCGCGAACAACGTGTTCGACCACAAGGGTCCGCTGATGTACTCGCAGCAGAACTCGAGCTTCGCCTACTACGGCGGTTTCGATATCGGCCGCTTCCTGTACATGAAGTACACCCAGAAGTTCTGATCCATCGAACCACTGGTGCAATAAAGAGAGGGCGGCCCGCAAGGGCCGCCCTCTTTCTTTGCCCGCAACGCAGGAAAAAAAAACCGACCTGGAAAGGTCGGCTTTTCGGCTCCACGCAAATCCGATATCAGGCGTCGGCGGTCGCCAATCCCATCAACCCATTGGCATGGTCGCGCCACTGCGGCAACTTGCCCAGTACGCCCGCACGCTGCAGGTACTCCTCGTCCACCGGCTCGCCGTTGACCAGCGCCAGCGCCACGTGCACCGCACCGGTCACCCAGAAGCTGCGCGTGTTCGAACGCTGCGGCTGCAGATGGAACGCCACCGCCTCGATGATCGGCATCGGCAGGCCCCACAGGCCCAGCAGGTACGCACCGGCTTCGCTGTGGCCCGGACGCGGGTCGGCGTCGCTGGCCGGCTCGGTGCGTTCGTTGCGCACGCCCGGCAGCAGCAGGCCGATGTCGGCCAGCAGCGCTGCAGTGGCGCCCAGTTCGGCACTGGATTCCGGCAGCAGCTTGGCCGCCAGCCGCGACGCCAGCAGCGCGCGCTGCTGCAGCGCATTGCGCTCGGCACCGGACAACGCCGACGCCGAAAACACTTCACTGGCCAGCACCAGGTCGCGCAGCGTGGCCAGGCCCAGCCGGGTCACCGCGCTGCGCAGGTCGGAAATGGTCCGCCCGCTGTTGAAGAAGGCCGAGTTCGACAGCTGCAGCACCTTGGCCGCAATCGCCGGGTCGGCCGAGACCAGCTTGGCCACGTCGGCGGTGTCGGTGTCGTCGTCGTGCTCCAACGCCTGGGTCAGGCTCAGGTACAGGTGCGGGGGCGACGGCAGTTTTTCGATGCGGCCGATGGCGCTGCGCAGGCGTTCGCTGTCGAGCAGCTCGCGCAGCTCTTCCAGGCTGGTCAGCGCTTCAAGCAGCACTTCCGGCGCCAGCGGCAACGGCAGGAAACGGTGGGCCACGCCGATCAGGCGCGCCGGCGGCGGCCGGTTGCCCTGCGGCGCTTCAACCAGCGCGATGCGGATCGTCTCCGGACGCAGCGTCCGGATCTGGCCCAGCAGCGTGGTCGCGGTGAGATCGGGCAGGGTGGGGCAGGCAATGACCGCATCGACCGGCGAGGCCGACACGATGCTCATGGCCGTCTGGCCATCGGCGGCGGTCAACGGCTGCCACTCTTCCCCAAGATCGGCAATGAAATCCAACAGCTCAGCCGACAGGCTGGCTTCGTCCCCAACTAACAGAATACGCACGACACAATCCCCTGGGTGACCACGGTGAAACCCACCGTGGACGGTGTAGAAGTCGCAATGTACCCAATCCGGCACAAACTGTGATGTGCCACAGCGTAAAAACGTGATGGGCGTCGCTCCGGCGGCAGGCGCCGGAGCGGGGCTCATTCAGTCTCAGCTGGCGCTGGACAGGTAGCGCTGGTGCGCTTCGACCAGGATCTGCTTGGCTTCGGCGGCGCCGCCCCAGCCATCCAGCTTGACCCACTTGCCCTTTTCCAGGTCCTTGTAGTGCTCGAAGAAGTGGCCGATGCGCTCCAGCCAGTGGCTGGACACCTGTTCGATGTCTTCCACGTGCGCATAGCCGCTGAACACCTTGGACACCGGCACCGCCAGGATCTTTTCATCGCTGCCGGCTTCATCGCTCATCTTCAGCACGCCGACCGGACGGCAGCGCACCACCGAACCCGGGATCAGCGGCAGCGGCAGCACCACCAGCACGTCGGCCGGGTCGCCGTCGCCGCACAGGGTGCTCGGCACGTAGCCGTAGTTGCACGGATAGCGCATCGGGGTGGAGAGGATGCGGTCGACGAAGATCGCGCCGGTTTCCTTGTCCACTTCGTACTTGACCGGTTCCGAGTCCTTCGGGATCTCGATGATGACGTTGATTTCTTCCGGCGGGTTCTTGCCGGGCGAGACGAGTTCCAGACCCATGGTGTGCTCCGAGAGGGGGGATGGCGCGATAAGACCTCCCATTTTATGCCTTTGCCGTCCTCCGTGCAGGTGGGGCGTGGCCGACTGTTCGTTGCGGCATGGGCCGACCCTCGCCCGCGCACCCGCCTGATCCTCCCGGCGCCCGGGCCGGCGCACGGTAGAGCTCCTTCCACGGAGCCCGACCATGACCCTGCGCACCGCCTGTTTCCGCCATCTGCTCCCCCTGTCCGCCGCCCTGCTGGCCCTCCCGTTGGGCGCGTCGGCCCAAGGGATGGCCGGCCCGCCGCGTTACATCGACCTGGCCGACCGTCTCGCGCCCGGCGAGACGCCCGACGACACTGCCTACCGGGAGCTCGACCGCTGGCTGGCCGACGAGTTCACCGACGCCTGTCCCGACGCGTTCTGTGCCGGGCGTATCGGCAACTACCGTCCGCTGCGGCTGGACTGCGTGGTCGACACCCGCCAGGACCGGATCCACACCTGCCGCTATGCCGTGGTGGCCAGCCAGACCTGGGTGCACCCGGGCACCGGCGCGGTGCGTACCGAACTGAGCCAGTGGTACTGCCCGCTGCCGCTGCCGTACGCGCTGTCGGCCGAAGACTTCCTTTCCCATATGGGCACGCTGCAGCCGGACAGCTCCGGCTACCTGTTCAACCGCCTGCCTGGCGGGCAGGTCTCGCTGTTCGACGTGCTGCGCCGCTGCCTGTCCTGATCCCCCGCCAAGGAGAACCGCCATGACCGCCTATCTACCGCTGGTCCATATTCCCCTGCTGGCCGCTGCGCTGGCCGTTCTGCCTGCCGCGGAAGCGCCGGCGCAGGCCGCGCAGGTTGCCCCGCCGTTGCACGTCGACCTGGTCGACTACCCCACGCCGCAGGCGAACTGGTCCGCGTTCCGCGACCTGCGCCGCCGTCTGGAAAGCGCCTTCGACGACGTCTGCCCGGACACGTTCTGCGAAGGCGAGTTCACCGACTACGCGCCGATGAAGCTGCGCTGCTCGGTCGAGAAGGCCAGTGGCAGGGTGAGTGCGTGTGGCTGGGCGTTTGCGGCCAGTGAGATCGAAGTCGATCCGGTCAGTGGCGCACTACTGCACCGGCAACCGACCTGGCTGTGCCGCTTCCCGCTCGGTGCACGGACCTCGGTGGGGGCGCTGCTGGCGTCGCTCGATGGGCCACAGCCGCTGTTCCAGTCGCTGCCGGGCACCAGCAAGACGATGTTCGACGCACTGGCCGAGTGCCTGCGTTAGCCTGCGGGCATGGATTCACTGCTTACCGCCGCCGCCCGTGCCCTTGCCGCCGGTGATGTGCTCACCGCGCTGGGGCACGTGTCCCTGCGCGGCGACCCACCCGCGCTTGCGCTGCGTGGCGTGGCCATGGCGCAGCTGGGCGAACTGGAGCGGGCCCGCGACCTGCTGCGCCAGGCCCAGCGGGGCTTTGGTCGCGAGGAAGTACTGGCACGTGCGCGCTGTGTAGTGGCCGAGGCCGAAGTGGCGCTGGCGCTGCGCGACCTCGCCGGGTCCAGTACGCCCTTACTGGCAGCCGCACTCGCCCTGCAGACGCGCGGTGACCCGCACAACGCACAGCAGGCGTGGTTGATCCTGGCGCGCCGCGCACTGCTGCTGGGACGCCCGCAGGAAGCGGTCACTGCGTTGGCACAGGTACGGGCACGCGCGCAGGCACCGGCGCTCGCGGCGATGGCCGCATTGACCGATGCCGCGCTGGCGGCCTGTGCACTGCAGGTGCCGCAGGCACAGGCTGCGTTGCTGCTGGCGGCCGACGCGGCCCAGGCATCCGGCATCGCCGCACTGCAGGCCGAAGTCGCGCATGCGAGCAGTCAGCTGGCGCAGCCCGCAGCACGCAGGCTGGCGGAGGGCGCCGCAATGCCGCTGGACCTGGCCGCCGTACAACGCCTGCTCGCGTCGCCTGCGTGCGTGATTGACGGCTGTCGGCGGGGTGTCTGGCAGTCGGGGCAGTGGCGCTCGCTGGCACGCCGCCCGCTGCTGTTCGCCCTGCTGCGTGCGCTCGGCCAGGCCTGGCCGGGCGACGTGGATCGCGACCTGTTGATTGCAGGGGTGTTCCGTACCCGCGCCGGCGACCACACCCACCGCGCGCGCCTGCGCGTGGACATTGGGCGCGTCCGCACGGCGCTGCAGGATCTGCTGGAGATCGAAGCAACCGACACCGGGTACCGGTTGTGCGCACCGACCGGTATTGACGTGGCCGTGCTGGTACCCCCGCGCGATGGCGAGCCGGCGGCACTGGAAGCGCTGCTGGCCGACGGCGCGGCCTGGTCCACCTCGGCACTGGCGCTGGCGGTGGGCGCAAGCCAGCGCACCGTGCAGCGCGAACTGGCGGTGCTTGAAGCAGAAGGCGCGGTGCGCAGCCATGGGCGTGGGCGCGCGCAGCGCTGGCTGGGCACGCCGCTGGCCGGATTCACGACGATCTTGTTACTCCCTGTCTCGCTGCCAGGCGACTAGTGTCATGGCCAGGCACCCTTCCAACGTGCCAGGAGATGCTCAGATGAACACTGCAACTGCTGAAGTCACCCGCGAATTCGGCCCGTTTGCCGGCGCCGACGCCGTGCATGGGGTCAGCTTCGATGGCCGCCACATCTGGGCCGCCACCGGCGCGGCCCTGCTCGCGATCAATCCGGACACCGGCCAGACCGTGCGTTCGCTGCCGGTACCCTGCGACGCCGGCACCGCCTTCGATGGCACGCATCTGTACCAGATCGCAGAAGCGCGGATCGACCGGATCGACCCGCAGACCGGCCAGGTGCTCGGTTCCATTCCTGCCCCCGGTGAAGGCAGCGACTCGGGCATGGCCTGGGCCGAAGGCAGCCTGTGGGTGGGGCAGTACCGCGACCGTCGCATCCACCAGATCGATCCGGCCGACGGGCGCGTGATCCGCACGATTGAATCGGACCGCTTCGTCACCGGCGTGACCTGGGTCGACGGTGAGCTCTGGCATGGCACCGACGACGGCGAACGCAGCGACATCCGCCGCGTGGACCCGGACAGCGGTGAGGTGCTGGAACGGCTGGAGATGCCCGACGGCCAGCACGTGAGTGGCCTGGAAGCCGACGGTGCGGGCCTGTTCTACGCCGGCGGCGGGCGCAGCGGCAAACTTCGCGTGGTGCGGCGGCCACGGGCTTAACGTGACTCATTCTCATTTGGAGGGTAAGATGCCGCGCCCATGTCGTCCAATGCCTCGACCCTCACCGATCTGCTGATCCGCGAACGCCCGGCGCTGCTGCGCCTGGTGCGGCGGATCCTGGGCAGCGACAGCAGCGCTGAGGATGTGATCCAGGCGATCTGGTTCAAGGCCCGCGGAGTCGACGGCAGCGTGGCCATCGACAACCCGCGGGCCTATCTGTACCGTCTGGCCACCAACCTGGCCACCGACCAGGGCCGGGAACGCAGCCGCCAGGCGCGGCTGTTGGCCGACCACTACCTGTGGGGGCCGGATGAAGTGCTGTCCACGGAAGAACAGGCCATGGCCCAGGACGAGCTGCAGCGCGTGCTGTCCGCCGCCGACCACCTTCCCGAACCGACCCGCACGATCTTCCGCCTCAACCGGCTGCAGGGGCTGACCCAGGCGGAGATTGCCCGGCGCCGTGGCGTGTCGGTCACCACCGTGGAAAACCACGTGCGGGCCGCGTTGCAGCGGCTGGCGTGGGCGCGCAGCGGGCGGTAAGGCGCATGGGCTTGGGGAAGTGCCGTTCCCGCACGTCTTGATGGTAACGGCGCCACGATCGCGTTTCCTGCCAGCCATGAGCCCGCATAACCTGCCCAGAAAGCCCACCGCACCGATACCGCCCGACCTGCTTGCCGAACAGGCGCAGGCGTGGATCGCGTGGCTGGCGTGCGGCGCGGTCGAACCCGAGCGCATGCAGGCCTTCGAGCAGTGGTTGAAGCAACCCGGCCACCGCCGCGCGTTCGAGTACGAACGGCAGCTGTGGCAGGCGGTGGCGCAGCCGCCGGTGCGCGCCCACCGTCCACGGCGTCGGCGCGCGCCGCGCATCGCGCTGGCGGCTGCGGCAGTGCTCGCGCTGCTGTGGGTGGCGCCGGATGCCTGGCTGCGCCTGCGCGCCGACCACCGCAGCGGCAGCGAAGTGGTGACACTGGCATTGCCCGATGGCAGCCGCGCGGTGCTCGATGCCGACTCGGCAATCGCCGTGGACTACGACGACAGCGAGCGCGGCATCCGCCTGCTGCGCGGCCGCGCCTGGTTTGAAGTCGCGCCCGGGCACGCGCAGCCGTTCCGGGTCCGCGCGCAGGGTGGGGTAGTGGAAGACATCGCCACGGCCTTCGCGGTGGCCGAGACCGAACACGGGGTGGACGCCGAAGTGTCGCAGGGACAGATCCGCGTCGCGGCGACGCCGGAAGGCGGCTGGACCTACCTGCTGGCCGGGCAACGCGCCGGTTTCGCGCGTGGCGGGCAGGTGCTGCGCCACGCCGACCTCGCGCCGGACCGGATCGCGGCATGGCGCGAGGGCGAGCTGCTGCTGGATGCGGTGCCGGTGCGCGCGGCGGTCGACCAGATCGCGCGGTATCGCACCGGGCCGACCTTCGTGCGCGGCGACCTGTCGGCGTTGTCGCCGGTCAACGCCGCGCTGCGCGTCGACCAGCCCGAGCAGGCGCTGGACGCGCTGGCGATGTCGGCCGGCCTGCGCGTCACCCGCCTGCCGCTGGGCGTGGCGATCGTGAGCCGCGCGGCGACGCACTGAAATCGATCTTGGGGACGTGCGCCCCGCACACGTCTTACCCCCGAACGTACCCGCCGCCGCCACGTACTTCGCAGCGCCCGCACATCGTGCGGGGACGCCGTCTGCACGGCATCGCCTTTCCTACAGGTTTCAACATGCTTTCCAACTCCCGACCGCGCGCGTTGCCGCGCCCGTCCCGCCTGTGCATCGCCCTGCTGGCGTGCGGCTTGGCCGCTGCATCCGCAGCGCCGGCGCTGGCCCAGTCCGCCGACACCGCCGCACTCTCCACCGTGCAGTCGTTCGACATTCCGGCCCAGCCGCTGGCCGACGCGCTGCGCAGCTACATGCGCCAGTCGGGTGTCCAAGTGGCCTATCCGGCGGCGCTGGCTGAAGGTGCCACCTCCACGGCGGTGCGCGGCACGCTGGATGCGCAGAGCGCGCTGGCGCAGCTGCTGGGCGGCAGCGGGCTGGCCCCGCGCGTGCTTGGCCCGGGTGCGGTCAGCCTGGAACGTGCCACGCGTGGCCAACGTGCCGACGGCGTGATCGTCACCGACACCCTGCGCGTGGCCGGCGACCAGTCCAGCGCAGAGGGCGGCGACAACGAACGCGCTCTCGAGGTTTACCGCAGCAGCGGCTCCAGCGTGTACGTACCGCGCGCCACCATCGAACGCTTCCGCGGCACCTCCACCGCCGACATCGTCAAGGGCGTGGTCGGCGTCACCGCCGGCGATCCGCGCACCGCCAATGCGCTGGACCTCAACATCCGCGGCATCCAGGGCCAGAGCCGCATTCCGGTCATCATCGACGGCGGCCAGTCGACCATGGACACCTACCGCGGCTATGCCGGCCAGTCGCAGCGTACCTATCTCGACCCGGACCTGATCTCCAGCCTGACCGTGACCAAGGGCCCCAGCCTGGGCGCGAACGCGTCCGGCGGTATCGGTGGCGTGGTGGAAATGGAAACGCTGAACATCGGTGACGTGCTGCGCGAGGGCCAGGACGCCGGCCTGCGCGTGCGCAGCGGCGTGTCCAACGGCAGCGCCCGCGACCTGCCGGCCTACAATGCCGCACCGCGCACCGACCGCAACAGCCTCGGCGGCCAGTTCTTCAACATCGCCGGTGGCAAGCACTGGGACCGTTTCGACCTGGTTGCGGCATACGCCTGGCGCGACACCGGCAACTACTACTCGGGCAAGCACGGCTACGATGACTTCCCGCAGACCCGCCGCACCCTGGCGCCGTTGAACCCGCCCAACACCGAAGTGTTCAACACCTCGTCCAAGTCCAACTCGGTGCTGCTCAAGGGCACCTGGCGGATCGACGACAGCCAGACCCTGGAAGCGGGCTACCGCCATTACAGCGGGCGCCAGGGCGAGATCATGGCCTCGCAGATCATCCGCGTGGACCGCGACCGCGTGCCGCAGTGGGAGCCGGGCAGCGTCGACCTGGATGCCTACAACCTGCGCTACCGGTTCAACCCCGGCAACGACGTCGTCGACCTCAAGGCCAACCTCTGGTACACCGAGGCCGACAGCCTGATGTACAACGGCCTGACCGGCATCACCCCGTGGTACTTCGACCGCCGCACCGAGTG
The DNA here is from genome assembly GCF_013185915.1 of Stenotrophomonas bentonitica. Lineage (NCBI taxonomy): Bacteria > Pseudomonadati > Pseudomonadota > Gammaproteobacteria > Lysobacterales > Lysobacteraceae > Stenotrophomonas > Stenotrophomonas bentonitica. The sequence continues at coordinate 1,652,366 of NZ_JAAZUH010000001.1, read as the reverse complement.
GTACGACGGCCCGACCTTCAACACCGATCCGGGTTACAAGGACGCTTACCGCAATGACATGACCCAGAAGCGGTTCGGCCTGGACGTGTCCAACACCACGGTGCTGGTCACCGACAGCGCGGGGTTGTTCACCTTCGACTACGGCCTGGCCTTCAGCGACGAAGACGTGGGCCCGGGCGAGAACGCGCCGATCAAGCACGACGACCTGATCAACAACCGCTTCCTGCGCAACGCCGCGCGCAAGGAATACAGCGCGGTGGCGTCGATGAAGTGGCAGCCAGGCGAGCGCTGGGACGTGCTGCTCGGCGGGCGCTTCAGCCGGGTCAGCATCCATGACCGCAACCGCCTGGCCACGCCGGACGGCGAGGAAGTGATCGGCCAGTACCGCTACACCCAGCTGCTCAACGGCAACCCGGCGCTGCCGGCCTGGCGCGCGCAGCGCATCGCGATGCTCAACTGGTACCCGGACGCGAACGGCCAGTTCACCGAAGCCTCGCTGCTGGCCTCGCCGTACAAGAAGGGCACGGTGGCCGACATCACCGGGTGGAACTTCCACGACGTTACCGCCACCGAAGACCTGGTGGTGCCCACCAGCTGGACCTGGTCGCAGCCGATCCGCCGTACCGACCACGCGTTCATGCCCACCGCCAGCGTCACCTGGCATGCCGACGAAGACACCCTGCTGTACATCAAGTACGCCGAAGGGGTGAAGCTGCCGAGCCTGTTCGAAAGCACGCTGGGCCTGTTCACGGCGGCCAAGCCGATCGACGGGGAGCTCAAGCCGGAACGCGCTGCGACCTGGGAAGTGGGGGCCAGCACGGTGAAGCACGACCTGTTCGCCGACGGCAACCAGGCCGCGTTCAAGCTGGCTTACTTCAACACCCGCATCGACGACCTGATCACCCGCGACTACCGCACGCTGTCGGCCGGCTACATCCGCAACATCGACCGCTTCAAGGTCTCCGGCCTGGAGTTCCAGTCCAGCTACGATGCCGGCAAGGTATTTGCCGATCTGTCGGCGCATTACTACTTCGAGGCCAAGACCTGCGCGCCGGACATCGCCGCCGAGCGCCGCGCCTATGGCGTGCAGCGGAAGATCGCCGAGCTGGCTGCGACGCCGGACTGCGTGGACGGTGGCTTCGAGGGTTCCTACAGCAACACCCAGAACCCGCCGCGCTACACGGTCAACCTGACCCTGGGCTCGCGCCTGTTCGACCAGCGGCTGAGCTTCGGCACCCGGGTGATCCACAACAGCGGCCCGATCAGCAAGCTCGACAAGGAATGGAATGTGGGCTTGTCGGCGATCCAGCAGCTGTACCAGCCGGCGACGGTGGTGGACGTGTTCGCCAGCTGGCAGGCCAGCGCGCAGCTGGCGTTCGATTTCAACGTCGACAACCTGACCGACCGCTACTACCTGGACCCGCTGGCGCTGGGCGTGATGCCGGCGCCGGGCCGGATCATGCGCCTGGCGGTGACCTGGCGGTATTGATCAGATGGGCGCGGCACTCGCCGCGCCCATTTCCGTTCACGCCTTGGTCGCGTCCGCGTGCAGTGCTTCGTTCAACTCATCGACCACGATGGCCCAATCGGCATCTTCCTTCAGCTCTTCGCCCAGGAACTGCCGCTGCGCATCATTCCAGAACGGCGCTTCGGCCAGGGTGACATCGGCCGGCAGCTGATGGTCGAGGATGAACCGGGCAATGGCCTCCTTGCTGGAGTCCAGTCCCAACTGCTCGAACAGGTTGGTCATGCGCGATTCGGTGGTGTCCATCATGGCGATCCTTGTGGGGCGGAAGAATGCGCCATTATCAACACCCCGGGGTGAGGATGGCATCGCCCCCCAATCCGGCTTGGGGTAGTCTGCGTGGCAGGCGTCTTACCCGTGTGACGCGCGCTGCGCGGCACTGCCACCTTTTCCTGCCAGAACGCCATGAACGCCACCGAGACCCTTGAAGCCACCCGCAGCCAACGCCTGAAGGCCGCTACCCGCGACAGCCACGGCGCGCTGGACAAGCGCATCATGGCCGGCGAGATCTTCGCCGACCGCGACCGCTTCGCCCGGTTCCTGCGCGTGCAGTACCGCTTCCACCGGGACATCGACGCGCTGTACGCCAATGCCGCGCTGGACGCGCTGCTGCCCGACCTGGCCGAGCGCCGGCGGCTGCCGCAGGTCACCCGCGACCTGCACGACCTGGAACAGGTGCTGCCGGGCCCGGTGCCGATGCGGCTGGGTCCGGACCTGCCGTTGGCGGCTGCGCTGGGCTGGCTGTACGTGGCCGAAGGCTCCAACCTCGGCGGCACCATCCTGTACAAGATGGCGGGCCAGCTCGGCCTGGACGCGGACTTCGGCGCCCGCCACCTGGCGGCCCATCCCGATGGCGCGGCACGTCATTGGCGCGCGTTCACCGCCGCGCTCGATACGGTGGTGCTCACCGCCGAGCAGGAACAGCAGGTGATCGACGCCGCCGACGCGGCGTTCCGCAGCGTGCACGACCATGTAGAACTGGAGTTCGCATGAGCGCTGACGGCCGCGCCCGGGCACCCTGATGCGCTGGCTCTGGTTCTGCCTGGGCTGGGTGATGGTCGCGCTGGGCGTGATCGGCGCGCTGCTGCCGGTGATGCCGACGACGATCTTCCTGATCCTGGCAGTGGGTTGTTTCGCGCGCAGCTCACCGAAGTTCGAGCGGAAGTTGCTGGAGCACCCGCGCTATGGGCCATCGCTGCGCGCCTGGCGCGAGCAGGGCGCGATCAGCCGCAAGGGCAAGGCCTTCGCCGCCGGAGGCATGGCCTTCGGGTTCGTGATGTTCCTGTGGGGCGCGCGGCCGTCTTGGCCGTTGTTGCTGGGCGTGGCGGTGTTCTTTTTAGCCAGCGCGGTTTACGTGTTGTCGCGTCCGTCACCGGTCCCCTGACGAACTGCCGCGACGCCCCCAAGGACGTCGCGGCCCCAACCGAATTACAACAACGGCACCAGCAACAACGCCACGATGTTGATGATCTTGATCAACGGATTGATCGCCGGCCCTGCCGTGTCCTTGTACGGATCGCCCACCGTGTCGCCGGTCACCGCAGCCTTGTGCGCTTCACTGCCCTTGCCGCCGAAATGCCCGTCTTCGATGTACTTCTTCGCGTTGTCCCAGGCCCCGCCGCCGGTGGTCATCGAGATCGCCACGAACAGGCCGGTCACGATAGTGCCGATCAGCAGGCCACCCAACGCACGCGGCCCCAGCAGCAGGCCGACCACCACCGGCACCGCCACCGGCAGCAGCGAGGGCACGATCATTTCGCGGATCGCAGAACGGGTCAGCATGTCCACCGCGCGGTCGTACTGCGGCTTGCCGGTACCTTCCATGATTCCCGCGATCTCGCGGAACTGGCGGCGCACTTCTTCCACCACCGCACCCGCCGCGCGGCCAACCGCCTCCATCGCCATCGCGCCGAACAGATAGGGGATCAGGCCACCGATCAGCAACCCGATGATCACCGTGTGGTCGGACAGGTCGAACGCGAACACCTCGCCCGGATGCGCGGCCTGCAGGTTGTGGGTGTAATCGGCGAACAGCACCAGCGCGGCCAGTGCCGCCGAGCCGATCGCATAGCCCTTGGTCACCGCCTTGGTGGTGTTGCCCACTGCATCCAGCGGGTCTGTGATGTCGCGGATCTCCGGCGGCAGCTCGGCCATCTCGGCGATGCCGCCGGCGTTGTCGGTGATCGGCCCGTACGCATCCAGCGCCACGATCATGCCCGCCATCGACAGCATCGAGGTGGCCGCAATCGCGATCCCGTACAGCCCGCCATGCAGGTGCGCCAGCCAGATCGCCAGGCATACCGCGATCACCGGCAGCGCGGTCGACTTCATCGACACGCCCAGCCCGGCGATGATGTTGGTGCCATGCCCGGTGGTCGAGGCCTGCGCCACGTGCTGCACCGGCTTGTACTGCGTGCCGGTGTAGTACTCGGTGATCCACACGATCAACCCGGTGAGGATCAGGCCGATCAGCGCGCAGATGTACAGGTTCATCGCCCCGTGCGCGTTGTCGGGCATCAGCTGCTGGGTGATCGGGTAGAACGCGATGGCCGCCAGCACGCCGGACACGATCACGCCCTTGTACAGCGCGCCCATGATCGAACCGCCGGGCTTCACCTTGACGAACAACGCGCCGATGATCGAGGCGATGATCGACACCCCGCCCAGCACCAGCGGGTACAGGATCGCATTGCGCCCGGCCTCGGCGATCATCAGGCTGCCCAGCAGCATGGTGGCGATCACCGTGACCGCGTAGGTTTCGAACAGGTCGGCGGCCATGCCGGCGCAGTCGCCGACGTTGTCGCCCACGTTGTCGGCGATCACCGCCGGGTTGCGCGGGTCGTCTTCGGGAATGCCGGCTTCGACCTTGCCGACCAGGTCCGCGCCGACGTCGGCGCCCTTGGTGAAGATGCCGCCGCCCAGGCGCGCGAAGATCGAGATCAGCGACGAACCAAACGCCAGCCCGACCAGCGCATGCAGCGCCGCGCCGGTGCCCAGCCCCAGCCGCAGCAGCAGCGCGTAGTAACCGGCCACGCCCAGCAGGCCCAGCCCGACCACCAGCATGCCGGTGATCGCGCCGCCGCGGAACGCCACGTCCATGGCTGCGCTGAGGCCGTTGCGCGCTGCTTCGGCGGTGCGCACGTTGGCCCGCACCGACACGTTCATGCCGATGTAGCCGGCCGCGCCGGACAGCACCGCACCGATCGCGAAGCCGATCGCCGTGTACCAGCTGAGGAAGATTCCGACCAGCACGAACAACACGATGCCGGCGATGCCGATGGTCAGGTATTGGCGGTTGAGGTAGGCGCGCGCGCCTTCCTGGATGGCGGCGGCGATTTCCTGCATGCGGGCATTGCCGGCCGGTTGCCGGAGGATCCAGCGTGCCGACACGATGCCGTAGAGAATCGCAAGGATGGCGCAGAACAGCGCAAGTGAAAGCCCATAACGTTCCAGCATGTCCCCTCCCGGGTGATGGATGGCATCCAGTCGACGGACGAACCTCACCACGCGGGGCACAACGGGCTGCAACGATGGACCAACCCGTTCAGACCGTCCCCGGTCATCAAGCGTGTGGCTTTGTTCAGCAATCCTGGTGCCCCCGAGTATGCAGTGAAATTCCCCATCCTGCCCATCGCATGCGCCAGGCCGCGTGGCGAAGCCCACCTGCCGGACGCACGAGGCGGTAGAGCCAGGCCCTGCCTGGCCTGGCCCTTGGCGCGACATTCATCCACCACCCGCCAACCTCACCTGCAGACCCCCACAGGCGCCGCCCCATGTCCCCCCGCCACCTCCTCCTCCTCACCCTCCTGCCCACCTTCGCCGCAACCGCCGCCGAAACCCCCGAACTGCAGCGCCCCATCGGCGCCCCGCAGGCGATCAACGCCGTCCACACCCTGCGCCAGATCCCCGAAGCCTGCGCCCGCCTCGAAGGCACCTTCACCGGCGACGCGGCCCAGCCCTACAAGTTCGCCGTGGTCCGCACCAGCGAGCAGTGCCAGCCCCGCGCCCGCTTCGTCGATTACACCAAGGCGCAGCCCAGCGAAGCCAAGGGCTGGAAGCTCAATGATGTGATCCGCGTCCCGAGCGCGGCCTGCCCGGCGCAACAGGCGGTGGTGCGGGTATGGCGCCTGCCGGTAACCCAGAAGACCGAACTCGACGGCCAGGGCCAGTCGCGGATCTACCTGGAAGAAGCCAAGAAGCAGGCCGCCGCCGGCAAGATCGCGCAGATCCCGATGTTCGCCGCGCAGATGACGATGGAAGGCAACGCCTGCCAGTAACCGGCATGAAAAAACCCGGGCGGCAGGGCCGTCCGGGTTTGGGTATCGCTGCAGCGGGGAGCGGGGCTCAGTTGCCCTTGCAGTCCCGCAGCCACATCACGCGGTTGTTCTGATCGTAATGATCGATCACGCCCTTCAGGGTGACGTTTTCCTTCGGGCGCAGCGCCATCGCATACGCGGTCTGGCTCGGCGCGAAACGGCAGGAGATGGCGACGCTGTCGAAATCGATGCCACCGCTGGGATTGCCGCCGACATCGAAGCCGGTGTTGTAGCCGTTGCCGTCCTTGAACACGGTGATCACGCGACCGGTGATCGCGTATTCCTTGCCCTGGTAACGCGCTTCCATCGCGCCCGGGTTGTCCTTGTGCTGCGAGCGCAGGCGCGAACCGAACTCACGGGCCGTAGTGTTCACCACCGACGCCTTCGGGGTAGCCGCTGCCAGCTGCTCGCCGGCCTTGCCCGGCTTGACCTGGGTCAGCAGGTCGCACATCGCCTTCTTCACGCCATCGGTGCTGGCGAACGCGCCCGGATTGACCTTCAGAAGCAGGCCGACCGTACCGGTCCCGCCCTCGTTGGTCGCACTGACGATCAGCGGCAGGTTCTTGTGCATGCCGGTCTGCGGTTCTTCGATCAGCATCGAGCCGCTTGCAACATCTTCGTCGATCACGTCCATGTTGGCGTTCTTGGCAATCACGCGCATCTGGCCAATGGCGCTTGGCACGGTCAGGCCCGGGTGGCTGACCGAAGCGGTGAAGTTGGTGCCCTTCAGTGGGTTGCCCTTCTTGAGGAACGAGCTTTCACAGGTATCGGCGGCAAACGCCGGGGCCGCCGCAGCGAGCAGCAGCACGGCAAACAGAGGGGTGCACTTCATGGTCGGGTACTGTCCTTGTCATCGTCCGCAGGGCGCGGAGGGTGGGTCGCGGTTGCGAACGCCGACGTGTCCTGCCGGCGTTGGGGGATTGTAGGCGGCACCGGAGGGTGTCGCAAACCGCTTACGCCTCGAAGGCTGGCAATTTCTTTTTTACCGCCACGTTCTTCAGCGTTACGTACTTCGGCAGACCATCCGCGCCGTAGGGCAGGGGGGCTTCGCCCTTGATCAGTGGCGACAGGTACGCGCGGGCCTTGTCGGTGATGCCGAAGCCGTCGCGGCGGATGAAGCTGGCCGGCATCTTCTTCTCGTGGTTGGCCACCTTGTGCAGCGGCGCCGGCTCGATCTTCCAGCGGTACGGCGCGTCGCTGCTGCGCACGATCACCGGCATCACCGCGTTCTGGCCCTTCAGTGCGTACTGCACCGCGGCCTTGCCCACCGCCTGCGCCTGTTCCCAGTCGGTCTTGGAGGCAATGTGCCGCGCCGAGCGCTGCAGGTAGTCGGGCAGGGTCCAGTGCACCTTGTAGCCCAGCGCGTCCTTGACCCGTGCGGCCAGCTGCGAGGCCACGCCGCCCAGCTGGGTGTGCCCGAACGAATCCTTACCGCCGCCGGCGTCGGCCACGAAGCGGCCATCGGCGGTCTGGATGCCTTCCGACGCCACCACCACGCAGTGGCCCACGCGCTCCACCACCTGCTTCACCTTGGCCAGGAACGCGGCCTCGTCGTAGGCGCGCTCGGGCAGCAGGATGATGTGCGGCGCCTCATCGGGCCCGTTGCCGGCCAGCCCGGCGGCGGCGGCCAGCCAGCCGGCGTGACGGCCCATGGCCTCGTACACGAACACCTTGGTCGAGGTTTCGGCCATCGCCGCCACGTCCAGCGCCGCTTCGCGCACCGACACCGCGGTGTACTTGGCCGCCGAGCCGAAGCCGGGGCAGGTGTCGGTCACCGCCAGGTCGTTGTCGATCGTCTTGGGCACGCCGATGCAGGTCAGGTCGTAATCGAACGCCTTGGCCAGCTGCGACACCTTCCAGGCCGTGTCGGCCGAATCGTTGCCGCCGTTGTAGAGGAACCAGCGCACGTCATGGGCCTGCAGCACCGCCAGCAGGCGCTCGTAGCGGGCACGGTCGGCGTCCAGCGACTTGAGCTTGTAGCGGCACGAGCCGAACGCCCCGCCCGGGGTATGGGCCAGCGCCGCGATGGCCGCCGCCGATTCCTTCGAGGTGTCGATCAGCTCCTCGCGCAGCGCCCCCAAAATGCCGTTGCGCGCGGCCAAGACCTTGATTCCCTTGGCCCTGGCGGTGCTGATCACAGCGGAGGCGGTGGCATTGATGACGGCGGTGACGCCGCCTGACTGGGCGTACAGCAGGGTACCTTTGGACATGGTCGGACCTTGGTCGGGGGGAAGGACATTGCAGGGACATTACCGGTATGAGGTAAAGTGCGTGTATTGCGGTGCAGCGTGATTGTGGACAATCCCGGGGCGCGCGCCCTTCCGTTTTTTACCAAGTTGGAGTCAGGTTGATGCGATTGGTTCTGTTGGGACCGCCCGGTTCGGGCAAGGGGACACAGGCGACGCGCCTGAAGGAACACCTGGGCATTGCCCACATTTCCACCGGCGACCTGCTGCGTGCCGAAGTGGCCGCCGGCACCGAGCTGGGCAAGCAGGCCAAGGCCGTGATGGACGCCGGCAACCTGGTGTCCGACGACATCCTGCTGGGCATGCTCGAATCGCGCCTGGGCCAGCCGGACGTGGCCAAGGGCTTCATCCTCGACGGTTACCCGCGCAACGTGGCCCAGGCCAACGCGCTGGATGTCCTGCTGGCCAAGATCGGCCAGCCGCTGGATGCCGTGGTGCAGCTGGACGTGGCCAGCGAACTGCTGGTGCAGCGCATTGCCGGCCGTGCGGCCGAGCAGGGCCGTGCCGATGACAATCCGGAATCGGTGCGCCAGCGCCTGCAGGTCTATACCGACCAGACCGCGCCGGTGGTGGATTTCTATGCAGGTCGCGGCACCCTGGCGCGCGTGGACGGCGTGGGTGAACTCGAAGAAGTGGAAGCCCGCATCCACGCAGCCATCAAGGGCTGAACAACCTACACGCGCACGCCCGGTCCTATCGGAACCGGGCGTGCGGTGTAGAACGCCAGCGATCAGGCCTGCTCAGAGCCTCACAATATGAGCCCCCCGTGGGATGGCCTCTTGGGGAGTAGGACCATCGGGAGTACTGCGGCTGGCGCGATGAATTGTGTCCGTATTCACAGTACGTCGCTATCAGGGATTCCCCTACAGCACGCAAATACATGCGTGCTGTAGTCCCACAGTTTGCTGCGCAAACCGTGGGCCCCTTTGTCTGCTTCCAGACCCCCGCCGCTACGCGGCCGCCCCCTGACTCAGGGGGCTCTCCCCCCAGATGCATTGCGCCTCCCCTTCATGGTTGGCTTTGGGCGACAATCGTCCGATGAGCACGATCCACATTCTTGGTATTGCCGGCACCTTCATGGGCGGCGTGGCCGCGCTGGCGCGGGAACTGGGCCATACGGTCCGTGGCAGCGACCAGGCGATCTACCCGCCGATGTCCACCCAGCTCGAACAGCTGGGCATCGCCCTCGACCCGGGCTATCGCACCGACAGCGTCGCCAGCGACTGCGACGAAGTCGTGGTCGGCAATGCGCTGTCGCGCGGCAATCCGGCGGTCGAAGCCGTCCTCGATGCCGGCCAACGCTACATTTCAGGCGCGCAGTGGCTGTCCGAGCAGGTGCTGCCGGGCCGCGACACGCTGGCCGTGGCCGGCACCCACGGCAAGACCACCACCACCACCATCCTGACCTGGCTGCTGCAGGCCGCTGGCCGCGAACCCGGCTTCCTGATCGGCGGCGTGGCTGAAGACTTCGGCGTCTCCGCACGGATCGGGCAGGGCCGTGAATTCGTGGTCGAAGCGGACGAGTACGACACCGCGTTCTTCGACAAGCGCAGCAAGTTCGTGCACTACCGCCCGCTGGTGGCGATCCTCAACAACCTCGAGTACGACCACGCCGACATCTTCCCGGACGTGGCCGCGATCCAGCGCCAGTTCCACCACCTGGTCCGCACCGTGCCCGCGCGCGGGCGGCTGATCGTCAACGGCGAGGACGCCTACCTGGCCGAGGTGCTGGCGATGGGTTGCTGGACCCCGGTGGAGCGCTTCGGCTTCGACCCCGGCCTGGAATGGCATGCCGAGCTGGTCAACGCCGATGGCAGCGCCTTCATCGTGCACCACCGTGGCGTGGCGCTGGGCGAAGTGCGCTGGTCGCTGCTCGGCCGCCACAACGTGCTCAATGGCCTGGCGGCACTGGCGGCCGCGCATGCGGTTGGCGTTGCCCCGGCCACGGTGATCCCGGCGCTGGCGAACTTCCGCAGTGTCAAGCGGCGCATGGAAGTGATCGGCGAGGCGGGTGGCATCACCGTCTACGACGACTTTGCCCACCACCCCACCGCGATCCACACCACGCTGGAAGGGTTGCGCGCCAAGGTGGGCGCCCGCCGCATCGTGGTCGCGATGGAGCCGCGCAGCAATTCGATGCGGCTCGGTGCGCATGCCGAGGCGCTGGCGCCGTCGCTGGCGCTGGCCGACGCGGTGGTGTTCCTGCACCGCCCGGAACTGGCGTGGGACGCCGCCAGCGTGATCGCTGCGGTGCGCGGCCAAGCGCATGCGGTGCCCGACACCGACGCGTTGCTGGTCCAGCTGGGTGACATCGTGCAGCCCGGCGACCACGTGGTGTTCATGTCCAACGGGGGCTTCGACGGCGCGCCGCGCCGGTTCCTGGCCCAGTTGCAGGCGCGGTGAGCGCTGCAATGACCGACACCACGACCTTGCCGCTGTTTCCGCTGCATTCGGCCCTGCTGCCGGGTGCCGCGCTGGGCCTGCGCGTATTCGAGCGCCGCTACCTGGACATGCTGCGCGAGTGCAGCCGCAACGATACCCCGTTCGGGATCTGCCTGATCCTGGAAGGGGAAGAGGTCGGCACCCCGGCCACCCCGGCCACGCATGGCGTGGAAGCGCGCATCGAAGACTTCGACATGGGCGCCGACGGCGTCCTGGTGCTGCGCCTGCGCGGCCACCGGCGCTTCCACGCGCGCCCGCCGCGCATCCGCGACAACGGCCTGATCGTGGCCGAGGTCGAGTGGAGCGCGCCCGACCCCGACGACGAACTGCGTCCGGAACACGCGCTGCTTTCCACCGTGCTGGCGCACATCATCGAACAGGCCGGCAGCGCCTTCGAGCCGAGCCATCCGGCGCTGCTGGATCAGTCGGCCTGGGTCGGCTGGCGGCTGGCCGAACTGATGCCGCTGGAAGAAGCCCAGCGCCTGCAGCTGCTGCAGATGGACGACCCGCACCAGCGCCTGGACGCACTGCTGCGCTGGATGCCGCCCAACGCCACCGTGATCGACGAAAATTGGTAATTCAATAGGTCCTGACGCGTAGCACCGGTATGCCGGTATCCGGATGGTTGCCCACGTCCTGCGGCAGCCCTTCCAGCGCTTCGCGCACCGCCGTCAGCGAAGGATCGATCCCGCGCATCGGCCGCCACATCCCGATCAGCTTGAAATGCTGCTGGTAGTGCAGCGTCTGCGCGCTTCCGAGCCACAACGGCTGGTCGCCCGGCTGCAGCTGGGCCGGCGCCGGCCACAGGCGCAGCGCGAAGATCTCGTTGGGCGCGTTGCCCGGGCGCAGCATCAGCAGCGATTCCACCTGGGTGTCCAGGGTGGCCGGCAGCACCGGCACTTCGTCCTGGGTGGCGGACTTGTCCAGCATCAGCAGCGCCTGCTCCCAGCCGGCCTGCGGCTGCACGCGCCAGCCCTGGCTTTCCAGCCGCTCGCGCAACGGCTCCAGCGGCCCGGCCACCTGCACGTCCAGCGGCCAGCGCTGGTCGTCGTCGAACTCGTTGCGGCGCGACGGCAGGCTGCGCCACTGGCCGCCCCACCAGGCCTGCGCCACCAGCCTGGCCGGCGCAGGCTGGGCCGGTTCGAAGCGCTGCAGCTTCAGGTCGACGTTGCGCGGCGCGTACCACAGCGCGGCCACCGCGAAGGTGCCATAGAACAGCCACGACACCGGCTTGACCCAGAACGAGCGGTTGAAGCGGCGACGGTAGGCAATGCCCAGCACCAGCAGCCAGAACGTGCCGAACAACATGCCGCCGATCACGTCGCTCAGCCAGTGCGCGCCCAGGTACAGCCGCGCGAATCCGATCAGGCTGACGATGATGCCCGACAGCAGGTACGGCCACACCCGCGTGCGCCCGGGCAGCTCACGCGCGATCAGCACCGCGAAGAAGCCGAAGGTGATGGTGGCCATGGTCACCGACACCGACGGGAAGCCGAAGCCGCTGCTCGCGTCCGGCGGCCGCACCACGTCCACCGTGGCGCCCAGCAGCCGGGTCAGGGCCAGGCCGAAGGCCAGCGCGGCCAGCCAATGCGCGGCGGCCATCCAGCGGCGGCGCCAGATCAGGTAGCCCATGGTCACCACGGTCGGCGGCAGCAGTACCTGCCAGGCGCCGAGCGAGGCCAGCGCGGCCATCGGGTAATCGGCCAGCGGGTTGCGCAGCGCCAGCATCGCCTGGTGCACGGCCAGGTCCAGGCTCAGCGGTTCGCCATGCGCGACCACCGCCATCAACAACGCGAACCAGCCCCAGCCCAGCAACAGCAGCATCAGCGCCAGCATCGCCAACGGCACCGACTCGCGCCGTTGCGGGTCGAACACGGAGACCGAATAACGGCCCAGCGTGGGATGGCGCTGCGACCATTGCAGCAGGCTGGCCAGCCAGCTGTCCATGCGCGCGGCCGACCAGCGGTAGCCGTACAGCACGATCGCCCAGACCACGCCCATCACCACGCCGACCAGCGCCAGCACCATCACCAGCCGCCCGGCCACCGCCGCGACCGCGTCGTAGGCTTCGCCCAGCACCCAGCCCGGTGCAAGGAACAGCACCGCCCAGGAAATGCTGGCGATGCCGCTGGCCTGTACGTAGCGCATCGCCGGCATGTTCATCATCCCGGCGATGGCCGGCACGAACGGGCGGATCGCGCCCACGTAGCGGGCCACCAGGATGCTCTTGAACGCATTGCGGCGGAACATGGTTTCGCCACGGTCGAGCAGCTGCGGGTAACGGCTGAACGGCCACACCCCGCGCAGCCGGTCGCCCCAGCGCCGGCCTATCCAATAGCTGATGCCATCACCGGCGAAGGCGCCCAGTGCCGCGCACGCCACCGCATACGGTCCCGAGATCTGGCCCAGGCCAATGAAGACGCCCACCGCGAACAGCAGCGGCAGGGCGGGCACGATGGCGCCCAGCACGATCACCGCATCGCAGAAGGCGATGAGGAAGATGACCGCGCCGGCGAGCACCGGGTGAGCTGATATCCACGCAAGCGTGGCATCGATCCATGACGAGTCCATCGGCTGATTATAGAGGCGGCAACGTGACTGACTGCCCGACAGGGCCGCCCGGTGTTCGTCATGGGGCGGCAAAGAACGCGGTCCGCCGCCTAGAATGGCCGGCATGAACCGTCCGCTCCCGCCCGCGTCACATGCCCTGAAGGCCGACAGCTTTGGCCGCATCCTGTTGATGGAACAGGACGGCCGGCGTTTCGTCCGTCGCGACCTGGGGGCCACGCCGTGGTGGCTGCGCCTACCGGCCTGGTGGCTGGCCCGACGCGAGGCGCGCGCGCTGGCGCACCTGGACGGGATGCCCGACACCCCAGCGCTGCTGGCCTGGAACGGGCGTTGGCTGGACCGCAGCTTCATGGCCGGCGACGCCATGTACCAGCGCCCGCCGCGTGGCGACATCGCCTATTTCCGCGCCGCGCGCCGCCTGCTGCAGAAGGTGCACCGCCACGGCATCGCCCACAACGACCTGGCCAAGGAAGCCAACTGGCTGGTGCGCGAAGACGGCAGCCCGGCGCTGATCGATTTCCAGCTGGCGGTGATCGGCAACCCGCGCTCGCGCTGGATGCGCCTGCTCGCCCGCGAAGACCTGCGCCACCTGCTCAAGCACAAGCGCATGTACTGCCGCGAAGCGCTGACCCCGGTGGAAAAGCGCGTGCTGAAGCGCCACTCGTGGGTGCGCGACCTGTGGTTCCGCACCGGCAAGCCGGTCTACCGCGTGGTCACCCGCAAGATCCTGCACTGGGAAGACAACGAAGGGCAGGGGCCGAAGCCCTGACAATCACCTACGGCGTCGCAGGTACCACCTGCTGCCCGATGAAATTGCGCTGCGCATCGAAGTCGTAGCCGATCTGCACGGCGCCGACATCGGCACAGGCGTGGCATTCGCGCAGGGGCGTGCGGTACAGCAGGCGAACGCCGCCGCCGTCCAGCGGTGTGCTGGCGGCCGCCTGCGCCGGCGGGAACGGCATGGCCTGCGGGTCGGTGGCCAACAGCGCCTGCACGCCCGGGTCCGCACGCAGCGTGTCATCCAGCTGCACGTTGTCCACGTCGATGCGCTTGCCGCTGGCGTCGATCAGGCGGGTGCCTTCGTTGGTGTTGGCGCGGAACGGATAGGTGACGGTGGCAACGCCGATGCCGTCCTGGTCGTGCCAGGCGCTGGCAAAGGCAAGCTCGCCGCCGCTGGAGAGCTGCTCGGCGGCAGCGATGGCGTCGGCATTGGCGCCGGCACTGCGCATCGCGGCGATCAGGCATTCGCGGGTGGCCGCAGCCTCGCCCTGGCGGCAGCTGTTGAGGTCGCCGCTCCAGACCACCGCATTGCTCCAGCGCAGGTTGGCGTTGGCGGCTGCCGATGGGGCGGTCGCGTCGGCAGCGGCAGCCGGTGTTGGCGCCTCGGCCGCATCAGAGGGGTTGCGTTGGCACGCAGTGGCAAGAACGAGCAGACCCAGGACGGGGAACAGACAGCGGGAACGGCGCATGGCAGGGACCTCGCAGCGGTAACCAGGTTGTCACTATCGTCAAGGGGCGGTTAATTGCGCGTGGGCGCGGCATACTGGGCCCATCATGAATTCGCGGGAGTGATCGACGTGGCCAGTCTGCAAGGGAAAACCCTGTTCATCACCGGTGCCTCGCGCGGCATTGGCCTGGCCATCGCGCTGCGCGCGGCCCGTGACGGCGCCAACGTGGCGATCGCGGCGAAGTCGGCGGTGCCCAACCCGAAGCTGCCGGGCACCATCCACAGTGCGGCCGAGGCGGTCACCGCCGCGGGCGGCCAGGGCCTGGCGCTGAAGTGCGACATCCGCGAGGAAGACCAGGTGCGCGCCGCCGTGGCGGCCACCGTGGACACCTTTGGTGGCATCGACATCCTGGTCAACAACGCCAGCGCGATCTGGCTGCGCGGCACGCTGGATACGCGGATGAAGCGGTTCGACCTGATGCAGCAGGTCAATTCACGCGGCAGCTTCCTGTGCGCACAGGCGTGCCTGCCGCACCTGCTGCAGGCGCCGAACCCGCACATCCTCACCCTGGCGCCGCCGCCCAGCCTGGACCCGAAGTGGTGGGGGCCGCATACGGGTTACACCCTGGCCAAGATGGGCATGAGCTTCGTCACCCTGGGCCTGGCCGCGGAGTTCGGACCGCAGGGCGTGGCGGTGAATGCGTTGTGGCCGCGTACCGTGATCGCCACTGACGCAATCAACATGATTCCGGGCGTGGACGTGGGCGGCTGCCGCACGCCGGAGATCCTGGCCGACGCCGCGCACGCGGTGTTGACGCGTGAAGCGAAGGGGTTCAGCGGGAATTTCCTGCTGGACGATGAGGTGCTGGCGGAGGCGGGTATCACTGACCTCAGCGGATACGCGGTCGATCCGTCGCGACCGTTGTTGCCGGACTTGTTTTTGGATTGACGGGCCGGAGCAGCCACGCAGGGCGTGGCTCTACCCCCACACGTGCGCAGGTGTTGCTGTCGTCAACGTCCTGCGCACGTAACAATTCGTAGTGCCACGCCCTGCGTGGCACCCGCGCGCAGCGCGGCCCAAGCATCCGAAGCCGCACGGGATCGGTCACCGGTTACGCGTCCAACGTTTAACCCCAACCGACACCACCCATCAGGCCTGCACAGACCCGAGATCGTTCATTGATTGAACGTCTCCGGCAACGCATGCCCACACGCCCGGCAATGCTTCGCCTCGGCCTCATGCCCTTCCAACCCACACGAAGGGCACCCACGTGCATCGCGCTTGGCGGCACGCTCGGCATCGCGCATCGTATTGGCCAGCTCGGCGGTATAGATACCGGTCGGCACGGCGATGATGCTGTAACCGATCAGGATCAACACCGAGGTCACGAACCGCCCCAGCACCGTCTGCGGCACGATGTCGCCAAATCCCACCGTGGCCATCGTCACCACCGCCCAGTACATCGCACTGGGAATGCTGGTGAAACCGTGGTTCGGCCCTTCGATCACGTACATCATCGTGCCGGCAATGATCGTGATGGTGACCACCGTGAACAGGAACAGCAGGATCTTGCGCCGGCTGCGCCACAGCGACTCCATCAGCACGCCGCTTTCTTCGATGTAGCGGGTCAGCTTGAGGATGCGGAACACGCGCAGGATGCGCAGCGCGCGCACCACCAGCAGGCTCTGCGCGCCGGGGATGAACAGCGACAGGTAGGTGGGCAGGATCGAGGCCAGGTCGATGATGCCCCAGATGCTGAAGGCATAGCGCAGCGGCCGTTTCACCACCACCAGGCGCAGCAGGTACTCGGTGGTGAACAGGAGGGTGAAGCCCCACTCCACCACGTACAGCCAGCTGGCATGTTCGATGTGGAAGCGCTGCACGCTGTCGAACATCACCACCAGCACGCTGGCGATGATCGCGTAGACCAGCAGCAGGTCGAAGTTGCGCGAGGGCCGGGTGTCGTGCCGGTAGATGATGTCGAACCAGGTCCGGCGCCAGCCGGCCTCGGTCGCGGGGTTGAGCTGGGGGGCGCGGAAGGGGTGCATGGGCCGCATTGTGCCCCAGCCGGTGGAGGGGGAGAATGGAGGCTTTCCCGGACCCCTGACCGCCATGACCGCCGCTGCCCCCGATCCGCTCCTGTCCCTGTCGCATTACTACCTGCCGGTCTACAAGCCGCGCCAGGTGGTGCTTGAGCGCGGCCAGGGTGCCCGCGTCTGGGACACCCAGGGCCGTGAGTTCATCGACCTGGCCGCCGGCATCGCCGTGTGCGGGCTGGGCCACAACGACCCGGACCTGAAGGCCGCGCTGATCGAGCAGGCCGGCAAGCTGTGGCACACCAGCAACGTGTTCTACAGCGAACCGCCGCTGCGCCTGGCCGAAGAGCTGGTCACCGCCTCGCGCTTCGCCGAGCGGGTGTTCCTGTGCAATTCCGGCGCCGAAGCCAATGAAGTGGCGATCAAGCTGGTGCGCAAGTGGGCCTCCTCGCAGGGCCGCCCGGCCCACCAGCGGGTGATCGTGACCTTCCGCGGCAGCTTCCACGGCCGCACCCTGGCGGCGGTGACCGCCACCGCGCAGCCGAAGTACCAGGAAGGCTACGAGCCGCTGCCCGGTGGCTTCCGCTACGTCGACTTCAACGACGAGGTGCAGCTGGAAACGGCGATGGCCGCCGGCGACGTCGCCGCGGTGATGCTGGAGCCGATCCAGGGCGAGGGCGGGGTGATGCCGGCCAAGCCGGGCTTCATGAAGCGCATCCGCGAGCTGTGCGACCAGCACAACGCACTGATGGTGCTGGACGAGATCCAGGTGGGCATGGGCCGCACCGGCACCCTGTTCGCGCACTGGCAGGACGAGGTCAAGCCCGACATCGTGACCCTGGCCAAGGCGCTGGGCGGTGGTTTCCCGATCGGCGCGATGCTGGCCGGGCCGAAGGTGGCCGAGGTGATGCAGTTCGGCGCGCACGGCACCACCTTCGGTGGCAATCCGCTGGCCGCTGCGGTGGCCCGGGTGGCGCTGCGCAAGCTGTCCTCGCCGGAGATCGCGCGCAACGTGAGCCGGCAGTCGCAGGCGCTTCGCGATGGACTGGGGAAGATCAACGATGAGTTCAAGGTGTTCGGCCAGGTGCGCGGTCGCGGCCTGATGCTGGGCGCGGTGCTGGACAAGGACTTCGCTGGCCAGGCCGGCGCGATCCTGGACCATGCGGCCGATCAGGGCCTGCTGACGCTGCAGGCCGGACCGGATGTGCTGCGGTTCGTGCCGGCGTTGAACATCACCGATGAAGAAGTCGCCGAAGGCCTGAAGCGGCTGCGGGCGGCGGTGCAGTCGTACATCGCGTCGCGTTGAGGCGCCACGCAGCGTGGGTCAGGCATCCAGGCCGAAGCGGTGCATGAGCTTGCCGAAGCTGCGGCTGTCGTGGGCGGTGTCGGCATGCAGGCCGGCCTGGCGGGCACCGCGCACGTTGACGAACAGGTCGTCGACGAACAGGGTGTGGGTGGGGCGTGCGTTGAGCCGCTCCACCGCTTGAAGGAACACGGTCGGGTCGGGTTTTCGCCCGCCCAGTTCGCCGCTGCACAGGATGCGGCCGTCCAGCGCTGCGGCAAGGCCCGGCAGGATCAGCGGAATCGTCATCGCCATCAGCGCACCGTTGTTGGTGAGGATCGCGATCGGCAGCGTGCATGCGATGCGTTGCATGCGTTCGATCACGCCATGTTGCGGCGGTGAAGCGGCGATTCGTGCGGCCTGCCACTGCGCAACGCTGATCTCCGTGCCCAGCGCGGCGCTCAGTTCCTGCAGGTAAGCGCTGCTGTCCATGCCCTCGTCATGGCGCCGCTCCAGTCCGCTGTCGAACAACGCGGCCTGCACCTCGGCGGGCGTACGCCCGCACGTGTCGGCCAGATGCCGCACGCGCAGGTGCCGCGCGTAATTGACCAGCACGCCGTCGAAATCCAGCAGCAGGCAGTCCAGGGCGACGCGCATGGTGTCTGTTGTCGGTGCAGTAGCGGCTGACGTTACCGCATTGGACGCCGTTGCTGCGACATCGCGTCGCACCACGGTCACCACCGGCCTGCCTAGAATTGCAGTGTCTGCCGATGGAGATCGCCGTGAAACTGCTTGTTCCCGTGTTGCTCGCTGGCCTCACCCTGGCCCCCGCCGCGCAGGCGCGCATGTGCGCGGTGAGCCTGGACAGTACCGACCATATGAGCTTCAGCCAGAAGGAGATCAAGGTCGCCGGCGACTGCACCCAGGTGAAGTTGACCCTGCGCCACACCGGCAAGCTGGCCGCCACCGCGATGGGGCACAACTGGGTCCTGACCCGCACCGCCGATTACCAGCCAGTTGCGATGGCGGGCATGCGCATGACCCTGGCCGACAGTTACCTGCCGAAGAAGGACGCGAGGGTGCTGGCGCATACCGCCGTGATCGGTGGTGGACAGAGCACCAGCGTCACCTTCTCCACCGCCGCATTGCGCAAGGGTGGGGACTACACGTTCTTCTGCTCGTTCCCCGGGCATTTCGCGATGATGAAAGGAAAATTCGTCTTCGGCTGACGGCGCAGCCACGCAGGGCGTGGCTCTACCGTCCTCGCTTTCGGTAGTGCCACGCCCTGCGTGGCACCCGCGATCAACCCGCCTTGACCACCTTGAACGCCTCGCGCGCCGCGTCCAGGGTCGCGTCGATGATCGCGTCATCATGCGCGCTCGACAGGAACCCGGCTTCGTACGCCGACGGTGCCAGGAACACACCACGCTCCAGCATGGCGTGGAAGAACCGGTTGAAGGCCGCGATGTCGCAGGCCGTTGCCTGCGCGTAGGTTTCCACCTTCTGGTCGGTGAAGAACAGCCCGAACATCGCGCCCACCTGGTTGGTGGTTACCGCCACGCCCGCCTCGGCCGCGGCTGCTTCCAGCCCGGCGCACAGGCGCGCGCTGGTAGCGGAGAGGCGATCGTGGAAGCCCGGTGCCTGCACCAGTTCCAGCATCGCCAGGCCCGCAGCCATCGCCACCGGGTTGCCGCTCAGCGTGCCAGCCTGGTAGATCGGGCCGGCCGGGGCGATCTGCGACATCAGCTCGCGGCGGCCGCCATAGGCGCCCACCGGCATGCCGCCGCCGATGATCTTGCCGAAGGTGGTCAGGTCCGGGGTGATCCCGTAATGCGCCTGCGCGCCCCCCAGGGCGACGCGGAAGCCGGTCATCACTTCGTCGAAGATCAACACCGCGCCGTACTGCGTGCACAGCGCGCGCAGGTGCTGCAGGTAACCGTCGCGCGGCGGAATGCAGTTGGCGTTGCCCACCACCGGTTCGATGATCAGGCCGGCGATGTCCGCGCCCTGTTCGGCGAACAGCGCGGTGGCGGCATCGAAGTCGTTGTACGGCAGGGTCAGGGTCAGCTCGCTCAGCCCGGCCGGCACGCCCGGCGAGGTCGGCACGCCCAGGGTCAGCATGCCGCTGCCGGCCTTGACCAGGAACGAGTCGCCGTGGCCGTGGTAGCAGCCTTCGAACTTGACGATGCGGTTGCGGCCGGTGGCGCCGCGCGCCAGCCGGATCGCCGACAGGGTCGCCTCGGTGCCGGAGTTGACCATGCGCACCATCTCGCACGACGGCACCAGGCGGGTCAGGGTCTCGGCCATGGTCACCTCGGCCGCGCACGGCGCGCCGAACGACAGGCCGTTGT
Source organism: Stenotrophomonas bentonitica (assembly GCF_013185915.1). Taxonomy (NCBI): domain Bacteria; kingdom Pseudomonadati; phylum Pseudomonadota; class Gammaproteobacteria; order Lysobacterales; family Lysobacteraceae; genus Stenotrophomonas; species Stenotrophomonas bentonitica. The sequence continues at coordinate 1,632,152 of NZ_JAAZUH010000001.1, read as the reverse complement.
TGATCGCCTGCTTCACCGCCTGGCGTACCGTGGCGTGGTTGTGGCCGACGATCATCGGGCCCCACGAGCCCACGTAGTCGATGTAGCGGTTGCCGTCCACGTCGTACAGGTAAGGGCCGTCGGCGCGTTCGACGAAGAACGGCTCGCCGCCCACCGACTTGAACGCGCGCACCGGCGAATTGACGCCGCCCGGCAGCAGCGCCTGGGCGCGGGTGAACAGGGCGTGGGACTGGTCGTGGTTCATGCGGAAGGTTCCTGGAAACGGGCGAGGTAGGCGCGCAGCGTGGCCACCGGGTCGGCGGCGGCGAACACGCCGCTGACCACGGCCAGCAGGTCGGCGCCGGCGTCGATGAGCGGGCCCACATTGTCCGGGCTCAGCCCCCCGATCGCCACCCGTGGCACGCCCAGTGCGGCGCTTTGCCGCAGCAGGTCCGGGTGGGCGCGGCTGCTGGTGACCTTGGTGGTGGTCGGGAAGAACGCGCCGAAGGCCACGTAACTGGCCCCGGCGGCCACCGCGCGCTGGGCGTTTTCCAGCTGGTCGTAGCAGGACGCACCGATGATGGCCTGTGGGCCGAGCAGGGCGCGGGCCGCGCCGATGTCGCCGTCGGTGCCGCCCAGGTGTACGCCGGCTGCACCGACCGCCAGCGCCAGCGCCGGGTCGTCGTTGATGATCAGCGGCACCCCGTGCGCGGCGCACAGCGCCTGCAGGGCCCGCGCCTGTTCGTGGCGCAGGTCGCTGCTGGCGGTCTTGTTGCGGTACTGCAGCCAGGTCGGGCCGGCGGCCAGCAGGGGCTCGACCCGCGCCAGCAGGCGGGCGGTGTCGGCGTCGTCGGGGGTGATCAGGTACACGCCGCGCACGGGCGCGGACGGGGGAACAGGGGCTGTCATCGATGGCTACCGGTAGCGCGGCGGGAGTGGGACAATGGCCTATGACCGTACTGTCCAACGCCTGATTATCCGATGACCGACGCCACCGCCACCACCTTCCGCACCTGGATGTGCGTTGTCTGCGGCTTCATCTACAAGGAGGCCGACGGCCTGCCCGAAGAGGGCATCGCCCCGGGCACCGCGTGGGAAGACGTGCCCGACACCTGGACCTGCCCGGACTGCGGCGTGACCAAGGACGATTTCGAGATGGTCGAGATCGACTAATGTAACCGCGGCACCCTGCTGCCCATTTCCACCAGCTTCTCCCGGACCCACTGCGCGTCATTGGCCTGGGCATTGCGCTGCAGGTACAGTCCCAGGTCGTGGCGGGCGCCGGCTTCGTAATCCAGCTGCAGGTACGCCAGCCCCCGATCGCGCAGGGCATCGTCCTGCTCCGGCGCCAGCTTCAGCAGGCGGTCGGCACTGCGCGCGGCGCGGTCCCATTCGCTGCGCTCGGCATACACCCCGTGCAGGTTGCGCAGCATGCGCATCAAGATCGCGCGCGCCGGCGCCGCGTCCAGGATCTGCGCCAGCACCTGGTCGTCCGGCACTTCGCCGCCCAGGTGCGAACGCGCGCGTTCGCGCAGCTCTTCCACGTCCAGCGGCCGGCCGCCGTTGAACGGGTCCATCACCAGCATCCCGTCGTCGACCGGCAGCCGCACCAGGAAGTGTCCCGGGAACGACACCCCGTCCAGCGGAATGCCCAGCCGCCGCGCCACTTCCATCTGCACCATGGCCAGCGAAATGGGGTTGCCCAGGCGGCGTTCGAACACCTGGTTGAGGTAGCTGTTGCGCGGGTCGTAATACTCGCCGTGGTCGCCGCCGTAGCCCAGCTCGTCGAACAGATGGCGGTTGACCGCCGCGATCTTGAGCGGCCAGTGCGCGATGGTGTCCACCTCGCTGCGCAGGTGGTCGGCGTGGCTCTGCACCAGCGCGTCGTAGACCTGCGGGTCCAGGTCGGGGTACTCGTCGCGCGCGATCAGCAGGGCCGTGGGCAACAGCGGCAGCGCCTCGTCGTCCAGTTCGGCCAGGGAGTCCCACGCCGGCAATGTCATGTGCCCCTGCATGGACACAGACTGGCGACAAATGCGGAGCGATTCAAGCGGTGCGGCGTGAAAACAACGCCGCCACCGCAGGGCGTTCAGGGCTGGTCGGCGATGCCGGGGCCGAAGGTGAGCTGGGCCCCGTCCTGCAGGCCCAGTTTCTCGGCCTGGCCGGCATTGAGCTCCAGCACGTAGCGTGCCGGACCGCTGCTGGGGTAGGGCGGGCAGCGGTCGCCGGCCGAACACGGCGGCACGTCGCGCTGCTGGCTGACCAGGCGGCGCTGGTCATCGAAATACAGGATGTCCAGCGCGATCTTGGTGTTCTTCATCCAGTACGCCTGCAGCTCCTGGCGCTCGTGCAGGAACAACATGCCGTGGTCGGCAGGCATCTCGTCGCGGAACATCAGCCCGCGCGCACGCGATTCGTCATTGGTGGCCAGTTCGACCTGGTAACGGGCGCCGCCCAGTTCCACCCAATGGCTGGTGCCGGTGCTGGCGCAGCCGGACAGGGTAAGCAGCAACAGCAACGGCAACAGCAGGCGCATCAAGCGCATGGGCAGACCCTCGGGCAGGAGCCGGCACGGGCGTGCCGGCAGGGGGTATCAGAACACCTTCGGCGGTTCGCCGCCAACAATCACCACGTCGGCCGGGCGGCGCGCGAACAGGCCCACGCAGACCACGCCGGGCAGCTGGTTGAGTTCGCGTTCCAGCGCCACCGGGTCTGTGATCTGCAGGTGGTGGATGTCCAGGATCTGGTTGCCGTTGTCGGTGATGACGCCTTCGCGCCAGGCCGGCTGGCCGCCGGTCATGTCCATGATCCGGCGCGCGACCAGGCTGCGTGCCATCGGAATCACTTCCACCGGCAGCGGGAATTTCCCGAGCACCGGCACCTGTTTGCTCGGGTCGACGATGCACACGAAGCGCTCGCTGGCCTCGGCGATGATCTTCTCGCGGGTCAGTGCGGCACCGCCGCCCTTGATCAGGCACTTGTTGCCGTCGCACTCGTCGGCGCCGTCCACGTACAGCGACAGGTTGCCGGTGTGGTTGAGTTCCAGCACTTCGATGCCGTGCTGGCGCAGGCGCGCGGTGCTCTGCTCGGAGCTGGACACGGTGGCCTTGATGCGGTGCTGGATACGGGCCAGGCCGTCGATGAAGTAGGCAACGGTGGAACCGGTGCCGACCCCGACGATCATGCCGTCTTCGACGTATTCCAGGGCTTTCTCTGCGGCGAGGCGTTTGGCTTCGGACATGGCGGGAAACTCGTACGGGAAAGGGGTCAGTGCTTTTCGAGCGACAGCAGCAGCTTCCACTGCGCGGCGGTAACCGGGATGATCGAGAGGCGGTTGCCGCGCGCGGTCAGCGCGAAGCCTTCGCCCAGGGCGTCGGCATGCAGCTTGATCTCGTCCAGCGAAATGGTGTCGCGCAGCTTGCGCTCGAAGGCCACGTCCACCAGCAGCCAGCGCGGCGTTTCGCGGGTGGCCTTGGGGTCGTAGTAGTCGGACTTCGGATCGAACTGGGTGTCGTCCGGGTACGCTTCGGTCGCGACCGTGGCCAGCCCGACGATGCCGGGTACCTTGGTATTGGAGTGGTAGAACAGGATGCCGTCGCCGACCTTCATGCCGTCGCGCATGAAGTTGCGCGCCTGGTAGTTGCGCACGCCGTTCCAGGGTTCCTGGCCCACGCGCTTGAGGTCGTCGATGGAAAAGGCGTCCGGTTCGGACTTCATCAGCCAGTAGCGCTTGCGTGCGGTCATTCGGGATCGTTCGGTACGGGGAAATGGGTGGCAGCGTCGGTACAGATCGCATCCACGCCGACGTCCCACGGCTGCACCGGCAGGTCATCCACCTGCTGCACCGAAAAACCGACGCCCACCAGCCACGGCGGAGCCGGGCGCTGCTGGCGGAATGCGAAGCTGCGATCATACCAGCCGCCTCCCATGCCCAGCCGCCGGCACTGCGTGTCGAAGCCCACCAGCGGCGCGGCCACCAGCGTCATCTGCGCCGGCGCCAGCGTGTCGGCAATGGCAATGTCGGGTTCGGGAATGCCGAAGCGGTTGGCGGTCAGCGGCTGGCCCGGGCGCCACGGCGCGAAGCGCAGGGTGTCGCCGTCCAGCACCGGCAGGCAGTAGCGCACGCTGTCGGGCAGGCGCATCTGCCAGCGGTGCAGGGCGATCTCGCCATCCAGCGCCCAGTAGCCGGCCACGTGGCCGTGGGTGGGCGCGAAGGGCAGGGCAAGCAGGGCATCGGCGAGCTGTTCGGCGGCGGCCAGGCGCTGCGCGGCGGGAATGTCTCGGCGGCGTTGGCGCAACTGCTGGCGCAGTGCGGAGCGCGGGTCGGTCATGCCTGGGTCCGTTGGGGCCGGATAAAACAAGAGCGACGTCCCGATGGAACGTCGCTCTTGCAGGAATACTGCATTCTCCGCGGTGACGATGCGTGCGAAACGACCTTGAACCCGGGGTTCAAGTGGGTACGCTGGGACTCCTTCGGGCTTCCCGCTACAAGGCGGACCTGCACTCCCGGCGCCGTCGCGCACCCGTGGTCGTAATTAAGGGACAAGGCGAATGTTTGCACACGCCGTCGTTCACAGCAGAGAACGCGAGGCCATTATAGCCAACGCCGCGAAATCGGATACCCCGTTCGTCGGTCGGATTACAGGCCAATTCAGAACAATGAAGAACGGATCACGCGCCGTCGATGGCGCGGTCCAGGCGCCTGTTCAGATCGGCAAGCGTCTGCTGCAGGGCGACTGCCTGGCGCGCGTAGTCATCGCGCAGCTGCTGCAGTTCATGGGCCAGGTTGAGCGCGGCCAGCACGGCGATGCGGTCGACCGCGGCCATGCGGTTGCTGCCGCGGATCTCGCGCATCTTGGCATCGAGCAGGCGCGCGGCGGCGGTCAGGCTTTCGCGTTCGTCCGCGCCCACGCCCACCGTGTACTCGCGGTCCAGGATGCGGACGCTGACCGGTTCGTTCTGGCTCATGTGTGCTGCTCCAGCGATTTGAGCCGGGTGATCATCGCTTCCACCCGGGAGCGGGCCTGCTCGTTCTTGGCCAGCAGCTGCGAGCGCTCGTTGACCAGCGTCTCCTGCTGGTGGCGCAGGCTGCGGTTCTCCTCGGCCAGGCGCTGGTTGCGCTCCAGCAACGCCTCCACCCGGGCGGCAAAGGCCTGTAACTGGGCGATGGCATCGGAAGGTTCCATGTCCGGCACGATAGGCAAGGGGACTGGAGCCGGTCAAGCGAATAATGAACACCGGCGGATTGATACACTGTGGCGCTGCCACCCCGGGGTCGCCGGCTGTCCCGGCGCCCCACCAGATCGAGCCTTGAAATGACCGAACTTCCGAGTGTCAACGACGTGAACCAGGCCAGCCAGGCGGCCGGCCTGGGTGCCAATGCAGCCGAGCTGCACGGCGGCCTGTGCGGCTGGCTGTCGGCCGGCGGCGCACCCGTGCGCGAATGGCCGGCGCGGGTGCTGGCCGACGACAACGCGCCCACCCCGGTCGACGGCGATGCGCTCGACCAGCTCCGCGTCGCCAGCGTGGCGCAGCTGGAAGACCGCGACTTCGCCTTCGAGCTGCTGCTGACCGACAGCGAGGACACCGCCGCGCAGGCCGACGCGCTGTTCACCTGGGCGCGCGCCTTCCTCGGCGGTTTCGGCCTGGGCGCGGGCAGCAAGCGGCCGCCCCTGTCCGAAGAAGGTGAAGAAGCGCTCACCGACCTGGCCAAGCTGGCCCAGGCCTCCAGCGAGGACTTCGAGAGCGGCAACGACGACGACGAGGACGCGCTGGCCGAGATCGAAGAGTTCATCCGCGTGGCGGCACTGCTGCTGCACGGCGACTGCGTGATGGCCGCGCGCCACCGGCAGCGCCTGAACTGAGATGGGCATCCATGCGTTGACCGGCATTTCCGCCGCCGAGTACGCCGGCCGCCGCCAGCAGCTGATGGAGATGGCCGGTGATGACGCCATTCTGGTGCTGCCGGCCGCCTCCGAACGGGTGCGCAGCCTGGATACGCATTACCCGTTCCGCCAGGACTCGGACTTCTGGTACCTGAGCGGTTTCCCGGAACCGGACGCGGTGCTGGTGCTGATCCCGGGCCGCCGCCACGGTGAAGTGATCCTGTTCTGCCGCGAGCGCGACGCCGAGCGCGAAGCCTGGGACGGCGCCCGCGCCGGCCAGGAGGGCGCGGTTTCGCAATACGGCATGGACGATGCCTACCCGATCGACGATCTGGACGACATCCTGCCTGGCCTGCTGGAAGGCCGCTCGCGGGTGTACTACCACTTCGGGCGCGACGCGGAGTTCGACCTCAAGCTGATCGGCTGGGTGAACCGCGTGCGCTCGCAGGTGCGGCACGGTGCGCAACCGCCGCACGAGTTCCTGGAGCTGGGCCACCTGCTGCACGAGCAGCGGCTGTTCAAGTCCGACGCGGAAATCGCACTGATGCAGCGCGCCGCCGACATCACCGTGCAGGCGCACCGCGCCGCCATGCACGCGGCGCGACCGGGCATCCACGAGTACGAACTGCAGGCGGACCTCGAACGCGTGTTCCGCGCCAACGATGCATGGGCGGCGTACGGCAGCATCGTCGGTACCGGCAGCAACGGTTGCATCCTGCATTACCGCGCCAACAACGCACGCAGCCGCGACGGCGAGCTGGTCCTGGTCGACGCCGGCGCGGAGTTTCGCGGTTACGCCAGCGACATCACCCGCACCTTCCCGGTCAACGGCCGCTTCAGCGCCGAGCAGCGCGCGCTGCACGACCTGGTCGGCGCAGCGCAGGCCGCCGCATTGGCCCAGGCGCGCCCCGGCGTCGCCTACGAAGCCGGCCACCTCGCTGCCGTGCAGACCCTCACCGAAGGCCTGCTGCGGCTCGGCCTGCTCAAGGGCACGCTGGAAGACAACATCGCCGAAGGCCACTACCAGCGCTTCTACCGCCACAAGACCGGCCACTGGCTCGGCCTGGACGTGCACGACGTAGGCGACTACCGCCTCGCCGGCGACTCACGCATGCTCGAAGTCGGCATGGCCTTCACCATCGAGCCGGGCTTGTACATCGGTGCGGACGACACCAGCGTGGAAGCGCGCTGGCGCGGCATCGGCATTCGTACCGAAGACGATGTGGTGATCACCGATGACGGGCACCACGTGTTGACTGCAGCATTGGCGCGAAGTGCCGATGAGATTGAAGCGGAGATGTTGGGTTCGCGCTGAAAGCAGCGTCTCAGTTTCTACGTGCAGGGGCGGCCGCCGGGCAGCCCCGCTCCGGGATAACACGTGCCTTCGGCCCGCGTTATCCGCGCATTCCACCTTAACCCCCCGCCTTCGGCGCGCCCCCTTCAACAAGAAGGGGGCTTTTCTCCAGAGAGATCGCCCCACCTGCGAGAGAAGACACGCATGGCGTGTCCCTACGCGGGTTCGACCGTGCGCTGGCCCGCTTTGGTAGGGTCGGTTCCCAAACGACTGCCGTGAAATCATCCGCGCCCGGTGACGCATTGAAATGATCGGTCCCTGCTTTTTCCGTGGCCACCGGCCCACTGTCAAAGGGTCGACCGGGGTCGGTTTGCGGGGGAATCGGCGCCATGGATGGCGTCCGCTTAGCCCCCATGGATGGGTTTACGGCGACCCCGCAAACCGGCACCGGGCGGCCCAAGCCAGGGAAACGGTGCGCCTGCGGCTTTTCGCCTGAATCCAACAGCAGCCGGGCAAGGCCCGGCTCTACCACCTGAATCCAACAGCAGCCGGGCAGGGCCCGGCTCTACCGGATGGCGTCGAATGCCGTTACGCCTTTGCGAACTCCGGACGCGTCAGGTTGTCCGCATCGCCCTCGGTGCACAGCACCTCGTCCTCGATGCGGATCCCGCCGTACGGGCGGAAGAAGTCCACGCGGTTCCAGTCGATGCTGTCCGCATGGCCGCGCTGCTTCACCTCGTCCAGCAGCATGTCGATGAAGTACACGCCCGGCTCGATCGTCACCACCATGCCCGGCTCCAGCGAGCGGGTCAGGCGCAGGTACGGATGACCTTCCGGACGCTCCACCCGGCCGCCCCGGTCGCTCGCCGCAAAGCCCGCCACATCGTGCACCTGCAGCCCGATCAGATGGCCCAGCCCGTGCGGGAAGAACGCCGCGCTCACCCCCGTCGCCAGCGCCGCTTCCGGCGACACCTTCAGCACCCCGAAGTCCTTCAGGATGCCCATCAACGACAGGTGCGCATCCACGTGCAGCTGCTTGTAGTCCACCCCCGCGCGCACCCCCGCGCCCATCTGCTGCTGCGCCGCGTCGACCGCCTCGATCATCGCCTGGAACTCATCGTGGCCACCCGCCGCATACGTACGCGTGATGTCGCTCGCGTAACCGGACGCACTCGCGCCCGCATCGATCAGGAAACTACGCAGCGGCTGCGGCGGCGTACGCCCCAGGTCCGTGTAATGCAGTACCGCCGCATGCTCGTTCAACCCGATGATGTTGCCGTACGGCAGCTCATTGGCGTCCTGGCCCACCGCACGGCAGTACGCCATGTGGATCTCGAACTCGCTCGCCCCCGCACGGAACGCCGCCTCCGCCGCACGGTGCCCACGCACCCCCAGTCGCTGCGCCTCGCGCATCAGCGCGATCTCGTACGGCGTCTTGTACGCCCGGTGCCAGTCCAGGTAATGGATCACCGGCTCCGGATTGTTCGGCACGAACCCGCCCAGCGCACTCTGCGGCTCACCCAGGATCGCGGAGCGCGACGCATCGCGCGGCAGCAGTGCCAGCGCCTCGTCCGCCGTGCGGATGATCTCGATGTCGAAATGCTCCACCCACCAGCCGTTGGGCGCGTCCGGCACCACGTGCCAGTAATCGAACGGCTGGTGGAAGATCACCTTCGGCCGCTGCCCCGGCGTGTACACCACCCAGCTGTTGGGCACCTTCGTCAGCGGCAGCCACGCCTTGAAGTTCGGATTCACCGCATACGGATAATCGCGGTCATCGAACGCCTGGTAATGCAGCGTCCCGCTGGGAATCACCAGATGATCGAACCCCCCACGGGCCAGCGCCTGATCCGCGCGTTGGCAAAGCACGCGCACGTGCTGGGAATACAGGGCACCAAGGTCGGACTGGTTCATCGCGGGGGCTCATCAGGCAGCGGAATGCAGCCCCTGATTCTGCCGCAATCGGCCAGCGCGTGCTGTGCCGGAACCGGCACTCAGACCGCCGAAGATTCCTCGGCGATCCACGCCCGCAACTGCTCCTTGTGCTCCCGGCTGAGGGTCAGGAAGCGGAACCCCGCCCAGCTCTGCCCGGTCACATGGCTGGGCTCGTTCCACAGCAGGTGCACGCCCACGTCCAGCGTCTGCGGCTGGCCATTCGCCCCGGGAATGGCGAAGCGCATCTGGTACAGCGCATCCTCGTTCATCGGCACCGAGCACAGCATCAGCATGCCCGTCTCGGAAATATTGCCCAGGCGCCCGATCACGGCTTCGGCCAGCGTGTCCGTCACCGGCACCTGGTCATTGACGTTGCGGCGCGGCGCGCGGCGGGTGTCGTCGTTCATTCTTCAGACTCCGCAGGGGTCGACGTGCCGGCCAGCGAACGCAGCGTGCGCAGGGTCGCCTGCCACGCCCGGTCGATCAGGCGGCTCTTGCCTTCGCTGACCAGCCGCGCCTGCCCGTGCGCCATCAAACGGGCCAGGCCGTCCAGCGAATGCTCGGCCACCTTCTGCCCGCGCGGATTCACGAACAGCGCGTTGTCGGTGATCAGGCTGTACCAGGACAGTCGCTGGCGACGCATGTCGCCCTGCTGGTTGGTGGTGAACTCGAACCACGTACCGAACGGCAGCGTGCGCAGCTGGCGGTAGTAGTCCTCCTCGGCCGGGCTGCGCGCCAACGGCGCCTCGCGCCGGGCTTCGGTGCCCTCGGCCTGCTCGCCCAGCCGCGAGCGCGCACGGATGCGCGCGGTCAGCTCGGTGCGCGAGCTGGCCTCGTCCTCGCCCCCCGGGGTCGACAGGCGCCGCGCGATCGCCGACGCCTCGTCCTGGTGGTAACCCACCTGCAGCAGTGCCGATTCCACCTGCTGGCCCAGTTCGGCATCGCTCTCGGCGCTGCCCGGCGGCTGGCAGGTCACCTCGGCGATGCGCGCCGTCTCCTTCTCGCGCGCGTGCCACTGCTCCGAGCCTTCGCCGTTGCGCAGCAGGGTCAGGGTCAGGACGTCCGACCAGGCCTGCTTGAGCAGCGACTGCACGAAGCGCGGCGGCGCGGCCTGCGCGCACAGCTGCTCGATGCTCGCACCCGCCTGCTGCTTGGCCGACTCCAGCCGTTCCTTGCCGCGTGCCGCTTCCACATGCCGGCGCTCGGCCAGCTCGGCCTTGTGCGCCAGCGCGCGGAAGTGCTGCTGGATCTCTTCATTGGCCGCGTCGAAGACCGCCGTGTCGCCTTCGTAGTCGGTGACCACCTTGTCCACCGCGCGGTCCAGCTTCTGCACCAGCTGCGGATCGACATCGTCCTCGCCCAGCCAGTTCGCCCCGGCTTCGGCCACCGCATTGAGCAGTTCGCGCGCCGGGTGCTGGTCGCGCACGAAGAACGCCGGGTCGGACAGCGCCGCGCGGGCCACCGGCACCTGCAGCCGGGTCAGCAGGTCCGCCGCGGCCGCATCCGGGCGCACCTCGCGGTGGATCTGCCCGTACAGCATGTCCAGCAGGTCGAAGGTGTCGGTGTCATTCACCGTCAGGCTGGCCTGCGGGCCGTGCTCGGCGCGCATCTGCGCCAGCAGCGCGTTGTGCAGGTCGGCCATGCTGCGGCGGACCCCGGCGGCCTGTGCCTGCAGCTTGGCCAGCGTGGCATGCACCGCACTGCTGTCCACCGCCACCGGTGGCAGGCGGCTGGCGTCGGCAGGGGCATCGGCCGCGTCAGCCGCCGCTCCGCCCGGACCCGGCACGCCGGCAGCCGGTCCCGTGCCCGTGCCTGTGCCTGTGCCAGCCGCGCCACCGGCAGCGCCGGCGGCCGCAAGGCCAGCAGCACCCTGGCTGTGGCGGGCCGCGTCCAGCAGGTGATGCAGGGCCGACAGCGCCGGTGCGTTCATGTCCGCGCCCGGACCCGGCGTGCCCATGGCGGGCAGCGGCGGCGGTGTCGCGGTGGAGGCGGGCGCGGCGACCGGGCCGATCGCCTCGCTCGTCATCGCCGCCCAGTTGCCCGCGCCAGCCGACCCGCTCCAGCCGGTGACCGGGCGGTTGGCGGCGCCGCCGGCAGCGTTGTTGCCCGCGCCGCGCTCCGGCCCGGTGACGATGCGCCGGGTGGTGGCCGAACGTGCCAGATACGGGGTGTAGACCAGCCCGGGCAGCACGCCTTCGTGGGTCAGCAGGATGTTGGCGCGTTCCAGCAGCTCGCCCAGGCGCTCGATCAACTGGCGGTCGAACACCCGGTACAGCGCCAGCTGGGTTTCCAGCCCGAGCGCGAACTCCTCGCCCAGGTCGCGCGCGATCCGGCACAGCACGTTGGGCCCGAACGGCAGGTCTTCCACGTCGAAGGCCGGCCCCGCCGCGAGCACGCCGAAGCGCTGCCCGAGCAGCTGCAGTGCCCCGGCCGAGCGTTGCGACTCGCGCCGGACGATGTCGGCCAGCACGATGTCGCGGTCGATGTCGGTATCGGTGACCAGGGTCAGGGTGGTGGCCGAGACCGGCTGGGTCGGCGCCGGCACGTGGCGCACGCGCGGTTCGCGCAGGTTGGCCAGCACCGTGCCCAGCGCGTCCAGGAAGCGCGACGCGAACTGCGCGTTGATCTCGTGCAGGCGCCGGGTCTGCGCGTAGATGTCGGCCTGGATCTGGCTGTTGCGGGCGCGCTCGGCGTCGCGGAACAGCTCGCGCTCCAGCTCGACGATGGTCAGTTTGAGCGGGGTACCCAGGGTCTTCTCGGCCAGCGCGTGCAGCGCGGCCAGCAGGTGGCGCACGCGCGGAGGCGCGTTGACGCCGGCGAACCGGGTCGGATCGGGCTGCGATGAAGGTGCGGACGCTGACATCCGTTGTAGGTTCCGGCTCCCCTGAGAGCACAGAATCTACCGTGTTCCCGGGGTCCCCGCCAGAAGGGAACTTCCTACAGGAACAGTTCCACCACATCGTTGGTGAAGCGCCGGCCCAGCTCGGTCGGCTGCACCCGGTCGCCGTCCACCGTCAACCAGCCCCGGTCCACCGCCACCTGCACCGGCGCGGCGATCCGCGCCCGCTCCAACCCGGTGCGCGACTCGAAATCCCGCAGCGAAAAGCCTTCGTGCAGGCGCAGCAGGTTGAGCATGTACTCGAACGGCAGGCGTCCGGCATCGATCACCTCGTCGCCACCCAGCGAGGCGGCCGTACCGGCGGTGTCCATGAAGGTCTGCGGGTGTTTGTGCTTCCAGCGCCGCAGCACGTTCTGCCCGGCACCGCTGCTGATCTTGCCGTGGGCGCCGGCGCCGATCCCCAGGTAGTCGCCGAAGCGCCAGTAGTTCAGGTTGTGCTGGCTCTGCCGGCCGGGGCGCGCATAGGCGCTGACCTCGTACTGAGCGTAACCGGCTTCGGCCAGCAGCCGCTGGCAGTGCTCCTGCATGTCCCAGGCCGCGTCGTCGTCGGGAATGCCCTGCGGCGGCCGCGCGAAGAACACCGTGTTCGGCTCCAGGGTCAGCTGGTAGTGCGAGAGGTGGGTGGGCTGCAGGGCGAACGCGCGTTCCAGGTCGTGCTCGGCCTGGGCCAGGGTCTGCTCCGGCAGCGCGTACATCAGGTCGATGTTGAAGTTGTCGTAGCCCGCGTCCTGGGCCAGCTTCACCGCGCGCTCGGCTTCGCCGCTGTCGTGGATCCGCCCCAGCCGCTGCAGCGCGGCGTCGTTGAAGGTCTGGATGCCGAAGCTGATCCGGTTCACCCCGGCCGCGCGGTAGCGGTCGAAGCGGCCATGCTCGGCCGTGCCCGGGTTGGTTTCCAGGGTCACTTCCAGGTTCGGCGCGAAGCGCAGGCGTGCCGACGCCGCCTGCAGGAAGCGGTCGATCGCCTCGGGCGGGAACAGGCTGGGCGTGCCGCCGCCGAAGAACACGCTGTTCACCACCCGGCCCCAGACCAGCGGCAGGTCCTGGTCGAGGTCGCGGACCAGCGCATCGATGTAGGCATCGAACGGCAGCGCGCCCTTGCCCTGGTGCGAATTGAAATCGCAGTACGGGCACTTGCGCACGCACCAGGGCAGGTGCACGTAGAGCGACAGCGGCGGCGGCACCAGCGACACGCCATGGTCGTGGTCGCAGTGCTCGCCGGGCAGGTGGTGGCAGTGTTCTTCAGACATATCGATAACCCCGGCCGTTGGCCGGAAACATTAGATTCAGGCGGCCAGCTTCGACTTCAACAGCTGCAGCGCCTTGGCCCGGTGGCTCATCGCGTTCTTCACGTCCGGCGCCATTTCCGCAGCGGTCTGGCCCAGCACCGTGTCCAGGAACAGCGGGTTGTAGCCGAAGCCGTGGCTGCCGCGCAGCTCGTCGAGGATCTCGCCTTCCCAGCTGCCCTCGCAGATCAGCGGCTGCGGGTCGTTGGCGTGGCGCAGCAGCACGATCACCGCGTAGAAGCGCGCGGTGCGGCTGCCGGCGGGAACATCGCGCATTGCCTCGAGCAGCTTGGCGTTGTTGGCCGCGTCATCGGTCGGGCTGCCCGCGTAGCGCGCGCTGTACAGGCCGGGCGCGCCGTCCAGCGCGTCCACGATCAGGCCCGAGTCGTCGGCCAGCGCTGGCAGGCCGGTGCTGGCACAGGCGTGGCGTGCCTTGATCAGTGCGTTTTCGACGAAGGTCAGGCCGGTTTCCGGCACGTCGCCCACGCCCAGCTCGGCCTGCGCCACGATCTCCAGCGGCAGGCCGGACAGCATGGCCTGCAGCTCCTTCAGTTTGCCGGCGTTGCCGCTGGCCAGTACCAGTTTCATTGCCTGGGCTCCAGCAGGTCCCACGTGTTGCCGTACAGGTCGCGGAACACGGCGACCGTGGCGTACGACTCTTCGCGCGGGGCTTCAAGGAATTCCACGCCACGCGCGGTCATCGCGGCATGGTCGCGGTGGAAGTCGTCGGTGTTGAGGAAGAAGCCGACCCGGCCGCCGGTCTGGTTGCCGACGCGGCCGCGCTGCTCGTCGTTGGACGCGCGCGCCAGCAGCAGCGCCGCAGCGCTGCCGTCGGTCGGGCCGACCACCACCCAGCGCTTGCTGCCCTGGTCGATGTCCTCGATCAGGTGGAAGCCGAGTTTGCCCGTGTACCAGGCGATCGCCTCGTCGTAATCGGCCACCACGAGGGTGACCAGGGCCAGCCGCCGGGTCACGGCTGCGCCAGCGCGGCCTGCTGGGCCGCGAACAGGTCGTTGATGCCCTTTTCGGCCAGCGCCAGCAGCGCGTCCAGCTCGTCGCGACGGAACGCGTGGCCTTCAGCGGTGCCCTGCAGCTCGATGAAGCCGCCGCCGTCGTTCATCACCACGTTCATGTCGGTGTCGCAGTCGCTGTCTTCGGCGTAGTCCAGGTCCAGCACCGGCGTGCCACGGTAGATGCCGACCGACACCGCGGCCACCGCGCCGAAGATCGGGTTGCGCTTGATGTCGCCGCGCTTGAGCAGGAAGTTCACCGCATCCACCAGCGCCACGTAGGCGCCGGTGATGGCGGCGGTGCGGGTGCCGCCATCGGCCTGCAGCACGTCGCAGTCCAGGGTGATGGTGCGTTCGCCCAGCGCGCCACGGTCGATGCAGGCGCGCAGGGTGCGGCCGATCAGGCGCTGGATCTCCAGGGTGCGGCCGCCCTGCTTGCCACGCGCCGCTTCGCGGTCGTTGCGGGTGTGGGTGGAGCGGGGCAGCATGCCGTACTCGGCGGTGACCCAGCCTTCGCCCTTGCCGCGCAGGAAGCCGGGCACGCGGTTTTCCACGCTGGCGGTGCACAGCACGCGGGTTTCACCGAAGCTGACCAGCACCGAGCCTTCGGCGTGGCGGGTGAAGGCGCGTTCGATGCGCACTTCGCGCAGCTGGTCGGCCTGGCGGCCGCTGGGACGGGGATCGGACATGGATGGCTTCCGGTAAGACGGGGGATGCAGTTCCGCGCCCGGCCGGGGACCGGCAGGCGAGGAGGCTCGAAGAAGGCCGCTAGGGTACCATTCCCCCTTTGAGAGCATCGGAAACCCCGAATGATTCGAAGCATGACCGCCTACGCCGGCGGCGAGCGGGCGACCCCCTGGGGCACGCTGGGGTGCGAGCTGCGCTCGGTCAACCACCGCTTCCTCGAGGTCGGCACGCGCCTGCCCGAGGAGCTGCGCGCGCTCGAGCCGCAGCTGCGCGAGCGCATTGCCGCGCGGCTGAGCCGGGGCAAGCTGGACCTGGTGATGCGCCTGCGCGCCCCGGAAAGCGGCGGCAGCCTGCAGGTCAACGAGGCCCTGCTCGGGCAGCTGGGCGCGCTGGCGCACCGACTGACCTCCGACTTCCCGAACCTGCAGGTCAGCTTCACCGACCTGCTGCAGCTGCCGGGCGTGACCCAGGGCGAGGCCACCGACGCCGCCGCCCTGCAGGCCGAGGCGCTGGCCCTGCTGGAGCAGGTGCTGGACGGCTTCGTGGCCGCGCGCGAACGCGAAGGCGACAAGCTGGCCACCGCGATCAGCGAACGGGTTGACGCGATCGAGCGCATCGCCGCCGAAGTCACCACCCTGATCCCGCTGATCCGTGAGGGCCAGCGCACCAAGCTGGCCGCGCGCCTGGCCGACCTGCCGCACCCGGTCGACCCCGGCCGCGCCGAGCAGGAGCTGGTGCTGTGGCTGCAGAAGCTGGACGTGGACGAAGAGCTGGACCGCCTGCGCAGCCACATCGTGGAGATCCGCCGCGTGCTGAAGCAGCGTGAGCCGGTCGGCCGCCGCCTGGACTTCCTGCTGCAGGAGTTCAACCGCGAAGCCAACACGCTGGGCTCCAAGTCGGTGGACAGCCGCACCTCCAACGCCGCCGTCGAGCTGAAGGTGCTGATCGACCAGATCCGCGAACAGGTGCAGAACATCGAATGAGCAGCCAGCCCACCTCCAGCGCCGCGCCGGCGCGTGGCACCCTGTACATCGTGGCCGCGCCCTCCGGGGCCGGCAAGAGCAGCATCGTCAACGCCACCCTGGCGCGCGACCCGCAGATCGCCCTGTCGATCTCCTTCACCTCGCGCGCGACCCGCCCGCGCGAGGTGAATGGTGAGCACTACCACTTCGTCAGTGCCGAGGAGTTCGAACGGATGATCGCCGCCGGCGACTTCTTCGAGCACGCCTGGGTCCATGGCGACTGGAAGGGCACCGCCCGGCAGTCGGTGGAACCACAGCTGGCCGCCGGCCAGGACGTACTGCTGGAGATCGACTGGCAGGGCGCCCAGCAGGTCCGCCAGACGGTCCCGGGTACGGTCACGGTGTTCATCCTGCCGCCGTCCAAGCAGGCCCTGCAGGACCGCATGCGCAAGCGCGGGCAGGACAGCGAGGCGGTGATCGCCCAGCGCCTGGCCGCCGCCCGCGAGGAAATGCTGCACTTCAATGACTTCGACTACGTCATCGTCAACGAGGTGTTCGAGACCGCCGTGGACGAGCTGTGCGCCATCTTCACGGCCAGCCGCCTGCGCCGCGAGTCGCAGAAAGTCCGCCACGCCGGCCTGATCCAGGCCCTGCTGACCCAGGACGGCAACGCCAACTGACTGATTCACAAGGGGCGGGTAGCCGGTCGGCTTGATTTTGTCCAGCCCCGGCCGCTACAATCCGTCCCCTTTCCCTCATTCGATTGCGCAGCCCTTGCCGGCTGCCGGGAGCCCGCATGGCCCGCATCACCGTAGAAGATTGCCTGGAAGTCGTCGATAACCGTTTCGAGCTGGTGATGATGGCGTCCAAGCGCGCCCGTCAGCTGGCCAATGGCGTACAGGCCACCCTGGACAACAGCGAAACCGAAGACAAGCCGACCGTGCTGGCGCTGCGCGAAATTGCCGCCCGCAAGATCGACAACGCGCTGATCGACGAAGTCGAGAAGGCCGAACGCGAGCGCGCCGAGCGTGAAGCACTGGAATGGGCCGCTGCCGAAGTCGTTGCCGACGAAGACATGTCCAAGAACGACGACTGATCGCCCGCGCGATCGTTGTTGTCCTCGAACAGCCCGCCTTGTGCGGGCTGTTTGCATTTCAACGACGCAATAGTTTGCCGATATCCCGCGCCTGGAATAGTCTTCCAGCCATGAACCCAGGCCCCTCTGCCAAGGTCGCCACGTCCCCCGGCGCGGCCGTACCCGACTATGTCCTCCAGCTTGAACGCGCAGCGCACTA
Source organism: Stenotrophomonas bentonitica (assembly GCF_013185915.1). Taxonomy (NCBI): domain Bacteria; kingdom Pseudomonadati; phylum Pseudomonadota; class Gammaproteobacteria; order Lysobacterales; family Lysobacteraceae; genus Stenotrophomonas; species Stenotrophomonas bentonitica. The sequence continues at coordinate 1,614,923 of NZ_JAAZUH010000001.1, read as the reverse complement.
CCTGCCGCCCGAGCAGCTGCCGCTGCTGCGCCGTGCCTGGGAAGTCGGCGCGTCGGCGCATGCCGGGCAGACCCGCAAGTCCGGCGAGCCCTACATCACCCATCCGGTGGCCGTGGCCCAGGTGCTGGCCGAGCTCGGCCTGGACGTGGAAGCGCTGATCGCCGCGATCCTGCACGACACCATCGAAGACACCCCGCTGACCCGCGAAGAGCTGGCCGCCGAATTCGGCGAAGCGGTGGCCGAGCTGGTCGACGGGGTCACCAAGCTGGACAAGCTGAAGTTCCGCGACCGCCAGGAAGCGGCCGCCGAGAGCTTCCGCAAGATGCTGCTGGCGATGTCGCGCGACCTGCGCGTGATCATGATCAAGCTCGCCGACCGCCTGCACAACATGCGCACGCTCGGCGCGCAGAGCACCGAGGCGCGCGGCCGCATCGCCCGCGAAACGCTGGAGATCTACGCCCCGATCGCTCAGCGGCTGGGCATGAGCCTGGTCAAGAGCGAGCTGCAGAACCTTGGCTTCAAGGCGCTGTATCCGTGGCGCCATGCGATCCTGGAAAAACACATCCGCAGCCAGCCGGTGGTGCGTCGCGAAGCGATGGCGCAGGTGGAAGTCCAGCTCTCGCAGCGGCTGGCCAAGGAGGGGCTGGAGCACCGCCTGGTCAGCCGGATCAAGACCCCGTGGAGCATCTACAACAAGATGCGCGACGAGAACAAATCCTTCGACCAGGTCATGGACGTGTTCGGCTTCCGCCTGGTCGTGCGCAGCGTCCCAAATGCGTACCACGCGCTCGGCGCGGTGCATGCCACGTTCAAGCCGCTGGACGGGCGCTTCCGCGACTTCATCGCCATTCCCAAGGCCAACGGCTACCAGTCCCTGCACACGGTGCTGTTCGGGCCGTACGGCTCGCCGATCGAAGTGCAGATCCGCACCGAGGAAATGGACCTGATTGCCGAACGCGGCGTGGCCGCGCACTGGACCTACAAGTTCGGCGGCGACAGCCCCAACAGCGCGCAAAGCCGTGCCCACGCCTGGATCGTGGAACTGATCGACTCGCAGCGCGCGGCCGGTTCGTCGCTGGAGTTCCTCGACAACGTCAAGGTCGACCTGTTCCCCGACGAGGTTTACCTGTTCACGCCGAAGGGCAAGATCCTGGCCCTGCCGCGGAATTCCACCGCGCTGGACTTCGCCTATGCGGTGCACACCGACGTCGGCAACATGGCGGTGGCCTCGCGCGTCGACAAGAAACTGGTGCCGCTGCGCACCAAGCTGGTCAGCGGGCAGACCGTGGAAGTGATCACCGCGCGCTCGGCCACGCCGAAGCCGCAGTGGCTGGAATTCGTGGTCAGCTCCAAGGCGCGTACCGCGATACGCCACCAGCTCAAGCAGCTCGAGCACGAAGACGCCGTGCAGCTGGGCCATCGCATGCTGGACCGTGCGCTGGAAGCGATGGACAGCTCGCTGGAGCGGTTGCCCAAGGGACGCCTGGACGCGTTCCTGGCCGAACACCGCTACCCGCGCCTGGAAGCGCTGCTGGCCGAAGTGGCACTGGGCAACTGGATGCCCAACCAGGCTGCGCAGGCGCTGATGGCCTATGCCGAACTGCGCGGTGGCGCGCATTCGAAGCACTCGCAGGAAAAGATCCTGATCAACGGCAGCGAGCGCGGCGTGGTCAGCTTCGCCAACTGCTGCCAGCCGATCCCCGGCGACGACATCATGGGCTACCACACCGCCGGCAAGGGCATCGTGGTGCACCGCCTGGACTGCCCGAACCTGGCCGAACTGCGCAAGTCGCCCGAACGCTGGGTGCCGATCGGCTGGGACACCACCGTCTCCGGCGACTACGACACCGCGCTGGTGGTGGAAGTGGAGAACGGCACCGGCGTGCTGGCGCAGCTCGCCGCGGCGATCGCACAGAGCCATTCCAACATCGAACGGGTGGATTACCTGGACCGCGACTTCAACGCCGCGGTGCTGGCCTTCAACATCCAGGTCCGCGACCGCAACCACCTGGCCGAGGTCATGCGCAGGCTGCGCCGGCTCTCGGTGGTGCAGTCGGTGCGGCGACAATAACGCCGGTACAATGGGGACTCTGTTTTTCGACCCTGGATTCCCCATGTCCCGTCAGATCATCAACACCGAAAAGGCCCCCGCCGCGATCGGCCCGTACTCGCAGGCCGTGCGCGCCGGCAACACCGTGTACTTCTCCGGCCAGATCCCGCTCGACCCCGCCACCGGCGACATCGTCGGTGCCGGTGACGTCGAAGCGCAGGCCCGCCGCGCGTTCGACAACCTCAAGGCCGTTGCCGAAGCCGCCGGCGGCTCGCTCGACCAGGTGGTCCGCCTGGGCCTGTACCTGACCGACCTGGCCGAATTCGCCAAGGTCAACGCGGTCATGCAGGACTACTTCCAGGCGCCGTTCCCGGCCCGCTCCACCATCGAAGTGTCCGGCCTGCCCAAGGGTGCGAACTTCGAGGTCGACGCGGTCATGGTCATCGCCTGACACGCCACGTGGCACGCAGGTCGGCGGTCACCCCGGCGCTGGCGCCGTCCGGCGACACCGCGTTGGCGGTGCTCGCCGGCGTGGGCCCGGCCGTGGCCGCCAAACTGGCGGCACGCGGCCTGGCCTCGCTGCAGGACCTGTGGCTGCACCTGCCGCTGCGGTATGAAGACCGCACCGCGCTGACCCGCATCCAGGACCTGCGCAACGGCGTGCCTGCGCAGGTCGAAGCGCGCGTGGTCGCGGTCGACCGCGGCATGCGCTTCCGGCCCACGCTCAAGGTTGCGGTGGAAGACGAAGGGCAGGGCACCCTGGTGCTGCGCTTCTTCCACTTCCGCCAGCAGCAGGTCGCGCAGTTCGCGGTCGGCACCCGGCTGCGCTGCTTCGGTACGCCCAAGCCGGGCCAGCTGGGGCTGGAGATCGTCCACCCCAGTTACCAGATCCTCGGCCGCAACGACGACCCGGCGCTGGGCGACAGCCTGGACCCGGTATATCCCACCGTGGAGGGCATGGGCCCGGCCACCCTGCGCCGGCTGATCGGCCAGGCCCTGGACCGGTTGCCCGAAGAGTCCACGCTGGAACTGCTGCCGCCCAGCTGGCTCGACGGCCTGGCGCTGCCCTCGCTGCGCAGCGCACTGCTCACCGTGCACCGGCCACCGCCGGACGCCAACCTGGCCGCACTCGCGGCCGGCACCCATCCCGCACAGCGTCGGCTGGCGCTGGAAGAACTGCTGGCCCACCACCTCAGCCTGCGCCGCCAGCGCATCGCACTGCAGGCGCATCACGCGCCGCCGCTGGCCGGGCCCGGGCGGCTGTGCAAGGCCCTGCTCAAACAATTGCCGTTTGCGCTCACCGGCGCGCAGAAGCGCGTGTTCGGCGAAATCCGCGACGACCTCGCCAAGCCGCGCCCGATGCTGCGGCTGGTGCAGGGCGATGTCGGCTCCGGCAAGACCGTGGTCGCCGCGCTGGCGGCGATGCTGGCGGTGGAGCAGGGCAAGCAGGTGGCGCTGGCCGCGCCGACCGAACTGCTCGCCGAACAGCACCTCACCAACCTGCGCGGCTGGCTCGAACCGCTCGGCGTGCAGGTCGCCTGGCTGGCCGGCAAGGTCACAGGCAAGGCGCGCAGCAAGGTGCTGGAGCAGGTCGCCAACGGCCAGGCCCAGGTGGTGGTCGGCACCCACGCGCTGATGCAGGACGCGGTGGTGTTCCATGACCTGGCGCTGGCCATCGTCGACGAGCAGCACCGCTTCGGCGTGCACCAGCGCCTGGCGCTGCGCGACAAGGGCGCGGGCGGGCGCAGCGTGCCGCACCAGCTGGTGATGACCGCCACCCCGATTCCACGCACGCTGGCGATGTCCGAATACGCCGACCTGGACGTGTCGGCGATCGACGAACTGCCGCCCGGTCGCACCCCGGTGCAGACCGTGGCGCTCAACAACGACCGCCGCCCCGAACTGATCGAGCGCATCGCGCTGGCCTGCCGCGAAGGCCGGCAGGTGTACTGGGTGTGCACCCTGATCGAAGAGAACGACGAGCTCGATGCCACCCCGGCCCAGGCGACCTACGAATCGCTGCAGGCGCTGTTGCCCGGCGTACGGGTGGGGCTGGTACACGGGAGGCTGAAAGCCAGCGAGAAGCTGGCCACCATGGTCGCGTTCAAGGCCGGTGAGATCGACCTGCTGGTGGCCACCACGGTCATTGAAGTGGGCGTGGACGTGCCCAATGCCTCGCTGATGGTGATCGAGAATGCGGAGCGGCTCGGCCTGGCCCAGCTGCACCAGCTGCGCGGCCGGGTCGGTCGCGGCTCGGCGGTATCGCGCTGCGTGCTGCTGTACCAGGCACGCCTGTCGGCGATGGCGCGCGAACGGCTGGAAACCATGCGCCAGACCAACGACGGCTTCGTCATTGCCGAAAAGGACCTGGAGCTGCGCGGTCCTGGCGAACTGCTCGGCACCCGCCAGACCGGCCTGGCCGGCTTCCGCATGGCCGACCTGGCCCGCGACGCCGACCTGCTGCCGGAAGTGCACGCGCTGGCCGAGCGGTTGCTGGGCGAGAAGCCCGCGGTGGCGGACCGGGTCGTGGATCGCTGGATCGGCAGCGCGGTGAAATACGCCGGCGCCTGACCCGCCTTGTATTTGTCATGCAGGGGTGCGACATTCCCTTGCCGCTAATTCAAGACGGCACGCATGTCCAAGAAGATTCCGCTGTTGATCGACACCGATCCGGGTGTCGATGACGCCCTGGCCCTGTTGATGGCCTTTGCCGACGAACGCCACGACGTGGTCGGCCTCACCATTGCCGCCGGCAATGTCGGCCTGGACCACACGGTCCGCAATGCGTTGAAGCTGTGCGAAGTCGCCGGCCGCGAAGACGTGCCGGTGTTCGCCGGTACCCCCGAACCGCTGGTGCACCCGTCCGTCGACGCCGCCCACGTGCATGGCGCCGACGGTTTCGGCGACGTCAACCTGCCTGCCGCCCAGCGCCAGGCCGAAGCCGAACATGCCGCGCTGGCGATCCTGCGCCTGTCCCACCAGTACGCCGGCGAGCTGTTCCTGGTCGCACTGGGCCCGCTGACCAACCTGGCCCTGGCGCTGAAGCTGGACCCGACCCTGCCGCAGCGCGTGAAGCGCTTCCTGGTGATGGGCGGGGCAGTGACCTGCCACGGCAACATCACCCCGGCCGCCGAATTCAACATCGCCTTCGACCCGGAAGCGGCGCACGTGGTGTTCACCGGCTTCCCGCACATCGAAGTGGCCGACTGGGAAGCCACCGTGGCCCACGGCCTGCTGCACAAGGATGTCGAAGGCTGGCTGGCCGCCGACAGCGACAAGGCCCGCTTCTACGAGCTGATCTCGCGCCAGACCCGGCTCTGGTCCGAAGACAGCCGTGGCGACCGCTGGTTCGCCGCCGACGCGCTGGCCATGGCCTGGGCGCTGCAGCCCGAAGGCGCGCTGCGGGTCGAGTCCCGTCCGCTGAATGTCGAACTGGCCCCGGGCCATGCCCGCGGTGCTACCATTGTCGACTGGAACCGCCAGACCGGGCAGCCGGACAACACCCAGCTGCTGATGGCCTACGACCAGGGGCGCTTTGAAGCCCAGGTCCGTAGCGCGCTCGGGGTCCAGTAAGGCCGCCACGGCGGGCCTGTTCATGTAGCGCGGGTCCCGGCTTGCCCTTGTGGGTCGCCGGGACTATAATGTCGCGCTTACGTTTTTCTTATTCAAATTACGGTGTGTCCATGAAGGCCGATATCCATCCGAACTACCGTGACGTCGTCTTCCAGGACGTCACCTCTGACTTCAAGATCCTGTCGCGTTCGACCATTGCGACCAAGGAAACCACGACCTGGACCGACGGCAAGGATTACCCGCTGGTCAAGATCGAAATCTCCTCGGCCTCGCACCCGTTCTACACGGGCCAGCACAAGGTGATCGACACCAGCGGCCGTATCGACAAGTTCAAGCGTCGTTTCGGCAAGCCGGCGGCTGCTGCTGAGTAAGCGGTCGAACCTGCTGCACGAAAACAACGGTCGCCCAGGCGGCCGTTGTTTTTTTTTGCCTGCCTGAACCCTGCTGCCGGATGAACGGTGGTTCATAAATTGCGCCGGTCGCGGGAACGCAGTGTCCATTCCGGCCCGGTTTTGGCCCGCCAGCGCTTGCGCGCACAGGGCGCGGCGGCTGTTCTTCTACGACTTCCGTCCTAGGGCGTGTCAAATGTTGCTGTGCGATAATGACGTGATCCACAGCACAGGTTGTGGACTTCATTCACGTGCCCGCCCCACGCGCTTGGGCGGGCGCCTTCCCCTGAGGAGCGCACACAGTGTCCGATCTTGATCAGGTCACGCTCAACGCCGGCGAAAAGTCGGTTGTTCTGCCTGTCATCAAACCCACGCTCGGCAACGATTGCGTCGATATTTCGAAGCTGACCAAGGAAACCGGTCTCTTCACCTACGACTCCGGCTTCACCGCCACCGCCAGCTGCAAGTCCGCCATCACCTATATCGACGGTGACAAGGGTGTGCTGCTGTATCGCGGCTACCCGATCGAACAGCTGTCGGAAAAGTCCAGCTACGTCGAAGTGGCTTACCTGCTGATCAACGGCGAGCGTCCGAGCGCCGAGCAGCTGAAGGCCTTCACCGACGAGCTGGCGGCTGAAGCCAACGTCGACGCCTCGATCAACGCGCTGATCGCCAGCTTCGACAAGGACGCCCATCCGATGGCGATCCTGGCCGCGGCCATCGCGCAGCTGTCGGCGAAGTACCACGCCTCGCTGGACCTGTCCGACGCCGAACAGCGTCGCCAGTCCGCCGTGCGCCTGATCGCCAAGGTGCCGACCCTGTCGGCGCTGATCTACCGCCACGGCAAGGGCCTGCCGGCCAACAAGCCGGACACCTCGCTGGATTACGTCAGCCGCTTCCTGAAGCAGACCTTCGAGTCCGCCGACGGCCAGTACGACCTGAACCCGGACGTGGTCAAGGCGCTGGACCTGCTGTTCATCCTGCACGCCGACCACGAGCAGAACGCCTCGACCTCGACCGTGCGCCTGGTCGGTTCGACCGGTGCCAACCCGTATGCCTCGGTCGCCGCCGGCGTCACCGCGCTGTGGGGTCCGGCCCACGGCGGTGCCAACGAAGCCGTGCTGAAGATGCTCGAGGAAATCGGTTCGGCCGACAACGTCGAATCGGCCGTGCTCAAGGCCAAGGACAAGACCTCCGGCTTCCGCCTGATGGGCTTCGGCCACCGCGTGTACAAGAACTTCGACCCGCGCGCCAAGGTCATCGGTGAGATGACCAGCAAGGTGCTCAAGCAGCTGGGCGTGCAGGATCCGCTGCTCGACGTTGCGGTGAAGCTGGAACAGGCCGCGCTGCAGGACGACTACTTCGTCGCCCGCAAGCTGTACCCGAACGTCGACTTCTACAGCGGCATCATCTACAAGGCGCTGCAGATCCCGACCGAAATGTTCACCGTCATGTTCGCACTGGGCCGTACCTCCGGCTGGGTCGCGCATTGGCTGGAACAGCAGGTCGACCCGGAAATGAAGATCGGCCGTCCGCGCCAGGTCTACACCGGCAGCGACGTGCGCGACTACCAGGGCTGATCCAGCGCTGGTTGCGTCAAAAAACACCTCCGAAAGGAGGTGTTTTTTTTTGTCCTTGCAGCAAGCGACAGGCAGCGACGCGATTGACTGGAAACTGCTCGGAACGCTTGAAATACAGCGGTATCGCGCGCGCTGTCGCAGATCGAGCGGCGCTGCGCCGGCTTTAAGAATGCTTGCGTGTGGACACCGCAGCGCACTGCCTACCTTGGTCGACAACCTCATGCGAGGTGCACATCCATCAAGGGAGAGAACGTCATGTACCGCACTCTGAAACAGGCCGCGCTGGGCCTGGCGCTGTTTACCGCCGCACTGTCCGCCCACGCCGCCGAAGCGCACATCACCGTCTGGGCCAACGTCGACCCGACCCTGTCGCTGCTCAAGGCCGATGGCAGCGTGCTGCCCGACGCCGTGCAGATGCCCTACCGCGCGGGGCAGGGGCTGGGCAGCTGGAGCGAACGGGTGCGCGTGTTCTCCAACGACACCAGCCTGGATGTGGACGTGCGGCTGGCCGAACCGGCCGTGCTGATGCCCAAGGTCACCGCCGCCGGTGCCACCGACATCCCGCTGGCGGTCAGCCTCAATGGTCGCGAGCTGGGCGTTGCGCCCATCGCCTTCACTGCCGACCAGCTGTTCCTCGGCGCCATTCCCGGGGCCTCCATCGAAATGCCGCTGACCGTCGCCCAGGCTACGCCGGGTCCGATCGCGGCGGCCGGCCTGTATGACGGCCCGGTCAGCCTGGTACTGGTGCAGAGGGCCAGCAGCCTCTGACCTGCATGCCGGCACCGCGCCCGAGCGCTCGGTGCCGGCGCTTCCGCCATGCGAATTCCTGCTTCCGCCCTGGTCCGGCTGGCGGTGGCGCTCGTGCTTGCCCCGGTGGCGGTGCAGGCGAGCCCAGTGCCGGCCGGTTTCGAAGACCTGGTCAGTGGCCAGCGCGAACGTCTCGAGGTTCGCGCGTTCGGTCGTTCGGCCGGCCTGTGGCCCGCCTGGGTCACGCTCGACCACATCCAGCTCGAAGACCCCGCGCAGGTCCTGGCCGCGCTGGGCCTGTCCCGCTCCGCCCAGCAGACCCTGCTGCCCGCGCTGTCGGCGCCGCTGCCGCGCGACAGCCATCTCGCCTGCGTCCACGCCCAGCCGCAGCCCGGATGCGGCTGGCGCGCCCCGTCCGAGGACCCCCATCGCGTGCATGCCATCTTCGACGAAGGCGACGGCGCCCTGCTGCTGTTTCCCGCGCTGCGCTGGTTGCCACGCGAGCAGCCGGCCGACGACGGCCTGCACCACCTCAGCGAGCACGCCGAAAACGCGCTGCTGCACCAGCAGAGCCTGACTCTCAGCGGCGGCGGCCGCGACCATGCGCTCAACGCGCATGGCAGTGCCGCGCTCGGCGTGCTGCGCAGCGGGCACCTCGGGGGCAGCTGGAACTACGCGCGGCAAGGCGGGCCCGGTCAACCCACGCGCGACCGCTTCCAGCTTGACGACCTGTATTACCGGCATGACCTGGCCCGGCGCCATTACCTGCAGCTGGGGCGCATGGACCGCCGCAACCTGGCCAGCACCCAGGGCGGCCAGTTCGGCCTGGGCCTGCTGCCGCTGGAACGTTTCGACGGCGTGCGCGTGGGCACCACCCAGGCCTATGTCGATGTCGACGCCGATCCCGGCGCCGCACCGCTCACCGTGCTGCTGTCCCGACCGGCACGCGTGGACGCCTTCGATGGCGAGCGCCTCCTGCAGACCTTTTACCTGCCTGCCGGCGTCACCGACCTGGACACCCGCCAGTTCCCGCCCGGCGGCTACGAGGTCACCCTGCGCATCCATGAGGACGGCCGGCTGGTGCGCAGTGAGATCCAGCCGTTCTCGCGCGGCCAGGACTGGGGCGAACCCGGCCTGCAGTGGTTCGTCCAGGGTGGCCGCCAGCGTGCGCACGGGCGCGAACCCGCAAGCGGGCAGCGCGCGCTGCAGGCCGGGCTGCGCCTGCCGCTGGCGCGCCAATCCGGGGCCAGCCTGGGCATCGCCCGGATCGGCGACGGCAGCTACGCCGAGCTGCGCACCGGTACCCGGCACCGCCTGCGCACGCATGACCTGCAGGCCGAGATCGGCGCCATCGCCGGCAGCGATGGCAGCCGCGGCAGCCAGCAGCAGCTGAGCATGCGCAACCGCGCGTCCTGGAACCTGTACCGCCAGCGCATGCGCGGTGCGCGCTGCCATGACCGGCTCGGCTGTGCCGATGCCCTGAGCGCCTCAGTGAGCCTGCCGCTGGCCGGCGGCAGCCTGTATCTCGGCCACACCCGGCGGCGGAGCGCAGCGCCCGTGCGCTCCGCCTTCGGCGCGCGCATCGCCGAGCGCACCCGCAGCGTGCAGGTGAACTACAGCCTGACCCGGCAGTGGCGCGGCATGAGCGTCAGCGCCCGGCTCGGCGCCTGGCACCAGGCCGGCGCGCGCCACGACCAGGGTGCGCAGTTCGGCGTGAGCGTGTCGCGGCTGCAGCACGCCGCCGGCAGCAGTGTGCTGCGCCGGTTCGGCATCGAAGCGCGGCAACCCCGCCAGGGCGAACCGGAACGCGGCGTGGTGCTGGCCCAGTCGTTGCGCCAGGAGCAGGACGGCAGCGCACGCGAAGCGGGCGCCGAACTGGAGGTCGACGACAGCGGTGCTGTCGACGCGCTGCTCGCACTGCGCACGTACACCCCGCTCGGGCATACCGGCGCGGTGCTGTCGCACTACCGGCAGGCGCACGCCACGGCCACCGCCTACAGCCTCAGCCATGGTTCGGCGCTGGCCCTGTCGCGGCGCGGCGTGTTCTGGGGCAGTGCCAACGGCGCCGATGCCGGAGTGGCGGTGAGCGTCGCCGCGGCCGACCTGCCGACCCTGGACGGTGCCGCCGCCGAAGTGCAGGCCGGTGCGCAGGGACGCCAGATCCTGCGCTTCGGGCAACGCCGCCTGCTGCCGTTGAGCGGCTACCAGCGCCATCGGGTGGACGTGCACGATGTCGCCCACGCGGTGCAGGACGCCGGCGTGCGCGTGACCCGTCCGGGCACCGCACACCAGCCGTTCCTGCTACCGGGCCGGGTGATCGCGCTGCCGGTCGGGGTCGAAGCCACCTACACCTACATCGGCAGCGGACGCGATGCCGCTGGCAGTGCGCTGGCCGGCGCGCGCATCCTCAATGCGGCTGCGGCGCCGCTGGGGGACGACGGCGGCTTCATTGCCGAGTTCCCGCAACGCGAAGCCGTGCTGTACCTGCTGCGGCAGCAGCAGCTGCTGCAGTGCCCGCTGCGGGTGCGCGAGCAGCGCAGCGTGGTGCTGCTGGTCGGGCCGCTGGCCTGCGCGCCACTGGAACGCGACGCGTTGCCCGAGCGCATCAGCCAGCAGCCGCGGGTCCAGCAGCTGCTCGATGCGGCCGCGCCGATCGCACTGGGTCGCCCGTGAGCCGCACGGCGTATTGGCTGGCCGTGGTCGGCCTGGCATCGCTGCTGCCGGCAGGGCCGGCCGCTGCGCAGCGGCCGCCGGTGACCTTGCCCACGCCGGGCACCACCGTCACCACGCATCACCACGCCTTCGACCGGGCCGCGCCGCAGTCATTGCAGCTGTGGGCGCCGCGTACCGTGCTCGGTTTCCAGGAAGTGGACCACGGGCACGGACGTATCCATGTGACCTGCACGGACACGCCGGCGCGCGGACGCTGCCCCCGCACCGACAGCGGCGAAGGCCCGACCGGGCGCAGCCCGATCCAGCTGGAGTTCCACGAACAGCGCAGTGGCCAGCGCCGCGACATCGCGGTCATCGGCTGGCTGGAGCGGGTCGAATGGGAGCGCGCCTGCAGCAACGACTACTGGGACAAGTCGGAGTACCCGTTGTGGACCTCGGCCACCCGCGAGTGTCACATCGCACCCGCCGGCACGGCGGCGACGCTGGAGATCGCGGCCCGCGACATCGCGCTGCTGGTGGCCGGGCACTGGCAGGCCGAGCTGCACCTGGACGTGCGCAGCGGCTTGGCCGGTGCGATGCTGGGCCGGCATGTGTTCGTGCTGGCGGTGACCGTCACCGATCCCGAGCGCGCCGCGATCCATTTTCCCGAACATGGCGCCTCGGTCGCGCCGATGGACCTGCAGCTGCAGATGCGCACGCGGCCGCTGCCGGCCAGCGTCGGCGGGGAAGGGGTGCTGGACATGTGCCTGTACGACGGCCTGGGTTCGCTCAGCAGCCAGCTGGTACTGGTCGCGCGTGACGACGGCCCCGAAGCGCCCGGCCGACCGCACGGTCACTTCTCGGTCTGGCATCAGCGTGGCGGGCGCGCCGCGCATGACCGGATCGATTACCGCCTGCACCTGCTGCACGCGGGCCGGCGCATCGACCTGGCGCATGACGTGCACACCGTGCTGGACGGGATCGACAGCGCCGAGCTGCGGCCGGTGCTGCTGCCGGGCATGGAGCAGGCCGTGCACTGCGTGCCCACGCCGCTGACCTTCCTGACCCCGCCGTTTCCCGCTGCGGACAAACGCGATGGCCGTTACCAGGGCGAGCTTAGCCTGGAAATGCGCCTGCCGACCCGTCGCCCCTGATTTCGCCGAGACCTTCCATGCGCTTCCATCGAGCCGTTTTCCTGCTGCTTTCCATGCTGTTCGCCACGCCGGTGTCTGCCAACCTGGACGTGCATCCGATGCGCGTGCACGTCGACAGCGGGCGCACCACCAGCATCCGCGTGCACGCGCAGTCGCCACGCACCCAGTACGTCCGCGCCACGGTCAAGCGCGTGGTCGACCCGGCGGGCGACGCCGAACACGAGGTCGACGAACCGCCCGGCGACGCTGCCGCGCTCGCGGTCACCCCGGGCATGTTCGCGCTGGCCGGCGGCGGCAGCCGCCTTGTGCGGGCGATCGCACTGGCGCCGGTGGCCGAGGAAACCGCGTTCGGGGTGTACTTCGAAGGCGTGCGCGGCGAAGACCCGGAGGCATCGGCGGCGGTGGGGCCCACCGCCAGCGCCACCATCGGGGTCAGCCTGGTGTGGGGCGTGCTGGTCAACGTGCTGCCCGCAGACGGCCGTGTCGCGATGCAACTGGTCGACGGCCACCTGCACAACCGCGGCACGTTGCGGCTGGGCATCCGCCGCATCGAACAGTGCCTCGCCGGCGCCTGCACCACCCACGACATCGAGCGCAGCGTCTATCCCGGCGCAGCGCTGGCGCTGCCTTTCCAGCCCACGTCCGGCGCGCGCTTGCGCGTGGACTACCGGCTCAGCCGCGACGGCTACCGCGAACACCAGCAGGTCCTGCTGCCTTGAAGGGAACCACCATGCACCGTTTCGAACACGCACTTTTTCTGCGCCGCCACGCCCGCCTTGCCGCCGCACTGATCGTAGCGCTGCCGGGGGGCGTCGCGGCCACGCCGCCGCAGGCGTCCAGCCCGGCTGGCGTGGAGGTGCGCGACGACGACGCGCCTGCGTCTGCGCGCGCGCTGTCGTTCGCCGGTGGGCTGGGGGTCGGGGTCGGCGTGGCCGGCGTGTTCGGCCGCGACCACGTGCGCGAGCGCGTGATCCAGTGCCCGGCACCGCCGCCGCCGTTGCCGGCCGAAGGCGTGCTGCCGCCGGGATGGTCCGACGCGCTCTGGCAGGTCAGCGACAATGACCAGCGGATCGCCCGCAACCGCCTCGACATCGACCTGCTGCGCGACGACATGCAGGCGGTCGTTCCCGACCTGAGCGATGTGGTGCGCTTCGACAAGGACGCTACCGTGCACCTGCGTGGCGCACGCCTGATCGCCCTTGGCGAGGGCGATGTGGGTCCCGACAGCCGCCACGCGGTCAACGGAAAGCAGCTGCATGCCACCGAAAAACGGGTCGCGGCGCTGGAGTACACCCAGCTGTACGCGCGGGTCGGCGCCGACGATGAGAGTTTCCCCGCCTATGCCGGTCACTTGAGCACCGCAATGGGCAGTGACGCCCGCGCAGTGGCCTCGGGTTCGACCGCGATCGGCAGTTACGCCACCGCGCTGGGCAGCAATTCGGTGGCGCTGGGACGCGCTGCGATCATTCTGGAAGGTGCCGACGACGGCTTCGCACTCGGTTCGCGGTCGCGCGTGCTGGCCGAGAACGGCATGGCCATCGGTGCCTCCACCCAGGTCTGGGAAGGCGCCCACGACAGCGTGGCGCTGGGGTTTGGCTCGATCGTGCAGCGACCGTTCGAAGTGTCGGTGGGCGGGCAGGGCATCCGTCGGCGGATCACCAACGCGATGCCGGGCATCGCTCCCGACGACGTGGTGTCGCTGCGGCAGCTCTCGGACCTGGCGGGGGTGATCGGCACCGGCGTCAACGCCGAAGGCGGCGTGCGCGGCCTGCGCTTTGCGGTGCAGGGCCGGTATCACGGCACGGTCGCCAGTGCGCTGGATGCGCTGGACTACGCGGTGAGTGCCGCGCATGACCGGATGGGCGAGATCGACCACCAGGTCAGCGCGCTGGCCGCGCAGCAGGGCAGTGACGGGCAGGGCAGTGCAGGCGTGGAGGCGGCCCCCATGCTGGCGGCGTCCGTGGAGGCGACCGCTGATGCAGGCCGCGAGGCAGCGTCCGCAGAGGATGCGCCTGCGCCTGCGCCCGCGTCCGCCGCAGGTCCGGCCGAGGCTGCGGCGCGCGGCGCGCAGCAGGCCCAAGCGCCCCTGCCGCCGGTCGACACACGTGCCGTGGACGACGCCGTGCAGCGCGCCAACGCCTACACCGACCAGGCGCTGGCCGGCGTCGACCGCCGCTTCGACCGGCTCGACCGGCGCATGAACCGCATGGCGGCGATGGGCAGCGCACAGGCGGCCATGGCGATGAATACCGCCGGGTTGCCCACCTGGAACCGGCTCGGCGCGGGCGTCGGCCATGCCGATGGCGAGTCCGCACTCGCGGTGGGATACCAGCGCGTGCTGGACCGGCGCGCCACCACCACCTTCAGCCTCAACGGCGCCTTCAGCCAGGGCGGCGAGAGCACCGTGGCGGTGGGCGTGGGCATCGGCTGGTGAGGGCGGGGGCATTGGGCGTGTGTACGTGCGCAGGGTCATGGCTTTGACACGCATGGCGATTTACGTGCGCAGGGTCATGGCTTTGACACGCATGGCGTGTCACTACGACCCTTGGTCGCTCGGGATTGGGGTCGAACGTTGGCGGTGGGTTGCAGGTGTCGACCGTCGAACGTTGACGGTTGGCTGCGCTCGTCGCGTAGGGACACGCCATGCGTGTCCTGGCCGTCACACGGAGGGTGTATCGTCGGTGGCAGGTCGTAAAGGGGAGACACGCTCATGCATCGTGCACGACAGCATGCCGAGAGCCAGACCCGCGAACGCCGCCACCGGCTTGCCCACGAGGCAGCCCGGTTGATGGCCGAAGGCGGAATCCGCGACTACCACCAGGCCAAACTGAAGGCCGCCGGGCGCCTGGGCATCCATGACGATGCCTCGCTGCCGCGCAATACCGAGATCGAAGACGCCCTGCGCGAGTACCAGCGCCTGTTCGCCGGTGCCGGGCATGGCACGCAGCTGCGCCAGCGCCGCGAGGCCGGGCTGCGTGCGCTGGAGTTCCTGCACGGTTTTGCGCCGCGCCTGTGCGGCCCGGTGCTGGACGGCACCGCCGACGCCAACAGCCCCGTGCAGCTGCAGGTGCACAGCGACGATGCCGATGCCGTGCAGCGCTTCCTGGAAGAACACCGGTTTCCGGCCGAGTCGCGCATGCGGCGGCTGCGGCTGGATCGCGAACGCACCCTGGACGTACCGGTGTGGGTGTTCAGCGCCGAAGGGCTGACCTTCGACGTGGCGGTGCTGCCCTACGACGCGCTGCGCCAGCCGCCGCTGTCGAGCATTGACGAGAAACCGATGCGGCGCGCGTCGGCCGCGCAGCTGCGCACGCTGCTGGCCGAAGACGAGATCAGGGGCTATCTGGACAGCCCCTGATCCTCAGAAAATATCGAACGCTGCGTCGTCGGCCTGCTGGGTCTGGGTGTTGAAGTCGTACTCGGCGAGCTTCTCCATGTCCTCCACCTTCACCCACTCGGTAGCGCCGTTGAGCGTGGCCTGCACCATCCCGGTCGGCGGCTCGTTCTGCGCCACCGGGGTGTCCTTCATCGCCACCCGCATGTAGTCGATCCAGATCGGCAGTGCCGCACGGCCGCCGTACTCGCGGTAGCCCAGCGAACGGAAGTCGTCGCGGCCCACCCACACGGTGGTGACGTACGGGCCACCGAAACCGGAGAACCATGCATCGCGGTGGTCGTTGGTGGAGCCGGTCTTGCCGCCCACGTCCTCGCGGCCGAGCACCTTGGCTGCGGTGCCGGTACCGCGCTGGACCACGTCGCGCATCATCGAGACCAGCTGGTAGGCGGTGCGCGCATCGATCGCCCGCGGCGCGGTGCGCGCATTGGGGTCGACCGGCACCACTGGAGCGGCGGCCTGCTCGGGCGTGGGCGCACCGGCCGGAGCCGGCGCGGCGGCCGCGCCGAAGTTGAAGCCGTCCACCACCTGGCTGACCGGCGCGCCGCCGCTGGTGCCGACGCACTCACGGCACGCCCGGGCCGGGTTTTCCTTGAACACCAGGTTGCCGTCGCGGTCGCTGACCTGGTCGATCAGCCACGTATCCACGCGCGAACCGCCGTTGGCGAACACCGCATAGCCGCGTGCCACCGAGAGCGGGGTCAGCGACGCGGTACCGAGCGACATCGACAGGTTCGGCGGCAGCTCGGCCTCGGCGAAGCCGAACTCGCTGATGTACTTGCGCGCGTACTCCACGCCCATGCCGTCGAGCAGGCGCACCGACACCAGGTTGCGCGACTGCACCAGCGCTTCGCGCAGGCGCATCGGACCGCGGAAACCGCCGCCGTCGTTCTGCGGCTGCCAGGTCTTGCCGCGACGGTCGCGGAACACCACCGGGGCGTCCAGCACGATCGAGGCCGGGTTGAAGCCCTTGTCGAACGCGGCCGCGTAGATGAACGGCTTGAAGCTCGAACCCGGCTGGCGGCGCGCCTGGGTGGCGCGGTTGAACTTGTTGCCGGAGAAGCTGAAACCGCCCACCAGCGCCTTCAGCGCGCCGTTCTGGGCGTCCAGCGAGACCAGCGCGGACTGGCCGCGCGGAATCTGGTCGAGCAGCCACTGGCCTTCCTTCTCGCCGGTGCGCACGCGCACGATGTCGCCGCGCTGGACCAGCTTGGCCGGGGTCTTGTTGGTCCACTTGGCCGCCGAGGCCGGCAGCACCACCTCGGTGCGGTTGGCCAGCACCACCGTGGCGCTGCCGTCGGCGCCGGTGGAGGCCACGATCGCCGGCAGCAGCCCGGACTGGGCGCTGATCCCGCGCAGGTGGCCAGCCAGCGCCGCTGCATCGTCGCCCGCGCCCAGCTGCACCTGCTGCTCCACCCCGTGCCAGCCATGCCGGTGGTCGTACTGCAGCAGGCCGTCGCGCACCGCCAGGTTCGCCGCCGCCTGCATCTCGGCGTTGATGGTGGTGGTGACGTGGTAGCCCTTGTTGAGCACGTCGCCGCCGAAGCGGGCGATCATTTCCTGGCGGACCAGCTCGGCCACGTACGGGGCGTCGACCTGCACCGGCGGCTCATGCGCGGTGGCGTGCATCGGCACCGCCTTGGCCGCGTCGGCCTCGGCCTGGCTGATGAAGCCCAGGTTGGCCATGCGCTGCAGCACGTAGAAGTCGCGGCGCTCGCGGGCGCGCTCGGGGTTGCTAATCGGGTTGCCGCTGGAGGGGAACTTGGGGATGCCGGCCAGCGAGGCCATCTCGTCCAGGTCCAGCTCGGCCAGGGTCTTGCCGTAGTAGAACTGGGCCGCCGCGGCCACGCCGTAGGACCGGTTGCCGAAGAAGCTCTTGTTCAGGTACAGCTCGAAGATCTCGTCCTTGCTCAGTTCCTGTTCGATCTTGCGCGCCAGCAGGATCTCGGCCAGCTTGCGGGTGTAGCTGTACTCCGAGCTCAGGAAGAACTGCCGGGCCACCTGCTGGGTGATGGTCGACCCGCCCGGGACCCGCTTGTCGTTGGTGGTGGCCAGCAGCCAGACCGCGCGGGCGATGCCCTTGTAGTCGACCCCCCCGTGCTCATAGAAGCGGGCGTCCTCGGTGGCCAGGAAGGCCTGCTTGAGGCGCTCCGGGACCTCCTTCATGGTGATCGGGGTCCGCCGCGACTCGCCGAACACCGCCATCAGCTGGCCGTCGGCCGCATAGACGTACATCGGCTCCTGCATTTCGATGTCGCGCAGGGTCTGGACGTCCGGCAGCCGCGCGGAAATGGCGTAGTACAGGCCGCCGGCGACGGCCGCGCCGATCAGGGCCAGGACCAGGAAAACCACCAGCATCCAGCGCAGCCAGCGTCGAAGACGAGTCATCAGTGACAGATTCCGATTGCGAATTTCGTGGCCGCAGAGTATAGATTACGCAAGGGAACGGCTGGGGTTGTTCCCGGGGAGAGCATTTCGGTGACCGTCAGGGGACGGGCAAAGCGTGCGCTGCTGCGCGTTTTGAACGTTGACGGTTGCCATTTGCAAAAAAAACGTTATTAATGCGCGGACGCAGGTTATGCGTTCAAGTGCCCGTCGGCAGGGGAGAAACCGTGGGGCTTATCCCAAAAAGCCAGTCGCCGCTTATCGGCGTCGACATCAGTTCGACTGCAGTAAAGCTTCTGCAGCTTTCCCGCAGCGGCAATCGTTTCCGTGTGGAACATTACGCTGTGGAACCACTTCCGCCGAATGCGGTGGTGGAAAAGAACATCGTGGAAGTGGAGGCCGTGGGTGAGGCCATCCGCCGCGCGGTGAACCGTTCCGGTACCAAGGCCCGGCATGCCGCCGCGGCCGTGGCCGGCTCTGCGGTCATCACCAAGCTCATCCCGATGCCGGCCGACCTGGACGAGAACGACATGGAAGCCCAGGTCGAGCTCGAAGCGGTCAATTACATCCCGTACCCGATCGAGGAAGTGAACCTCGACTTCGAGGTGCTCGGAGCGATCCCCAACAACCCGGAAATGGTCCAGGTGCTGTTGGCGGCCTCGCGCTCGGAGAACGTGGAGCTGCGCCAGTCGGCGCTGGAACTCGGTGGCCTGACCGCCCGGGTGATGGACGTGGAGGCGTTCGCGGTCGAAAACGCCTTCGCCCTGGTCGCCAGCGAACTGCCGATCGCCAGCGATGGCGTGGTCGCGCTGGTCGACATCGGCGCCACCATGACCACCCTGAACGTGCTTCGCGGCGGGCGCAGCCTGTACAGCCGTGAGCAGGTGTTCGGCGGCAAGCAGCTCACCGACGAGGTCATGCGCCGCTACGGCCTGACCTACGAGGAAGCCGGCCTGGCCAAGCGCCAGGGCGGGCTGCCGGAAAGCTACGAGATGGAAGTGCTCGAGCCGTTCAAGGAAGCCACGGTCCAGCAGATCAGCCGCCTGCTGCAGTTCTTCTATGCAGGCAGCGAGTTCAACCGGGTCGACCACATCGTGCTGGCCGGCGGTTGCGCGGCGCTGGCCGGTCTTCCGGAAATGGTGGAAGAGCAGTTGGGCGTGGCTACCGTGGTGGCCAACCCGCTGGCGCAGATGACGCTGGGTCCGAAGGTGCAGGCACATGCCCTGGCCCAGGACGCCCCGGCGCTGATGATTGCCACCGGGCTGGCGCTGAGGAGCTTCGACTGATGGCAAGAATCAATCTATTGCCCTGGCGCGCCGAACGGCGCAAGCAACGCCAGCGCGAGTTCATGACCATGCTGGGCTTCGCCGCCATCGCCGGCGTCGTGCTGTCCGGGCTGATCTGGTTCTACTACGACCGCCAGATCAGCGGCCAGGAAGATCGCAACATGTTCCTGCAGGCCGAGATCGCCAAGGTCAAGGAGCAGAACAAGGAGATCGACCGCCTGGACCGCCAGCGCGATCGCCTGCTGGCCCGCAAGAAGGTGATCGAGCAGCTGCAGGCCAAGCGTTCGCAGATGGTGCACCTGTTCGACGCGCTGGTCCGGACCATCCCCGATGGGCTTGTGCTGACCGCGCTGAAGCAGGAAGGCGACATCCTGACCCTGGAAGGCCGCACCCAGTCCAACGCCCGGGTCAGCGCGTACATGCGCAACCTGGAAAGCTCGGGCTGGATGACCAAGCCGGAACTGTCGGTGATCGAAGCCCGCAAGCCGGAAGAAGAGAAGGACAAGGTGGTCGGCCCGGTCGCGGACATCTCGGCGCTGCCGTACGTGTTCGTGGTCAAGGTGACGCTGCCGGCACAGAGCGAAGCGGTCGACGGCCTGGCGCCGGACGGCAGCGCGGTCACGCCGGGTGCCGATCCGAATGCCGCCCCGGCCACCGCCCCGGCCGTGGCACCGCTGGCCCCGGCGCCGGGCACCGCTCCGGCACCTGCTGATGCACCGGCGCAGGCTCCGGCTCCGGCTCCGGCTCCGGCCGCACCGGCACCCGCTGGCAGCCGCATCGTTCCTGCCCCGGCAACGCAACCGGCGGCGTCCAGCGCGCCGCAGAAGGGGGCCGCATGAGCAAGAAAGTCAACATGAAGGACCTGGACTTCAACAACATCGGCAGCTGGCCGCAGCAGGCCAAGATCGTCTTCTGCGCGCTGCTGTCGCTGCTGATCATCGTCCTGGCCTGGTTCGTCCTCATCAGCGGCAAGCGCGAAGAGCTTGAAACCCTGGAACGCACCGAAGTCGGCCTGCGCGCGGACTTCGAGAAGGAACAGGGCCGCGCGGTCAACCTGGAGCCGCTGAAACAGCAGCTGGCCCAGATGGAGCAGGTGCTGCAGCAGATGCTGCGCCAGCTGCCCAGCAAGACCGAAATGCCGGACCTGATCATCGACATCTCGCAGACCGCATTGTCCAGCGGCCTGGTCAACGAGCTGTTCCAGCCCGGTGAGGAAGTGCCCAAGGAGTTCTACGCCGAAAAGCCGATCGCCCTGCGCATGGTGGGCAGTTACCACCAGTTCGGCGCCTTCGTCAGCGGCGTGGCCTCGCTGCCGCGCGTGGTCATCCTGACCATGCACGACATCAACCTCAAGCCCAAGGACCCCAAGACCGGCATCACCGCACGCAGTGGCGCGCTGGAGCTGTCCGGTACGGTCAAGACCTACCGGTACCTGGACGACGTGGAAATGGAAGCGCAGGAAAAAGCTGCCGCCCAGACCGCTGCTGCGAACGGAGGCAAGCCATGAACCTTGCCTACACCGCACGCATCTGTGGACTGCTGATGCTGGTGCTGCTGGCGGGCTGCGCGCGCAGCATCTCCAGCACCCCCGGCGACGCGCCGAACCTGGAGAAGTGGACCGCCGACGTGCGCGCACGCCCGGCACCGCCGCTCGAACCGCTGCCGGTCATGCAGCAGTTCGAGACCTTCGAATACTCCGCGCAGGGCATGCGTGACCCGTTCACCGACGCCTGGGCCAACCCCCAGGCCGGTGGTTCGGGCCTGCGCCCGGATCCGAACCGCCGCAAGGAGCCGCTGGAAGCCTTCCCGCTGGATGCCTTGGACATGGTCGGTTCGATCGGCAACGGTGGCGGACTGGTCGCGCTGGTGATGGCACCGGACAAGGTCACCTATCGGGTGCGTCCGGGGGTCTACATGGGGCAGAGCGATGGTCGCGTGACCGGGGTCTTCGAAGACCGGATCGAACTGATTGAACTGGTGCCGGATGGCGCGGGCGGCTGGCTGGAACGGCCTGCATCGATCGCGCTTGAAGATCAATGAATGATTATGGGGATAGCACGATGACCTTTTCCAACGCCATGCTGCAGCGCTCCGTCCGGCGCCCGAAGCTGATCCACCTGTGCGCGCTGGGAGTCGCGCTCATGGTGGCCAATGGCACGCTGTTGGCGGCCACGCCGGCCGCAGCGGCAACCACCCAGGGGGCCGGCGCCACGCCGGCCGCCGCACCGGCTTCGCTGGCGGTGTCCAAGATCGACTTCAAGCGCGGTGAAGACGGCAGCGGCCGCCTCATCCTGCAGTTCGACGGTGCCGGCGCCAACCCGGACCTTCGCACCCAGGGCAACAGCGTCGTGGTCGACATCGGCAACGCGACCCTGCCGGACACCCTGCAGAAGTCGATCAACGTCGTCGATTTCGCCACCCCGGTGCAGCGCATCGACCCGAAGCCGTATGGCGGCGGTACCCAGCTGGTGCTCAACACCAGCACCGCGTTCGAGTCGCTGGCCTACCAGACCGGCAACGAGTACGTGGTCGAGATCAGCCCGCGCAAGAGCGCTCCTGCCACCGGTGCGATCAACGCGACCACGGTGACCCAGGCGGCTGCGGCGGTTGCCCAGCGCGGCTACAGCGGCAAGCCGGTGACCTTCAACTTCCAGGACGTGCCGGTGCGCACCGTGCTGCAGTTGATCGCCGAAGAGTCCAACCTGAACATCGTGGCCTCCGACAGCGTCGCGGGCAACGTCACCCTGCGCCTGGTCAACGTGCCGTGGGACCAGGCACTGGACATCGTGCTGCGTGCCAAGGGCCTGGACAAGCGTCGCGAAGGCGGCGTGATCTGGGTCGCACCGCAGCCGGAGCTGGCCAAGTTCGAGCAAGACAAGGAAGACGCGCGCATCGCGATCGACCAGCGCGTGGACCTGGTTACCGAGTACGTCCAGATCAACTATCACAACGCCGCGCAGATCTTCAAAGCGCTGACCGAGGCCAAGGGCATCGGCGGCAGCAGCGGTGGCGGTGGTGGTGGCGGTAGCGGCGGCTCGTCGCAGGAAGACAGCGGTTTCCTGTCTTCGCGCGGTCGCCTGGTGGCCGACGAGCGCACCAATACGCTGATGATCAGCGACATCCCCAAGAAGGTTGCGCGCATGCGCGAGCTGATCAGCGTGATTGACCGCCCGGTCGACCAGGTGCTGATCGAAAGCCGCATCGTGATCGCCACCGACACCTTCGCGCGTGAACTGGGTGCCAAGTTCGGCATCACCGGCAGCCGCGACAACGTGTACTTCAGTGGCAACACCACCACCAACCACAGCAACATCACCAGCGACGGCGAAAACGCCACCGAGTACCAGGAAGCGCTGAACGAGTGGGCTGCAGGTGGCGGTACCGGTCCCGTGCCGGTGCGTCCGCCGCGCACCATCAACACCGGTGGCCTGAACTGGAACCTGCCGGTCGCAAGCACCCTCAACCCGGGTTCGCTGGCACTGTCGATCCTCAACGCCGGCTACCTGCTGGACGTGGAGCTGTCGGCCATGCAGCAGGAATCGCGTGGTGAAGTGATCTCCAACCCGCGCGTGGTCACCACCAACCAGCGCGAAGCGGTGATCAAGCAGGGTAAGGAAATCGGCTACGTCACCATCACCGGCGGCACCGGTGGCCAGGCGGCGACCCCGAACGTGCAGTTCAAGGAAGTGCTGCTGGAACTGAAGGTCACCCCGACCATCACCAACGACAATCGCGTGTTCCTGAACATGTCGGTCAAGAAGGATGAAGTCGAAAGCTACATCGTGCTGGAAGGCTACGGCCAGGTGCCGACGATCAACCGCCGCGAAGTGAACACCGCGGTGCTGGTCGACGATGGCCAGACCGTCGTGATCGGTGGCGTGTACGAGTTCACCGACCGCAACAGCGTCAACAAGGTGCCGTTCCTGGGCGACGTGCCGTTCCTCGGCAACCTGTTCAAGAAGCGCAGCCGCAACAAGGACAAGGCCGAACTGCTGGTCTTCGTCACCCCGAAGGTGCTGCGCGTGGCCAAGACCAACTGAGTCCCGCCACCGCAGTACAGCGAAAGGGCCGCCACCGTGCGGCCCTTTTCGCGTTCAGGCAATCTTGATCCCGCAGCCGGGCCGGGCCTGCCATCATGGGTGCGGAACCTTACGCCTGTCGCGTGGTCAGATGGACCCATGAACCTGCCACCCCCCATGCCCGCACCCGACCCCACGCCCGATGCCCCGGCCCCGGAGCACGACCGCCTGCACGACGGCTTCCGCGCACTGCGCGCGGCGCTCTCGGCGGAGATCGTCGGCCAGGACGCCTTGGTCGAACGCCTGCTGACCGCGCTGCTGGCCGATGGCCACCTGCTGGTCGAAGGCGCGCCCGGCCTGGCCAAGACCACTGCCATCCGCGCCCTCGCGGCACGGTTGGAGGCCGACTTCTCCCGGGTCCAGTTCACCCCCGACCTGCTGCCGGCCGACCTGACCGGCACCGAGATCTGGCGCCCGCAGGAAGGCCGCTTCGAATTCGTGCCCGGCCCGATCTTCCACCCGATCCTGCTCGCCGATGAGATCAACCGGGCCCCGGCCAAGGTGCAGTCGGCCCTGCTCGAGGCCATGGGCGAACGCCAGGTCACCGTGGGCCGACACACCTACGCCCTGCCGCCGCTGTTCCTGGTGATGGCGACCCAGAACCCGATCGAGCAGGAGGGCACCTTCCCGCTGCCCGAAGCGCAACTGGACCGGTTCCTGATGCACGTCCGGATCGGCTACCCCGACTCCACCGCCGAAGCCGAGATCCTGCGGCTGGCGCGCGAGCGCGCCCGCGACGCGCTGGGCACACCAGCGCCGGCACCCTCGCGGATGCCGCTGGACGATGTATTCGCCGCCCGCCGCGCGATCCTCTCGCTGCACATGGCGCCCGCGCTGGAGCGCTACCTGATCGAACTGGTGCTCGCCACCCGCGACCCGGCGCGCTACGACCCGGCGCTGGCGCGTCGCATCGCCTGGGGTGCCAGCCCGCGCGGCTCGATCGCGCTGGAGCGCTGCGCGCGTGCGCGCGCCTGGCTGGCCGGCCGCGACTTCGTCACTCCCGACGACGTGCGCAGCGTAGCGCCCGATGTCCTGCGCCACCGCGTGCTGCCCAGCTACGAAGCCACGGCCGAAGGCTGGGACGGCGAACGCCTGGTGGCCGAACTGCTGGCCCGCGTGCCGGTGCCCTGAGCCCGGCATGCACGGTCCCGACCACACCCCGGCCACCGCGCTGGCAGGCGATGGCGTGCAGCCGAGCCTGGCCGAGCTGGTGGCGCTGCGCGGCAGCGCGCACCGGCTCGCACCGGCGCGACGCGGACGCCTGGCCCATGCCGGCCAGGCGCCGTCGCCGATGCGTGGGCGCGGCATGGAATACGCAGAGTCGCGCGAGTACGTCCCCGGAGACGACGCCCGCCACATCGACTGGCGGGTGACCGCGCGCACCGGCCGTGCCCACACCAAGCTGTTCCAGGCCGAACGCGAACGCCTGACCCTGCTGGTGGCCGACACCGACCCGGTGCTGTACTTCGGCACCCGCGTGCGCTTCAAGTCGGTGCAGGCCGCCCGCGTCGGCGCGGTCGCCGCATGGCTGGCGCAGCGCCAGGGCGACCGCCTCAGCGCCCTGCGCGGCAGCCGCAGCGAAGCGCCGATCGCACCCGCCGGTGGCACCCGTGGCGTGCTGCGCGTGCTCGATGCTTTGACCCGCTGGTACGCGGCACCGCCGGCCGACGACGCCGGCCTGGACGCCGCCCTGCAGCAGGCTGCGCGCGTGCTCCGGCCCGGAGCCCGGGTGGTGGTGCTGGCCGATCCTGCACGCGCGGCCGCCATCGACATTCCACGCTGGACCGCGCTGGCCATGCACCACGAAGTGCAGCTGATGCTGCTGGCCGACCCGCTCGAACTGGCGCCGCCCGACGCGGTGCTGCCGTTTCTGTCGCAGGGACGCCCGGTGGTGCTCGACCTGCACGACAGCGCCGTGCGTGCGCACTGGCATGCCCGTTTCGTTGAACCGCTGGAAGCGCTGCAGCGCAGCCTCGGCGCGCGCCGCATCCAGGTGCACGTGGTGAGCACCGACGACGCCAGCGACTGCTGGCTGGGTCCGCTGCCATCGGCGGTGGTGTCATGAGCACGGCCACCTCGCTGCCGCTGCGCGACGTGCACCTGCCACCGTACCCGTCGTGGTGGCCGCTGCCGCTGGGCTGGTGGCTGGTGCTGGGCGTGCTGGCCCTCATCGTGCTCGCGCTGTGGTCCTGGCGCGCACTGCGTCGTCGTCGCGAGCGGCGTTGGCTGCAGCTGTTCGACACGACCGTCGAGGACGCCGCGCCGGGCACAGGCCAGGTGGCGGCCATCGCCGAACTGCTGCGCCGCGCCGCGCGCCGTCGGCAGGCCGGTGCCGAGCTGCTGCAGGGCCAGGCTTGGCTGGAATTCCTCGATGCCCCCGGCAGCCGCGCATTCTCCGATGGTGACGGCCGCCTGCTGCTGGACGGCGCCTACCGCCCCACGCTGGACCCTGATGAGGTGGACCGGCTGCGCAGCCTGGCGCGGGCGCGTTTCCTGACCCTGATCAGCGGGCGCAAACGATGATGCCGCAGAGCCTGGTGTCGCTGTTGCCGTGGCTGGACGACCTGGCCTGGCCGTGGGCGCTGCTCGCACTGCCGTTGCCGTGGCTGATGCGCTGGTGGCCGCGTCGCGCGGTAGCCGGACCCGCGCTGCGCGTGCCGTATGCCGCTGGCGCGCTGGCCGACCTCGGCCAGGCCCACGGCGTCGCCGCCTGGCGCATCGGCCGCCTGCTGCTGTGGCTGGCCTGGGCCTGCCTGTGCGTGGCGCTGGCCCGCCCCCAGCAACTGGGCGAACCAATCGCACCGCCGCAACAGGGCCGGCAGATGATGCTCGCGGTCGACGTCTCCGGCAGCATGAGCGAGCCGGACATGACCCTGGGCAACCAGGTCGTGCCGCGCCTGTCCGCCGCCAAGGCGGTGCTGGCCGACTTCCTCGACCGCCGCGCCGGCGACCGCGTCGGTCTGCTGATCTTCGGCGAGCGCGCCTACACCCTGACCCCGATCACCGCCGACCTGACCACCGTGCGCAACCAGCTCACCGACAGCGAGGTCGGCCTGGCCGGGCGCGATACCGCGATCGGCGACGCCATCGCGTTGGCGGTCAAGCGCCTGCGCGAGCAGCCCGAAGGCCAGCGCGTACTGATCCTGCTCACCGACGGGGTGAGCAACGCCGGTGTGCTGCCGCCGCTGCGCGCGGCCGAGCTGGCCAAGGCCGAAGGCGTGCGGGTGTACCCGGTGGCGTTCGGCGGCGACGGTGGCATGAGCCTGTTCGGCGTGCAGATCGCGGCAGGGGAGGATCCGGTCGACGAAGCCACCCTGCGCCGCATTGCCGAGCTGACCGGCGGACGCGCCTTCCGCGCACGCAACACCGACGAACTGGCCGGCATTTACGCCGAGCTGGACCGGCTGGAACCGATCACCGCCGCCGGTGCCGCGGTGCGCCCGCGCATCGAGCGCTACGGGTGGCCGCTTGCGCTGGCGATGCTGCTGGGCGCGCTGGCCTGGCTGCTGCCGAGGCGCTGGGCATGAACCTGTTCGATATCCCGCTGCACCTGGCACGCCCCGAGGCGCTGTGGGCGCTGGCCGCGCTGCCGCTGATCGCGCTGCTCTGGCACTGGCGCCGGCGTCGCAGCAGCGTATGGCGGCACAACGTGGACGCGCACCTGCTGCCGCACCTGCTGGTCGCAGGCGGTCGCCGTGCATGGGGCGGCCTGCTGCTGTTGCTGCTCGGCTGGACGCTCGCCGTGCTGGCGCTGGCCGGCCCGGGCTGGCGGCAGCTGCCGCAGCCGCTATGGCAGGCGCCGGCCCCGCTGGTGGTGGCGCTGGACCTGTCCTCGCGGGTCACCGCCACCGACCTGCCGCCGTCGCGCCTGCTGCAGGCGCGGGCCAAGCTGGCCACCCTGCTGCGCGAGCGCAGCGGCGGCGAACTGGCCCTGCTGGCGTATGCCGATGACGCGTACACGGTGGCGCCGTTGACCGGCGACCGCGCAAACGTAGCGCTGTACCTCGACGCCCTCGCACCCGACGTGATGCCGCGCGATGGCCAGCGCGCCGACCGTGCCATCGAAGCCGCCGTGCTGTTGCTGCAGCAGTCCGGCGCCAAGGGCGGCGACATCCTGCTGCTGACCGACCGCGCCGACGACGCGGCACGTGCCGCCGCCGCGTCCGCACGCGCGCAGGGCTTCCAGGTCTCGGTGCTGGGGCTGGGCACGCCGTCCGGTGCCGCCTACCGCAGCAGCGACGGGCAGATCGAACGCGCCCAGCTGGAGCCGGGCAGCCTGCGTGCAGTGGCCGATGCCGGCGGCGGTCGCTACGCCGCCGTGGCCAACGACGACGGCGACCTGCGTGCACTGGGCGTGCTCACCCCGCGCAGCAGCGCCGGCGAAGGCCAGAGCCGGCAGGGCGAGCGCATGGCCTGGCGCGATGAAGGCTTCTGGCTGCTGCCGCCGTTGATGCTGCTGTCGCTGTGGGCCTTCCGGCGTCGCGGCCTCGCCGCTGTTGCAGTGCTGTGCGTGCTGCTGCCGCTGGCCGCGCCGGCGCCCGTGCACGCGGCCGAACGCTCGCTGTGGCAGCGCGACGACCAGCGCGACCAGCAGCGGATTGCCGCCGGCGTGGACGCCTATCGCCGCGGCGACTTCGCGGCTGCCCAGCAGCAGTTCGAGGGCATCGAGGGTCCCGAAGCGCACTACAACCTGGGCAACGCGCTCGCCCGCCAGGGCCAGTACGACGCTGCCATCGCCGCCTATGACGATGCGCTGCGCCAGCGCCCGGGCATGCCCGATGCGGTGGCCAACCGTGCCGCCGTGGACGCCGCGCGCAAGCGCAAGCCGCCGCAGGGTGGGAACCAGCAGCAGAACCAGCAGCAGAACCAGAAAAACCAGCAGAACCAGCAGAACCAGCAGAACCAGCAGAACCAGCAGAGCAAGAACCAGCAGAGCCCGCAGCAGCAGAAGCAGGACCCGGGCAAGCAGGGCGACCAGGGCGAGCCGCAGAGCGGGCAGGGCAACGCAGAGCAGAAAAACGAGCCGGGCAAGCCGGATCCGGCCGAGCAGGCGCGCGCCGACGCCGCGCAGCGCCAGCGCATGGACGAGGCGATGCAGCGCCAGCAGGGCAAGGCCGACCAGACCCCGGCGCAGCGCGCTCAGGCCAACGAAACGCCGCAGCAGCGCGAGCAGCGCCAGGCCGTGGAGGCCTGGATGCGGCGGGTGCCGGATGACCCGGGCAGCCTGCTGCGGGCCAAGTTCCAACTGGAAAACGAACGCAGGAAACGGGAAGGACCATGAACCCAGCAACCTCCACGCGGCTCGGGTGGCGCGCCTGCGTCTGGCTGCTGCTGTGCGTGAGCGGCGTGGCCAACGCGCAGACCCGGGCCTGGCTGGACCGCGATGCGATCAGCGACACCGAGACAGTCACCCTCAACATCGAGTCCGATGGTGGCGCGCCCGATTACACGCCGTTGCAGGCCGATTTCGAACTCAGTGGCCAGACCAGCAGCCGCCAGGTGCAATGGAGCAACGGCGCGATGCAGTCGCGCTCGCTGTACGGCGTGGCGCTCACCCCGCGCCGCAGCGGCGTGCTGACCATCCCGTCGTTGCGGGTCGGCAACGTGCTGACCGCGCCGATACCGCTGACGGTGTCGGCCAGCAGCGGCGCATCGGCCGCGGTGCCCGGCAATGCCAAGGCCTTCGTCGAAACCGAAGTGGACGATGCCAACCCCTACGTGCAGCAGAGCGTGGGCGTGGTGGTGCGCCTTTACTACGCCTCGCAGTTGCTGTCGGGCGAGCTGGGGTTCGACGCGCCGGAAGGCGCATCGCTGCAGCGGGTGGGCGAAGACCGCAGCCTGGTCCGCGAGGTCAACGGCCGTCGCTACAACGTGGTGGAGCGCCGCTACCTGCTGATTCCCGAGCGCAGCGGCCCGATGGTGCTGAAGGGCGCGCGCTTCGAAGGGCGCAGCGCCGGCGGCTTCTTCGACGACCTGTTCGGCGGCGACGGCCGGCTGCGCGCCAACGCGCCCGACCGCACCCTGCAGGTCCGTGCGCAACCGGACGCGGCGCCGCAGCCGTGGCTGCCCTTGCACGACCTGCGCCTGCGCTACACCGCCGCGCCCACCCACGGGCGTGCCGGCGAAGCGGTCACCGTGGTGGTCGAAGCGGTCGCCGAGGGTGCCACCCGCGCGCAGTTCCCGGAACTGCCGCCGCTGGACGTCGGCCCCGCCGCGCAGGTGTTCGCCGAGCCGCCGCAGTACGACGAGACCTTCAACGGCGGCACCCCGCGCCTGACCCTGACCCGGCGCTACTCGGTGGTGCCGCGCCAGCCTGGCGCCCTGGCCATTCCCGGCCCGCGCATGGGCTGGTGGGACGTGCGCGCCGGGCAGGCACGCACCGCCACGCTGCCCGACCTGCGCGTGACCGTGGCCGAAGGCGCGCCGGGCACCGCGCCGGCGCCGGTGGCGCTGGACACCACCTCGGCGCTGCCCGGCGCCACGGCGCCCACGGGCGACAGCGTGGCCCTGGGCGGCGGCGCTCCGGGCGGTCCGCCGTGGGGCTGGATCGCGGCGGCAGGCGGCTTCGCAGCGCTGTGGCTGCTGACCCTGGCCTGGGCGTGGCGTCGCCGCCGCGCGCCGGCGGCGGTTGGCGGCCTTACGAGCGCCGAGGCCGCACCGGTCGCCGGCCGGCCCTCGCGCGCCGAGCTGCGCCGCGCGCTGGATCAGGACGGGCTGGATGACATCGTCGCGCTGCTGGCGGCGATGGGCGGGATCCGGGGTGGCCTGGAAACGGTACTGGCGCAGCTGGCCGACCCGGCCCAGCGCCAGGCCCTGCAGGACCTGCAGGCCGCGCGCTGGAGTGCCGATGGCGGCGATGCGGGCCAGGCCCGGCAGGCGCTGCGCCGTGCCTTCCATGACGGACCGCACTGGCAGCCGGCGCCGGCCGCGTCGAATACTCCGTTGCCGCCGCTGTACCCGCCGTCCCGCTGAAGCGGGCGGGACGGCCGGCTTTGCTAAGCTCTTTTACTTATCTTCAAGGAATGCCGCTCCGATGACCGACGCCGCAACACCCCGGCAAAAGCTGCCACTGCACTGGAAAATGGGTATCGGCTTCGGGCTTGGCCTGGTGCTTGGGCTGATCGTGCACGCCATTGGCGGCGGCATTCCGTGGCTGCCCGACGCCGCCCGCGCGGTGATGACCTACCTCACCACGCCGCTGTCGGGCCTGTTCCTCAACCTGATCTTCATGCTGATCGTGCCGCTGATCTTCTCGGCGCTGGTGATGGGCGTGTCGGAAATGGGCGACATCCGCGCGCTCGGCCGGATCGGCTGGAAGACCCTGGCCTACACCGTGCTGCTCTCGGGCGTGGCGGTCGGCCTCGGCCTGGTGCTGGTCAACCTGCTCAAGCCGGGCGTGGGCGTTGACCCGGCCATGGCCCAGCAGCTGCTGCATGAAAACGTCGAGCGCAGCCGCGAGATCGTGGCCAACATCGGCGAGCAGCCCAAGGGCATGGACATGCTGCTGTCGATCGTGCCGAGCAACGTGCTGGCGGCGGCGTCGAGCAATGGCGCGATCCTGTCACTGATGTTCTTCGCGCTGATGTTCGGCATCGGCATGGTGCTGTCCCCGGACGAGAAGACCGCGCCGCTGCGCAAGGTCATCGAAGGCGTGTTCGAGGTCTCGATGACCCTGATCAACCTGGTGATCCGCCTGGCGCCGTACGCGGTGGCCTGCTTCATGTTCAACCTGGCGGCGATCTTCGGCTTCGACCTGCTGATCCGCCTGGGCGCGTACGTGGGCGTGGTGGTGCTGGCGCTGGGCCTGCACATGGTGGTGAGCTATGGCGTGGCGGTGTGGCTGTCGGGTCGTTCGCCGCTGGCGTTCTTCCGCGACACCCAGGAAGCGACGGTGATGGCGTTCTCCACCGCCTCCAGCAATGCGACCCTGCCGACCGCGCTGCGCGTGGCCGACCAGATGGGCCTGCCGCAGCGCGTGTCGCGCTTCGTGCTGACCGTGGGCGCCACCGCCAACCAGAACGGCACCGCGCTGTTCGAAGGCGTGACGGTGATCTTCCTGGCGCAGTTCTTCGGCGTGGACCTGAGCATCACCCAGCAGCTGATGGTGATGGTGGTCTGCATCCTGGGCGGCATCGGCACGGCCGGCGTGCCGTCCGGTTCGCTGCCGGTGGTGGCGATGATCTGCGCCATGGTCGGCGTGGACCCGATGGGCATCGGCCTGATCCTGGGCGTGAACCACTTCCTGGACATGTGCCGTACCGCGCTGAACGTCACCGGCGACCTGGCCCTGACCACGCTGGTGGCCAAGGGCGAAACTGAAGAAAGCCCGGTGCCGGGGACGTCTTCACAAGCCTGACCCGCCTGACCCGGCGGGTGGACTATGGGACAATGGGCGGCCCGCAAACAGCGGGAGCCTCCCGACACCCCTGAATCATGACGCAGCCCACCCGCCGCCAGTTGGCCAACGCCATCCGCTTCCTTGCCGCTGATGCGGTCGAAACCGCCAAGTCCGGTCACCCCGGCATGCCGATGGGCATGGCGGACATCGCGGAAGTCCTCTGGAACGACTATCTCCGTCACAACCCGAACAACCCGAAGTGGTTCAACCGCGACCGTTTCGTGCTGTCCAACGGCCACGGCTCGATGCTGCAGTACGCGCTGCTGCACCTGAGCGGCTACGACCTGCCGATCGAGCAGCTCAAGCAGTTCCGCCAGCTCGGCAGCAAGACCGCCGGCCACCCGGAACACCACGAAACCCCCGGGGTGGAGACCACCACCGGTCCTCTCGGCCAGGGCCTGGCCAATGCGGTGGGTTTCGCGCTGGCAGAGAAGCTGCTGGCGCAGCGTTACAACCGTCCGGAACACGAGATCGTGGACCACCGCACCTGGGTGTTCCTGGGCGACGGCTGCCTGATGGAAGGCGTGTCGCATGAAGCGGCGTCGCTGGCCGGCACCTGGGGCCTGGACAAGCTGGTCTGCTTCTGGGACGACAACCACATTTCGATCGACGGCAACACCGAAGGCTGGTTCACCGACAACACCCCCGAGCGTTTCGAGGCCTATGGCTGGAACGTGGTGCGCGGCGTCGATGGCCACGACCCGGACAGCATCAAGGCGGCGATCGAAAGCGCGCTGTCGCAGTCGGACAAGCCGACCCTGATCTGCTGCCGCACGACGATCGGTTTCGGTTCGCCGGGCAAGGCGGGCAAGGAATCGAGCCACGGCGCGCCGCTGGGCAAGGACGAGCTGGAAGCGACCCGCAAGCAGCTGGGTTGGAACTACGGTCCGTTCGAGATCCCGGAAGAGATCTACGCGGGCTGGCGTGCGGGCGCTACCGGCACGCTGCGCCAGGCGGAGTGGGAGCAGCAGTTCGACAAGTACGCGGCGCAGTTCCCGGCGGAAGCCGAAGAGCTGACCCGTCGTTCGAACGGTGAGCTGCCGGCCGATTTCGTGGCCAAGGCGGACGCGTACATCGCGCAGGTGCAGGCCGAGGGCCAGACCATTGCGTCGCGCAAGGCGTCGCAGCTGGCCATCGAGGCGTTCGCGCCGTTGCTGCCGGAACTGGTGGGCGGTTCGGCCGATCTGGCGCACTCGAACCTGACGCTGTGGAAGGCGAGCAAGTCGGTCGCCACGGACGATCCGAACGCGAACTACGTGTACTACGGGGTGCGCGAGTTCGGCATGACGGCCATTGCCAATGGCCTGGCGCTGCACGGCGGTTTCATTCCGTTCGATGCGACGTTCCTGGTGTTCAGCGATTACGCGCGCAACGGCGTGCGCATGAGCGCGCTGATCCCGGCGCATGCGATCCACGTGTACACGCACGATTCGATCGGCCTGGGCGAAGACGGTCCGACCCACCAGCCGGTGGAGCACCTGGCGTCGCTGCGTTACATCCCGAACAACGACGTGTGGCGACCGTGCGATGCGGTTGAATCGGCAGTGAGCTGGAAGGCGGCGATCACGCGCCAGGACGGCCCGAGCTGCCTGGTGTTCAGCCGTCAGAACCTGCCGCACCAGCAGCGCAGCAGCGAGCAGGTGGCGCAGATCGCGCGCGGTGGTTACGTGCTGGCTGATGCGGAAGGCGGCGTGCCGGACGTGATCCTGATCGGTACCGGTTCGGAAGTGGGCCTGGCGATGACGGCCAAGGCGGAACTGGACGCGGCCGGGATCAAGACCCGCGTGGTGTCGATGCCGTCGACCGACGTGTTCGAGCGCCAGGACGCGGGCTACCGCGAGTCGGTGCTGCCGAACGCGATCCGCAACCGCGTGGCGGTGGAAGCCGGCGTCACCGGTTTCTGGCGCCAGTACGTGGGCCTGGACGGCGCCGTGGTAGGCATCGACACCTTCGGCGCCTCGGCCCCGGCCGAAGCGCTGTACAAGCACTTCGGCATCACCGCCGAACACGTGGTGGCAGCAGCCAAGGCCCAGCTGGCCAACTAAGCGTTCGTCACTGACGCGAAAAGCAACGGCGCTTCCCGAAACGGAAGCGCCGTTTTTTGGGATGCGCGGTAGCGCCGGTAGTGCCGGCCGCCGGCCGGCTCCCCGGATTGCATGAAGTCCGGTAGAGCCGGGCCTTGCCCGGCTCGCTGTTGGATTCAGGCGAACAGCCCTTGTCTGCGGGTCTCCCTGGTCAGGGCCGTCGGGTGTGGGTTTGTGGGGGACGCTGCAAGTACGTCCATGTAAGCTCATCGCCGCATCCATGCGGCTCGTGCCCCCTCAAACCCACCCCGCCGACCCTCCGATAGTGGGTCGCAGGCCATGGGAAAAGCCGGTGTGTCGACCGTTGGTCGACACGAATGCGCGGGGTGATGGTCTACGGTGGACACGCATGGCGTGTCACTACGCGCTTCGCTTCAGGCGGTAGGGTTGGTTCCCAAACAACCGCCGTGAACAAACCAACGTCCGGTAACGACTGAGAATCGAACGAAACCCGATGTCGGCCAACGGCCGACAGCCGCGTTTCCCCAGGCCACCTGAAAACTGTCAAAGGGTCGACCGGGGTCGGTTTGCGGGGGACTCGGCGCCATGGATGGCGTCCGCGTAGCCCCCATGAATGGGTTTACGGCGCCCCCGCAAACCGGCACCGGGCGGCCCAAGCCAGGGAAACCGCGCACCCTGCAGCTGTTCGCCTGAATCCAACAGCAGCTGGGCAGAGCCCAGCTCTACAGATCGCGTGCAATCCGGGGAGCCGGCCGGCGGCCGGCACTACCGGTGTGCGATTCAACAGGTCGGACGCGTTACGCCGTACGCGCCAACCCCAATCGAACCAACCGCGCTTCCAGCTTCTCGCCAATGCTGGAGGGCGCATCCAACCCCATCCGTTGCAGATACACCACGTCGCCATCGCCAGCCGGCTGGGTCAGCGCCGCCAGTACCGTGCGCAACTTCGCGCTCCGTGTCTGCGTGTTCTGCTTCAACCACCCCAACGCCTTCACCAGGTGCTGCTCGACCTCGGTGAAATCGCTGCCCAGCGGATAGTCGGGCAGGGCGCCCGACTGCCGGAACGGCGCCAGTGCCGCGCTGACCGCAGCGCCCGTGTTGCGCCGCGCCCACTGCTCCGGTGCAACGAAGGCAGTCGCCAGCTTCTTCGACGCCTTGGCCGTCTCCAGCAACCCCGCCTGGAACCCCGCATCGGTGATCGACGCCATCCCGATCACACAGTCCTCGTCCGTCAGGTTGCGCAGGTCCGCGATCCCATACTCGTTGATGTAGATGTCGCGCAGGTGGCGCGGAATCGTCGTGTGCCCATAGTTCCAGCGCACATTCGACTGCAGCCCGCCCTTGTCCTCGCGCACCGCGCGGAACATCAGCGCGCTGCGTGCTTCCGGCAGCGCATGCGCCATCGCCACGAAGTTGTACTGCCCGCCCACCCCCGACACCACCCGGCCGTCTTCCAGCGCGTCCGACACCGCCGCGCCCAGCGCCGTCGCCATCATGCAGGAATTGAAGAAGCGCGCATGCCGCCGCTGCAGCCGTTCCAGCGCCTCGTTGCCGCCGTACAGCTGGTTGATCTCGCTGATCCGGCGCATCCCGATCGCCCGCGACTCCTCCTCCGGCAGCTCGCGCAGCCACTCGTAGAACTCCGGCGAGCCCAGGTAGAACGCCCCGTGCAGGTACTCGCCCTCCGCCTCCAGCGTCGCGTGGTCGATGGTCAGCGTGCTGCCGCTTTCGATCCGCTCCATCAGCGCCAGGTCATCATGCACCTTGCGCCGGATCACCCCCGTCTGCACCAACCGCCGGAAGCCCTCGTTGAGCATCTCGCTGCAGCCGTACAACCCCACCTCGAACGGCTCCAGCCCACCGCATTCCAGCACCGTCGGATTGCTCGCCAGCGTCGGATCCAGCGCATGCAGGATCTGCCGGTAGCGCGCATTGTCCGTGTGGCGCAGCACCAGCGCATGGCTGATTGCATCGGCCAGCGTCCCGATCCCGATCTGCAGCGTGCCGCCGTCGCGGACCAGCGCACTCGCGTACAGCCCGATTGCATAGTCCGCATCGCTCACCGGCTGGCGCGGCAGCCCGAACAGCGCCGGGTACGGCGCCGGTGGCGTGATCACCAGATCGAAGAACGACACATCTACCGTCGCCGTGCCGCCCAGATAGGGCAACTGCGGATCGATTTCCGCGATCAGCAGCGGCCGCGGCAGCCCGCGCGCCAGCATCGCCTCGATCGTGTCCTGCGTGATGTCGTTGTTGCACGACAGCGACAGCCGCCGGTCGTCCGGACGCATCGCCACCTTCTGCACGATCGCGTGCGGCGCACGCTGCGCCACCGCGTCTGCCGCATGCGTGTAATTCAAGCTCGTATAGCCGCGCTGCGCCTGCGACGAATTCAGCAGCGCCCCCGACTGCATGTAGAACTCCTCCACCTGCACGTGCGCCGGCAGGCGGTCGCGCAGCATCGCGTCCGCATAGGCCAGGCGCGGAAAATCCTCGCCGAAGTGGCGCGCCGCGAACGGCCCCATGAAGCGCGCCTCCAACCCACCGCCGCCCGGCTTGGGCGGGTTCAACGACAGCGCCGTGTAGATCTGCAGCGGCCGCGACGGATCGTTCTCCACCCGCGCATACAGCGCGTTGAGCAGCCGGTGCGGCTTGCCCAGCGCCAGCGGCGCACCGATGCGCAGCGGCCCCTCCACGCGCTGCAGCAACCAGTCGGTGGCGGCGTCCAGGTCGGTGAGGTGCTCGGTCATGCGGTGCGTTCCTGCAAAGGCTTTCCGGCATTACAGCATTTCCGGTTTGAACGGCTCTCGACATGGGGGCTTGACACCGGATTGGATTACGCGCGTAATCGATCCGTCGATTACGGATGTAAATGATGAGCCAGATCAGCGAAGCCGAGGCCGTTGTCATGGAAGTGCTCTGGAACCGGAACCCGCTGGGCGCCGACGACGTGGTCGCCGCACTGGCCGACCGCGACTGGGCCGAGCCCACCATCAAGACCCTGCTCAACCGCCTGCTCACCAAGGGCGCCATCAGCGCCAGCCGGGAAGGGCGGCGCTATCTCTACTCGCCGGTGCTGCAGCGCCAGGCCTGGGTGGCCGAACAGAGCAGCGGCCTGCTCGACAAGCTGTTTGCCGGCCGGGTCGCCCCGCTGGTGGCGCATTTCAGCCAGCGCGGCGAACTCAGTGCGCAGGACATCGCCGAGCTGAAAAAGCTGATCCAGGAGCTCGACCATGACTGACGCGCTGCATGGACTGCTCCAGGCCAGCGCGTGGGCCACGCTGGCGGTGCTGCTGCTGGGCGCGGTGCGGCCACTGCTGCAGCGCCTCGGCGGTGCCGCGCTGGTGTATCGCAGCTGGTGGCTGCTGCCGCTGGTGCTGGTCGCCCCGTTGTTGCCATCCCCCGCACCTGCGTTCACCGACAGCGCGCCACTGCTGGCGCTGGGAGCGGTGCTGCATGCCAACGTCGTGCCGACCGATGCGGTCCTGTGGCCGACCCTGCTGATCGCGCTCTGGACGACCGGCGCTGTGTCGGTTGCGGTCGTGCAGTGGCGTGGCCAGCGCCGTTTCGAGCGCGCCCTCGGCACGCTGCAGCCGCGCAGTGATGGCAGTTGGCAGGCCAGTGGCGACCCGGGCCTGCCGGCCTTGGTCGGCCTGCTCGCCCCACGCGTGGTGGTCGGCCCGGATTTCGACCAGCGCTTCGCCGTCGCCGAGCAGGACCTGATCCTGCAGCACGAACACCAGCACCGTCGCCACGGCGACCACTGGGCCAACGCCGCACTTGCCCTGCTGCGCTGCCTGTTCTGGTTCCACCCGTTGTTGCCGTGGGCGACGCGCCGCTTCCTGTTCGACCAGGAGCTGGCCTGCGACGCGCGCACGGTCGACCCGCATCCGGCCCTGCGCCGGCTTTACGCCAACGCCCTGCTCAAGGCGCAGTTGGTCCACCCGGCTGCGCCCATGGCCTGCCACTGGCGCAGCCAACCGATGTTGAAGGAGCGGATAGGCATGTTGAAGGAACACAAGCGAAACGCAGTGCCGCGGTGGTCGGGCCAGCTGCTGGTGCTGGGGTTGTGCGTGGGCATCAGCACGATGGCGTGGGCCAGCCAGCGTGTCACCGGGATGCAGACGCAGATCACGGCCGAACCGGCCGCCGGGACGGACGGTTCTACCCCGCCAGACGCGGCCACCGTCGGCGCCCAGGCAAAGTTGATGTCGCCGCCGGCTTACCCGAGGAGCGCGTTCGAGCAGAACATTTCCGGCAAGGTGGTGCTGCGCGTGAACGTGGATGCCGAAGGGCGTACCTCCGGCGTAAGCGTCATCAGCTCCACCCCGGCCGGCGTGTTCGACGCGGTCTCGATCGCCGCCGCCCAGAAGTGGACGTTTGAACCTGCGCGCAGGGACGGCAAGCCGGTGGCATCCGCGCTGCAGATTCCGCTGACCTTCGCCCTGGACCAACCCGAGCCGGCGCCCGCGCCGTGAGGGCGACCTACGGCGCCCTGGTCCTGCTGCTGGCCGGCTGCGCCAGCCAGCCGGCAGTGACCCGGGTGGAAACCCGCGCCGAGAATGTCGGCTACCAGCGCCTGAAGATGGACGCGGCCGGTGGCGCCGGTGCCGTGCAGGCGTACACGCTGCAGCCCAGCGAGGGGTATCGCATGCCGCAGCTGTATGCCGGACCGGACCCGGTGGTGGGCGACCGCGACCCGCGACGGGAACTGGCACCGACCACGGTGTGCCTGCAGGTCGTGGTGGACGCAGAGGGCAGGGTGGAGCGCAGCGCGCCGGTAGCCGAACGCAGCGATTGTGCCGCCGGCAGCGAGGCAGAGAACCAGGTGTTGGTGGTTGCCGCGCAGGAAGCGGTGGCGGCGTGGCGGTATACACCCGCAGCGGTGTGCCACTTCGCCATCGGCACCACCCCGCGCGATCCGGGTGACTGCAACGATGCCGAACGCATCGAGCCGGTGGCGGTCAGCCTGTTCTACGCCTTCACCTTCGAGATCGTGAAAGGCGAGCACGTCGTGCATCGGCGGTAAAACCGGGCCTTCAGGGTTCCGCGCCGCCCTGCAGGTTGGCCTTCACCGAGGGATGCATCAGTTTGGGTTCGGCCAACGTTGCATCCCTTGCCTGTCGGGTCGCAACGAATTCCGCTTCGCCCACCCCGTCGCGCAGGTGGATGTTGCGCGCGCGCTGCTCGCCGATGGTGGTCTCGTTGGCCACCGCGCGACCACCCGGGCCGTAGTCATGGCAGATGAACACCCGGGTGGCCTCGGGCAGCGCCAGCAGCCGCTGGATCGAGCGGTACAGCAGCGCCGCATCGCCGCCCGGGAAATCGCAGCGGGCGGTGCCGCCGTCGGGCATGAACAACGAATCGCCGGTGAACAGCGCATCGCCGATGCGATAGGCCACGCTGTCGCTGGTATGCCCTGGAACGGCGATGACCTCAGCCGCCACATCGCCCAACGCAAACGTTTCGCCGTCGGCGAACAGACGGTCGAACTGTGACCCGTCGGTGGGCACGTCCAGCGCATAGCGCGGTGCGAACGTGCGCTGGACTTCCACGATTCCCGCACCCATCGCCAGCGCCGCCTGTGGCCACTGCTGCTTCAGCCAGCGCCCGGCGCTGACATGGTCGGCATGGGCGTGGGTCTCCAACAACCAGCGAACGTCCAGTGTCTGTTCGCGCACATGCGCCAGCAGCGGCTGCAGCGGCCCGGCACCCAGCGCATCGGTGTCCGGGTCGTAATCCAGCACCGGGTCGATCACCGCCGCCTGCCGCGTTGCCGGGTCATGCACCACGTAGCTGAAGGTGTGGCTGTCGGGGTGGAAGAAACTGGCAACGTGCGGCGTCATGGCGATGACCTCAGGGTTTACCCAGCGTGTCGTTGAGCAGCACCGCCAGGCGTTCGCCGGCCAGGCGCAGCTCGCGTTCGGCGACCGGCAGCCAGGTCGCGGCGTAGTCTGCATCCAGCGTACGCTTCGGGGGGTAAACACCAGGTGCAATCGCGATCCGGCAGCTGGCTTCCGCCCACTGCACCGCGTCGGTGTCGATCGCCGAACGCTTGCCGAACTTCGGCTTGGGCAACGCGGCCAGCCGCTTCGTCCAGGCGTCGTCATCGAGCTTCATCGTGTTCAGCAGGCCGCTGTCCCACAGCGAATGCAGGTTGGTACCGCGCCCGTTGAACTGCACCTGGAAATCGTTGCCACCCTTGTCGTGGCCGTAGCCGGCGTGCATCGGCTGGTGGATGTCGCCGACGAAATGGACCACGAACTTCAGCGCCTGCGCACGTTCGGCATCGGTACGGCTGCGGTCGCCGAGGATGGCGGTCTGGGTCTTCAGCGCTTCCACCACGCAGTTGCCGTTGCGGCAGTTGCGCTCGACCTCGTACTGGCAGTCGTCCTCGCCGATGTTCACGTAGTGCCAGCCGGCCGAGCGCTTACCCAGCCCGGGGTCCTTGGCACGCAGTTCATCGGCCCACGGCGCGATCGCAGCCAGGGTCGGGGTGGGTTCGTTGGCGAGCAGGCGGGCCACCTCGGCGCGGGTCTGCGCGGTCAGCCGCGGTTCGGCGACACGGGCCACCAGTCGGTGGCCCTGTGCGCCCCAGGCCAGGGCGTCGGTGGAAACCAGGGTAAGCGTGAGCAGCAGCGCGGAAGAAGAGAGCAGGGAGGCGATTTTCATCGGCCCATTCTAACGACCCACCCGCATCGGGGCATTTGCCGTCGGTGTCGGTGTGCAGTCCTGCATAAAAAAGCCCCGGCCAGGCCGGGGCAATCTCGTGCTGCGACGGGTGTTGCGCGGTGCGGTCCTGATCGGCGATCAGAACTTGAACACGTAGGCCAGGCCGTAGGCGAGCGGGTCGATCTTGACCGTGCCGAGCTTGGCGCCATCCAGCTTCACGTCGGTGTCGATGTCGATCCAGCGCACGTCTACGCGCAGGGCGCCCTTCTCG
Source organism: Stenotrophomonas bentonitica (assembly GCF_013185915.1). Lineage (NCBI taxonomy): Bacteria > Pseudomonadati > Pseudomonadota > Gammaproteobacteria > Lysobacterales > Lysobacteraceae > Stenotrophomonas > Stenotrophomonas bentonitica. Next base: position 1,574,248 of record NZ_JAAZUH010000001.1, on the reverse strand, counting down.
CCGACGGCGAAGTCCAGGCCGGCATGGGCGGCCAGGCCCCAGGAGTCGTCCAGCTTCAGCCGGCTGCCGGTCAGCGCGCCGCCGGTCTCCTCGCTGAAGAAGGTGGTGTAGTTCAGGCCGGCACCGACGAACGGCGACACCTTGCCCTTGCTGTTGAAGTGGTACTGCAGCGAGACCACCGGCGGCAGGTGCTTGGTGCTGCCGACGCGGCCCAGACCGTCGATGTTGATGTCGTGCTTGAACGGCAGCGCGGCCAGGATCTCGATGCCCAGGTTGTCGGCAATGAAATACTCGCCGGTGATGGTCGGCTTGATGTCGCTGTCCACGTCGACCTGCAGGCCGCCGGCCAGGGTGCCGTTGTTGGACTTGGGTGCAACCTGGTGCACGCCGGCGGCAATGGTCCAGTCGCCCTTGGACTGGGCCATGGCGGGGCTGGCGGCCAGGGCGAGGGCGGCGGCAAGGCTGGCAAGCAGGAGGGGGGAGGGGGTACGCATGGTGCAGTCTCGTGGCGGGTGGAATAGGGCCAGTCTTCCCGTCCGTGCCCTGCCGCGCCTTGATCCGGATCAAATCGTGAAATTTTCGTTGTAACCGCTTACCCGTCGGCAGCCGGGGGCCGCTTGCGAGTGGCCTTTGCTAGAATGACAGCCCCTTTCCATTGGGCCGCATCGTTGCGGCTGCAGGAGCTTGTGAACATGGCAATCAAGGTTGGCATCAACGGTTTCGGCCGCATCGGTCGCAACGTGCTGCGTTCGGCCGTGCTGAATTTCGGCAATGACATCGAAATCGTCGCCATCAACGATCTGCTGGAGCCGGATTACCTGGCCTACATGCTGAAGTACGACTCCGTGCACGGCCGCTTCAAGGCCGACGTGTCGGTCTCGGGCAACGACCTGCTGGTCAACGGCAAGAAGATCCGCCTGACCCAGGAACGCGACCCGGCCAACCTCAAGTGGGACGAGGTCGGCGTGGACGTGGTGATCGAATCCACCGGCCTGTTCCTGACCAAGGAAACCGCGCAGAAGCACATCGACGCGGGCGCGAAGAAGGTGATCCTGTCGGCGCCGTCGAAGGACGACACCCCGATGTTCGTGTACGGCGTGAACGACAAGACCTATGCCGGCCAGGCGATCATCTCCAACGCCTCGTGCACCACCAACTGCCTGGCGCCGCTGGCCAAGGTGATCAACGACAAGTGGGGCATCAAGCGCGGCCTGATGACCACCGTGCATGCGGCCACTGCCACCCAGAAGACCGTTGACGGCCCGTCCAACAAGGACTGGCGCGGCGGCCGCGGCATCCTGGAAAACATCATTCCGTCCTCCACCGGCGCGGCCAAGGCCGTCGGCGTGGTGATTCCGGAACTGAACAAGAAGCTCACCGGCATGAGCTTCCGCGTGCCGACCTCGGACGTCTCGGTGGTCGACCTGACCGTCGAGCTGGAAAAGGAAGCCACCTACGCCGAGATCTGCGCTGAAGTGAAGGCACAGAGCGAAGGCGCGCTGAAGGGCATCCTCGGCTACACCGAAGACAAGGTCGTGGCCACCGACTTCCGCGGCGAAACCCACACCTCGGTGTTCGACGCCGAAGCCGGCATCGCGCTGGACGGCACCTTCGTCAAGCTGGTCTCCTGGTACGACAACGAGTGGGGCTATTCCAACAAGTGCCTGGAAATGGCCAAGGTCGTCGCCGCGTAAGACGCCGGGTTCGCCCGCGCAACGTGTCGCCCACCCGGTAGAGCCGGGCTCTGCCCGGCTCCACGCCGCAACGATCGAAAAAGAACGCCCGACCGCAAGGAAGGGCGTTTTTTTTTACCCCCGCCAATTCAGTTACGATGTCCCCGTGCCGCAGGCGCCATGCTCGTCCAGGTGGGCCGTGGCGTTCCCACGAGGATGACGCGGAATGGAAGCACTGATTGTCCTGGCGGTACTGCTGTTGCTGGCCGTGCCGGTGTTGCTGATCGTTGCCCTGGTGATGATTTCCGGCCTGCGCCGGCGGGTTGCCGCGCTGGAACAGGCGCAGGCAGGGACCGTTGCGGCGCCTGCCGAACCGGTGGTTGCAGACTGGGACGCCCGCGCGCCGGCGCCGGCGCCCGTGGTATCGCCGTTCCGCGCTGACGTACCTGCGCCCGAGCCCGAATTCGAGCCAGCGCCCCAGCCCGAGCGACTCGCCGCCGCCGCCCGCGTCGCGCCACCGCCGCTTCCCCCGGGCCCGCCGCCTGCCCGACCCGAACCCTTCGTTCCGCCGCCGCGCGGCCCGGACCTGGGCGAGCGCATCGTCGGCACGATCAAACGCTGGTTCACCGAAGGCAACGTGCCGGTCAAGATCGGCATGCTGGTGCTGCTGGCCGGTGTCGCAGCACTGCTCAAGTACGCCAGCGACCAGGGCTGGCTCAACGCGCCCATCGAACTGCGCCTGGCCGCCATCGCCGCCGGTGCACTGGCCGGGCTGGTGTTCGGCTGGGTGCAGCGCGAGCGCCGCCGGATGTTCGCGCTGGCCCTGCAGGGCGGCGCGATCGGCATCCTGTTGTTGACCATCTTTGCCGCGTTCAAACGCTACGAACTGATCGAACCCGGCATCGCGTTTGCGATGAGCATCGTGCTGATCGCCGGCATGGGCGTGCTCGCGGTCGTGCAGAATTCGCGCACGCTGGCGGTGCTCGGCATCCTCGCCGGCTTCATGGCACCGATCTGGCTGTCCACCGGCAGCGGCAACCACGTGGCCCTGTTCTCGTACTACGCAGTACTCAACGCCGCCATCCTTGCCATCGCCTGGTGGCGCCCGTGGCGCGCGCTCAACCTGCTGGGCTTCGCCTTCACCTTCGGCATCGGTACCGCCTGGGGCGTGCTGCAGTACAACGCCGACAAGTTCAACAGCACCGAACCGTTCCTGCTGCTGTTCTTCGCCTTCTACCTGCTCATCCCGATCCTCTACGCGCGCCGCCAACCGGCCGACAAGCGCGATCTGGTCGACGGCAGCCTGGTGTTCGGCACGCCGCTGATCGCGTTCTCGCTGCAGGCCGGCATGCTGCATGACGACCGCCTGCTGCTGGCGCTGTGCGCGCTCGGCCTGGCGGCGTTGTATGCAGCGCTGGGCTGGGTGCTGATCCGGCGCGACCGCTATGCCGCGCTCGGCCAGTCGCACGCGGTGCTGGCGGTGGGCTTCGCCACACTGGCCGTGCCGCTGGCGCTGTCCGCACGCGCCACCGCCAGCGTGTTCGCGCTGGAAGGCGCGGCGCTGGTCTGGCTGGGCCTGCGCCAGTCGCGGTGGCTGCCGCAGATTGCCGGTGCGCTGCTGCAGCTGGGTGCGGCGTTCGGCTTCGTGGTCGGCGCCGACTACTGGCTGCAGGACGCCACCGCGATCGCCAACCCAACCTTCATGAGCGGCCTGCTGTTGGCGCTGGCCGGCTTCGCCTCGGCCTTCAGCTACCGCCGCAGCGGGCGCGACGCACCGGCCATCGTGTACTACCTGTGGGGCCTGCTGTGGTGGCTGGGCGGCGCCAGCCACGAGATCAGCCGCTTCATCGCCTTCGACAGTCGGCCGGATGCGCTGCTGATCCTGGTCGCGGTCACCGGCTGGATCGCTGCGGAAACCCAGCGTCGCTTCCCGGCACGTGCGTTGGTGTTGACCACGCTGGCGATGCTGCTGTGCGCGTTTCCGCTGGCGCTGTGGCAGGCCGACGTCCACCGCCAGCCGTTCGCCGGCTACGGCGCGCTGGCCTGGGTGGTGTTCGCCGTGCTCGGCGTGCGCAGCCTGTGGTGCCTGCGCGGCGGCCAGGACCGCGTCGCCGTGGTCGCGCAGTTCGTGTGGTGGTTGCTGTGGCCCACCGTGGTCTCGCTCACCGCCAGCTGGCTCGCCGACCGCTTCGCACTGGCCGAAGGCTGGGCACTGGCCGCGATGTTGCTGCCGTGGCTTGTGGTCGCTGCCATCTCGCTGCAGCGCTGGCGTTGGCTGAGCGTGCCGCTCGGCGAGCGCTTCGATGCGGCCCGCCCGGCATTGCAGTGCACGCTGTTCGCGGTGCTGGGGCTGGCCTGGGTCGGCTACCTGTTCGCGCGCGGTGGCGCAGCGCCGCTGCCGTGGATTCCGCTGTTGAACCCGCTGGAACTCGCACAGCTGGCCGTGCTCGCCCTGCTCGCGCGCTGGCTGTGGCGCGGCCAGGCGCCGGCCGCACTGCAGGCACGGCGCGTGCCGCTGCTGGCGCTGGCCGGTTTCGTCGCGCTGACCAGCATCACCCTGCATGCCGTGCATCACTGGGGCGGGGTGCCGTGGAACGAGCGGTTGTGGTCGTCCACGCTGGCCCAGACCAGCCTGACCGTGGTCTGGAGCGTGCTCGGCGTGATCAGCTGGGTGTGGGGCTCGCGACGTGGGCAACGCGCGCTGTGGCTGGTTGGCGCGGTGCTGATGGGCGTGGTACTGGCCAAGCTGGTGCTGATCGACCGCCAGCACCTGGGCAACCTGCTGGGTATTGCTTCCTTCATCGCCTACGGCCTGCTGTGCACGGTCGTGGGCTACCTGGCCCCGGCGCCGCCGCGCGCGCCGGACGCTACCCTGGAGCCACAACCGTGAACCTTTTCTGCCGCCTGATCGCCGCCGCTTCACTGACCCTGGCCGCGCCCGCGTTGTGGGCCGCCGACGCGCGCCAGGACTACCGCGAACAGTGGCCGCTGCAGCTGTCCGCGCCGCAGGCCGGCGCCTACCGGCTGATCCTGAGCGAGGCGCAGTACCGCAGCGCGGTGTCGCCGCAGCTGGCCGACGTGCAGGTCTTCAACGCGCAGGGCCAGGCGCTGCCGGCGGCGTTGTTCTCGGCCGACCAGCCGCTGGCGCGTCCGGCGCAGTGGCAGCCGCTGCCGTGGTTCGCGCTGCCGGCGCAGGGCGGCGGTGCAGGCGAAGACCTGCAGCTGCTGACCGAACGCAACACCGACGGCAGCGTGCGCCGGGTGGAAGCGCGGCTGGGCCGCAGCGGCGCCAGCGCCGAGCCGGGCGGCTGGCTGGTCGACGCCAGCGCGCTGCGCACCGGCGTGCAGGCGTTGCAGCTGGACTGGCAGTCCACCGAACCGCTGCAACTGCGCGTGGCGGTGGACGCCAGCGACGACCTGCGCGACTGGCAGCGCGTGGCCGACGCAGTGCCGCTGGTCGACCTGGAGCAGGGCGGCAACCGCCTGCAGCAGCGACGCATCGAGATCGGCCACCAAGCGAAGTACTTCCGCATCGTGCCGCTGGCGGGCGCGCGCCTGCCGGTGCTGACCGCCGTGCAGGTCGAACGCGTGGCGGCCGCGCAGGCGATCGAATGGCAGTGGCGCACGCTGGCCGGTACTGCCGGCACGCCCGGCGAATTCGAATACACGCTGGACGGCCGCTTCCCGGTGGCCCAGGTCGACATCGCCACCGCCGACAACAGCGTGGTGCAGTGGACCCTGCTCAGCCGGGACGACCCCAGCCGGCCGTGGCAGGTGCGGGCCGGCCCGTGGGTGGCCTACCAGCTGCAGGACAGCGCCGCGCGGCGCCAGTCGCAGGCGCAGTCGCTGGCCGTGCCCAGCCGCGACCGCTACTGGAAGCTGATGGCCGGCCAGGCCCAGCCCAGCCAGGCGCCGACCCTCAAGCTGGGTTACCAGCCCGAAGCGCTGGTGTTCCTCAGCCAAGGCGAAGCGCCGTTCACGGTCGCGGCCGGCAGCGTGCGCGCGCAGCGTACCGACGCACCGGTGGGCACCGTGATCGCGCAGCTGCGCCAGCAGCAGGGCGCGCAGTGGCAGCCGGCCGCTGCGACCGTGCAGGGGCCGGCGCAGGTGCTGGCCGGCGACGCCGCCGTGCAGGCGCAACGCGACTGGAAGCGGTGGCTGCTGTGGGGCCTGCTGCTGCTCGGCGTGCTGGTGGTAGGTGGATTCGCAGTCAGCCTGCTGCGACCGTCTGGGCGCGCACCGCTACAATGACCCTCTGCGCCGTGCGCGGCGCATTTCCCTTTCCGCCAAAGAGTTGCTGCCCCATGTCCATCGTTCGCATGACCGACCTCGACCTTTCCGGCAAGCGCGTGCTGATCCGCCAGGACCTGAACGTGCCGATCGAGAACGGCCGCATCACCTCCGAACAGCGCATCACCGCCTCGCTGCCGACGTTGAAGCTGGCGCTGGAAAAGGGCGCCGCGGTGATGGTCACCTCGCACCTGGGCCGCCCGCAGGAAGGCGTGTGGAGCGAAGCCGATTCGCTGGCGCCGGTCGCCGTGCGCCTGTCCACCCTGCTTGGCGTGGACGTGCCGCTGGTGCGTGACTGGGTCGACGGCGTCGACGTGGCCCCGGGTTCGATCGTGCTGCTGGAAAACTGCCGCATGAACGTGGGCGAGGGCAAGGACGACGAAGCGCTGTCGCGCAAGTACGCCGCCCTGTGCGACGTGTTCGTGATGGACGCCTTCGGCACCGCGCACCGCGCCCAGGCCTCCACCCACGGCGTGATCCGCTTCGCTCCGGTTGCCGCCGGTGGCCCGCTGCTGATGGCCGAACTGGACGCGCTGGCCAAGGCCCTGCACGCACCGGCGCAGCCGCTGCTGGCGATCGTGGCCGGCAGCAAGGTCAGCACCAAGCTGGAACTGCTGGCCAACCTGGTTGGTAAGGTCGACCAGCTGATCGTCGGCGGTGGCATCGCCAACACCTTCATCGCCGCAGCCGGGCATGCCGTGGGCAAGTCGCTGTACGAGCCGGACCTGCTGGACACCGCGAAGAAGATCGTGGCCGACGCCAAGGCGCGCGGCGCCGACATTCCGCTGCCCACCGACGTGGTGGTGGCCAAGCAGTTCCTCCCGGACGCCGAAGCGACGGTCAAGGCGGTCAATGACGTGGCCGAAGACGACCTGATCCTCGACATCGGCCCGCAGACCGCTGCGCACTACGCCACGCTGATCGCCAAGGCCGGTACCGTGGTCTGGAACGGCCCGGTCGGCGTGTTCGAGTTCGAAGCCTTCGGCCACGGTACCGAAGCGCTGGCCCGCGCCATCGCCAGCTCGCCGGCGTTCTCCATCGCCGGCGGTGGTGACACCCTGGCCGCCGTTGACAAGTACGACATCGCCGACCAGGTCAGCTACATCTCCACCGGTGGCGGCGCGTTCCTCGAGTTCCTGGAAGGCAAGACCCTGCCGGCCGTGGCCGCACTGGAAGCACGCGGCGCCTGACCGTACGCCGCCGCATGTCGCGTCCGGGTCTCGTCGTGTCTGCAGGACATCGTCGAAACCCAGACGCGACAATGCTGTAAACGTATTCATGGGACGTGAAGGGTGTGGTAATTTCGATCCTTTCCCGGGAGCCCATGAACCATGATTGAGCGTCAGCGCCGTACGAAGATCCTTGCCACCCTCGGTCCGGCTACCGACCCGCCGGGCGTGCTGGAGGATCTGTTCCGCGCCGGCGTGAACGTGGTTCGCCTCAACTTCAGCCACGGCGACCCGTCCGGCCAGGCCAAGCGTGCCGCCGACGTGCGTGCCGCCGCCGCCCGCGTGGGCGTGGAAGTGGGCATCCTGGCCGACCTGCCGGGCCCGAAGATCCGCATCGAGCGCTTCGCCGAAGGCAAGATTCAGCTCAAGGCGGGCGACCGTTTCGACCTGGTCGCGTCGCCGACCGCGCCGGCCGGCGACACCACCCAGGTGGGCGTGAGCTACCTCGGCCTGCCGCAGGACGTGGCCCCGGGCGACGTGCTGCTGCTCGACGACGGCCTGATGCAGCTGCAGGTGGTGGAAGTGCAGGGCGAGCGCATCGTCAACACCGTGCTCAACGACGGCGTGCTGTCCGACCGCAAGGGGCTCAACAAGCAGGGCGGCGGCCTTTCGCTGGGCGCGCTGACCGAGCGCGACAAGGAACTGATCGGCATCGTCGCCAAGATCGGCGTGGACTTCATCGCCGTCTCGTTCTGCCGCAACGCGCAGGACATGAACGACGCCCGTGAGATCGCCGAAAAGCACGGCTGCTACGCCGCGCTGGTGTCCAAGATCGAGCGTACCGAAGCGATCGAGAATCTCGAGGAAATCGTCGACGCCAGCGACGTGGTGATGGTGGCGCGTGGCGACCTCGGCGTGGAAATCGGCGACGCCGAACTGCCGGGCCTGCAGAAGAAGATCATCAAGGCCTCGCTGGCCCAGAACAAGGTGGTGATCACCGCCACCCAGATGCTGCAGTCGATGGTCGAAAGCCCGATCCCGACCCGTGCCGAAGTGCTGGACGTGGCCAACTCGGTCATCGACGGTACCGATGCGGTGATGCTCTCGGCCGAAACCGCCGCCGGTGCCTATCCGATCAAGGCCGTGGAGGCGATGGCCCGCATCTGCCTGGGTGCAGAGCGCCAGTTCCAGACCGAAACCGACTTCGGCGCCTCGCCGCGCAACCTGGAACGTGCCGACCAGGCCATCGCCATGGCCACCATGTTCCTGTCCCAGCACGTGGGCGTGCGCGCGATCGTGGCGATGACCGAATCCGGTGGCACCGCGCGTTACCTGTCGCGTTTCCGTGCCTCGGCACCGGTGTACGCAGTGACCCGCCACGACGGCGCCCGCCGCCAGATGGCGCTGATGCGCGACGTGTTCCCGATCAACTTCGACAGCCGCGGCCTGACCCCGCGCGAAGCCGCGCGCGGCAGCATCCGCCTGCTGGTCGAAGCCAACCAGCTGCAGGCTGGCGACCGCGTGGTGTTCACCAGCGGCGAGCACATGGAAACCCACGGCGCCACCAACACCCTGCGTTTGTTGGAAGTAGGTGAAGACGGCCGCGCCAGCGGGCTGGGCGATCTGTGACGTAGAGCCGGGCTCCGCCCGGCTTTTCTCCTGAAACCGGTTCCAGAATCCGTGGACGGCCAGTTCACGGAATGGCGGGTCTATAATTGCTGTTTTCCCGCACCCGCCACAGGAAATACATGAGCATCGAACAGCTGGCCGAAACCGCCCAGGCCATGGTCGCCCCGGGCAAGGGCATCATCGCCATCGACGAATCCACCGGTACCATCGCCAAGCGCTTCGCCAGCGTGGGCATCGAGAACACCGAAGAGAACCGTCGTGCCTACCGCGAGCTGCTGCTGACCACGCCGAAGCTCAACGAGCACATCTCCGGCGCAATCCTGTACGACGAAACCATCCGCCAGTCGACCAAGGACGGCGTGCCGTTCGCCAAGTACATGGCCGACCACGGCATGATCCCGGGCATCAAGGTCGACAAGGGTGCACACCCCCTGGCCGGCTGCCCGGGCGAGATGGTCACCGAAGGCCTCGACGGCCTGCGTGAGCGCCTGCAGGAGTACTACAAGCTGGGTGCGCGCTTCGCCAAGTGGCGTGCGGTGATCAACATCGGCGAAAGCATTCCGTCCGGCACCTGCATCGAGTCCAACGCGCACGCGCTGGCCCGTTATGCCGCGCTGTGCCAGGAATGCGGCCTGGTGCCGATGGTCGAGCCGGAAGTCATCATGGACGGCGACCACGACATCGAAACCTGCTACGAAGTCACCGAAGCCACCCTGCGCTCGCTGTTCGACGCGCTGTACCAGCAGAACGTGCTGCTGGAAGGCACCATCCTGAAGGCCTCGATGGTCATCTCCGGCAAGGGCTGCGACGAGCAGGCCGACGTCGAGGAAGTCGCCGAGTCCACCGTGATGTGCCTCAAGAGCACCGTGCCGGCGATCCTGCCGGGCGTGGTGTTCCTGTCCGGCGGCCAGAGCGACGAGCAGTCCACCGCCCACCTCAATGCCATGAACCAGATGGGCAACCTGCCGTGGCCGCTGAGCTTCTCCTACGGCCGCGCCATGCAGCAGGCCGCGCTGAAGCTGTGGGCCAAGGACACCAAGGCCAACGTCGCCAAGGCACAGCAGACCGTGTACGACCGCGCCAAGGAAAACGGCCAGGCCGCACTGGGCAAGTGGAACGGCTGATCCTCGCCGTCACCGCGAAATGAAGAACGCCGGCAGCAATGCCGGCGTTTTTTCATGCGGTTGCCGGTAAATCCAGCGGTTGTCCCGACTCCACCAGCGCCTGGTGGTACGCCTTGAAGGTCGCCGCGTTGTAGGCCACCAGGATGATCCGCTGCGGTTCGCGGTGCGAACGTTGCCAGGCCAGCGTTTCGGTCGCTGCAATGCGCGCGGCCTGGTGCAGTGGATAACCGAACACCCCGCAGCTGATGGCGGGAAACGCGATGGAACGCAGGCCCATCTGCTCAGCCAGCTGCAGCGATTTCCAGTAGCAGTTGGCCAGCAATGCAGGCTCGTCGCGCTGGCCGTCCTGCCAAACCGGGCCCACCGTGTGCAGCACGTGTTTCGCCGGCAGGTTGTAACCGGCGGTTGCCCGCACCTCGCCGGTAGGGCAGCGCATGCCCGGCCGGATCTCCGGCAGCGCCGCGCATTCGGCCAGCAGCTGCGGCCCGGCGGCGCGATGGATCGCGCCATCCACGCCGCCACCCCCGAGCAGGGATTCGTTGGCCGCATTGACGATCGCATCCACCGCCAGGGTCGTGATGTCGCCCTGCCACACTTCGATCTTCATGCGTGCCGCTCCTTGTATCTGCCGCCTCATAAGGTGGCGGCCAGGGCATCAAGGTTGCGTCATCATCGTCTCAGGCCATGCGACCCGGCGTGTCGCATTCAGCAAGGAATGCCCGATTCAGGGCAGGCCGGCCAGCCACTCGTCGTCCGAGCCCTCGTTGATGTCGGCGAACAGCGGCGTGGAGAAGTAACGCTCGCCGGTGTCGGGCAGCATCGCCAGCAGCACGCTGCCCGGCGCGGCCTTGGCCGCCACGTCCAGCGCGCTGGCCACGGTGGCGCCGGCCGAGATGCCCACGAAGATCCCTTCTTCGGCCGCCAGCCGGCGTGAGGTCTCGATTGCGCGCGCGTCGTCGATGCTCAGCAGCTCGTCGAACACCCCGCGGTTGAGCACGTCCGGCACGAAGTCCGGGGTCCAGCCCTGGATCTTGTGCGGCTTCCATTCGGCACCGCCAAGCAGCGCCGCGCCTTCCGGCTCCGTGGCGATGATGCGGGTCTCGGGACGGGCCACTTTGAGGACCTCACCGACGCCGGTGAGGGTGCCGCCGGTGCCCCAGCCGGTCACGAAGTAATCCAGCTGCTTGCCGGCGAAATCGCGCAGGATCTCGGCGGCGGTGGTGTTGCGGTGGTAGGCCGGGTTGGCGGGATTGGTGAACTGGCTGGCCAGGAACCAGCCATGCTCCTGGGCCAGCTCGGCCGCGCGCCGCACCATGCCCGAGCCGCGCTCGGCGGCGGGAGTCAGGATCACCTTGGCGCCGTAGGCGCGCATCAGCTTGCGGCGCTCGATGGAGAAGGTCTCCACCATGGTCGCCACGAACTTGTAGCCGCGTGCGGCCGCAACCATGGCCAGAGCGACGCCGGTGTTGCCGGAGGTCGCCTCAATGATGGTGTCGCCGGGCTTGAGCACCCCGCGCGCTTCGGCGTCCAGGATGATCGCCAGCGCCAGGCGGTCCTTCACCGAACCGCCGGGATTGAACGATTCGACCTTGGCGTACAGGGTCACGTGGTCGGGGGCAATGCGGTTGAGGCGGACAACCGGGGTGTTGCCGATGGTGTCCAGGATCGAGTTGTACAGGGCCATGGGAACGCTCCGCAGGAGGGTGGCAGGAAGGGCGCAGGCGGCATTCGCGCACGGCGCGCCACCGGGTCTCCGCCAGACCGTAGCGCCCGCATATGACCACGCGAAATCACCTGATTACCTTCTTAAACAACGTTTGGTTATAAGCTGGTGACGGCAACTGCCTTACAGTCGGCCTGACCCCTTCCTTCCTGCCGTGCGCACGCCCATGACGCTGACCCAACTCCGTTACCTGGTCGCCATTGCCGACGCCGAGCTCAACATCACCCTGGCCGCGTCGCGCGTGCACGCCACCCAGCCGGGGCTGTCCAAGCAGCTCAAGCAGCTGGAAGATGAACTGGGCTTCCTGCTGTTCGTGCGCAAGGGCCGCAGCCTGGAGGCGGTGACCCCGGCCGGGGTCGAGGTGATCGGCCGCGCCCGCGCGGTGCTGGCGGAAGCCAACAACATCCGCACCTACGCCGCCAACCAGCGCCGCGAAAGCCAGGGCCAGCTGGTCCTGACCACCACCCACACCCAGGCGCGCTTCGTGCTGCCGCCGGCGGTGGCGCGCATCAAGCAGGCCTACCCGCAGGTCAGCGTGCACCTGCAGCAGGCCGCCGAAAGCGACGCGCTGGACCTGCTCAGCCAGGGCGACGCGGACATTGCCATCATCAGCACCGCCGGCGCCGAGCCCACCGCCGGCATCGCCATTCCGCTGTATCGCTGGCGGCGGCTGGTGCTGGTGCCGCGCGGGCACGCGCTGGACCGCCCGGGCGCGGCGCCGGACCTGCAGGCGCTGTCGACCCAGCCGCTGATCAGCTACGAATCCTCCACCCGCGGCAGCTCCTCGCTGCAGCGCGCCTTTGCCGCCTCCGGACTGACCCCGGACATCGCCCTGACCGCGCTGGACGCGGACCTGATCAAGACCTACGTGCGTACCGGCCTGGGCGTGGGACTGCTGGCGGAAATGGCAGTGAATGCGGGGGATGAAGACCTGCGTTCGTGGCCGGCCCCGGCGCCTATCGACGAATGCATCGCCTGGGCGGTGCTGCCGCGCGACCGCGTGCTGCGCGATTACGCGCTGGAGCTGGTGCATGTGCTGGCCCCGCAGATCGACACCCGGGATTTGAGGCGGGTGATTGATGGAAACCAGGAAGCGGATTGGCCGGTACCGCCGACGTGGGAGTCGTTGACGCAGACGATTACGGTTTGAGCCCGCTGGCGTAGCGCCGGGCTCTGCCCGGCGGCTCTTCGTTCGAGCGTTCATGAGATCGGATGGATGATTTCGGTTGGGTTGTACACCCGGATGCATGGCCACGACCGAATGCGTCCCGTGCTCCGGATCCTTGGGCCGCGCGGCGCGCGGTGTCCGACCGGGGTCGGACCCTACGAATTGCTACGGGCCCATTGGGATCCGGATAAACCAACCACCGCCCGGTTCGCTGCGACGGTTGGTCGCACGAAATACTGAGGCCCCCGCGAATGCCGGGCGCTATCATGGCGCCGTGAACCGCCGCCGCGCCCCTTACGCCGCCTTGCTCCAGCTCGCCTTCGTGGCGACGCTGTTGATGGCGTTGGCGCCGCTGGTCAGCCGCTGGCAGCAGGCGCAGGGCCCGCAGGTGATGCTGATGCCTGGCGGCATGGCGCACGTGATGGCCGCCGCGATTGTCGCTGAGGAGCCGGCGCCCGCGATGGATCATCACGCCATGGGCCACCACGACATGGCCATGCACGACATGTCGACGCACGACATGTCGGCACCGCGCGCTGCCTCCAACGATCCTGCGCCCAGCCCGTCTATCGACCCCCATGCCGGGCATGGCGAGGCCTGCGAATACTGCATGATGGCCTCGCGGCTGATGCCGTGGCTGGCCGTGCTGTTCGTGTTGCTGCACGCGCTGCAGCTGTCTGCCCCGGCGGTGCCCCGCACCGTCGCCACCCCGCGCAGCCTGCGCTGGCCTGCCCACGCCGCGCGTGGCCCCCCGCTCTACGCCTGAAACCGCCCTCGTTTTTCCTGCCGCGCGACGCCTTGAAGGCGCCGTGCGCCTGTGCGTTTTCCGGAGTTCCAACATGATCCTTGTTTCCCGCAGCGCGGGCGCAGTGACGCGCCTGTCTGTTTCCCTGTCCCTGGCGCTGGCCGCGCTGCCCCTGCACGCCGCCGAGCGCGACGATGCCCGCACCCTCGACACGATGGTGGTCACCGCCAGCGCGCCGTCCTCGCCGCTGCACTGGGTCACCGACCCGCGCCTGCCGCGCCAGCCGGTCCCGGCCAGCGACGGTGCCGACTACCTCAAGACCGTGCCCGGCTTCGCCGCCATCCGCAACGGTGGCACCAACGGCGACCCGGTACTGCGCGGCATGTTCGGTTCGCGCCTGAACATCGTCAGCAACGAAGGCAACCTGATCGGCGCCTGTCCCTCGCGCATGGACAACCCGCTGTCCTACATCGCACCGGAAACCTTCGACCGCCTCACCATCATCAAGGGCCCGCAGAGCGTGCGCTGGGGCGCAGGTGCCTCGGCCGGCACCGTGCGATTCGAACGCGACACCCCGCGCTTCGACGCGCCCGGCATCGACCTCGACGCCAGCGCGCTGGTCGGCTCGCGCAACCGCAACGACCAGGTGCTCGACCTCACCGCCGGCGCATCGCAGGGCTACGTGCGGGTCAACGGCAACCGCTCCGAAGCCGACGACTACAAGGACGGCAACGGCGACGTGGTCCCCTCCAAGTGGCGCAAGTGGAACAGCGACGTCGCCGTCGGCTGGACCCCGGACGCCGACACCGTGCTGGAACTCTCCGCCGGAACCGGCGACGCCATGGCGCGCTACGCCGGTCGCGGCATGGACGGCGCCGCCTTCAAGCGCACCAGCTACGCCGCGCGCTTCGAGCGCGACAACCTGCCGGGTGCGTGGGACAAGCTGCAGGCCAACGTCTACTACAACGACGCCGACCACGTCATGGACAACTACACCCTGCGCGACCCGAACCCGGACAGCAGCATGCCGATGCCGATGGCCTCGAACGTGGATCGCCGCACCACCGGCGGCCGCATCGCCTCCGAATGGCGCTGGCAGGACATCGCCATCGTTGCAGGTATCGACACGCTGGACAGCCGCCACCGCAGCCGCAACGGCATGGGCCGCAACACCTACAAGCTGACGCCCTGGTCCACCGACGCCCGCCAGCAGAACCGCGGCGTGTTCACCGAAATCACCCTGGGCGAAGGCACCCGGCAGCGCTGGGTAGGTGGCCTGCGCATCGACCGCGCCGAGGTCACCGACGAACGCGCTACCAGCGGCATGGGCATGATGCCGATGCCCAACCCCACCGCCGGCCAGACCCGCCGCGAAAACCTGGGCAGCGGCTTCCTGCGATTCGAGCGTGATGTCAGCAGCGCGCTCACCACGTATGCCGGCCTCGGCCACAGCGAGCGCATGCCCGACTACTGGGAGCTGTTCTCCCCGGACATGGGACCGACCGGCAGCATCAACGCCTTCAGCGCCGTGCAGCCTGAAAAGACCACCCAGCTCGACATCGGCCTGCAGTACCGCGACGCGCGCATGAATGCCTGGGTGTCCGCCTACGCCGGGCGCATCCAGGACTACATCCTGTTCACCTACCGCGACGGCGGCATGATGGGCAGCACCACCCAGGCCAGCAACGTCGACGCACGCATCGCCGGCGCCGAAGCCGGTGCCGAATTCGCGCTCGGCCAGGGCTGGAAGCTCGGCGGCACCCTGGCCTACGCCTGGGGCGAAAACCGCAGCGACGGCGCCCCGCTGCCGCAGATGCCGCCCCTGGAAGCGCGCCTGAGCGGCGGCTGGGAAGGCCAGCGCTGGAGCGCCGGTGCACTGCTGCGCGCGGTCGCCCACCAGCACCGCGTGGCGGAAGGCGAGGGCAACGTCGTCGCCCGCGACCTCGGCCCCAGCGCCGGCTTCGCCACGTTCGCATTGAATGCAGCCTACCGCTTCAACGACGCGCTCAAACTCAGCGCCGGAATCGACAACCTATTCGACCGCGCTTACAGCGAGCACCTCAACCTGGCCGGCAGCGCCGATTTCGGCTTCCCGGCAGACCCGGTACGCATCAATGAACCGGGCCGCACGCTGTGGATGAAGGTGAACTACACCTACTGACAGCGATCAACGGCGGTGCACCACGGACGGTGCACCGCTAACGATGAGGGGGCACTGCTTTGGTAGGGTCGCTTCCCAAACGACCGCACGGGAAGGTGATCGGCACGGTGACGCATGGCCCCGGACCGCAGAGGCGCTTTTTCGCTCGGGGGTCATGCGTTACCGTGCCGATTGGCCCTATCGGCAGTCGTTTGGGAACCGACTCTACCGGGCTGGCATCCCTTCCGGTCCACGGCTCTGTTCCGACGCAATCCGACACTCGCTGACACACGCCGTTACACACCGGAAAACCCCCAGCACGAAAGGGGTTGCGCATGTCACCCACCGATGTGAAGGGTCCGGTAAACGCTTGGCACATATACCCGACAGGCCCGGTGGCTACACTTGCCGGTCAAGAAAGATCAAGGGTTGTTTTTCATGTCGGGACGCAACATCGCGCGCATCGTAGCTGGCCTCGGCCTGGTCATCCTGGCCGGGTGTGGCGGCGGCAAAGGCGAGAACGCCCGCCGGCAGGCCGAAGTCGTCCCCGTGACCACCCAGGTCGTCCAGACCTCCGCCTGGAGCGACACCCTCCAGGCGCTCGGTACCGCCAAGGCCCGCGAATCGGTGACCGTCACCGCCAAGGTCAGCGAAATCATCGAAGCCGTCCATTTTGAAAGCGGCCAGCAGGTCTCCGCCGGCACCCCCCTGGTCACCCTGCGTGGCCAGGCCCAGGAAGCCGCACTGGTCCAGGCCCAGGCCACCTTTGCCGAAGCCGACCAGCTCTACAAGCGCCAGCGCGAGCTCGCCGCCCAGCAGCTCGTCGCCAGCGCCACCCTCGACACCCAGCGCGCCATCCGCGACGCCGCCGAAGCCCGCGTCCGCGAAATGCAGTCCGACATCGGCGACCGCCGCGTCCGTGCACCGTTCGCCGGCGTGCTCGGCATCCGCCAGGTCAGCGAAGGCTCGCTGGTCACCCCCACCACCGTCATCGCCACCCTCGACGACATCGAACGCATGCACGTCGACTTCCAGGTCCCCGAAGCCGAACTCGCTTCGCTGGCCAAGGGCGACAAGGTCAGCGCAACCAGCGTTGCCTACCCGGGCCGCACCTTCGAAGGCGAAGTGGCCACCATCGACACCCGCGTCGACCCCGGCACCCGCGCCGTCACCGTCCGCGCCGACTTCATCAACAGCGACCACGCCCTGCGTCCCGGCATGCTGCTCGACGTGCGCATGTTCCGTCCCGAACGCCAGGCCCTGGTCATTCCCGAAATCGCCGTCGTCCAGGTCGGTCGCGACTCCTTTGTCTACCGCGTCAAGCCCGACCACGTCGTCGAACGCGTCGACGTCGTCAGCGGCGCGCGCCGCTCCGGCGTCGTCGAAATCCGCGAAGGCCTCAAGGCCGGCGAGCGTATCGTCGTCGACGGCACCGGCAAGCTGCGTCCCGGCCTGAAGGTCGAAGACAGCGCCGCACCTGCGCCAGGCAACGCACCGGCAGCCGCGCCTGCGGACGCTCCGGCATCGGCACCGGCTGAAAAGGCCACCGACCCGGCACCGGCCGGCACCGTCCGCAGCCCGGTCAGCGCCACCGCCGCACCGGCGGCCAGCACGGGCACCGCCGGATGAAACTCTCCAACATCTCCATCCAGCGGCCGGTGTTCGCCGTGGTGATGAGCCTGCTGCTGGTGGTGCTCGGCATCATGTCGTTCACCCGCCTGACCCTGCGCGAACTGCCCGCCATCGACCCGCCGATCGTCTCGGTCTCGGTCGACTACACCGGCGCCTCCGCCGCCGTCATCGAAAGCCGCATCACCCAGGTGCTCGAAGATGCCCTGGCCGGCATCGAAGGCATCGACACCATCAACGCGCGCAGCTCCAACGGGCGCTCGCAGGTCAGCATCGAGTTCACCTCCAACCGCGACATCGAAGCCGCCGCCAACGACGTCCGCGACGCCGTCAGCCGCGTCGCCGACCGCATGCCCGAAGAGGCACGCCCGCCGGAAATCGCCAAGGTCGAGAGCGACGCCGACCCGATCATCTGGTTCAACATGACCAGCTCCAGCATGAACACGCTGGAGCTGAGCGACTACGCCGACCGCTACGTGGTCGACCGCTTCTCCAGCCTCGACGGCGTCGCCCAGGTCCGCATCGGTGGCCGCCAGCGCTACGCCATGCGCATCTGGCTCGACCGCGACCAGCTCGCCGCGCGCGGCCTCACCGTCGGCGACGTCGAAACCGCGCTGCGCAACGAGAACGTCGAACTGCCGGCCGGCCGCATCGAATCGGCCGACCGCGACTTCACCCTGCGCGTCGAGCGCAATTACGTGAAGCCCGAAGACTTCGCCACCATCCCGCTCGGCAAGGGCAGCGACGGCTACGTCGTGCGCATGGGCGACGTGGCCAAGATCGAACTCGCCTCGTCCGAGCGCCGCGCCTATTACCGCAGCAACGGCGAACCCGGCATCGGCCTGGGCATCGTCAAGACCTCCACCGCCAACTCGCTGGACGTGGCCCGCACCGCGCGCGCCGAAGCCGAGCGGGTAGGGCAGACCCTGCCCGAAGGCACCCACATCTTCGTCGCCTTTGACAACACCACCTTCATCGAAGCCGCCGTCGACCGCGTCTACGCCACCCTGGTGGAAGCGATGCTGCTGGTGCTGGTGGTGATCTGGCTGTTCCTCGGCAGTTTCCGCGCCGCGCTGATTCCCGCCGTGACCGTCCCGGTCTGCCTGGTCGCCGCCTTCATCGCGCTGTACGCCTTCGGCTTCTCGATCAACCTGCTCACCCTGCTGGCGCTGGTGCTGTGTATCGGCCTGGTGGTCGACGACGCCATCGTCGTGGTCGAAAACGTCCAACGGCGCATCGACCTCGGCGAACCCCCGCTGGTCGCCTCCAAGCGCGGTACCGCGCAGGTGGCCTTCGCGGTCATCGCCACCACCGCCGTATTGGTCGCCGTGTTCCTGCCGGTAGGCTTCCTGGAAGGCAACACCGGGCGCCTGTTCCGCGAACTGGCGGTCGCGCTGGCATCTGCCGTGGCGCTGTCGGCGTTCGTCTCGCTGACCCTCACCCCGATGATGGCCTCCAAGCTGCTCAAGCCGCACACCGGCCAGGCGCCCAAGGGCCTGCACGGACTGATCAACCGCAACCTGGACCGCGTCTCGGCTTCCTACGGTCGCGTGCTCGACGCCCACGTCGGCAAGATCTGGGTCTATGTCGCGGTGATGGTGCTGTCGCTGGCTGCCAGCGCGCTGCTGCTCAAGGTGCTGCCCTCCGAACTGGCCCCGGCCGAAGACCGAGGCTCGTTCCAGATCATGATCGACGGCCCGGAGGGCGCCGGCTACGACTACACCGTCGGCCAGGTGCAGGAAGTGGAAAAGATCGTGGCCGGGTTCGTCGGCGACGACAAACCCATCGTGCGCGCCAACCCGCGCGTGCCCGGCGGCTTCGGTGCCAGCGAAGAAATGCACACCGGCCGCATCAGCGTGTTCCTGCAGCCGTGGCGCGAACGCACCACCGACACCCCGGAAGTCGCCGCCGAACTGCAGAAGAGCCTGGACGGCATCCGTGGCGTGCGCGTGCGCACCCAGGTCGGTGGCGGCCTGGTCCGCAGTGGCGGCCAGCCGTTCCAGATCGTGCTGGGCGGTCCCGAGTACGCCGAGATCGCGCAGTGGCGCGACCGCATGCTTGCGCGCATGGCCGACAACCCGGGCCTGGTCGGTCCTGATTCGGACTATAAGGAAACCCGCCCGCAGATGCGCGTGAACATCGACCGCCAGCGTGCGGCCGACCTCGGCGTCTCGGTCACCGCGATTGGTTCGGCGTTGGAAACCATGATGGGTTCCCGCCGCGTCACCACCTTCGTCGACAACGGCGAAGAGTACGACGTGCTGGTCCAGGCCGGTCGCGAAGGCCGCGCCAGCCCGGACGACCTCGCCGCCATCCGCGTGCGCGCCAGCAGTGGCGAACTGGTGCCGCTGTCCAACCTGGTCACGCTCAGCGAAGTGGCCGAAGCGGGCAACCTCAACCGCTTCAACCGCCTGCGCTCGATCACCATCAGCGCCGGCCTGGCCCCGGGCTACCCGCTCGGCGAAGCCATAGCCTGGGCCCAGCAGACCGCCCGCGAAGAGCTGCCGCAGCACGCGCAGATCGACTGGAAGGGCGAATCCCGCGAATACCAGAACGCCGGCAGCGCGGTGCTGCTGACCTTCGCGATGGCGCTGCTGGTGGTGTACCTGGTGCTGGCGGCGCAGTTCGAAAGCTTCATCCACCCGCTGGTGATCATGCTCACCGTGCCGCTGGGCGTGCTCGGCGCATTGCTCGGCCTGTACGTGAGCGGGGGCACCATCAACCTGTTCAGTCAGATCGGCATCGTCATGCTGGTCGGTCTCGCCGCGAAGAACGGCATCCTGATCGTCGAGTTCGCCAACCAGCTGCGCGACGAAGGCCGCGACGTGCACCGCGCCATCGTCGAGTCGTGCATGGTGCGCCTGCGCCCGATCCTGATGACCTCCATCGCCACCGTGGTCGGCGCGATCCCGCTGGTGGTCGCCGGCGGCCCCGGTTCGGCCAGCCGCGGCACCATCGGCATCGTGGTGATCTTCGGCGTCACCGTCTCCACCTTCCTCTCGCTGTTCGTCGTCCCGGCGTTCTACGCGCTGCTCGCTCCGTACACCCGTTCGCCGGAAGCGGTGGCGCGTGAGCTGGAGCAGCAGGAATCGGAAACCCCATCTGTAGGCGGCCATGCCTGACCACGCGCCGCAGCTGCACGGTCCCGGCTTCGTCCTGCGCCCCTGGCGCAGCGACGATCTGGACGCGCTGCTGCGGCACGCCAACGACGAAGCGGTCTCGCGCGGCCTGCGCGACCGCTTCCCGTTCCCGTACACCCGCGAGGACGGCGAAGCCTTCCTGGGCGGCCGCATCCTCACCCCGGGCACCCTCAACCTGGCCATCGAGATCGACGGCGCCGCCTGCGGCAGCATCGGCGCGCAGCCGGGCGTGGCCGAGCGCGCGCATACCGCCGAGCTCGGCTACTGGCTGGGCCAGGCGTACTGGGGGCAGGGCTGGATGAGCCGGGTGGTGGCCCTGTTCGCGCCGTGGGTGATGGACGAGCTGCGCCTGTTCAGGCTGCAGGCCGAAGTGCTGGATTTCAACGAGGGCTCGGCCCGGGTGCTCCTGGCCAACGGGTTCAGGGAAGAGGGCACCGCCCGCGCGGCGGTGTTCAAGCGGGGCCAGCTGCATGACCTGCGGCGGTTTGCGTTGGTGCGCGACCGGCTGCCGTAGCGCCGGGCTCTGCCCGGCCGCCCTGCGCCCCTATCGGCCCGGGCCTCGATCATGGAGAATCGACCGGTCCCTTCCAGCCGACGGGACGTCCTTCATTTTCCGCCGACTGGAGAGAGCGCGTGGAATCAGTGGTTGAGTTCATCAATGGCATCATCTGGAGCAAGGCGCTGATTTTCCTGTGCCTGGCTGCAGGCCTGTTCTTCAGTGTGCGCACGCGCTTCATGCAGCTGCGCGGCTTCTTCGAAATGTGCCGGCTCACCGTGCAGGGCGAAAAGTCAGACGCCGGTGTGTCCTCGTTCCAGGCCCTGGCCATGTCCATGGCCGGCCGCATGGGTATCGGCAACATCGCCGGCGTGGCCACCGCCATCGCCTTCGGCGGTCCCGGTGCCATCTTCTGGATGTGGGTGATGGGCTTCCTCGGTGCCTCCACCTCGTACGTGGAATGCACCCTGGCGCAGATCTACAAGACCAAGGACGCCGAAGGGCGCTACCGTGGCGGCCCGGCGTATTACATCGAAAAGGCCATGGGCCTGAAGTGGTACGCGCTCGCTTTCGCCATGGCCACGATCGTTGCCGCCGGGTTCCTGATGCCCGGCGTGCAGGCCAATGCCATCGCCGACAGCATCATCAACGCCTGCCGTGGCGGCGCCCTGTGCGGACCGCTGGACGGCCAGTTCATGGGCATGGAGTCGGTGCAGGCCCTCAAGCTCGGCATCGGCATCGTGGTCGCCCTGCTGCTGGGCGTGGTGATCTTCGGCGGCGTCAAGCGCATCGCCAACTTCGCTGAAGTCGTGGTGCCGTTCATGGCCGCCGGCTTCATCCTGATGGCCATCGTCATCATGATCCTCAATTACGACCGCGTGCCGGACATGTTCCGCACCGTGTTCAGCAGCGCCTTCGGTGCGCACGCTGCGTTCGGCGCCATGATGGGCCTGGCGGTGGAGTGGGGCGTCAAGCGCGGCATCTACGCCAACGAAGCCGGCCAGGGTACCGGCCCGCATGCGGCGGCCGCCTCGGAAGTTTCGCACCCGGCCAAGCAGGGTTACGTGCAGGCTTTCGCCATCTACTTCGACACCATGATGGTGTGCACCGCTACCGCGTTCCTGATCCTGGCCGCCGGCACCTACAACGTGTACTCGCCGGTGCCCGGTGCCGAACCGGTGTTTGCCGGCCTGGCCGGCGTGGCCGAAGGTGCGGGCTACGCACAGGCCGCGGTGGAAACCGTGCTGCCGGGCTGGGGCTCGGGCTTCGTGGCGATCGCGATCTTCTTCTTCGCCTTCACCACCATCATGGCCTATTACTACATGGCCGAAACGAACCTCAGCTACATCAACCACAACCGCAAGCGCCCGCTGACCGTGCTGGCGCTGCGCCTGGGCATCATCGGCATGGTGATCTTCGGCGCCTTCCACAACGCCAAGATGGCGTGGGCGCTCGGTGACATCGGCGTCGGCCTGATGGCCTGGTTGAACATCGTCGCGATCCTGATCGTGCAGAAGCCGGCGCTGATCGCATTGCGCGATTACGAGCGCCAGAAGAAGCTCGGCCTCGACCCGACCTTCGACCCCGATGCCCTGGGCATCAAGAACGCCGATTTCTGGCGTCAACGCAAGCTGGAGCCGTCCCGTAGTGAATGATCCCTGGAAGAACGCCCGCCGTCCGTCGTCGCGACCGCCGCGGGCCACCCCGCTGCCGCCGCGCGAAGGCGGCACCCCGCCACCGCCGGGGCGCGGCAATGACGAGCTGCGCCTGTACGGCTGGAACGCCGTGCAGGCCCTGTTCGAACGTCGGCCGCAGGCACTGCGCAAGCTGTACCTGGCCGAAGCGCTGATCCCGCGCCTGCAGCCGCTGCTGAAGTGGTGCGTGGCCAACCGCGTGGGTTACCGCGTGGTGGAGGAGGGCGACCTCAACAAGCTCGCCGCCACCACCCACCATGAAGGCGTGGTCGCCGACGTGCTGCGCGCGCCGATGCTGTCGCTGGCCGAGTGGATGGCTGATCTTCCCAGCGGCAAGCCGGTGCTGGCGCTGTGGCTGGACGGCGTGGGCAACCCGCACAACTTCGGCGCGATCCTGCGTTCGGCCGCGCACTTCGGCGTGGCCGGCCTGCTGCTGCCGCCCGATTCCACGCTG
Source organism: Stenotrophomonas bentonitica (assembly GCF_013185915.1). NCBI lineage: Bacteria > Pseudomonadati > Pseudomonadota > Gammaproteobacteria > Lysobacterales > Lysobacteraceae > Stenotrophomonas > Stenotrophomonas bentonitica. The sequence goes on along the minus strand of NZ_JAAZUH010000001.1, from coordinate 1,551,174 downwards.
GCGCTGTCCGGCGCGGCAGCACGCGTGGCCGAAGGCGGTGCCGAAGCGGTGCCGTTGGTGCGCCTGCCCGCGTTGCCACAGGCGATGGACGAACTGCGCGCGGGCGGCTTTGGCCTGGCAGCCACGCTCGTGGAAGGTGGCGACAACCTGTTCAAGGCCACCCTGCCGGAGCGGCTGGTGTACGTGATGGGCGCCGAAGGCGAGGGCATGGACCGCGCGTTGGCGCAGACCTGCGACATGCAGGTCTCCATCCCGGGCAGCGGTGCGGTGGAAAGTCTGAACGTTGCGTCGGCAACGGCGGTGTTGTTGTCGCACTGGTATGCGCAACGGTAATTCGGGGTAACGCAATCGCGCGCTGCCCCACGCGATGTGATCGACTTCTCCAATGAAGTCGCGCTTACAACGGATTCGGATTTTTCGGATGGTGCGTAGCGTTCGCGCTGCGTCACAGTGAAGAGCGGCACTGCATTTGCGTAGGTGAGGAGAGACACCCACCCAGTGCGGCGCCGTTGTCCGGATCACGGTCTGTCCGTGGCGCTCACCGCGTGGGGTGTGACGAATCCCGGTAGCCCGGCCCTCTGGCCGGGCTTTTTTTTGCTGTCGCAATCGCGACAGCCGAATGCGACATCGCCGCTCTGGCCGTCGCGATTTCAACACCCCTTCAGCTGCGTCGCTTCGTGCCGCTTTCGATGGAAATTCTGTAGCGGTTCCGGCATGCCCGGCGGGCGCGAAAGAGCCGTTGGCGTGATGAACACTTTCGTGCGTGCGCTCGCGCACAGAACGCGATATTCGCGTGATTTACCGATTTTTCCGAGATTGCTTCCTGTGCAGATTGCCGGTGCGGCGGATAGGCCTGCCGCACCACCCCTGTCACCCCGGAGGCAATCCATGACGCTCTTCCCGCTGCGTGCCCTGCGCCCTGTTTCTTTCGCCCTGATCGCCGGCCTGTGCCTGCCCGCCGTTGCGTCCGCCAACGAGCGCACGCTGGACGGCGTCAACTTCATGGGCCCGCTGATCACCCCCAACCCGGCCGGCATGCCCAAGGGCCATGCGTTCGTCGAGCCGTACCTGATCCGGATCAACAGCGACAGCCACTTCGACGGCGACGGTCGCCGCCATGACAGCGATGGCCGCAGCAGCGCCTGGCTGACCGTGGTCCCGATCGCCTACGGCCTGGGCCAGCGCGTCACCGCGCAGGTCAACCTGAGCGCCTCGCGTGCCGAGACCGGCAGTGAACGCAGCCGTGGCTTCCGCGCCGGCGACACCACCGCCATGGTCCAGTACCTGCTGCAGGCGCCGAACGCCGACGGCACCCGCCCGGCCATTTCGGTGTCGCTGAGCCAGCGCTACGCCACCGGCAGCTACGACCGCATCGACGGCAACCCGCTCAACGCCCAGGGCGACGGCGTGCAGCGCACCACCTTCGGGCTGGGCATGCAGCAGGTGGTGTGGCTGCCCAACGGCCGTCCGCTGCGCTGGCGCGGCCAGCTCAGTGCCAGTCCCGCGCCGGCGCGCGTGGCGATCAACGACCACAGCGTGTACGGCACCCCCGAAGGCTTCCGCGGCAGCATCGCGCCCGGCTCGCTGATTGGTCTCTCCGCCGCCGGTGAGTACAGCTTCAATTCGAAGTGGGTCGGCGTGATGGAGTTCGCCGTCAGCCGCCAGAGCGACCGCCACCTGAGCGGCTACGCCGCCGACGCCGACGGCGCCATGCTGCGCATCGACGAGCGCCGTCCCGGCAGCCGCAACCTCACTCTGGCGCCGGCCGTGCAGTACCACTTCAGCCCCAGCGTCGGCCTGATCGCCGGTGTCGAGTTCACCGTGGCCGGCCGCAATACCGGCAGTTACATCAATCCGCAGATCGCGTTGGGCATGTTCTTCTGATGCGCGCGCTGCCAGGGAGTGAGCCATGTTCGATATGACCCTTGAAAAGACCGTGGCCCAGCTGCTGGGCATCGTCTGGAGTCCGGCGCTGGTCGGCCTGTGCCTGCTGGTCGGGTTGTACTTCAGCGTGCGCACCCGCTTCATCCAGCTGCGCGGCCTGCCGGAAATGCTCAAGCTCATGTTCCAGGGTCGCAGCTCGGCAGCGGGGGTGTCCTCGTTCCAGGCGCTGAGCCTGTCGCTGTCCAGCCGCGTCGGCGTCGGCAACATCGCCGGCGTCGCCATGGCGATTGCCTATGGCGGTCCCGGCGCGATCTTCTGGATGTGGATCGTGGCGTTCCTCGGCGCGTCCAGTGCGTTCGTGGAGTCCACGCTCGCGCAGATCTACAAGCAGCGCGACAGCAAGGGCATGTACCGTGGCGGGCCGGCGTACTACATCGAAAAAGGCCTGGGCAAACGCTGGTACGCGGTGCTGTTTGCGATCAGCACGGTGATCGGCTGCGGCATGCTGCTGCCGGGTACCCAGTCCAACGCCATCGTCAGCGCGCTGGATGAAGCCTGGGCGGTGCCCGGCTGGATCACCGCGGCCTGCATCGGCACCGTGGTGGCCATGGTGATCTTCGGTGGCGTGCGCCGCATCGCGCAGGTGGCACAGGTGATCGTGCCGTTCATGGCAGTGGGCTACCTGCTGGTGGCGGCGGTGGTGATGGCGCTGAACCTGGACGCGGTGCCGGAAATGTTCAGCATCATCCTGCGCAGCGCATTCGGCCAGGACGCCGCGTTCGGCGCCATGATCGGTACCGCCATCCAGTGGGGCGTGCGCCGTGGCGTGATGAGCAATGAAGCCGGCATGGGCAGCGGTGCGCATCCGGCCGCCGCCGCCGAAGTCTCGCACCCGGTCAAGCAGGGCCTGGTGCAGGCGTGCTCGGTGTACATCGACACCATGGTGGTGTGCAGCGCCACTGCGTTCCTGATCCTCTCCACCGGCGCGTACAACGTGTACGACCCGTCGCTGCCCTCGCAGTTGATGGTCGCCAACGTGCCCGGGCTGGAAGCGGGGCCGCGCTTCGTGCAGCAGGCGGTGGAATCGGCGTTGCCCGGCTTCGGCCGCTCGTTCATCGCGCTGGCGATCATCCCGTTCGCCTTCACCACCATCCTCGCGCTGTACTACACCGCTGAAACCAACGTGGTGTACATGGTGCGCAACCGGCACTCGCCGGTGGTGATGGCGTTGTTCCGCTGCGGCTTCATCGGCGCCATGCTGTATTCGGCGTTGAACACCGCCGAGGTGGCGTGGTCGCTGGGCGACATCGGCGTCGGCCTGATGACCTGGCTCAACGTGATCGCGTTGCTGCTGCTGCAGAAGCCGGCGTTTGCGGCGTTGCGCGACTACGAGGCCTCGCGCGGCAAGGGTCAGGATCCCGTCTTCCGTCCTGACCCGCGCACCGTGCCGAGCTGCACGGTATGGGTGGGCGCCCGGTAGAGCCGGGCTCTGCCCGGCTGCGCAGAGCGGATCGAAGATCCGCTCTGCGCCTTCACCCTCATTCGTTCGGCGGCGTGGTCGCTTTCGCTTCGCTGCCGAAGTTGCCATCAGCCTCAGCCGCCAGGTACGCAAACACCGTATACGCGGCCACGTTCTGCGCCAGCGCGGCCGGCTCGATCTTGTCCAGCGTATCGTCGGCGGTGTGGTGCAGGTTGAAGTAGTCGGTCCCGTCCTGCGCCAGCCACGCCCACGCGCCGCCCTTGGCCGCCAGTGGGCCGATATCCGGACCCGGGCCGCCCTTGTCGGCGTTGTACTCGATGCCCAGCGGCTTGAGCACTTCGGCGATCTGGCGGGTCGCCTCGCGCGAACCTTCCGGATTCGGCGAGCCGGTGTTGAACGCATAGATGCGGCCCGCACCGAAGTCGCTCTCGGCGGCCAGCTGGTGCAGCGCGATGTCCTTGGCGTGCGCTTCGGCGTACGCCTTACCGCCGTACAGGCCCTGTTCTTCGTTGGCGAACGCCACCACACGGATGCTGCGCTTCGGCGCCTGCTTGAGCTGGCCGATCAGGTGGCCGGCGGCCATGGTCAGGGCCACGCCCGCGCCATCATCGATCGCGCCGGTGCCCAGGTCCCACGAATCGAGGTGGCCGCCGATCACCACCACTTCCTTCGGCAGGCTGCGCCCGGTGATCTCGCCGATCACGTTGTACGACGTCGCGGTGCCGTCCCAGCCGCAATCCAGGCTGAGCTTCACCGTGGTCGGGCCCAGCGCGACCAGGCGCGCCAGCTGGTTGGCGTCCGGCACCGACAGGGCCGCCGACGGCACCGGGGTCAGGCCGTCATCGAAACGGGTGATGCCGGTATGCGGCACGCGGTGCGAGTCGGTACCTGCCGAGCGCATCACGAAGCCCACCGCACCCTTGCGGATCGCCTCGGACGGGCCCTTGCTGCGCACCGCGCCGCCGTTGCCGTAATCGCGGCCGTCGCGGTAGGCGGTCATCTGGTAATCGACGAACGCGATCTTGCCCTTCAGCGAACCTTCCGGCGCGGCCTGCAGCGCGGCCAGGTCGGCAAAGCGCACCACCTCGGCCTCGACCGTGCCGCCCGGGCTGCCGCCCAGTGCAGTGATCGAAAGCGGCTGCGCATGCTTGCCGGTCACCGAGGCATGTTCACTCCGGCGCTCCCACTTCGGGAAGGTCACTGGTTCTTTCCACACCTTGTCGAAGCCCAGTGCCTTGAACTTGGCTTCGGCCCAGGCCACGGCGCGGGCGTCGGCTTCGCTGCCGGCGATGCGCGGACCGATCTCGGTGGTCAGCGACTCCACCACCTTCCAGCCGGTGTCGTCCTTCAGGGCCTGCTCGCGCAGCTCGGCGGCGGTGGCCAGCGACTTCGGGGGCAGGGTGGTGGTGCCGGTCGCGGCGAACGCCGGGGCGGCCAGCAGGGCAAGGGAAGATGCGATGGCAAGAACGCGGCGACGCATGGGACGGACTCCGGGGCAACAGGGCGTAAGCCTTCGAGCTTAGCAGCCTGCCCGCCACGCACATGGGCGCAAGGTCATGGTTATAAGCACAGAACCCCGCCGAAGCGGGGTTCCGTAGTGCCGGCCGCTGGCCGGCTCTTCCGAATGTCCGAACACCGCCTGGAGCCGGCCAGCGGCCGGCACTACGGCGGGCCCGATCAATGCTTCAGGTTGTCGCGGATCTCGCGCAGCAGCAGGATCTCTTCCTTCGGCGCAGCCGGTTCAGCCTCCTTCTTGCGCGCGACCCGGTTGATCACCTTGATCAGCAGGAAGATCGCGAACGCCACGATCACGAACTGCACCAGCGTGTTGAGGAAATCGCCGTAGCCGATCACCACCGCCGGAATCTCGGTGCCATCGGCGGCCACCCGTGCCGGCGCCAGCGTCCACACCAGCTCCGAGAAATCCACCCGCCCGATCAACCAGCCCAGCGGCGGCATGATGATCTTGTCCACCAGTGCCGTCACGATCTTGCCGAACGCAGCACCGATGACCACACCGACCGCCAGGTCGATGACGTTGCCACGCATGGCAAATTCCTTGAACTCAGTCAGCATTCCCATCGGGTTCTCCTGTAGCGGGCGAAATCAAATGACGCTGCACCATAGCGCAGCGCATGTCGTCATCCGGCGATGATGCCGTGGCGTTCGGCCACGTTTTCAAGGCGCGCGCTGAAACGGTCGCCCGGCTTTAAGGCTGCAACGCCGGCCGGCGTGCCCATGAACACCAGGTCGCCCGCACGCAGCGCCCACAGCTTCGACAGCTCGTGCAGGATCTCCGGCACGTTCCAGATCATCTGGTCCAGCAGCGACTGCTGGCGCACTTCCCCGTTGATCTCCAGCGAAAGATTGAGCGCGGCCAGGTCGCCCACTTCCGCGGCCGGCACCAGTTCGCTCATCGGCGCGGAGTAGTCGAAGCCCTTGGCCGTGTCCCACGGATGGCCCTTGGCTTTCGCCGCCGCCTGCAGGTCGCGGCGGGTCAGGTCCAGGCCCACGCCGTAGCCGAACACCAGCGCCTGGGCCTGGTCCACCGGCAGCTCGCCGGCCGGCGCATCGCGGCCAATGGCCACCACCAGCTCCACCTCGTGGTGCAGGTCCTGGGTGGCGGGCGGGTAGGGGATGACATCGTCATGGCCGACCACGATCGCATCGGCCGGCTTGCTGAAGAACATCGGGCGGCCGCGATCATCCGCAGCGGGAACCGCAGCGCCCATTTCCTTGGCATGGTCGGCGAAGTTGCGGCCCACGCAGTACACGCGGCGCACCGGGAACGTACCGCCGCCCGCAACCGGAATGCGGGTAGGTTCGGGCGTAGGGATCACATCAGTCATGCGCGCATCCAGAAGCGGGGATACGCGCAGTGTAGTGCCGGCCGCCGGCCGGCAACAACGCCAAATCAGGGCGAAACCATCAACGCGACAACGGCAGTGCCTGCTTGCGCACCACGCGGTACTCGCCTTCCACCACCTGCGGGTCGGCCGCACGCGCGGCCTGCTTGCGGTTGGCCAGCAGCTTCCAGGCCACGCCGGCAATGATCATTGCCGCGCCCACGAACACACCCACGAACACCAATGCGGCGAGGATCGCCAGACCGAGCAGACCCACCGCAACGCGCACCAACGGATGGCGCGGCTTGCGCGGCGCAAACAGGGAGCGGAACTGGTTGAACTGGAAGCGGTTGTACATGGCGGTTCTTTGGCTGAAGTCAGCGAGGTGCCAGTATCCCGACACCGTTCTGTCATTGAGTGAAAAATACGTTAATCACGACACTGGTTCATTTGAAATCAACCACTTGTGTTCATCGCAGAGCCAGCCAGATGAGGGCGTGCGAGAATGACGCTCCCTGTGCTGGATCGCGTTGCCATGTCTGTTTCCGATGTTTCCACCACCCCGCTGATCGCGCTGGAACGTATTGAAGACGGGGGTTTTGCCGAGGTGGAAGGGTGCGTCGATGGCGACCATGAGTCGCTGGTGCTGTATCGCGACGGGGACGAGGTGCGTGGTTGGCTGAACATCTGCCCGCATGCCGGGCGTCGGTTGGACTGGGCGCCGGGGCAGTTCCTGAAGAGCAGGGAAGGTGCCTTGGTATGCGCGGCACACGGCGCGTCGTTCTCGTTGAGTGATGGCGAGTGTGTGGCTGGGCCCTGCAAGGGGGACCGGCTGCGCACGGTGGCAGTGCAGATAGTTGATGGGCAGGTGTATCTGGCGTAGCGAATGGTGGGGGACTGCCTGGGTCGGCCAGCGGCCGACGCTACCGGGAATGCATCCGTTCACACCGGGAATGCATCCGGTCAGAACATCAGGTTGATCATTACCACTACAACGGCGGTGTAGATCAGCGACAACGGCGCGCCTACCCGCCACAGTTCGCGCGGCGTGTAGTTGGCCGGGCCGGTGATCATTGAAATCACCGGGTTGGACTGGGTCATCAGGTTGTTCGACGCCGACAGCGCCACGATCAGTGCGAACGCGGTGGGGCTGCCGCCCGCCGCCAATGCCAGGTTCACTGCAATGGGCACCATCACGATGGTCGCGCCCACATGGCTGATCACCAGCGAGAACACCGTGGTCAGCAGCGCCAGCGCGATTTCCAGCACCCATACCGGAATGCCGGTAGGCAGGCGGTCGATGGTATGCCCGGCCACCCACGCCGCCGCGCCGCTGCTGTCCATCGCCCAGCCCAGCGGAATCAGCCCGGCCATCATGAACACGGTTTTCCAGTTGATCGAGGCATACGCCTCGTCCATGCGCAGCACCCCGGTCAGCAGCATGCCGGCCACGCCGGTCATCAGGGTCAGCGCCACCGGCAGCTTGGAGGTCAGCGCGATCAGGATGGTGATGGCGAAGATCGACATCGCGATCTTGAACTTGTGCGGGCGCTGCTCGCCCTTCGGGTAGTCGGTCACCACCACGAAGTCGCGGCTCTTGGCTGCCTGTGCCAGGTCGGTCCAGATGCTGTGGAACACCAGCATGTCGCCGGCGCGCAGCGGCACGTTGCGCACGTCCTCGCGGATCACCTGCTTGTCGCGGTTGATCGCCAGCAGGCTGATCCCGCGCTGCTTGCGCAGGCGCAGGTCCGAAGCGCTCTTGCCGATCACCTCGGAGGTGGGCGGCACCACCGCTTCGGAAATACCGGCGCGGCTCGGGTTGAACAGGTCGCCCAGGTGCTTCAGGCGCGAGGACATGCGCAGGAACTGGTTCTGCGCGAAATCGCTGACCTGCTGGCGGCTGCCCATCACCCCGAGCACGCTGCCCACCCAGATCCGCATCTCCGCCGGCGGTGCCAGGCGGGTGTCGTTGCCGGTTTTCAGCGCCAGCATCAGCGGCGCATCGTGTACCAGTTCGGCCTCGCCCAGGGTCATGCCCACCAGCGGACTTTCCGCGCTGACCACCAGCTCGAACACATCGCCCTCGATCCCGTAGGTCTTGGCGAAGTAGCTTTCGGTGCGCGCCGGGGTGACCCCGTCGTTGGCAAGGGTTTCCTCTTCCACCAGCTTGCGGTCGCCGAAGTAGCGGAAGTACAGCAGCGAAGCCGCCAGCAGCGCCAGGCCGATCGGCAGCGGCGCGAACATGCGCAGCGGCTCGATGGTGGCAAGGCCGGAGGGCAGGTTGTTGTTGGCCGAGGCCAGCAGATCGTTGAGCAGGATCAGCGGCGAGTTGCCGACCATGGTCAGCGCGCCGCCCATCACGATGGCGGCGGCAATCGGCAGCAGCAGCCGCTGCAGGGTCAGCCCGGTGCGCGCCACCAGCCGCGAGGCCACCGGCAGGTACAGCGCCATCACCGACGGGTTCTGCATGAACGACGAATTCAAGCCGGCAATCGCCGTGGTCATCATCAGCAGCCGCGTTTCCACCCCGTGCCCGCGTCGCAGCAGCCACGCCGCCAGCCGGTTCAGCGCCCCGGTGCGGTCCAGCCCGGCGCCGAGGATGGTGGTGGCGATGATGCTCATCACCGCGTTACCGCTGAAACCGCCGAAGATTTCCTCTGGCGCGATCAGGCCGGTCACGCCCAGCACCACCAGCACCACCAGCGCCACCACGTCGGCGCGGATGCGCTCGAACAGGAACATCGCCATCGTGAAGCCGACCAGCCCGAGAACGAGCTTCATGTCGGTGGTCAGCGTCAGCGTCGTTTCCATGGGGTGGTGCGATTCCTTGGGGTGGGATCAGGTACGGTCGTACAACAGGTCCCAGACGCCATGGCCAAGTTTCTGGCCGCGGGTCTCGAAGTGGGTCTGCGGCCGCCACTCCGGCCGCTCCACCTGGCCGCGCGGACCGGCGCGGTTGCTCAGCCCGGCGGTCGCGTCGAGCACGTCCCACATCTGCTCGGCATAGTCTTCCCAGTCGGTGGCGCAGTGCAGCCGGCCCCCGACGCGCAGCTTGCGCACCAGCAGCTCGGCGAACCCCGGCTGGATCAGGCGGCGCTTGTTGTGGCGCTTCTTGTGCCATGGGTCCGGGAAATAGATGCGCACTTCGTCCAGCGCGCCATCGGCGATTTCCTTTTCCAGCACTTCCACCGCGTCGTGGTGGAACAGGCGCACGTGGTCGGCGTTGTCCTCGGCCAGCGCGTTGAGCAGGCGGCCCACGCCCGGGGCGTGTACTTCCAGCCCGATGTAGTCGCGGCTCGGGTCCTGCTGCGCCGCAAAGCGCAGCGCGGCACCGTTGCCGAAGCCGATTTCCAGCACCTTGTGCGCATCGCGCCCGAAGGTGGCGTCCAGGTCGCGCGGCTGGCCGGTGTAGTCCAGCCCGAAGCGCGGCCAGGCATCGTCGAAGGCGCGCTGCTGGGCGGGGGTGAACCGACCCTGGCGCAGCACGAAACTGCGCACCTCGCGGCGGCCTTCGGTGGCGGTGAAGGGCTTGGGCGGCGCCTTGGCGCCGGCGCTGTCGAAGGGATTGGTCATCAGCCGATCAACCCGTCGACCGGCGAGGACGCGCTCGCATAGCGCTTGCGCGGAATGCGCCCGGCCAGGAACGCCTCGCGTCCGGCTTCAACCGCCTTGCGCATCGCGCTGGCCATCAGCACCGGGTTGCGTGCGCCGGCAATGGCGGTGTTCATCAGCACGCCGTCGCAGCCCAGCTCCATCGCGATCGCCGCGTCCGAGGCAGTGCCCACGCCCGCGTCGACGATGATCGGCACCTTCGCGCTTTCGATGATTTCCAGCAGGTTGTACTTGTTCTGGATGCCCAGGCCCGAACCGATCGGCGCGGCCAGCGGCATCACCGCCACGCAGCCGATCTCTTCCAGGCGCTTGGCCAGGATCGGGTCGTCGGAGGTATAGACCATAACCTCGAAGCCGTCCTTGACCAGCTGTTCGGCGGCCTTGAGGGTCTGCACCACGTCCGGGTAAAGCGTCTTCTGGTCGCCCAGCACTTCCAGCTTGGTCAGGTTGTGGCCGTCCAGCAGCTCGCGCGCCAGCCGGCAGGTACGCACCGCGTCTTCGGCGGTGTAGCAGCCGGCGGTGTTGGGCAGGATGGTGAAGCGGTCCGGCGGCAGCACGTCCAGCAGGTTCGGCTCGCCCGGGTTCTGCCCGATGTTGGTGCGGCGGATCGCCACGGTCACGATCTGGGCGCCGGCTGCGTCGGTGGCAGCGCGGGTTTCATCCAGGTCCTTGAACTTGCCGGTCCCGGTCAGCAGCCGGGATGCATAGGTCTTGCCGGCGATCACCAGCGAATCGGGGGAAGAATGAGCAGTCATGGAAGAATTATCGCCCAACCCGACCATTCCTGTCCGGTTCCGCCGTCAGCCGCCACCCAACGCGTGCACGATCTCCACCTGGTCACCGTCCTCCAACGCACGGGTCGCATGCAGGCTCCGCGTAACAATCTCCCCATTGACCTCCACCGCCACCCGACGCTCGGTCAGTTGTTCGGTCTGCAGCAGGTCCAGGACGGTGGCACTTTGCGGAAGCTGGCGGGGTTCGCCATTGAGCACGATGTTCATGGCGGGATTGTCCCCCAAAGTGGCCGGTTCTGCGTACCCTTGCGACCCCCTGGCCCCGGCCATGCCGCAATGCAGCGTGATGTCCCCGGGGTGCAGTGAAACCATTGCACCGTGCGCCGGCGTACGTCGGCATTCCCCGCCCGAAATGGAGTTTTTTTCATGCAGCTCAGCAAGCGTCCCCTGCGTTCCCTGATGGCCGTGGCCATCGCCCTGGCCGCCGTGCCGGCGATGGCGCAGTCGCCGTACTCGCGCACCGTCTTCATCGGCGACAGCCTGACCGACCAGGGCTACTTCCGCCCGCTGCTGCCGGCCTCGGTCCAGCCGGTCACCGGCCAGTTCACCACCAACCCGGGCTGGGTCTGGGCCCAGTACGTGGCCGACTACTACGGCACCAACGCCACCGCCCACGGCAACGGCCAGAATGGCGACAACTACGCCATCGGCGGCGCCCGTGTCGGCGTGGACACCACCCAGACCCTGGCCCCGGGCACCCCGGCCATTCCGGTCTACTCGCTCAAGACCCAGACCGCGCAGTACCTGGCCGCCAACGGCGGCAAGGCCGACGCCAACGCGCTGTACACCGTGTGGGGCGGCGCCAATGACCTGTTCGCCATCCAGGCCGGCGCACCGCTGCAGGCCACTCTCGGCGCGGCCGTGACCGACCAGGTCGGCATCGTCGGCACCCTGAAGAACGCAGGCGCCCAGTACATCGTGGTGCCGACCCTGCCGGACATCGGCCTGACCCCGGCCGCGCGCGCCGGCGGCGCCGTGGGCATGGCGCAGGGCACCGCCCTGGCCAAGGCCTACAACGACGCCCTGTTCGGTGGCCTGAAGGCCGCCGGCCTGCAGGTGATTCCGGTGGACACCTTCCACATCCTGCAGGAAATCGTCGCCAGCCCGGCCACCTACGGCTTCGTCAACGTCACCGGCACGGCCTGCACCACGGCCTCGTCGCTGACCTGCAACCCGACCGCCTACGTCAACCCGAACGCGGCCAACAACTACGTGTTCGCCGACGGCGTGCACCCGACCACTGCCACCCACCAGATGCTGGGCCAGTACACCCTCTCGATCCTGGAAGCCCCGCGCAACCAGCAGATCCTGACCCACTCGGCGCAGACCGTGGGCCGTGCGCGTGCCGACCAGGTCGGTTCGCACCTTGACGGTCGTCCGGCCGATGGCCTGAGCTGGTGGGGCGGCCTGCGTGGCGACATGCAGCGCTATGACCACGCCGACCTGTACGACGGCCTGGCGCCGGCCGGCCTGTTCGGTATCGACTGGGCGAAGGACGGCATGGTCGTCGGCGGCTTCGGTGGCTACGGCCGCATGGACGCCGACTTCGGCAACAGCAAGGGCGACTTCACCCAGTCCGACGCCACCCTGGGCCTGTTCGCTGGCTGGTACGGCGAGAACGTGTGGGTGAACGGCCAGGTCAGCTACAGCTGGCTGGACTACGACGTGACCCGCCGCGTGCAGCTGGGCCCGGCCGAGCGCACCCACACCGGTTCGCCGGAAGGCAGCAACCTCACCGTGGCCCTGAACGCCGGCTATGAGTTCGGCACCGAAGGCGGCTTCCGCCACGGTCCGGTCGCGGCCGTGATCTGGCAGCAGGTCAAGCTGGACGGCTACGTGGAATCCAACCCGAGCGCCACCGCACTGGGTTATGCCAACCAGGACGCTGATTCCACCGTGGGCCGCATCGGCTGGCAGGCCCGCTTCGACGGCGGCAGCATCAAGCCGTACCTGCAGGTCACCTACGACCACGAGTTCGAAGACGACAAGCAGGCCAGCGCCTGGCTGCAGACCATGCCGGACGTGGGCATGTACCAGGTACCGGGCCTGGAGTTCGACAAGGACTACGCCACCGCCGTACTGGGTGCGCGCATGAGCCTGTTCGGCCTGAACAGCAACATCGGCATGAGCACCACCGCCATGCAGAAGCGTGCGCGTGACGTGAGCCTGTTCGCTACGGTCAGCGGCAGCTTCTAAGCCCCGGTCAGCGTGGATGCAACGGGCGGCCCAGTGCCGCCCGTTGCGTTTCCGGGCCCCAGCCGCATAGAATTGCGGCGCACCATGCGGGTGTAGCTCAATGGTAGAGCTGTAGCTTCCCAAGCTACTGACGAGGGTTCGATTCCCTTCACCCGCTCCACTCGACCCTCATCATGCCTGTAAGTGCCTGAAAGTGCAAGGGTTTTAGTCGGAAATTCGTATCTGAAACGCCCTCTTCGAGGTATCGTTTTAGGTATCGTTCAATGCCAAAACCTTTTTTCTTGCAGCGTTCCAGCGGGCTCTACGTTCGTTTTTTGGTGCCTGCAAAACTGCGTGCGTGCATAGGTTCGCGCTTCCTGATTCGTCCCCTCTATTTGCCTCCTGGCGACGTCGCAAGACTGGCGGCCGCACGCATGGGCGTGGCACTCTTCGAGCTCTTCAATGCAATGGAAGCAACGAGAGCAAAAATGGATAGAAAAGAACTTGATGAGCTGCTCCGGAAGGCTTCCGCTGGCGAGCTGTCCAAGCTGACCCTGAAAGATGTCCGGCTGCCTGGCGGCGCGCTGCTGGGGCATGTGCAAGTGGACACGCCGCAAGATAGCCAACTGTTTTCCGACATCTTGAACAACGCCGCCACGCGGGTCATTCGTCCAAGGCTTTTTGTCGAGGAGACGTGCGAGCCAGAAGCGCCAAAGGCGGTGCTTTCGCTTAGGTTGTCCAAGGCCGTAGCCGACCACTTGGCGGATGCGGAGCGTGCAGGGCTTCACAGCAAAACAGTTTTGGAAAGCAGGCACTCGCTGCGGCTCTTCGTTGGGGCGGTCGGCTCTGATGTGCCGGTGTCCGCTTTAACGCAAGACCACGTGCGTGCGTTTTTCGACGTTGTGCGCTGGTGGCCAGCCAATGCAACCAAGCGGTTGCCCTACCGCGACATGGTCGACGTCCATGAGGTTGTTTCAGCGGCGAAGGCGAACGGGGAGCCCGCTCCTGCTGCTTGGACGCAGGCAAAGCATCGCCAGCGCCTTTCTGTGTTCTTGGTGTCACTTGTGGCCGGTGGGCACTTGGACCGGAATCCGCTCCAAGGCGTTCGGTCTTTGGAAACGCCGGATACGGAGGACACGGGTGCCCCGTTCACCACAGCACAGTTGCAGGCCCTGTTCGAGCCGGCTTCCTTCACTGAGTGGGCCTCGAAGTGGCCGCACCGCTGGTTCGGCACCATGCTGGGCCTCTACAGCGGCGCCCGTGTCACGGAGGTCGCGCAGTTGCGTGTTGTGGACGTGGAGGACGTGGATGGTGTGCAGGGCTTCTTTGTCCGCGCGGCAGCGGAGGGCCAGCGGGTCAAGAACAAGAACTCGCGCCGGTTTGTTCCCCTGGCCGCTCCTGTCCTCGCGGCGGGCTTCTTGGACTATGTCGCCGAAGTCAAAGCAGCGGGGCATGAAAGGATCTTTCCTAACTTGCCGGGTGGCAACGGCTTGAGCTACGGGCGCCAGCTCTCCCGCCAGTTCTCTACCTATGCCAAAGCGCGCGGGGTGGATGAGAAAGGGCAGGGCTTCCACGGCTTCCGCCACACGTTTGCGAGCCTCTTGGACGCTGCTGGGGCAACCCCATCGGCTATCGGAGCGCTGACGGGCCACGCTCGGGGCCAGTCGGTGCTTGAACGCCATTACATCGACCGCGGTAGCCTGCCGGACCGGGTCGCAACGTTGGCTCGCTTCGTCGCACCGGTCGAACTTCCGGCGTATACGCCTGGACAGTTCGCCGAAGAGTTGAAGCGGGCAGCGGTCGTGGCAGAACGAGACAACCGGGGCAAGAAGAGCAAGGCCGCTGTTCGATGAAAGCAAAACCCCCGCGTAAGCGGGGGCGTTGCCAAGCAAAGCGGGGCGGTTGAGTGCCTCAATCTCTCCGCTCTGGGCGGTCTACGATTTGCCCTGCTTGTCGCGGGCGCGCCGGTTGCCGTCGTCAATCATCTTGCGGATGGTGGTGTTCAAGTCTGATTGAGACTTCTCAAGCACATTGGCCCTCTGGTGCGCTCGCCGCGCCCCTTCCGGGTCAAAACGTCCGTTGAGCCAGTTCGCCGGGTTCTCCTCCGGAAAGTCCTCGAAATAGTCTGACCATTCGCCCACGATATGCCTCCTGGCAGGGTGTGGGCGAACAATACCCTACCTAACGGAGCCGCCGCCAGACCCGCAGATCCCCAACGGCTTCCAGCCCCAGAGCAGGGGATATAACCTAACAGCTTCGGGATTTATTTCTTTGCTTTGCCCTTGCGGCGCTTCGACTTTAGGCTCGCGCCGTTGCTGGCGAATCCCTTCGATTTTAAGAGTTTGTTCGCTGCACGCTCGGCGGCGCGTTTCTGTGCGTTGTTCATCCGCAGTTTCTAGCGCATTTCTGCCGATTCGCAAGCCCGGCGGCGCACCGCGCCGCCCCCTGCCTTTCCTCCCAGGAGGAGCCGAGCGGGAGCGAGGTCAGAAGGGCGGCAGAGCCGCCCGTGCTCTTGCTGTTGTTGTGGAACCCAAGCGCAGACCGCCCAGCGACGAAGCCCGTGCGCGTGTTCTCCTGATAGTGACCCCCCGGCCGCGAAAGACGCCGTTAGGCGGCCCGAAGCAACGGGGGGGCGCTGACAGCGCGCCCCCCTGCGACCCCCCTGCTTCCGAGGTCCGCCGCCCCAGGCGGCGGCCTCGGCCTTCCGGTTCGCTCGCTCAAAACGCTGTTCGTTTTGGGCGGGCAACCCGTTTTGCGGGTCGCTGGGCACGAGCCCCCCACCCGTAAGGGCCAAGAAAAACGAGATGGTCGGCCCGCGCTTGATTTGTCTTGCGACTGCGGGTGTGCCGGCGGGGTTCGACCCCGTGACGGCCTAGCATGGTTCACAGCGTCGCCGCTGCTGCCCCCGGTCCACGCCGCCCACGGTCTGTTGTGGGCGTCTCTCTCGGGCTGCGGCACAGCCAGCGTTCGCCTACGGTTTCTCGCAGGCCCAGGTTGCGGGGGTGTCCTACACAGTTAAACCCCCAGTCCCCAGTTGCCGCGCGCTTGCCCGGTAAAGGGCTGATTGACAGAACCGTTTGATGGCTACGAACCACCCCCGCCTAGCGTCAATCGCGCAGGCCATCGAGGCAATGGATTTGGAGGAGAGAGGGAGGGGCTTGCGGGTCGGGCTAGGCTTGCTAAGGTGTCCTCAAGGGGCCACGTGCCTGGGCTCGGTAGTTCGCTCCTACCATGCTCGCCTCCGGGATTCGTCGTCTCGGGGGCCGTGAATCCAAACTAAGACGCCCTCGGCTTTTGTCAAGCCGGGGGCGTTTTGCTCAGACGACGCTGGCCGGTTGAACGACGAAGGTGGCGAAAAGAGCTGAACTTTCTTCGGAAACCTCTCGGAGGCGGGTTCGATGTGCCACAGTCAACCTTGCTAGCGGAGAGCTTTCGTCTCCTGACTTGTTCCCGAGGTTGAGGACTAGAAAATCCAAAGACGATAAAAGTCTACCTAGGCGAGCCCCATGAATAGGTTCGTGGTGGGCTATGCGATTTCTAGCCTGATAGACAACCTCAAGATGGTCGGCCACATCCCCGCGCTTTACCGTCTTTTTTGGAAAAAGCTCCTTAAGCCCGCGCTTCCAAAGCGCATCTTCATAGTCTGCGGCGAATAGGCGCTTCCAGAAAAACATAGTTAGTTGAGCAATCAGCTGACCATGAGCAATAGCGATGGTTTCTTGCCGTCTTTTGACTCGCTTTTCGTGTTTAGTCCCAGCGGGAACCCCGTTGGGAAATGCGATGGAGTCAAGTGACCTTCTGGCGTTGTCCGTTAGCTTCGTATAGGCGGCGCGCTGGGCTTGCCGCCTGGCGTCCTTAACCTTGTCGTGTTCAGAGGGCTTCCAAGCAAAGGGAGCTGGCGGCTGGATAAGCCAATCATGGGTGCCGAACACGGACCGGAGACGCTCATTCACCGCGTTCCTGACTGCGATTTCCACCAAGCACATGACAGGCACCAATGCTGACGCAACCTGAATAGTTGAATCATGCACGTTAAGCGCATCGCGCTCAGTGCCGGTTAGCTGAACAAAGGCGGCAAGTCGCTCTGCTGAAAGCAGGGCCGCCATCCCTGCGAGCTCATCTTCTGTCATCCTGACCCCCTACTTGGTGCTTAAGAGTAGCCCGGTTCAGTCTCAGGGTCATCTTGTTGTTGACAACATTGTAGCAACTGCGTAAAGTCGGCATCGAAACGTCGGGATCATGTGGGCAGCGCGGCTTGCCGTGACGCACACCCGACGACCTATTTGAAGGGCGCCCTCGTGGCGTCCTTCTTTTTTGCGCTCCGAAGGCTTTATCTGACCAGGCTCAGCGCGATAAAGACGACCGTCGGCAGCAGGGCCAAGAGGCCTATGAGCCCTAACACCCCGCAAGCCGTGATTGCCCACAGCTGGCCCACATTGAAATGTCCAGCGCTGCGCTCTGCGGCCGCGCGTGCCGCTACGGGCTGGAGTCGCTCTGCGCGCCTCCGCAGGAGGCGAGACGTCACCGGTCCAATGATGAATCCAAAAGGTCCGGTTAGCAGGACAGCGACGCAGAAGCAGAGTGTTAAACGTGCCTGCGGGGTCATCACTGAGGTGGAGGGGGCTGGTGCGTGGTTCATTGCCGTTCCCTGGGCGGGTAGCGCGGTGCTACCTTTAAGGTAGAGACTACCTCAAAGGGAGACGTGCAGTCATGCTGAAAGTTGGTCTTTTTTCCGGTTGCCAACGTGTCCCAGTCACCTCCAGCCCCCCGCCAGCTCTTCGCCGACAGGTTGCGGCAGGCCCGAGCACTGCGGGGCGTTCCCAGCCAGCGCGCCTTAGGGTTGCTCATGGGGCTTGATAAGAGCTTGGCCGGCAACAGAGTCAACAGGTATGAGAGCCAAGCGCGAGGAATAGACCTCGACGGGCTGGGCAAGTTGGCCGAGGTGCTTGGGGTTCCAATGGCCTATCTGGTGGCTCCGGATGACGCTACCGCTGATCTGCTCTTGGTCTTGGCCCGGCTATCTGAGGAGGAACGGGCAAGGGTGCTTGCTGATCTTCTGCAAAGCCTCAATCGCACCTAGGGCGACTGAGAGAGGCTACTTTGGGCCGGCCCGCTGTCATAAGATCAATCTATGAACTACACGCCGACGCCGTCCCCGCCTCCCAACCAGAGCATCCTTCGGCTTCACATCGAGGGTGTGGATGAGCTCGGCAACGATGTCCGATTGGGTCACTTCATCGAGAAACTTGAAGCGTTAAGAGCTGCTCTTCTAGAGGTGGGGAAGCTAGCCGAGCAACCAGATGCAAAAGTTGATTTTCTTGTCTCTGACCTGACCCATAGCAGCCCAGCCATGATCGAGCTGTCCGCAGTCGATCTCGGGGAAACAAAGGCGGCCAGCGAAGTTGTTAGTGATTTCTTGACCTTTGTGCGCCGCGCCGGTAGCAGAACACTTGAGGTGGACTCGCGCCATGCCAAGCTCGTTAGAGACCTAAGGAAGCTCGTTGTAGGTCGGGGGGAAAAATTTAAACGGCTTTGGTTGGATGGGCCTGCCGTCGCCCCGATCCAACTTGACGAGGTTGTAGCTAAGGCACTTGAGGACGCGCTTCCTGACGTCGTCAGACAACTTGGTTCGGTAAAGGGTGTTGTCAAAAAATACATTGGCGTCGGCGATAAGCCCTACTTCAAGCTAATCCCTCCTGTCGGGGGCACTGAGATCAAGTGTGTGTTTCCAATCGAGATGCTTGATGAAGCTGCATCGGCGGTGGAGCATGGTGCGACCGTCGAAGGCGAGCTGAAGTCTTACGAGGGCGATCTTTGGCCACATGAAATCGCAGTTCGATCCATCCAAATCCACCCTGCTGATGATGAGCTCCCAACGCTGAGCAGTATTGCTGGGCGTGCTCCTGATGCGACAGGTGAGCAAAGCACGATTGACTTTGTGAGGGGGTTGCGGGGTGAGTGGTAGGCCTATCATTTATTGGGATTCTTGTGCCTTTCTCGCTCTTCTAAAGGGTGAGGCGGTCCACGGGCCGGATGCGGCTGCTGCCCTCCGGTCCCAAGCCGGAGCCTTTGACCGAGGGGAAATCGTGTTGGCCACCTCTACCGTTGCCATTGGTGAAGTCATCGCCGCGAACCTTGGCGACGCCGTGGAAGAAGCGTTTGAATTGATGATTAGACGGAGGAACTTTCAACCGTTCACGGTGACAGAGAGCATTGCCCGGGACGCCGCCCGGTTGCGTAGCCACTGTTACAAACGGCTTAAGGCGTCTTCGCCAGGGGAGCCCTACCTATTGACGATGCCGGATGCCATCCACGTGGCAACTGCAATGAGAGCCGGTGCGGACGTGCTTGTAACTCTTGACACCGACAACAAAACCGTCAAGACCAATCGACGCGAGCTGGGTATGACGCAAGTAAGCAAATGCTATCCAGTTCCGGACTTGCGTTCTGTCCGTATTGAGGCACCTGCATTGGGGCTTCCAGGCACCGACCTCATTGGTTAGGAAGAAGCGGCAGCACTATGGACGCGGTCCGCTTGGCTTTCGTCTGGCATTGATCGCCTCCGACGGTCTGTCGCCAGGTCGATGTAGGATTTCCACCTTTGGTTCGGGTCGTGGGGCATTGGGCTCCGTGTTCCCGAATGAATGTCGAGGGAACTGACTGGCAAAGTTTTGCCGGGCTTTTTCGAGGTCCATAGCCGCGCAATCGCGTTCCTCCTGCGCTTTGTCACGGGCCTGGATGAGCTCGCGCTCCCGGAGCTTCGTCTCCTTGGCCCGCACTTTCGCCATGTGTGCAGCCTGGCCCTTATTGGTGGGTAGGCCGACGGATCTGAGAGCGCGGCTTCGCCAATCGTCAGGGGTAGGCGTCATCGTAGCCAAACCCTGGGCATCGCGGCGGTCCAGCTTGGCGCGTTGGCGTTGAACTTCTGTCGTTTCATATGCGGTTTGCTTCTCCTTCATGTCTTCGCGCCTCTCAACAAAGGTGCGCGCTGTTGCTCTCTGCATTGGGGTTGCGTCTGCGGACTGGAGCGCCCGGCGCGCTACCTTGAACATCTGTTCAATCATCTCCTCAAGATTTTTAGCCGTTTGTTCTACCGCCATGGTTTCCCCCTGCCTGCTCTGTGAGTGTTTACGGGATGCGCGCTCAATCGCCGCCGCCCCCTTGACCTGATGACCAGCCGCGCCAGCGGCCGGCCGGGGCATGGATGCCCCGGCTTTGTGCGCAGCTTGCTGTGCACGCGCCTGGACGGCGGCCCCGGGTTGGGCTCCTACGGTTGGGATTCGAAGGTTGAGCAACGAAGAACGGGAGCTGTGACGTCTCTGTTCATCGCGCCGCAATACACGACTAAATCCGCCCGTTTCGCTGGTTCGTTCTCCCCTTGGGGCCAGGCAAGGGTTAGGACTGTGGAGTGGTTGCAGCGCAGGCATGCGCTGGCCCCCAGCTCCTGGGTTCCGGACTCGACAAGCATCAACGCCACTTCGCGTGAGAGCGGGGGCGCGGGGACGGCGGTGGCGACCGGGCTGGCGGGTGGGTCTGATGGGTTCATGGCGCGGGGCCTCGGTGGGGGATGGCTGGGCAGCAGCGCGCAAGCGCGCTGTAGATTCTTTGCGGCGTTCAATGAGTGCTTGCGCGTGCAATGCCTGCTCATCCACCTGGGCCAATCGGCCTTCCGCAGCGGCTTGAGCCTTAAGTGCTTCGAAGCGTTCGGCGTGGGCAGTTGCTCGGTTTGTCGACGCATCGCGCACGCGGTCGTTACGCTTAGCACGGGGCAAGCGCTCGCCACGGCGGCGGGCTTGGGTGACGGCCTTGCCTTCGTGTTTGGTGGCCGGCCGGTCCAGCTCGGCTGCCTTGGCGAAGTCATCCTTTTGGACAGCGTCCGCTTGTTGGCTCAACAGTGAACGATGGTCTACGCGCTCCTCCACGCCCTCGGCTGCCAGCATGGTGTTGACGGACTTGGCCCAGTGCTCCCGCTCTCTGTCGGTCAGGGTGGGTTGCTTGGCCCGCTTGCAGGCAATCGGGTCCAGCGCCACGGCTTTCTTTCCTAAGCTGCCATCCGGGTTAACACTGCAAGCACTGAGCAAAATGTGCGCGTGGTGATTGCGCTCGTCCCCGCCGTTGCTCGGTTCGTGTATGGCCACGTCGGCGGCCACGCCGTAGCGCTCGGCCAAATGGCGGGCAAAGCCATGCGCCAGTTCTTGCCGCTTTTCGGCGGAAAGTTCGGCAGGAAGCGCAACCTCCACTTCTCGGCACGTGATGGCATCTCCGCGCTTGTGATGGGCCTCGACGCGGTTCCAGAACTCCGCCCGGTCGGCTGTCTGTCCGCCAGGCAGGCAGAGCGCCGAAAAAGCGACGCCTTGGCGGCGCGTGTAGTCGTGGACCGTCCCGGTCAACGCATCTTCAATCCGCACCCCTGCGCGATACGCAGCACCAGCGGTGGACGAGTGTCCCCCCGAGCGCGAGTAAGCCTTAGCAGTGAGGTGGTAAATCGCCAATCCAGTCTCCGAGCGCTGCCCCCTGGGGGGCGAGCAATGGGGGGCTGGCGTGCGGAGCGCGCCGGGGTGTCGGGGGCGTAGACCCTGACCGCACGTAATCCCGAAGGGATTACTCTAAGTGCGCTCTTGTTGTTTTCTTTGGGCGCTGCGCACCCTTCGAAAACTGCATGAGAACCCGGGTCGCTCGCTTCGCTCGCTTGCCCTTGATTTCAGGTTCCCATGCACGTCGAAACTGTCAAATTTTTAGCCAAGAGCAAAGGCGGCGCTCGCTGCCCGCTCGCGCCAGTTGTGGGCGGTGCCCCCACTTGCCTTCGGCCTAGTTTGTGATTGCATGGTCTATCGAGTCTCATTAAGGGCGTGTCGTGGCGAGTGTTGAGCAACAAAAAATAAAGTTAGGAAAGATTCTGGATACCGCAGCGAGAGAGCAAGCCAAGTTGCTGGTTGCTGAGAAGCAGGAGAAGGAACGTAAAGCGCGGCAGGCGGCGAAGGAGAGAGCAAAAGAGCGCGCTGCGTTGTTCCGCTCAAAAGACGCTCATCGAAAAATCGTTCTGGGCGGCCTGGTCATCGCAGCTGAAGCCGACGACTGGGACCCCGCCGAAGTTGTCGGCGCGCTTCTGGTCATAGCGAGCCAGTTGGAACGTGAGCCGCAGAGGCGCGAAGCGCTTCGGGAGAAGGGCATTCGACACCTGGAAGAGCGTGCGGCCGCCCGAGAGGCGAGCCGGTCATGAGCACGTATGCAGAAGCCAATCCGCTCCACGAAGCGGCAGCTAATGGGCGCGCCGCCCAAACCGCCGCACTGCTGGCGAGCGGGCTCGACCCGAACGTCAGCGGTATCGGGTGCTTGGGGAACACGCCGCTTCACGCCGTTGTAAACGCGTTCGGCCACACCGAAACCAGTGCGCTTATGCGAACGGCAACCCTGCTCCTCGACGCGGGCGCAAATCCCAGCATCAGCAACGGGGAGGGCGTATCTGCTACGGACTACGCCACCACTTACGCCCCGCTGCTGGGCCAGCTGTTCCGCGCCCACGTCCGTTCGCGCGCCCTCGGCGCTGGATTGCCGTCGGTCGCCGACTGGCGCGCGGCGCGCTCGGGGCAGAAGGGCAAAGCGCTGCCCACGCCCGCCCCTCGTCGTCCTCGATTCTAGAGAGCCCTCTATGTCTATCGTTCGTCCTGAACCCCGCTTCTTTGCCCGCAACCCGTCGCGCGGCTTTACCCTGGTCGAGGTGCTTTTAGGCCTGGGTGTGTCGTCTGCTATAGCCGGCGCCGCCTGGCTGGTGTTTGGCCCTACGAGCGTGGCCGCAGACGTGAAGCAAACGCAGCTAGATTTTGGGGAGACAGCCACCGCCATCGAGCGCAGTCTAGGAGTCGTGGGCGGATACTCCGGCCTGTCCACTGCGCTGGTCCAGACCGACGGGCTTGCCTCCAAGCGGCTGAGGCAGGGCGATAGCCTCCGCAATGCTTGGGGTGGCTCCGTGTCGTTCTTGCCCAATACGATGAAACGCGGAAACGACTCGTTCTTAGTCGAAACCCGTGGGGTGCCCAAAGACGCTTGCGCGAGGCTCGTAGCCGCGATGGCGGGGGACGCCGGGGTCTGGGATGTGCGGGTCAGCGGCGCAAGCGTGTATGTGAACAACAAATACGACCCTGCAACCGCCGCCACTGCCTGCCAGCGGGATGGTGGCGACCGAGTCGGGTTCGTTTATTTCTCTGGGCTGGCGAGTGGTTCAGCGGTGGCCTCGCTGCCGCCGACCTTGCCGACCGCGCCCCCGTCTATCGACCCGGCCAATCCGATCACGCCCACGGGCCCGGTGACGGGTGCGCCCAATGTGGGCGACGCAACCCCAGGCACTCCGGTCACCGTGGCCCCAGGTTCTGCCGCGCCCGTGCCGCCGGTTGTGCCTGGCGCGCCGCCGGCCGCCCCGGTTGTGCCTAGTCCAGGGGTGGGGATTCCGCCCACGATTCCTAGCAATCCGCCAGCGCTGAGCCGCTGCACGCCGTCAGGCCCCGACCACCAAGACGTTGCGGCGTGTCCCGCCGGCACCTGGGGCATGGTCCAGCAGTCGCGCACGTGGACATGTCCCGAAGCTTGGGCATCTGCCACCCCTGGCCCCTGGGCGAACAGCGGCAGCAGTTGTGTGGCCTGCCCAGGGCCCGAAACCGACAGTTCGACCCAATGGGTTGGTGCGTCGCAAGCCTGCCCTGCGGGACAGACCGGGGCGCACACCTGGGAGGCCGAGCAAGTCGCCACCCGGCAGCGCTCTTACAACTGCCCGGCGAGCACGACGGTCGCACCTGGGCCGACGTTTGGCGGCTGGTCTGCCTGGGCTTTCACTAGCAACCGCCGCAGCGAAACGAACACGTGCGCCACGCAGGGCCTGGTAGTCACCTCCGGCTTCGTGAACCTGTCCGTGGCCAACGCTTATGGGACTGTCGGCCGGTTGACGTTGGTCGAATCCGCCAACTGGACGTATCTCGCCGGGCAAAGCTCGGATTGGTCCAGTTCCTGGGGGCCGGTGCGCGGCAACGGTAGCTTGGAAATCACCTACAACGGAGCAACGGCTACCGTCGCAGGCGGGGGTAGCAGCAGCAACACGGCGCGTCCTGGCAGCCCAACGTCATTCACCGCCAGCAATCAGACGGTGAACTTCAACGGCAAGCGCGTGGAGTTTGAGTTCAGGGGTAGCGCGTCTACAGACAGCGGCTCCGTCATACGCGGCAACGTTGCGTTTTACTACCGCGTCCTGCCTTGATTTAGGCATCAGAAAGCCCCGCAAATGCGGGGCTTTTTGTTGCATTGCGGTCGGCTTAGTTGGTCTGCGCCAGTAGGCCCGGGGTCAAGGTGAAGTTGCCCAGGTTGCGCTCGGTGCCCTTGCCTTCTTGGTAAAGCACCTGGCCCTCCGCAACGAGGTAACCCGGGCCGGCGGCGTAGTCGCCTCCGGAGAAATAGGCCCCACCTACCTTTTCAGGCCTGCCCCGCTTCACCATGCGGCCCGAAACCATAGGATTCTCCGCGTAGAACGATACGTCTGCGGAGGTGGGGAAGACAGAGCGAGTATGCGGGTGGGAGTGGATGGAGACGTTCAGGGCATGCATCCCATCCGGCACGTTGCTCCGGCTCATTGAACAGGTCATCGCGCCTTTGGTGCTCCCCAAGCGAACGCCAAACCGCTCGCTGCCTGCCGACTGGGCCACCATGCCGCAGACTTCGTGACCGCTTTCGCGGGTGTGCTGGTCCAGTGCGGGGGCAATCCGGAGGAGGAAATCGTTCAAGGCTTCCCCCGGTTCGCTGACGAACTCCCCGACGGGCTGGGGCGGGGCCGCTGACGCGTGGAACGGGAGCAGCGACACGGTGGCAGCGAGAAGGGTCCCAACGGCAAAACGATTCATGGCGTCACTCCGTTCTTGAGTGACGACCCACGACCCTGCTAGGCTGCGCAGGTATCGTTTCAGGTATCGTTTTCTAGCCCGCCGACCTGCTCCTTTTGTGCAGAATCAATGGGTTAGGCGGGTTTGGGACTTGTTCCCTTCACCCGCTCCACGGTTTGCAAGGCAAACCATGGAGCGTGGCGGCCATGCCTCCACAACCCCGCGCCTGTCGGCGCGCCCCCTTTACTAAAGGGGGCTGTTTGGGACCTTTTCTTCCCTGTGTTTTCAGACGTGCGGGTGGGTCCTCCTCGCTGCGACTCCTTTTGTCGGATTTCCCTCTCGATTCGCTTGCAGTACTCCGCCACGCTGTGCGCGATGGTGTGGAGAAGACTCATGAGCGATGGATCAGGCGCGCCGGCCACTAGCGATCTCAGTGATTTGATCGGGACAATCTGGTCTCAGGTTGTCGGGCAGGTCAACACGTTGATCGATGCACACAAAGCGTTTGGCTTTTTTCAGTTCAACGAGAACTTGAATCCAACGCTGGCTGACGTGTTGACTGGACTGGCGTTCATTGATTTTGCACTTACCAGGTTCCTCGAGAGTGGCAAGTTGGAGTTCGACGAGCAGCGCAATGCCATCAACTCGAAGCAGTGCATTCTAAAAATGAAGAGCCTCAGCCTGGCGTTGGACCAAGGCAACAAGGCGGAGTTCGAGAACATCATGTCTGAGCTGAGAAGCCAGTCCAAGTTCTGAGCGGTATGACCCCACCCGTAATCCTTGAGCACCCCTGGAGAAGATGATGAACAGCGTCCACCTGAACTTTGATCTGTACGCCCTTGCCCAGCCGAAGAGCCGGGAAGACCTGGTTGCGCTGGCAGTTGAGGTCATCAGCGAGCTCGACAACATCGACAGTCACCTTGCGGCGGCGTTCGCCCGGTGCAAGGCGTCTGCGGCTGCCTGAAAGGCCATTTTCCGACCTCATCCGATCTTCCACGCCGCACGCTATGCTTCGCGTCTTTCCCCACCCCCGAAGCTGCGATGAAACTGGCCATCCTTTCCCGCAACAGCAAGCTGTACTCCACGCGGCGGTTGGTGGACGCGGCGCGGTCGCGGGGGCATACCGTGCGGGTACTGGACCCGCTGCGCTGCTACATGCGCATTGCCGCCAACGGCTTCACCCTCCACTACAAGGGGCGGCCCATCACCGGGGTGGACGCGGTGATTCCGCGGATTGGCGCCTCCATCACGCGCTACGGCACCGCCGTGCTGCGCCAGTTCGAGATGATGGGGGCGGTCACCCCTAATCCCTCCGACGCCATCCTGCGGGCCCGCGACAAGCTGCGCGCGCACCAGATCCTGGCCTCCAAGGGCATCGACATGCCGGTCACCGTGTTCGGCGACAACCCCGACGACACCGTGGACCTGCTGTCCATGCTCGGCCCGCCGCCGCACGTGGTGAAGCTCAACGAGGGCACCCAGGGCAGGGGGGTGATCCTGACCGAGAAGGCCAGCGCCTCGCGCGGCATCGTCGAGGCCCTGCGTGGGCTGTACGCCAACTTCCTGATGCAGGAATTCATCGGCGAAGCCCAGGGCGCGGACCTGCGCTGCCTGGTGGTGGGCGACCACGTGGTGGCGGCCATGCAGCGCCAGGCGCCGGAAGGCGACTTCCGCTCGAATCTGCATGCCGGCGGCAGCGCCCGCGCAGCCAAGGCCACCCGCGCCGAGCAGCAGGTGGCCGTGCGCTCGGCGAAGGCGCTGGGGCTGGGCGTCGCCGGGGTCGACCTGATCCGCTCCAGCCGAGGCCCGTTGGTACTGGAGGTGAACTCCACCCCGGGCCTTGAGGGCATCGAAGGCATCAACCAGGACGACCTTGCCGGGCGCATCATCGAACACGTGGCAGGGCAGGTGGCTGCCATTAAAAAGCCAGTAAAATCAAGGCATTGAAAATTAGTTGTGGGCGCGTGGCCGGTTTTAACACCGGTTTAATCGCCCCCCGCGTAGGCTTCAACGGACCGCAGCTCTGCCCTCCTCAGCAGATAACGGTAATCGGGAATGACTTCAGGCCCAGGCGGGATCCGCCTGGGCCTTTTTCCATCCCTGCCTTGGCTCACTTGCTGAGGTAAAGGCAGCGGGGATACATTCGGGGTTCCGTTCAGTAAAACTAAGGATTGGTTGCAATGAAACGTATGATTCTGGCCGCCGGAACCGCGGTCCTCCTGCTGGCACTCGGTACCGCGCAGGCTGCCGCCAAGGACGAGGTGTTCGCTCCGGGCAAGCCGCTTGCCGAGCAGATGCAGCGCATCGAGATGGAAATGAACGACGGAAAGACCTATTCCGAGCTGCGCCTGGAAGACCGCAGCAGGGTCCGCGAAGCCTTGGGGCGCATGCGTGGCGTGCTCGACCAGTATCCGAGCCAGAACGGAATTTCCGAGGCAGCCAAGATCGAGCTGTACAACGACCAACAAATTGTGAACACGGTTTTGACGCAGGCGCGCGAAGATAGCCGTCAGATCTGTACGCGCGAAAAGACAACCGGTTCCAATCGCGCCACGACGCAGTGCAGGACCGTTGCCCAGCGCGAACGCGACAAAGCCAGTGCCGAGCGCGACATGAGTAAGGTCCAGCGCGGCGGTGGCAAACTCACCGACTTCTAGAGGTCACATGCGAATTCTTGTAATTGAAGACAACAGCGACATCGCCGCCAACCTGGGCGACTACCTCGAAGACCGCGGCCATACCGTGGACTTCGCGGCCGACGGCGTAACCGGCCTGCACCTGGCGGTTGTGCACGAGTTCGACGCGATCGTGCTGGATCTCAATCTGCCGGGCATGGACGGCATCGAAGTCTGCCGCAAGCTTCGCAATGAAGCGCGCAAGCAGACCCCGGTGCTGATGCTGACCGCACGGGATTCGCTGGACAACAAGCTGGCCGGTTTCGACTCCGGTGCCGACGACTACCTGATCAAGCCGTTCGCGCTGCAGGAAGTGGAAGTGCGTCTGAACGCCCTGTCGCGACGCGGCAAGGGCGTGCAGACCCGCGTGCTGGAAACCGGTGACCTGGAATACAACCTGGACACCCTGGAGGTTCGCCGCCAGGGCAAGCTGCTGCAGCTCAACCCCACCGCCCTGAAGATCCTGCAGGCGCTGATGGAAGCCGCACCGGCCGTGGTCACCCGGCAGGAGCTGGAAACCCGCGTGTGGGGCGAAGAGCTGCCCGATTCCGACTCGCTGCGCGTGCATATCCATGGCCTGCGCGCCGTGGTGGACAAGCCGTTCGAGGTTCCGTTGATCCAGACCCGCCATGGCATCGGATACCGCATCGCCGCCCCGGAAGTCTGATCCGGTGAGCGACAGGGGGAACCGCCGCCGCGCGCCGTACCGGCGCCGGCTGCGCAGCCGCATCATCGTCTCGTTCGTGCTGTTGGGCTTCTGCCTGACGGCACTGTTCGCCTTCGCCACCAACATGGCCCGCGCGCGCGTGGAGAACCAGCTGGTCGAAGACGTGATGAACCGCAACATCAACGAATACGCGCACCGGTTCTTCGAAGATCCCAGCAAGAATCCCGACCTGCCGGTGCAGCAGATGCGCGCGCGCATCGTGGGGCCCGACAAGTTCGAAGCGCTGCGCCTGGAAGAGCCGGACTGGTACGAGTTCAAGGACGGCATCCACAGCCTCGGCGGCGTGGACGAGCATGGCGAGCGCTTCTCCTACAAGCTTGCCGTACGCAAGACCCCTGAGGCCTGGTTCTTCCTTGCCTACGACATGACCGAAAGCCTCAAGGGCGAAGGCCAGTTGAACCGCGCGCTGTTCTTCTCGGTACTGGTGTTCAGCGCCTTGTCGCTGGTGCTGGGCTGGTGGTCGGCCTCGAAGGTGATGAAACCGGTCTCGGACCTGGCCGCGCGACTGCGCGCGTATCGGGGTGGTACCAGCGATCCGGAGCCTTTGGCCCCGCGCTTCCCCGACGACGAAGTGGGCCAGCTGGCCCAGGCCCTGGACGACTACTCCGCGCGCCTGACCGAAGTGGTCCAGCGCGACCGCGAATTCAATGCCGACGTCAGCCACGAACTGCGTACCCCGCTGGCGGTGATCCGCGGCGCCACCGAGCTGCTGCTGACCCGGCCCGACCTGGACCCCAAGGTGCTGCAGCGCCTGCAGCGCATCCAGCGCGCCGAACAGCAGTGCACCGACTTGATCGGCTCGCTGCTGCTGCTCTCGCGCAACGAGCGCGGGCAGGGCAGCAGCAATGTCGCCCGCGTCGCCGAGCAGCTGCTCGACGCCCACCGCGCCCAGCTGGGCGGCAAGCCGCTCGAACTCATCCTGGAGGGCGACCGCGAACTGGTCATCGACGCCCCCGAATCCGCGCTTTCCGTGGCCCTGGGCAACCTGATCGGCAACGCCGTGAAGTACTCGCAGGAAGGCTCGGTACGCGTGCGCGTCACCGACAACCGGGTGGAAGTAATCGACAGCGGCCCCGGCCTGAGCGCAGAAGACGCGGCCAAGCTGTTCCAGCGGGGCTACAGGGGCACCCATGCAGGCCACTCGCAGGGCGGCGGCATCGGCCTCTCAATCGTCAGCCGCCTGTGCGACCTGTACGGCTGGCAGGTGAATGTAAGGCCGGGCGAAGAGCGTGGCGTGGTTGCGACGCTGACGTTCGCACCCGCGTGATCCCACCACGGTAGAGCCACGCCCTGCGTGGCTGCACTTCGCTGGACACCGCGCCCAGCCACGCAGGGCGAGGCTCTACCCCGCGAATCCCCGATACACCGCATCCAACCGCTCCACCTCGGCCTGCAACTGCTCCGGGTGCCCATCATTCACCACCACATCATCGGCCAACGCCAACCGCTCCTCGCGGCTGGCCTGCGCCGCGATCATCCGATCCGCCAGCTCGGCCGTTGAACCATCGCGCAGCATCAATCGCGCATGCTGCACCGCCACCGGCGCATCCACCACCAGGATCCGGTTCAACCACGGGTAGTGCTGCCGGCCACCGGCTTCAGTCAGCAGCGGAATGGCAGCGATCGCGTAGGGGCTGGTCGCCTCCTCACAGGTCCGCCGCAGCAGCTCCCGGATGGCAGGGTGGGTGATCGCCTCCAGCGCCTGCCGCTCCTGCGCCGAAGCAAAAATCCGCTCGCGCAACGCAGCACGATCCAGCTGGCCATCGGCCAGCAGGATCCCGGAACCAAAATGATCAACGATCCGCGCCAGCCCCTCACTGCCGGGCGCCACCACCGCGCGGGCGGCCACATCCGCATCGGCCACCACGATGCCCAGCGCCTCGAACCGGCGGCTAACTTCGCTCTTGCCGGCGGCCACGCCGCCGGTCAATCCCACCACGAACTGGCTCATCGCCGTGCCCTCATCGGGGTGTCCTCAGCGCAGGCCGGACATCCGCAGGTAGGCCTCGATCAACGGCTCCCCCCACATGAACACGATCCAGCCCGCAATGGCCAGGTACGGCCCGAACGGGATCGGCGTGGCGTGGTCGCGGCCCCGCGAGTACAGCCAGATCGAGCCCAAGATCGCCCCGATCACCGACGACAGCAGGATGATCGGCAGGATGCCCTTCAAGCCACACCAGGCGCCCAGCGCCGCCAACAGCTTGAAATCGCCGTGGCCCATGCCTTCCTTGCCGGTGATCTGCTTGAACAGCCACCACACGGTCCAGAGCGACAGGTATCCCGCAATCGCCCCCAGCAATGCCGGTTTGGCCGGCATGTACAGGTTGTCGATGCTGCCTATCAGCCCCAGCCACATCAGCGGCAGGGTGAGCTGGTCGGGTAGCAGCTGGGTGCGCAGGTCGATTCCGGAGAGGGCCACCAGGAAGCAGCTCAGCACGATCGCGCCAAAGCCCTGCCAGCCAAACCCGAACTGCCAGACGCTGGCCACCACCAACAGCGAGGTGACCAGCTCCACCAGCGGGTACTGCTTGGAGATCGGTGCATGGCAATGACGGCACTTGCCGCGCAGGGCCAGCCAGCTGAACAGCGGGATGTTCTCGTACCAGGACAGCTTGTGCTTGCAATGCGGGCAGTGCGAAGGCTCGACCACGATCCCGGGCGGTGGTGGCTCGTAGATGTCCGGCAGCTCCAGCACCTCGCGGGCGTCACGCTTCCACTGCCACTCCAGCCGCTTGGGCAGGCGCAGGATGACGACGTTGAGGAAGCTGCCGATCAACAGCCCCAGTGCGGCCGCGGCGGGATAGCCGAGGCCGGGATGCTGGTCAAGAAATGCCATGTTTACCTTAGCCGACGACGGCGCCGAGTTTGAAGATGGGCAGGTACATGCCGATCACCATGCCGCCGACAATGGTACCAATGAACACCATGATCATCGGTTCCAGCAGGCTGCTCAGGGCGTCCACGGCATTGTTGACCTCCTGCTCATAGTACTCGGCCACCTTGAACAGCATGGTGTCGAGCGCGCCGGCCTCTTCGCCGATGGCGGTCATCTGGATGACCATGTGCGGGAAGCGATTGACCTGCTTCATGGCCATATTGACCGGGTAGCCGACCGACACGTCGTCGCGCATGCGCAGCACGGCTTCTTCGTACACCTTGTTGCCGGTGGCGCCAGCCACGATGCCCAGGGCTTCCACCAGCGGCACACCCGCCTTGAAAGTCACGGCGGTGGTACGGGCGAAGCGGGCAATGGCGCTGTTGTTCATGATCTCGCCGATGACCGGCACCTTTAGGATCAGGCGATCCATGGTGTGCTGCATCCTAGGCGAGCGTTTGTAGGCGAACAAAAATCCGAAGATCGCACCGCCGACCATCAGACCCATCAACCACCAGTAGGACACCGTAAACCGCGAGAGGCTAACAATCATCTGAGTGAAGGCAGGTAGCTCGGCACCAAAGCCTGAGAAAACCTCTTCAAACTGAGGCACCACGAAGATCAACAAGATTGCGCTGACGATGATCGCGACAGCTACCACCATGGCCGGATAAAAAAGGGCCTTCTTGATCTTGCCCTTCAGAGCTTCGATGTTTTCTTTATAGGTCGCAACAGTATCCAGCACCGTCTCAAGAACACCCGCTCCTTCGCCCGCTCGGACAAGGTTGCGGTACAACTCGTCGAACTGTACCGGGTACTTGCTGATAGCCTCATACAACGACGAGCCGCCCTCGATATCAGTGCGGATACCGTCCACGAGCTTCTTCATGCGAGGATTCTTGTGCCCGCTGCCGATGATCTCCAAGGCGCTCACG
The DNA here is from genome assembly GCF_013185915.1 of Stenotrophomonas bentonitica. Lineage (NCBI taxonomy): Bacteria > Pseudomonadati > Pseudomonadota > Gammaproteobacteria > Lysobacterales > Lysobacteraceae > Stenotrophomonas > Stenotrophomonas bentonitica. The sequence goes on along the minus strand of NZ_JAAZUH010000001.1, from coordinate 1,519,307 downwards.
ATCGGAACGCCGGACTTCATCATGGTCGCCATCTGGCGGCTGAAGAATGAAATGTCCTTCGGTCCCACGACCTTACCGGCCGCCCCGAACAAAGGTTTGGGCTTTGGTTTGACTACGCCAGGCATGATGCCCTGACGACGCAGCTCGGCGCGCAGCATGTTGGCATTCTTTGCCACCTGCTCGCCCTTCATCTTCACACCCCGCTTGTCGGTCCCCTCCCAGACAAACGGCTGCATCTCCATGGTGCTACGCGCCACGGGCTCTTTCTTGATCGCACTACGGCTGACAGACATGTAAGGCTCCCCGGCCGCGCCATCCCCAGGCGGGCTTCTCGCCGAATGGTAGCCGGTTCCGGGCCGGAGTGGCATCCCTCTTGCACGGCAATCCGTGACCTGTGGCAGGGTCTGGATCCGTCACAAGGTGACGCAGAGGGTCACAATGCCGGTCAAGTCGCACTTTGTTGCCGAAGGGGTTCCAATTCTCAAGATTGCTGCCATCATTGCGCCGGGGAAATGCTGGGGAGCATTGCTGAGCACTTGGCACGCAACCTGCTATCAACCACCCGCACGGGCGTCAGCCTTGCTCAGCCGGTCCGCCGGCCAGGCCTCGCACCGGTGTTCGCTTATTACTTACCTCTAGGGGATGTACACATGAAGAAGCAGCAGGGCTTTACCCTCATCGAACTGATGATCGTTGTCGCGATCATCGCCATCCTGGCCGCCATCGCACTGCCGGCTTACCAGGACTACACCATCCGTTCGCGCGTCTCGGAAATGGCTGTGTTGGCTTCGGGTGCAAAGGCCACCATTGGCGAGAACATTGCCAATGAGAACGAAATCAATGCCAATGCCTGCCGTGGGGTTGCTGTGTTCGCTACGGCTACCACCAACACCCAGTCCCTTGAGTGTGCTGATGGCGTGATCACCGTGACCGGCACCGCCAAGGCTGCGGACGTGGTTCTGACCTACACCCCTGACCTGGCAGCTGCCGGCATCACTTGGGTTTGCGAGTCTGCCAGCGACGATAAGTACCTGCCGGCCGAGTGCCGCGGTTAATCGACAAGTTCGACGCTGAGGCCCAAGGGCCCGGTATCACTTGACGACTGAAGGGGTCCTGCGCAAGCGGGGCCCCTTTTTTTATCGTTGATCCTGTGCGACCAAGGCGTGCAAGCCTGGGCGCGCTGAGATACCTTTAACGAAGACCGCAAAGGAACTATCGTGAACGCACAAACGGCCAATCTAGTGGGGATCACCGGCATCGCCCGTCGCTTGGTTCAGGACGGCGCCTTGGAAGAGGCTGCCGCGCGTGATGCGATGGCCAAAGCCACTGCTGCCAAGCAGCCGTTGCCCCAGTGGTTCGCCGAAAAGAAGCTGGTCACTCCAGCGCAACTTGCGGCGGCCAATGCGCTCGAGTTCGGCATGCCGCTGTTGGATGTCAATGTCTTCGATAGCGCGCAGAGTGCGATCAGCCTGGTCAGCGAGGAGTTACTTCGTAAGCATCACGTGCTGCCGCTGTTCAAGCGCGGCGGCAAGCTTTTCGTAGGGACCAGCGACCCAACCCATTCGCTGGACGAGATCAAGTTCCACACTAATCTGGTGGTAGAGCCGATCTTGGTCGATGAAGACCAGATCAGGCGCACCCTTGAACAGTGGCAATCCAAGCACGACACACTGGGCGGTTCGCTCGGCGGTGACGACGAGGGAATGGGTGACTTGGATGTCTCCATTGGCGACGAGGACGGCGCTACCACCGAATCGGGCGTAGACGCGAAGGGCGACGACACCCCGGTGGTTAAGTTCGTCAACAAGGTGCTGGTCGACGCAATCCGCAAGGGCGCCTCGGACATCCACTTCGAGCCCTACGAGGACGACTACCGGGTCCGCTTCCGTATCGATGGCCTGCTCAAGAACGTGGCCAAGGCCCCGGTCAAGCTTAATCAGCGTATCGCGGCCCGCCTGAAGGTCATGTCCCAGCTGGATATCGCGGAAAAGCGAGTTCCGCAGGACGGACGCATCAAGCTCAACCTGTCCAAGACCAAGCAGATCGACTTCCGTGTCAGCACGCTGCCGACCCTATTCGGTGAGAAGGTGGTGCTGCGTATCCTGGACGGCAGTGCCGCCAAGCTGGGTATCGACAAGCTGGGCTACGAGCCCGAGCAGCAGAAGTTGTTCCTGGACGCCATCCACAAGCCGTACGGCATGGTGCTGGTCACCGGCCCGACCGGTTCGGGTAAGACGGTGTCGCTGTACACCGCGCTGGGCATCCTCAACGACGAAACCCGCAATATTTCCACGGCCGAGGATCCGGTCGAAATTCGACTGCCCGGTGTGAACCAGGTGCAGCAGAACGTGAAGCGCGGTATGACCTTCGCGGCGGCCCTGCGTTCGTTCCTGCGACAGGATCCGGATGTGATCATGGTCGGCGAAATCCGAGATCTGGAAACCGCTGAGATCGCGGTCAAGGCCGCGCAGACCGGTCACATGGTGCTGTCGACTCTGCACACCAACGACGGCCCGCAGACGATCGCGCGTCTGATGAACATGGGCATCGCCCCGTTCAACATCACCAGCTCGGTAACCCTGGTCATCGCCCAGCGCCTGGCACGTCGCCTGTGCAGCAACTGCAAGCGCCCGGCGAACCTGCCGGACAACGCGCTGTTGGCCGAAGGCTTCACCCAGGCCCAGCTGGATGCGGGTATCAACCTCTACGAGCCGGTGGGCTGCGAAGAGTGCACCGAGGGTTACAAGGGCCGTACCGGTATCTACCAGGTCATGCCGATGAGCGAGGAAATCGCGGTGATCGTGCTGGAAGGGGGCAATGCCATCCAGATCGCCGAGGCGGCGCAGCGGGCGGGGATCAATGACCTGCGCCAGTCGGCGCTGGTGAAGGCGGCTGCGGGTACTACCAGCCTGGCCGAGATCAATCGCGTTACCAAGGACTGACCAGGCGGGCGACCTCAAGCTTCAACGAACCAGGGGCCCTGCACTGCGGGGCCTCTGATTTCGTGAGGTTAGTTCAGTACTGTTTCACCGGCGAATGCCATCATCCGTGCCAGTGGTCAGATGAGCGAACGGAATGCGACACCGAACCTATGTCGCCCTAAATGGATTTAGGTATGCAAACTGCAGTCACATGGAATATGGGCTACTTGATCGCCTCTGCGAATGTGGCGCTGCGCCGGGCGTTGTTCTCCGCTCCGATTCGCATGGTGCTGGCCATGCTGGCTTCAGTGGGCTTCGTGGTGTCAGCACATGCTCAAGCTCCGCAGGAATGGACGGCAACCGGACATTCCGGAACGTTTCCTAGCGAGTCTGCCGCATTGGCTGCGATCCGTGCTCTGGGCGGGCGATACGCGCTCGCTGAAGTAATTGAATCGGTCTCGGTATCAGCGGCGGGAGACAAAGTGAGCTATGGGTACAAGGCCAAGCCCCGACCCCTAAACATCAGCGAATGGGCCTATAGCGGGCAATATGCCGTTGGCTCCCCATTCTCGTCTGAGGAGGCTGCTCTGGCCAGCGCCTTGGCCAATCTCAATTCTCAGCATCCAAAATGCGGTTTCACCTCCATCGAAGTGGTCAAAGACTGGTGGTTGTCCCAGTCGAGCTATGGAATTCCAACTGCATACAATCTGAATTTGAAGGCCGAGGCCGCTGAAGGCTCAGGTTGCTCTAAAACTTGGACGCTGCAGCACTTTAAGAGGCGAACGGTCGAGTGTCCTCCACGTATGGCCTACAGCGGGGGAGAGTGTGTAGCTAACAATATCGCGTACGCATCCACCAAGTTGCCTCCATGTGATCCGTGCGATAAGCGCGGCAATCCTGTGAGCGTCACCAGTGGGAGCAAGGTTCAGCGAGAGAGTGATTTTTCGACCGGATGGCTTGATTTCTATCGGACTCTGAACTCGTCACATCAGGCCGAAGGTGGGCTTGGCCGATACTGGACCCATAGCCTGAACATGAGGCTCTACGGCGCGGTTGCAACTCGGTCGGTTGTTCTGTATCCAAGTGGCGCCATGGTTGGCTTCATGTCCCGCCAAGCCATCGATGGTTCTGGCGCAACACTTCGCACAAGCGGCGCTGACACCATCCTATCTCTGGAGGATGGCCTCTACCGCTTCAACGGTTCTGGTCGTTTGTATCGAGTCGAACGCTTTGCCGGCGATACCATTGACATCGAGTTCGACGACCGAAAGCGCATCGCCCGCGTAAAGCACTCCAGCGGTCGGAGCATTCAGTTCGGCTACTCGAGCGCTCTTGGCTCCGGGGAGTCCGACCTGGCGTACATCCAGGATCAGAATGGCCCGCTAGTAACGTACGGCTACGACGGGCAGGACAGGCTGGTAAGCGCCACTTACCGCGACGGATCAGCACGTCACTACCTGTACGAGCATCCCGCCTACAACTATGCCCTGACGGGCATCGAGGACGAGACGGGCACCAGATACGCCACCTACACCTACAACGCAGACGGCCTGGCCACCTCATCCGAACACGCCGGCATGGCGCAGAAGGCCGACTTCCAGTACCAATCCGACGGCGCCACCGTGCATACCAATGCGCTCGGCGCTGTTGAGCGGATCACATTCACGGGTGCAGATCCATATCGCAAGATCGCCTCGATCACCACGCAGGCCGGCACCGAGTCGTGGACGTATGCTCCTTACTCAGGAACAGGTTCCGATTTCCGGCGCCGCGTAAAATCGCATGCACACCGCTCCGGCCGGATTGATCTTTTCACCTATCAGGACCTCACTGATCCTGTGCTGGGCGAAGTAGTCATCAAGCGCGAAACCGAAGCCAGTAACCGCGCCGAAGCAACAGTCACCGAAGTATGGCGGCGCCGCGACACCAACCAGATCGTAAAGCGCGTAAGCAGTGCGAGCACCCAGACCTGGGTGCACAACGCGCGCGGGCAGGTAGTCCAGGAAACCACGGTCACGCCGGCCGGTGCGAGCCGCACCACTACCAACACCTACTGCGAGCAGATCAACCCGCAGATGGGCTGCCCGGTGCTTGGCCTGCTGCTGTCTGTGGATGGCCCCCTGCCGGGTACTGCAGACATCGTGACCTACACGTACTACCCGGAGGACGCACCTGGTTGTGCCTCCGGTGGCGCTGCCTGCATCTATCGAAAGGGCGACCTCTGGAAGACCATCCAGCCGCTCGGCATCATCACCGAGGTGCTGGCCTACAACGGAGACGGCCGCCCTCAGCTGGTGATGGACCCCAATGGGGTCGTGACCGAGTATCAGTACACGCCGCGTGGCTGGCTGGCGTCCACTACGGTGAAGGGGGCAGATGACGCCTCTACTGCGGACGATCGCGTTACGGCCATGGAGTACCTGCCCACGGGCCAGGTAAGTCGCGTAACTAGCCCGGACGGAAGCGTGGCCAGCTACGAGTACGACGCCGCGCAGCGGTTGATCAAGGTGGGCGATGGAGCGGGCAACACTATCCAATACACTCTGGATGCCGCTGGCAACCGGATACATGAATCCTACCGAGGCCCCGACGGACAGGTGACCCGCACGCAGTCCCGCGTGTACAACGGGCTGAGCCAACTGGTGACGCTGGCCGACGGGCAGGCAAACCCTACTGACTTCACCTATGACGCTGTGGGGAATCAGGTCTCGGTAACGTCGCCGCTGGGCCACGTGACTCAGCAGGAGTACGACTCGCTCAACCGCCTCAAGCGCACCCTGCAGGACGTGGGTGGCATCGGCGCCGAGACGGGGTTCAAGTACGACGCAGAAGGCAACGTGGTGGAGGTCAGCGATCCCAAGGGTTTGAAGACTACCTACGCCCGAAACGGATTCGGCGACGTCCTGACCCAGGTCAGCCCAGACACCGGAACGACAACCTTCACCTACGACAGCGCGGGCAACGTGCTGAGCCGGACGGATGCGCGCGGGGTAACGGCGAGCTACAGCTACGACGCACTCGGGCGCACCACGGCGGTAACCTTCATCGACCCCGCAGCCGACATCCACTACGTCTACGACCAGCCTTCCAGCCAATGCACTGAAGGCGAGCGTGCAGGCGTGGGCCGGCTCGCCAGCATGATCGACCCCAGCGGCCGCACGGACTACTGCTACAACCTCATGGGCGATCTTGTCCGCCGCGTGCAGGTTACGGACGGGCAGGCGTTGACGCTGCGCTATGCCTACGAGGCCTCTGGCCGACTGCAGTCCATGACCTACCCGGACGGCAGTCTGGTCGACTATGGCTACGATGCGCTTGGCCAGGTCATCAGCATGGGGGTCACCCCGGCCGGTGGTAGCCGCGAAGTACTGCTGCAGGGCCTGAAGACGCTGCCTTTCGGCCCGGTGACGACCTGGACCTTCGGCAATGGTCGCCGGCTGGATCGCAGCTACGACCAGGACTATCGCCCGGTCGCCATCAGCGACGCGCGCGATGGGCTGAATGTTGCGTTTGGGTTCGATCCGGTGGGCAACATGACCTCGCTGACCGATGTGGGTCAGCAAGGGCAGGGTGCGACGCTGGACTATGACGCACTGGGGCGCCTGACTGCGTTCAAGGACGCGCGGACTGGCGTGGCGATTGAGCAGTACAGTTATGACGCTACTGGCAATCGGCTGAGCTTTGCCAACTCGGCGGGAACCCAGTTGTATGTCTACGCGGCTGATAGTCACCGCTTAACGTCAGTGCATGGAGCTACTCGCACGTACGATACAGCGGGCAATACCCTGACAATCGGGAGTGAGTGGCAGTACGCCTATGACCTTGCTGGTCAGCTGAGTAGTTCGACCGATGCGGCTTCCGTGCAGGCCACCTACCGCCACAACGCCGCTAGACAGCGTGTCCTGCAGCAGGCGGGCGCTGAAAGAGCGCTGCACCTGCATGGGCAGGGTGGTGAGTGGTTGGGCAGATATGCAGAGAGCGGTGCCCCTGCCCAGCAGGTCGTATGGCTCGGATCGCGGCCGGTGGGGCTGTTACAAGCCGGAAGAATCCTCTACATCGAATCCGACCATCTGGGTTCGCCACGCGCTGTAATCGATCCGCAGCGTGATGTGGCAGTTTGGAGTTGGAGCATGCTGGCTGAGGCGTTCGGATCAGCCGCCCCGTCCGAGGATCCTGATCAGAATGGAATAGCGGTGACGTTCGACCTTCGCTTTCCTGGGCAGCGATACGAGTTGACGTCAGGGCTGAGCTACAACTATTTCAGAGACTACGAGGCCAAGTCGGGGCGCTATTCACAAAGTGATCCCATTGGCTTGCAAGGTGGCCCGAGTACATATGCATACGTTGGCTCAGCCCCGCTGAGCTTCGCTGATCCGCTCGGACTCGAGAAAAACAAGCGGTGCGTAGTTGCGGCAGAGGTTGTAGGAGTGGTCTGCGGGACACTCGGAGGAGCAGTTCTTGGTGGCAATCTCGGTGCCGCAGGTGGTGGGGCCGCATGTAGTGTCACCGGGCCTGGCGCCTTGGTTTGTGCGGGTGCAGGCGGACTTTCGGGGGCTGCAGCGGGTGGATTCGTCGGGGGAATTGCAGGTCAGAAGGCCGGAAGAGCCGCTGGTGAAGCCTTCTGCCCGGAGGATGGTGAGCGGTGCGACAAAAAGCTTGATACGGCATTGCTGCGGCGTGCAGGAATTGATGGGCACGCGGTTAAAGAGGATTGGCTCGGGACCAACAAGGGTATCTCCTTCTACGATCTATGTGGTTGCGACGACGGGCGTATAGTTGTCAAGCGTATGGGATGTAGGGGGGCTGTAGTCGAGGAGACAAACTACCGATGGAAGTGAATAGTCATGAGGTGCTCGTAGAGTTACTCGGGACTCATCCAGCTAGTGATCAGGAAGTAATCATCGCCCAGATGGACAGCGACAAATACACGATTGAGAATGTGGCGTCGTTGGTTGGGTGCGTACTTGGGAACGCTGTCGCAACTCTGGCAGACGGGCTGCGAACGCTTAGCCCACGCCTTAAAGTTCGTGTCCGGAGCGACGAGGGGCTCAGGCCTTGCCTTAACCTTTCCGCAGCGAGGATTCGTCAGATAGCGTACGCCTCCGCCTCCTTGGACTTCGACCATTGCTCCGTTGCCACAATAATCGAGGAAGACGAGGCACAAGAAGCATATCGAGGGGAGTCCGTAGCACGGCCGGAACTCGTCGTAGTTTTTGTTGGCGACTCGCCTACCTCTGGAAAGGAGGTTGTCCTCTCTCGTTTGAGTCGTCAGTGGTACACGCTAGACGATCTACAAGCCACTGTAGCTGAGGCAATCGCCGGCGCGACTCAACAGGTGGGGGAAGACATTGCATTGTGGGACCCGCAGGTTGGCGTTCGTCTCTCCAGTGAACGCGGCATCCATGCAGCCCTCTATCTTCCCGCTGAACTGATTCAAGCTATTGCGTCGTGCGGTGCATCGTTGGACTTTGATCCATACGTGTGACGTTCGGTGTTTCTTGGATGGGCAACTCACGACACCTTCCGACAGAAGGATATGCGACCCTATGCCGAACTACCCTGCTCATGATGACGGGCGTGCCTCCAGAAGCAGTGCCCTGCAGGGCGGACTGCCAGATGAATAGTGCACTTCGGCTCCTATTCGGCGAAGTCGCGGCTCATCGGGTCATTGGTGGGGCGTGGGTAGTCTCCGGCGCCGCATTTGTCCTGTTCGTGACTGCGCGCCGGCATCTGCGTTCCAAAGGCGTTGGCCGGCGCCAGAAGGCTAGAGGTCGTGAGAGTGAATAGTCTGACGAGTAACCTCCCTACCGATCTGACCGGTGAGTATGATCGCCTGGTAGCGTCCAACGACTGGCAAAGTGTTTCGCTACTACTGGCACCGTTGGTCGAGTCAGGCAACCCTGAGGCTATCTACCTGTCGTCGATGTCGAGTTACCCCGGCGAGGACAACAGCGAGTTCGAGGCGCGCCACCTGCGCCTCTTGGCTGAGGCAGCAGGCAAAGGGTATGCGCCCGCGCAGTTCACCCTGGGCATGTACCACCTGTTCGGAGACAGGGTTCGGTTGGATCCGGGCCTCGCCATGAGCTTCATGGCTCCCGCCGCAGCTCACGGCTACCCACCAGGCGAGTACGAGTACGGTTTCGCGCTCCTCCGTGGAATGGGCGTTGCCAAGGACGAGGAAGAGGGGCTGCGGCTGATTCGCAAAGCTGCGGCGGCCGGGAATGAGGTAGCCTTGGAGTTCCTGCAGGAAAGGGAAGGCTTGGCCTGAAGGTCAGGGACGCACGCGGATGCACGTTCCGGTCTGCTACTTTCCAGCTGTGAACAGAGTGCCCGTTCGTTCGAGGCCCATGTGGTGCGGTGTCGAATCCGTAGGGGATGGAAGTCGGTGCGCCCTGTGGATGCACGTCTCAGTTGCTTGGAGGGTGCTGTGAACTACGTGAGCAATGGTCGCAGGATTCGCATCGGAGACTTCGTTCTTCTTGAGGGTGATAAGGGCATCGTGGTCTGCGATTACGACCAGTGGGAGTGCCTGAGCGGCTACGAAGGCTGGCTTACCAAGGAAGAATTGGTGGGCGGTGGCTTTCTGTCGAGCGGCGTGATGATCGAAACCGCGGGCGCTGGTATGGTCCACTACCCGGAGCTCGATGATGAAATTGAGTTCGTTGCCCGAGCGGGCGTAGGGCTTGGTGACGATGAACAGGGCGAACATGGCCATTGAAGAGCGGGGCATTGGCGAGATCGCTGCTGCCTGGATAGCGCTTCATCGCCTTGCAGAGGCGTCGCCGGAACGCGAAGCGCTGTTTTGGGCATTCTGCAGTGCCCATGAGCTGGTCCTCGAGGATCCGGAGAAGGCGTGGGAGATGATTGAGGAGATCCGGCGGCTGGATGGAAGCGACCTGATTCTTTCCAATCTGGCTGCTGGGCCCCTAGAAGACCTGTTGGTTGCTCACGGTGAGCGGTTTGTAGACCGTATTGAAGCAACCTGCAGGCGCGACCAGCAGTTTAGGAAGGTACTCGGGGCGACTTGGCGGAACGGTATGGCCGATGCGTTGTGGGCGCATATCAGGGCTGTTGCCGCGCCGTCTTGGTAGAGGGGGGGGCTCTGGTCTCGTCGGAAGGGTGCGGCTTTGAGCCTTTGGATTCTGATCGTTATGTGACTTGATCCGTCGAGGCAGCCGGGCAGAGCCCGGCTCTACCGGGGTGCCATTCTGGCGTACCTTTGGCTTGGCCCATGCGAACATCTCGAGAAGTGTGCGACAGGCTTGCGGGCCGTAGGAAGGGGAAGGATATGAGGCGATCGAATGCAAGGGCGAGGAAAGATCTGCAAGCGCTGGACCCGCCGGCCCTACGGAGAGTCGTGCTGTCGCTGTTCCGTAGACGCAATGACTATGGGAGCTTTGACGTTTCAGGCGTCATCAACCAGTTGCGCGGGTTCGGTGTAGAAAATCTCAAGCAGTTTCGACTACTGATGAAGAAGCACCGTCGCTCCATCCTTGTAGAGGAAAGGCGAAAGATGCCCAGGGCAGAGACACTTCATCTGCTGGAGACGTCCTATCCCAATGGAGTGGACTCTCATTCGAACACATCCTGGTACGCAGTTACTGGGTTGGTCAGGCAGGCGTTGTGCAGGGAGTTCGGCGACGACAGGGTGTTCCCGGAGGCGGAGGGCGGCGGTTAGATTAAGATTCAAGCTTGCACGCAATGTTCGGTGGACACCGGGATTCTGCACATAGGGTCCAGATGGTCGATAGCGCTGTAGGTAACTTAGCTTTTGCTGATTGGGAGTGAGGAATTATGGTTGCTGGGCAAGCCGGGAATCCTCTGAAGGGCGTTGCGCTCCACGACACGGCGCTGACGTCTGTCCAACTCGCGCTTGATCGGCTGGTGTGCACGGTTGAGGTTGAGGGATCTGGCGGCCAGATGCCGAAGGGCGAGCGGGTAGTGATCACCTGTCAGGGGCTGCACTCGTTCTTTGCGTCGTTCAACTTCGCAGAGATGCTGGACAACGCCTGGCCAGGTAACGTGCAGGATGGTCACTACTACGCGAGCGGCCTCTTTCGTGCCTACGTGACAGGAGGGATGCTGGAAGCAGGCGCGACGAATCTGACGCTGGGGGATTCGACGCCTTTAGATGACAGTGACTCCGGCGAGTCGATGCCCGTCCTGCTTTCGGACTATAAAGCGCTGTACGACGTAGACTTCGATTTTGGGTTTCTGCAGCATGTAGGCATATTGCCGGCACTAGGGATGGTGACGGCTCATGTCCTGATGCGCGTTGGTGATCTATCGTCTGACCTCGTTCCTGCAGTTCTATCCTTCTACGGAGTGAAGTCCTGCAATCTGAGATTGGACGTCGCTGCCATGAGGGATTCGGTCCGGTTCGGGAACATTGCATCCTTGCGCGTGAACGTGAAGGGCGGGATCGTCTGGATTTACTGCAGGGAAGGCTTTGTAGAGGTCGTTGCTGAGCAGGTGATGCTGAGGAAGTTTGGATAGGACGGAATAGGGCTTTGAGCGGGAGGCGTGCAGAAGGCAGGGTCAATCCGAAGCAGCTGGCGTCATGTGTTCGTGCGGGCGATGAGGTTCAGCTGTTTCAACGAATACTCCAGGAGTTGCAATGAAGACCATCAAGGAAGTTCTCGTCTCGTTGTTCCAGTCACTCTTCATTTCGTACGTGTTGATGATCGGGTACTTCGCGTTTGGTCCGGTGTTCATCGACGGTCAGCTTGCCATCTATCGGATCAACCAGTACACGCTCATTACATGGGTGGTTCTATTTTGGCCGGTCTATCTGATCAGGCGGCGAAGAGCCAAGAAGAGGGAGTCGGAGAAGAATTCGCGGATCGGCTGACCGCTGGTGGAGGGTTTCGAACCTCGATGGCACCCCTCCCTTGATCGGGTGCAAGCGTGTAACGTAGCAGTCATGGATGAACTCGTGCCCGGACTCTTCTACAGTATGGTCGCTCATATGATCAGTCGATCATGGGTTGTTTTTCTGGCCAGGCGAGAGTTAAATCGAACGGCCGGCGAGATGGTCATGGCTTCGCTTCCCGTCATGCCGACGCGCGATCTGACAGTTGCGCGGGATGGCTTCCATGGGAGCATTGCCGTGATGAAAGAGCGGGGTGCGTCGAAGCTGATCACGGTGGTTTCTTTCGTTCACGTGGCTTCGCTCGGAGTTTTTGTCCTGCTGTTGCTTGCGATCGGATTCGTGCCTTTGATTCAGCATTTTCTTGGCGCTGATTGAAAGGGGCGAATGTGGAGCGTGTCCGGAGCCGCGTGGCGAAACTCAAGGCGTACTCGGTCGTGGTGTTCGCGGCGAGCGCAATGGCATTTGCTGCTCTCTTGATTGCCTTCCTTGTTGTGCTGGCAGTCGCAGGTCTCGATGCAGCAGATGAAGTCTGGAGCGGAGTCTACCCCGTCGTTGCGTGGTTGATAGCGTTGATTGTTTGCAGCAAGTTCATGACCCGCTAGATGGGTACATGGCTGGCGGGCTCTGTGGTGGTACACAGGCTGCGGTAGATGGGCCGGGTGGATCCGGGCTCTGCCTTGCTGTGGTCTTCCGCCAGGTCAGTCTCGCTACTGCCGGCGCCTGCCTGGCGACACTGGTATCAGAATCGAAGCAGTCGTCGGTGCTTCTGGCAGCCAGCTGGTGCTTATGTCTCTTCCCCACCTGCGGAGTGGCTCCGATCAGTCACCTTGCCATTTGAGGGGTTTGTATGAAGTATTACGATGGCCAAGAAGTCTTACTCGGAGATCACGTCAGTCTTGGGGGAGAGATGGCAGGGAGTGTCGTTGCGGTAATCGATACCGGGGAGTACTCACAGGGTTACCTGGTCGAAGACTGGTCATACCTGTCGGCGGGCACATTGGTCATCTCGCCCGATGCCGGGCTGGTCCATTACCCTGTCCCTGATCAGGACCTTGTTCTCATTCGTCGCAGATAGGGCCTTGACCTGAGGCAGCTTGGCCGGCGGTGAAGGCGCGCAGGGGCGGGAAGTGCTGTCGTTGGTGGATGATCATTACCTGAGTCGCGGAACGTCATACGTATGAAGAAGTTCTCAGATGATTGGTACGGGGCTGATTGGATGAAGCTCGGTTTCTACTACGACCTGAACCATTGCGCCAAACACTGGAACGTCACTGGATCCCCGGCGGGGCTTCTTGCGTTTGTAGCGGTGCTGCGCACGTACGCCTCTGACGCAGAGAATGACTGGGTGTCGTGCCACTCCAACCACGGTCCGCATTTGGTTCGCGAGTAGGTGAGTCTCTTGCCGTAAGGTCATTCTTCAGTCCCGGCTCTTCGTATGATCTTCTACTGACGGTAGAGGTGGACGGCTTTGATCCGTCTTCGCTGGACACTTCGCTGGCTGCGGTAGGTGATCGGCTCCCGCAGAGCAGCCGGGCAGGGCCCGGCTCTACCTCGCGGGATGCGGCCCGGGTGTGCGGTGACCGGTTGAGCCCGACGTTACCGGGGGGCGAGGTACTTCTGCTGCAGCTCCCACCAGAACCACTGCGAGGTGCTGGCGAAGGGGGCTAGCCGCTCGGCCAGGTCCATGTCTACGTCGTAGTCGCCGGCCAAGAAGCATTCGGCCAAGTCCTGTGAGACGCCGATGGCATGGGCGAAGTCCTGGGTTGAGGCGCCCATGGGGGCGAGGATGTGCTCGCGGACGAGTACACCCGGGTGTTCGTAGTGGATGACATGTCCCGGCTTGGGTTCGTAGCGGTCCGCGATGTATTTTTCGAACGCGTTGCAGCGGCGCAGGCGGGGCTCTTTGGGTGGGTCCACCAGGTCGAAGATCAGCCGGCCCTCGACTGCCTGCACGGTTACCCTTGCGCCAGGCTTGAACCCCGCGTTGTACAACCAGCTGCCGTGTGCGGCTATGCAGGGCACGAGGCCGCCGTCGAAGGTGTCCATCCAGGGGTAGGTGTGCGCACGCACGGTGTAGTGGCGCGGTTGTTCGGCCGTGGGCATGCCGAGCTCGGGAAACATGGGGGTGTGGCGTGATATGTGCATGGCGGTCCTCCAAGGGGAAATCTCCCTTGCCGGTAGGGCAAGGGAGCCGGGAGGTTCAAATCCGCGTGTGAGCATGCGGCGTGGAGTATTTCCCCCGTTGAGGGGTCTTGTATTAGCCACCCTCCCGACATGGGACTTCCATAATTTTGCTCACACTTGGAGATTTGAAGCTCCGTGGCACACCTTGCGTGGCGATGCCTTGGATGACTAGTTGATTGTTTCTGTTGGTTTTGCGGGTTTCGATAGGCATTGCCTAACACGTGACGCTAGCGGCACGGGTTTTTGCGGAAGTGCGACGGAGTTGCGGTCAGGACGGGTTGTACACGTCATGCGTTTTGAGGTGAAAAAACACGCCGCGCGTGTCCAGCGGGGTGTCGGGTGGTGCGATGGCGGTGGGTTTGCGCGGGGGTCGGGCGGTGCGTGGGACACGCATGGCGTGTCGCTACGCGGTTCGACCGTGGCAGGGGTAGTGACACGCCATGCGTGTCATCCGCGGTGCGTGGCGGCGCAACACACCGCCGCTTCCCTCAATCCATCCCCAACTTTTTCAACTTGTACCGCAACGCCCGGAACGTAATCCCCAGCTGCGCGGCCGTCTTGGTCTTGTTCCAGCGGTTCTCTTCCAGCGCCTTCTGGATCGCAGTACGTTCCATCTGCTCGATGTACGAAGGCAGCGCGCCACTGCCCGCGGGCAGATCCACCACGGCTTCTTCATGGTGCGCAACCGCCGCACCGGTCTGCCGCGCAGCGCCCGGCTGCGGCAGGCGTAGATCGCCGGCGCCGATGCTGTCACCCTCGGCCAACGCCAGCGCACGCTCCAGGATGTTCTCCAGCTCGCGCACGTTGCCGGGGAAGTGATACGTGCCCATCGCTTCCAGCGCCGAGGGCGCCAGCAGCGGGGTAGGGCGGCCATGCGTACGCGCCAGGCGGGCAAGGATCGAAGCGGCCAGCTGCGGCAGATCGCTGCGACGCTCGCGCAGCGGCGGCACGCGCAGTTCGATCACGTTGATGCGGTAATACAGGTCGTGCCGGAAGCGCCCGTCTTCCACCAGGTCGCCCAGGTCTTTGTGCGTGGCCGAAAGAATGCGCACGTCCACCGCCACTTCCGTGGCCGAACCCACCGGGCGGATCGACTTCTCCTGGATGGCGCGCAGCAGCTTCACCTGCATCTGCAGCGGCAGTTCGGCCACTTCGTCCAGGAACAGGGTGCCGCCATGCGCGGCCTGGAACAGGCCGGGCTTGTCGGCATGCGCGCCGCTGAAGCTGCCCTTCTTGTGGCCGAAGAATTCGCTTTCCATCAGCTCGGACGGAATGGCGCCGCAGTTGACCGGCACGAACGGGCCCGGGGCACGTGCGCTCTGGTCGTGGATGGTGCGTGCCACCAGCTCCTTGCCCACGCCCGATTCGCCCAGGATGTACACCGGCGCCTGGCTGCGCGCGACCTTGCTGATGGTGGCGCGCAGGCCGTCCATCGCGGCCGATTCGCCGAGCAGGCGGGCGGTGGTGTCGCTGGTGAGCGGGGCGGGGGCGGGGCGCTCGGTGTTGTTGAGTTCCAGCGCGTGCTTGACCAGGCCGCGCAGCACGGCGATGTCCACCGGCTTGCTGACGAAGTCGAACGCGCCGGCCTTCAGCGCTTCCACCGCCAGGTCCATGCTGCCGAAGGCGGTGATCATGGCCACCGGGGTGCGCGGGTAGTTCTGGGCGATCTCGGTGACCAGCTCGATGCCGTTGCCGTCGGGCAGCCGCATGTCGGTGATGCACAGGTCGTACGGGTTGCTGGCCAGCAGCTCGCGCGCTTCGGCGAGATTGGCTGCGGTACTGATGCGCAGGCCCATGCGGCCCAGGGTCAGTACCAGCAGTTCGCGGATGTCGCGTTCGTCGTCTACGACGAGGGCGCTGCGGTTTTCGTTCATATGGGGGGAAGATAGCCGAGAGCGGTTGAAAACGACAAATACTTGACGCCCGCAGGGTAGCGCGTCATTGCGGCAGCATTGTGTGCGGGCCCAGCAGGACCAGCCGGAAGCAGGCACCGCCGGCCGGCACGGACACGTATTCAAGATTGGCCTGGTTGGCGCGACACAGCTCGCGGGCAATGTAGAGGCCCAGCCCGGTGCCGTGCTCGGAGGTGGTGAAGAACGGCCGGAACAGCTGTTGGGCCACGCTTTCGGGAATGCCGGGGCCGCGGTCCATCACGTCGATCACCGCCGAGCGGTCCTGGCGGGCCACGCGCAGGCGCACCCGGGCCGGGTCCTGGCCGGTGCGGCCGTACTTGAGGGCGTTGTGGACCAGCACGGTGAGGATCTGGTGCAGGTGGCGCGGGTCGACCAGGCCATGCACGGACGATTCGTTGATGATCGGCTCGATGCTGTCCGTTTCCAGGGTCAGGCTCTGTTTGTACTCCAGCACGAAGCGGCGCACGAAGGCGGCCAGGTCCAGGTTTTCGGGGTTGGCCCGCTCGCGCCGGGCCAGGCCGAGCACGCTTTCGACGATGCCGTTGGTGCGCTGGCACTGCTGGTGGATGATCTGCAGCAGGCGGCGGTCGGTGTCGCCGATGGCAGTGGACTCTTCCAGCAGCTGGGCGGCGTAGTTGATGGCGGCCAGCGGGTTGCGGATTTCATGGGCCAAGCTGGCCGAGAACCGGCCCATGGCCGAGAGGGTGAGCGACTCGGCGCGGCGGGAGACCACGCTGGAGTCGTCCAGGAAGATGATGGTGAGGTCGCTGCCGGCCAGCAGGCGGGCGAAACGTGGCTGCACTTCGGGCTGGTCGGGCGAGAGCTGCAGCGGGGTTTCTTCGTTGCTCCAGCCATTGCGCCAGCGCTGCAGGCGGCGGCTGAGGTCGGGCGCGGCGCTGCCCAGTTCGAGCTGGCCGGTGCCGCTGTTGCCTTCGTTGTCGCCGATCAGGGTGGAGGCCGCTTCGTTGGCCAGGGTGATGCGGTTGCCCGCGTCCACCACCAGCACGCCGGTGCGCATGCGGCGGATGATGAGTTCGTTGATCTGGAACAGGTTGGCCACTTCGTCGCCGCGCTGGTTGGCCAGCTGCTGGTTGCGGCGGGCGCGGTTGCCCACCTGGTAGCTGACGAAGGCCAGGGCCAGGAAGCTGGTGATGAACATGGCCAGCTCGGCCAGGGTGCGGGTGGGCTGGCCGGTTTCCAGCAGGTTCCAGGCGTACTCGCCGGCGGTAGCGGCGCCCGCGGTAACCGCAATGGCCATGCCCCAGGACAGCGGCAGCAGGGTGGCGGCGGCGGCAATGTTGAACAGCAGGGCCATGGACAGGCCCGCACTCGCGCCGGGCAGCGCGTGGGCCAGCAGGACGGTAGCGGTGATGTCCACCAGCAGGCTGGTGACCACGGTGCGGCGCAGCCAGCGGTCGTTGCGGCCGATGACCAGGATGATCAGCGAGATCACCAGGTAGCTGACGCTGACCACGCCGGCCAGTTCGGGGTGGGTGGATTCGCCCACCATTCCGCTCAACGGGCTGAACAGCAGGGCGGCAATGACCGCGGCGATCAGCACCCGGTACAGGGCAAAGAAGTACAGCTCCCGCTTCGGCAGGGACTCGATGCGGTCGATCAATGAAGCGCTGGGTGACACGCCGGAACTCCCCTTCTGGCTGTCGGGTGGTGGTGCAGCCGGGCAGGGCCCGGCTCTACCGTTGGTCCGGCCAGTATGGCCCGAAGCTGCGCAGTTTGCCCATTCACGACCCCGGGGGGCGGGTCGGGTGGGGCTCGCAACTGCCTGAATGGCGTTGGAAAACTGGCCGGGGCGGCCGTTGGGGGGCCGTGTCTTTGCGCCACGCGGCTGGGTCGTCCACAATAGTGGGCCCGCCGCGGTCCGTGCGTGCGGTCGTTCCTATTCCCACGGTGACGCATGAATTTCCACGAATACCAGTCAAAACAGCTGCTTGCCGAGTACGGCATTCCGGTCCCGGCCGGCAAGGTCGCAGCGACTCCCGATGAAGCGGTCGAAGCGGCCAACTCCCTGGGCCAGGGCCCCTGGATGGTGAAGGCGCAGATCCATGCGGGCGGTCGCGGCAAGGCTGGCGGCGTCAAGTTCTGCAAGACCACCGACGACGTCAAGGCCGCTGCGGCCAAGATGCTCGGCACCAAGATGGCCACCTACCAGACCGCTGGCGTTGAACTGCCGGTCAACCTGGTGCTGGTGACCACCGCCGGTGAGATCGTCAAGGAACTGTACCTGTCGGTGCTGGTCGACCGTGGCACCAAGACCATCACCTACATCGCCTCTTCGGAAGGCGGCGTGGAGATCGAGCAGGTTGCTGCTGAAACCCCGGAGCTGATCCACTCGCTCAACGTCGACTTCGTTGAAGGCGTGCAGGGTTACCACGGCCGCGATTTCGGCTTCAAGCTCGGCCTGACCGCCAAGCAGGCCGGCCAGTTCGCCAGCATCATGGTGAACCTGTACCGCCTGTTCAACGAAAAGGACCTGGCGCTGGTTGAAATCAACCCGCTGGCCATCCTGGACGACGGCAACCTGTACGCGCTGGACGGCAAGTTCGACAGCGACGACAACGCCGCGTTCCGTCAGAAGGCCCTGGTCGCCATGCGCGACAAGACCCAGGAAGACGAAACCGAAGTGACCGCTTCGGAGCTGGACATCAACTACGTCACCATGGACGGCAACATCGGCTGCATGGTCAACGGCGCCGGCCTGGCCATGGCCACCATGGACGTGATCAAGCTCAACGGCGGCGAGCCGGCGAACTTCCTGGACGTGGGCGGCGGTGCGAACAAGCAGCGCGTCATTGAAGCCTTCAAGCTGATCCTGTCCTCGGACAAGGTCGAAGGCATCTTCGTCAACATCTTCGGCGGCATCGTCCGCTGCGACATGATCGCCGAGGGCATCATCGCCGCGGTGAAGGAAGTGGGCGTCAAGGTTCCGGTCGTGGTGCGCCTGGAAGGCACCAACGTGGAAGAAGGCAAGCAGCTGCTGCGCGACAGCGGCATGGCCATCATCCCGGCTGACAACATCAACGACGGTGCCAAGAAGGTCGTCGAAGCTGTCAAGAACGCCGCCTGATCCGACACCGAAGGAAAAACAATGTCTGTTTTGATCAATAAGAACACCAAGGTGATCGTGCAGGGCTTCACCGGCCAGCAGGGCACCTTCCACGCCACTCAGATGATCGAGTACGGCACCCAGGTCGTTGGCGGCGTGACGCCGGGCAAGGGCGGCACCACCCATATCGACCTGCCGGTGTTCAACACCGTGGCCGATGCGGTGCAGAGCACCGGCGCCAACGCGTCGGTCATCTACGTCCCGCCGCCGTACGCGGCTGACGCGATCCTGGAAGCTGCGGCTGCCGGCATCAAGGTCATCGTGTGCATCACCGAAGGCATTCCGGTGCTGGACATGCTGCGCGTGAAGAACGTGCTGACCCGTTCGCATCCGGACACCGTGCTGATCGGGCCGAACTGCCCCGGCGTGATCACCCCGGGCGAGTGCAAGATCGGCATCATGCCGGGCCACATCCACAAGCCGGGCAAGATCGGCATCGTGTCGCGTTCGGGCACCCTGACCTATGAAGCGGTCAAGCAGACCACGGAAGTGGGCCTGGGCCAGTCGACCTGCATCGGTATCGGCGGCGACCCGATCAACGGCCTGAACTTCGTTGACTGCCTCAAGCTGTTCAACGAAGACCCGCAGACCGAAGGCATCATCATGGTCGGCGAAATCGGCGGCGACGCTGAAGAAGCCGGTGCGGAGTACATCAAGAACCACGTGAAGAAGCCGGTTGTCGGTTTCATCGCGGGCGCCTCGGCTCCGGCCGGCAAGCGCATGGGCCACGCCGGTGCGATCGCATCGGGCGGCAAGGGCACGGCAGAAGGCAAGTTCGCCGCCATGGAAGCCGCCGGTGTCGTCACCGTCCGCTCCCCGGGCGACCTGGGCGCCGCCATCGCCAAGCTGGTCAAGTAAGGCGCAACGCGCCTTACGGGTAGAGCCAGGCCCTGCCTGGCTTTACGTAGCCAGAAACAAACAACGCCCCGTCAGGGGCGTTGTTTGTTTTCGGGGTTCGAAATTTCCCGTGGAAGGCACCGCGCATCGAATACGCGCACAGTCTCGTCGCTGACTGCCCCCGTTTCCTGCAGCGCAGCCAGGTCATCGCGCAGGGACTCGATAATGCTTTTCACAACGCACCTCCAATAGGACGATCACCCTCGCCTTGGATACGGTACGAGCGATGCCGGCGCTTTCAGGTTTGACGCGCGCAGAGGCTGATTTGGTAGGGTCGGTCCCCAGACGACCGCCGACAGCAATGATCGAAGCTGGGACGCATGACCGTCACTGGGGTCGCGCGCTTCTCCGACGAGGTTCATGCGTCACTTGCACCGATCACCGTTATCGGCAGTCGTCTGGGGACCGACCTACCGGGGATGCGCAGCGCCTGATTCATGGCCCCCGGCCGAGTCCCCAGTCCGGTAACGTCGGCCGTTGGCCGACCCAGGCGGTCCCGCACTGTTCGTACCGGTCAAACCACCAGCGTTACAATGGGCCACTGCATCCACAGGCCGCACCCATGACCTCGATCCGCATTGCGATGGCCCAGTTCGATTTCCCGGTGGGGGCGGTCGAGCGCAATACCGACACCATCATCGAGATGATCGCCGAGGCGCGCGATGAGTTCGGGGCGGAGCTGGTGGTGTTCCCGGAACTGGCGATCAGCGGCTACCCGCCGGAAGACCTGCTGCTGCGCCCGCGCTTCCTGTACGACTGCCAGCAGGCCATGGCCCGCATTGCGGCCAGCACCCACGGCATCACCGCGGTGGTCGGTTGGCCCGAGGCGACCGGGGCGGTGGTGTACAACGCGGCCAACGTGCTGCGCGACGGCAGGATCCTGCACACCTACCGCAAGCGCGAACTGCCCAACTACGCGGTGTTCGACGAGCGCCGCTATTTCGACATCGACCCGGACGGCGGCAGCTGTGTGTTCGAGCTGAAGGGCGTGCCGGTGGGCGTGCTGGTCTGCGAGGACCTGTGGTTCCCCGAACCGCTGGCCGATACCGTGCGCAATGGCGCCGAGCTGGTGGTGATTCCCAACGCGTCGCCGTATGAGCGCGGCAAGCACGCCCAGCGCGATGCGCTGCTGGCCGAGCGCACCCGCGAAAGCGGTGCGGCACTGCTGTACCTCAACATGGTGGGCGGGCAGGACGCACTGACGTTCGACGGCGCCTCGGTCGTGGCCGATGGTGACGGCACCGTGCACCCCGCTGCGGCCGCGTTCACCGACCAGTGGCTGGTGGTGGACTACGACGCCGAGAGCCGCCGCTTCCTGCCGCGCGAGTGGATGGACGACGGCGACGAAAGCATGGACGCGCTGGCCTGGCGCGCGGTCACCCGGGGCATTCGCGATTACTGCGGCAAGAACGGTTTCAAGAAGGTGTGGCTGGGCCTGTCCGGCGGCATCGACTCGGCGCTGGTGCTGGCGATGGCGGTGGACGCGCTGGGCGCGGACAACGTCACGGCGGTGCGCCTGCCTTCGCGCTACACGGCGGACATGTCCAACGACCTGGCCGCCGAGCAGTGCCGCGCGCTGGGCGTGAAGCTGGAAGCGGTGTCGATCGAACCGGTGTTCGAAGGCCTGATGACCGCGCTGGGCCCGATGTTCGAAGGCCAGGCAGCGGATGTCACCGAGGAGAACCTGCAGTCGCGCGCGCGCGGCGTGATCCTGATGGCGCTGTCCAACAAGTTCGGCGGGCTGCTGCTCACCACCGGCAACAAGAGCGAATACGCGGTGGGTTACGCCACCATCTACGGCGACATGTGCGGCGGCTACGCGCCGTTGAAGGATCTGTACAAGACCGAAGTGTTCGGCCTGTCCAAGTGGCGCAACACGGTCGGCGGCGCCCCGGTGATTCCGCCGGCGGTGATCGCCCGCCCGCCATCGGCCGAGCTGCGCGCCAACCAGACCGACCAGGACTCGCTGCCGGCCTACGATGTGCTGGACGGCATCCTGTACCGCTACGTGGACCAGGAACAGTCGCGCGAGGAGATCGTGGCGGCGGGGTATGCCGCCGAAGTGGTGGACCGCGTGCTGCGGCTGGTGCGCACCAGCGAGTGGAAGCGCCACCAGGCCGCACCGGGGCCGAAGGTGTCGCGCCGCGCGTTCGGGCGCGAGCGGCGTTACCCGATCAGCAATGGCTATAAGGGCTGAGCGGAAGCCCTGGGCACGCCCGGTTCTATCGGGAACAGGTCCGGGCGCACCTGCTGACCACGCCGGACGAAGCTTTGAAGTACGTCGATGGGAAGCGACCCCGCAGCGTACGTATCCTTCGTGCCCTCATGTACCTCATCCAGCGCCTTCAGCAAAAATTTCTCCGACCGTGGCGAAACCAGCTGATGGTCGGTGTTTACCGCAAGCGACATCAGCAGCAGCTTGCGCAGGTTCCGGGTGGGGATCGGCAGGCCGCTGTTGAGTACCGATAGTGCTTTGGTCAACGTGCGGAAGCGCACGGCGACACGGCTGGAGACATCGCGCCAGGAGCCGCCGGTGATTCCTCCCTGTGGCTGCTGTGCGAAGCGCACGCTTTTGTCGGCATGATCGGGCGCCGCAGCACGCTCTGCCACCGCCATCAGGTTCCTCACTTCGCCGCGGAAGCTCTCAATCCAGCTTTGCCACTGACCTGCCGCAGGGGCGCGGCTCTTCAGGTCTATCGGCGCCAGATTGCCCGTACGGATGTCATAGATGAAGTTGGCTTCGCATAGATCTTCCGGGTAGATACCCGCATCGATGATCCGCTCAACACACGCCAGTATCCGGTCCCTCAGGTCGGGCAGGGCCTGTCCCGGCGTCAAACAGTGCAGCGGTACGCCGTCGATCCTCGGCATGCGCAGCACGCGTCCATCGGGCGACACATGGACGAATCCGGCGCCGTGGTACCCGTTCATCGCATCGAGCTCGGCGCGGATGTCGATGGCGGCAATGCCGGGTTTGAACAGTTTCAGTACTTGCCCGTGCATGTGAGCGGCCTCGCGAATCTCTGCCTCAGCCCCACTCGCGATCAACGTACCCGGTTGCCAGCAAGGGTCGACAGTGCGCGGGTTGGGGGCGGCATACACAGGCGCAGTGCTGCGCGCCGCCAGAAGCGTCCGGGCAATGTCGCGGCTTGGTGTGGGCAGCTTCGGAACTGTGGTGGGTGTTGGGACCGCCAAGCGATTCTCGATTTCCTTGATGTCCAGCCGCCCCGGCACGCCCGTGTTTTCGGTGCGTCGCGCGTGGGTGAAGCCTTGCGGGACCAAAGACGTGGCGGGCTGGATGCGCGGGTGTGGCATGGCGAAAGGGCCGGTTGGGAAAGGATTCTAGAAATACCCGCCTTCACCGGCACAAGCTTTCAAGATCCATGCATACAGCCCCCTCTGCATTCGAGGTGGCGTTCCACGGGTGCTCGGGCTGGTTCAGTTCCAGCACGCGGCGGGCATCGTCGGCCAGGACCTTGTTGCCCAGGTGGGTGCAGGCCTCGCCCAGGGCGGCTACGCCGTCGTCGCCCGAATCCGCGCGAAATGCGAAAGCGCGCCGGTCGCAGCTGGATAGAGTCAGGTTTTTCCGTTGGAGACACCCCGATGCAGCTTCCTACCGCCTTAACCCTCACTCCCGGCCACGCGCCCTACCGGGTTCCCGCCGCCGCAGAACCGCAGCAACCCGGAGTACAGGAAATCACGCGCCCCAGCCCGGTATCGGTTGCCAATGGTCCGGCGCTGCAGCCCCGGCGGGTGACGTTCTCCTCCGAGGTGCAGGTTGCACCCGCGCCCCCCGCCAGCGACTTCGAGGGCATGCGCTTCCAGGTGTCGCCTGTCTCAGAGGCCACCGTGCAGCAGGCGCCGCCTCCGCGCCTCTGAGCTGCCACCGGCAACAAAAAAGGGTCCCGCAAAGGACCCTTCTTCGTTTCAACCGGCCGCTGGAATCAACGGCGGTTCATGGTGGCGTTGCGCTGGCCGGTGCTGGCGGACTTCTCGCCGGCGAACGGGTTCAGCTTGCGGACCATCCACGGGTACTTCGGCCAGTTGCCCTGCAGCCACGGGTGCTCCGGCTGGTTCAGCTCGAGCACGCGGCGCGCGTCGTCGGCCAGGGTCTTGTTGCCCAGGTGGGTGTAGGCCTCACCGAGGGCGGCCACCGCGTCGTACTGGAAGGCGCTCTGCGGGTAGGTTTCCAGCAGGTAGTTGGCACGGCCGGCGGCGGAGACGTAGGCCTCGCGGCGCAGGTAGTACAGGGCGTTGTCCAGCTCGTGCTGGGCGAACACGTCGCGCAGCTCCAGCATGCGGCTGCGCGCGTCGGCGGCGTAGCGGCTGTTGGGGTAGCGCTCGACCACGACGTTGAAGTCGGAGTAGGCCTGGCGCGGGGTGGACAGGTCGCGGCGGCTCGGGTCCAGCGACCACACGCGGCGGAGGAACACCGTGTTGCGGTTGCTGTTGGCCAGGCCACGCAGGTAGTACATGTAGGCGATGTTGCGGTGGGTCGGGTAGGTACGGATGAAGCGGTCGATGCTGGACACCGCGTCGTCGTGCTTGCCGGCCTTGTACTGGGCGTAGGCGGTTTCGATCATCGCCTGCTCGGTGTACGGACCATACGGGTACTGGGCGATCAGGCGGCGGAAGGTGGCCTCGGCCCCGCTCCAGTTGCCCTTCTCCATCAGGCCGTGGCTCTTTTCGTAGATCGTTTCGACCGGCTGGCCTTCTTCCGGGTTGTCACCCTTGGCGCCACGGTGGCAGCCGGTGGAAACAAGGGCCAGGACCAGCATCAGGGCCGCGGTGCGGACGGGCGCGGACAGCAGGGAAGAGCGTCGGATCATGGGGTCAGGGCGGGACGCGGCTGGAATACGAAGGGTCGATGATAGCCTAGTGGCCTGTCCTGCGACTGAAAGTGGTCGCCCGGACCCCAAAATTGTCTTCCTGCGGTGTGCCCCCCATGTCCGATACCCCTTCAGAAACCGACTCCAACCGCCAGGCCATCGTGCCTGATACCGCCGCCGGGCGGCGTTTCGACGCCGTGCTGGCCGAACTGTTCCCGGAGTTCTCCCGGTCCAAGCTGACCGAGTGGATCAAGTCCGGCGACGTCCTGCTGGACGGCAACCCGGTGCGCGGCCGCGACCCGGTCCGCGGCGGCGAGGTGGCCAGCCTGCATGTCGTGCTCGACACCCAGACCCACGCCGAGCCCGAGGACATCCCGCTGGACATCCTGTACGAGGATGAACACGTTTACGTGATCAACAAGCCGGTCGGCCTGGTGGTCCACCCGGGCGCCGGCAACCCCAGCGGCACCCTGGTCAACGCGCTGCTGTTCCGCGACCCGGGCCTGTCGGTGCTGCCGCGTGCGGGCATCGTGCACCGCCTGGACAAGGACACCAGCGGGGTGATGGTGGTGGCCCGTACGATCCAGGCGCAGACCGCGCTGGTGGAGCAGTTGGCCGCGCGCAACGTGCACCGCCAGTACCTGGCGGTGGTGGTGGGCGCGCTGGTCTCCGGCGGTACCGCCGATGCGCCGATCGACCGCCACCCGCGCGACCGCATCCGCATGGCGGTGCGCGAAGACGGCAAGGACGCGGTGACCCATTACCGCCTGCGCGAGCGCTTCCGCGCGCACACCGCGCTGGAGTGCCGCCTGGAAACTGGCCGTACCCACCAGATCCGCGTGCACATGGCACACCTCAAGCACGCCATCGTGGGCGATTCGCTGTACGGCGGCGCGCTGAAGCTGCCCAAGGGCGCCAGCGACGAGCTGGTGGCCCAGTTGCGCGGCTTCAAGCGCCAGGCGCTGCATGCGGAAACGCTGGAGTTCGCCCACCCGATCACCGGTGAGCCGATCCGCAACAGCGCACCGGTGCCGGCCGACATGGTGGCGCTGATGGACGCGCTGCGTGAGGACACCAAGCGCATCGCCGAACTGGAACGCGGGCGCCGCTGATGGCCACGCCGTCTGCCCCGCTGCCGGTGCTGGCGGCCGACTGGCCGGCGGCGCCCGGCGTGCATGCGCTGACCACCCTGCGCTACGGCGCGGGGGGCTCGGTGGCGCCGTTCGACCAGTTCAACATGGGCAACCGCACCGCCGCCGACGGCGACCACCCGGCCCAGGTGGCGCGCAACCGCGCGCTGCTGGAGGAAGGGTTGGGGCTGCCCTCTGCGCCGCACTGGCTGCGCCAGGTGCACGGTACGGCGGTGCTGCGTTTCGAGGCGGCGCCTGCCGGGCAGGGGATTGAGTTCGAGCCCACTGCCGATGCGGCGGTGACCTCTGTGCCGGGCGTGGTGCTGGCCATCCTCACGGCGGACTGCCTGCCGGTGGTGCTGGCGGCGCGCGACGGCCGCGAGATCGGCGCCGCCCATGCCGGGTGGCGCGGGCTGGCCGACGGCATGCTGGAGGCGACCGTGGCGGCGATGGAGGCGGCGCCGGGTGAGCTGCAGGCGTGGCTGGGGCCCGCGGCCGGGCCGGCCGATTACGAGATTGGTGAAGACGTGTTCAACGCGTTCGTGGAGCGCGATGCGGGCGCGGCGGGGGCATTCGTTGCGACCCGTCCAGGACACTGGAAGGTGGACCTGTACGCGCTGGCACGGCGCCGGCTGGTGGCGGCTGGGGTGGACCCGGCGGCGATCAGTGGTGGGCAGTTGTGCACCATTGCCGAGCCGGGGCGGTTCTATTCGCATCGGCGGGATCGTCGGACGGGGCGCATGGCCACGTTGGCCTGGATCGCGCCACGCCGGTGATTCACTGCAAAATCGAATACTCGATCCGCCGGTTACGGTCCCGCCCCGATTCCCACCGGTTGTCGGCCACCGGCTGTTCCTCCCCATAGCCCCGCGGCACCAGCATGCCCAGCGGCACGCCCTGCGCCTGCAGTTCGGCCACCACCATTTCCGCGCGCTGCTGGCTCAGGTGCAGGTTGGTCTCGGCGCTGCCAAGGCTGTCGGTGTGGCTGCCCACTTCCAGCTTCACGCCCGGGTCGGCCGCCAGTATCGCCTGCGCGCTGGCGCGCAGCATGTCGTGGCCGTCGGCGCGCAGGGTGGGCGACTTGTGTTCGAACTTCACCTTGCCCTGGTTCAACGCGGCCACCAGTTCGGCCGGCTCGGGCATGGCAGGCAGCTGCGATAGCGCCACGCGGCCGGCGTCCCACAGGCCGGTGACCTGCATGTGGCCGAAGCCGCGACGCAAGGTCGTGGAGACCGCAATGCGGTCCTGTTCCGGCAGCCGGGCCATCTCCACGTGCAGGGTGTCGCCGTTGAACGACAGCGACAGGCCGGGGTGGCGCAGCACCGGGGCCAGGCTGACCAGCCGGTCCAGCCAGCGCGGCTCGCCGGCCAGCGGGTCGCGCAGGATGTCGCCGCTGACCCCGCGCTGGCCGTACTGGGCCACCAGCGCGCTCCACACCTTGCGCCGGTCCGCTTCGCCGGGCAGGCGGCCGCGCACGTCGATCACCCCGTCGTTGTTGGCCAGCGACAGCCTCGGCGGGGTCTTCTGTTCGGCATGGGCCACCGGTGCACCGGCACTGACCCGGGTCTTCTGGTGGATCCAGCCGGTCAGGCAGAGCAGGGCGCCGGCCACCATCACCCACAGCACGCCACGCAGGGCGGTGCCGCGCACCAGGCGCAGGGTGGGGCCGTGGCGCGGTTGGCGCGCTGCGCTGGGCGGCGCCTGCGGGCTGCGTGCTTCCTGTTCCAGCACGTCGAGCAGGCCTGGCAGCAGGTCGGAGGCCACCACCGCGAACATGCCGGTGGGGAAGGCGGCGCGACGGGCCAGCACGGCCAGTTCCTCGCGGCCCACTACCGCTTCCAGCTGGCTGGCCAGCAGGCGCGGCGGGCGGCCGTCGCCGGGGAAGCCCAGGCCCACCGCATCGAAGCGTCGGCGCAGGCCGTGCACGCCGTCCGGCAGGCTGCGGATGTAGTCGACCAGCACGTCCACCAGGCTGCGCGCGCGGTGGCCCAGGCCCATGTGCAGGGCGGTGTCTTCGACGAAGCGTTCCAGCAGTGACATCAATCTGATTCCCGAATGCACGACCCATGCGGCATGCACGGGCTCTGCGGGCGTCAATGTCGGGACGCGCTGTCAATGCGAAATGAAAGTCGCAGGGGCCGAAGGTTGCGAATCCGGCCCTGATTTCGGCGATTTAGGATGCCTATCGATATCGAGGGCAGACCCCTGCGCGGTCTTGCGCAAGGAGTGTGCGAAAAACGACACACTCCTAAAAAATCTGCATCACACCGAATGATGCACAGGCCAAAAGCGATTCCGTGCCGAAAGCGACACGGTTGACCCCTTCAAATCTGTCGTAATCAGCCGTTTTCCAGCGCCTGCAGGTACGACTGGCGCCAATGGTTGATGTCGTACGTACGCAGGTGTTCCATCATCGCCTGCCAGCGCTCCACCCGCTTGCGCAGCGGCATGGTGGCGGCGGTGGCGATGGCGTCGGCGACGCCGTCGAGGTCGTGCGGATTCACCAGAAGGGCCTGTTTGAGCTCGTCGGCCGCACCTGCCAATAGCGACAGCACCAGCACGCCGGGATTTTCCGGGTCCTGCGAGGCGACGTACTCCTTGGCCACCAGGTTCATGCCGTCACGCAGCGGCGTGACCAGCCCTACGGCTGCGGCGCGGTAGAAGCCGGTGAGGGTGGCGTGGGCGAAGTTCTGGTTCACGTAGCGCAGCGGGGTCCAGTCCGGCGCGGCGAACCCGCCGTTGATGTGCCCGGCGATCTGCTCGAGCTGGCTGCGCAGCTGGCGGTACTCGGTGACGTCGCCGCGCGAGACCGGGGCGATCTGCAGGTAGGTCAGGCTGCCGCGCTGGTCCGGGTGGCGCTGCAGGTAGCGTTCGAAGCCGAGGAAGCGCTCGGGCAGGCCCTTGGAGTAGTCCAGGCGGTCCACGCCGATGGCGAGCTGGCGGTCGCGCAGGCTGTTGCGCAGGTCGCGCACGGCCGGCTTGCTGGCGCCGGCCTTGGCCTGGCGTTCGATGTGCGCGGTGTCGATGCCGATCGGGAACGCCGCCGCGCGGAAGCGGCGCCCGCCCGGTGCTTCCAGCATGCCGTCGGGCAGCACGCGGCCGCCGGCGAACAGGCGCACGTAGGACTGGAAGCGGTCTGCGTCGCGCTGGGTCTGGAAGCCGACCAGGTCGTAGGCGTAGAGGCTGGAGAACAGGCGCAGGTGGTCGGGCATGGCCTGCAGCAGGTCGGCCGAGGGCATCGGCACGTGCAGGAAGAAACCGATGCGGCAGCCGATGCCCCGCTCGCGCAGCAGCGAAGCCAGCGGAATCAGGTGGTAGTCGTGGATCCAGACGATGTCGTCTTCGCGCAGCAGCGGCGCCAGCTTCTCGGCGAACAGCGCGTTGACCTGGCGGTAGGTCTCGCGGGTGCCGCGGTCGTAGTCGACCAGGTCCAGGCGGAAGTGCAGCAGCGGCCACAGCGTGCGGTTGGCGAAGCCGTTGTAGTAGCCGTCCACGTCGCGCTTGTTGAGGTCCAGGGTGACGTAACGGATGTCACCCTCGGTCTGCTCGTGCACGGCGCCGCTGGGCTCCTTCACCGACTTGCCGCTCCACCCGAACCACATGCCGCCGCGCTCCTTCAGCGCGGCCAGCAGGCCCACCGCGAGGCCACCGGGGGCGGCCACGCCGGGCGCAGCGACGCGGTTTGAAACAACGACAAGACGGCTCATGAGGCCTCCTGCCAGCTGCGCGAGAGGCGCATCGCAGCCGTGACCAGGCCCACGTGCGAATAGGTCTGCGGGAAGTTGCCCCAGGCTTCGCCGTTGTCGAAGGCCAGGTCTTCGGACAACAGGCCGAGGTGGTTGCGGCGTTCGAGCAGCATCTCGAACATCTCGCGCGCTTCGTCCAGCCGGCCGATCGCGGCCAGCGCGTCGATGTACCAGAAGGTGCAGATGGTGAAGCTGGTTTCCGGCTCGCCGAAGTCGTCCGGCGCCACGTAGCGGTACAGCGCATTGCCGTGCTTGAGGTCGCGGCCGATGGCTTCGACGGTGGCGACGAAGCGGGCGTCGTCGGCGCTGATGAAGCCGATGTCGGCCAACAGCAGCAGCGAGGCATCCAGGCGGTGGCCACCGAAGGTGTCGGTGAAGTGGCCGAGCTCGTCGCTCCAGGCTTCGTCCATGATCCGCGCGTGGATGGTGTTGGCGCGGTCGCGCCAGTACTCGGCGCGGTGGTCCAGCTTCAGGCGCACCGCGATCTTGCACAGGCGGTCGCAGGCGGCCCAGCACATCGCGCTGGTGTAGGTATGCACTTCGGTGCGGCCGCGGAACTCCCACAGGCCGGCGTCTGGTACGTCGTGCAGGGCAAAGGCCTGTTCGCCCAGCGGTTCCAGCCGCGCGAAGGTGTGCGCGTCGCCCGGGTCCTGCAGGCGGCGGTCGAAGAACAGCTGGGTGGAGGCGAGCACCACGCTGCCGTACACGTCGTGCTGGCGCTGCACCCAGGCCAGGTTGCCACGCCGCACCGGACCCATGCCACGGTAGCCGTCCAGCGAAGCCACTTCGCTTTCTTCCAGCTTGGCTTCGAAGCCGATGCCGTACAGCGGCTGCAGGCTGCCGTCGGTGGTGGCGAGGTTGAAGATGTAGCCGAGGAACTGCTCCATGGTGCGGGTGGCGCCCAGCCGGTTGAGCGCACGCACCACGAAGGCGGCGTCGCGCAGCCAGCAGTAGCGGTAATCCCAGTTGCGGATGCTGCCCGGCGCCTCGGGAATGGAGGTGGTCATCGCGGCGATGATCGCGCCGCTGTCTTCGTACTGGCACAGCTTGAGGGTGATGGCGCTGCGGATCACCGCGTCCTGCCATTCCAGCGGGATGGAGAGGTAACGCACCCATTCGCGCCAGTAGCTCTGGGTACGCTGCAAAGACTCCTGCACGTAGCCGCTGAGCGAGCGGTTCAGCGATTCGTCCACGCCCAGCACCAGGTGCACCGGATGGCTGAGCACGAACGGCAGCTCATCGCGCACCATGCGGATCGGCACGTCGGTGGTCAGGCGCAGCACGTGGTCGGGCAGCACCCAGCGGATGTGGTTGCTGCCCCAGGTGGAGTCGGGCACGCGTGCGCCCCAGTCGGCCAGCGGCCGCGCGCGGACCACGATGCGCGGATTGCCGGCAAGCGGGCGCACCTGGCGGATCAGGCTGACCGGCCGGTAGAAGCGGTCGTTCTGGCGCCAGCGCGGGGCGAAGTCGATGATCTCCAGCGAGCCGCCATGCTTGTCGTGCAGCACGGTGCGGAGGATCGCGGTGTTGGTCAGGTAGGCCTGTTCGCTGCTGACCATGTCCTCCAGTTCGATGGCGAAGTCGCCGCCGACCTGCTGGTTGGGCTGCAGCAGCGCGCAGAAGGTGGGGTCGCCGTCGAAGGTGGGCAGGCAGCTCCATACCACGCGGGCGTCGCGGTCGATCAAGGCGCCGAAGCTGCCGTTGCCGACCACGCCGAGGTCCAGGTTGGGTTTACTCATGGGGGAAAGGTTCTCTGGCGTCATGGTCAAGCGTTCTGCAGCAGCCAGGCATGCACGTCACGCACAGTGGGAAGGGCGAACACGGCGGCGCTGGGCTCGCGCTCGCCCACCAGCACACTCCAGCCGTGCAGGGTGTTGGCGGCGTCGAAGCCGAATTCGTCGGTGAGGTCGTCGCCCAGGAACACCGGCACGCGGCCGCGGAACGGCAGCTGCTGCATCAATTGATGGAGGGCACGGCCCTTGTCGCTGCCTTCGGGCACGAATTCGACCACATGGTCGCCGGCCTGAAGGCGATAGCCACTGCTCGCATCGGCATGCTGTTCGGCGAACGCGCGTACGTCCTGTGCGGCATGCGGCGCACCGCGCCAGTGGAGCGCCAGGCTGCGGCCCTTGTCTTCGACCAGCACGCCGGGATGGCCGTGTGCGAACTTCATGGCCTGCTGGTGCACGCCGTGCAGCCATTCGCTGGTATCTGCGTCGGTGTCGGTGTCGGTAGCGCGGCGGGCGGGTGTGCCCACGCTTCGCACCTGATGGCCATGCAGGCCGGCGGCAGGCAGATGGAGCGGGGCAAACAGGCGGTCGAGCTGCGCCAGCGGGCGCCCGCTGATGAGTGCAACGGCGCCGTCGAGGCGGTCGCTGATGCGGGCGATCGCCTCGCGTACCTCGGGCAGCAGGATCACCGCCTCGGGGTCGTCGGCAAATTCAATGAGGGTGCCGTCCACGTCCAGGAACAGCGCGCACGCATCGTCCAGCGGGGGCGGCGGCGGACGTTGGGGGAAGTCGTTGGCCATGCGCGCCAACATGCCACCGGGGGTGTGAAAAGCCGGTGCGGACAAGGCGCCCGCCCCGGCTTTCATTCAGCTCTTAAAACGTATACCGGACCCGCCCATAGAAATACGCGCCATTGCTGCCAATAGGCGACAACACGTCATAGGGCAGGTTGCCAAAGTAATAGATGTCCTCGTTAGACAGATCCGAATAGTTGTCGGTCAGGTTCTGCCCACCCACCGCCACGCTCCACTGCGGCGTGATCCGGTACTCCACCTCCGCATCCAGCTGCCATTCCGCGCCATAGGTCTGGCGCGGCACATACCCGTCGCCGAAATCGAACACGCGGGTCACGCTGCCGTAACGACTGAGCCGGCTGCTCAGGGTCCAGCGGTCATTGGCCCAGGTGGCGGCCAGCTGCGCGCGGGTGCGCGGGGTGGCGTCGGTCAACGTGTTGATCTCTTCCAGCCCGAACAGCACGTAGGCCGGGTCCAGTGCGCTCAGCTCCGGCGGGGTCGCCACCACGTTCTTCAGCGTGGTCTTGTTGTAGGCGTAGGTGCCGGTCAGCAGCAGCTGGCCATCGCCCAGTCCCTGGCGCCAGTTGGCGACCAGTTCGGCGCCGCGCGTACGGGTGTCGGCCGCGTTGACGAAGAAGTTGGCGCTCTGCAGGCCGCTGACGCCGAACTGCTGGTCCACGAAATCGGTGAGCGCGTCGCCGGTGATGCTTTCCGAAAGCGCGATGCGGTCGTCGATGTCGATCTGGTAGAAGTCCAGCGACAGGTCGAAGTGCTCGCCGATGCGGCTGGTGAAGCCCAGGCTGGTGTTGAGCGACTTCTCCGGCTTGAGGTCGGTGGCACCCAGGCTGCGCGCGATCGGGTTGTTCACCGACAGTGTCCGGCCCTGCACCAGCTGGCCCGCCGCGTTGTAGCCGGTGGAGGTGGACTCGTACCCGATCTGCGCCAGCGACGGTGCGCGGAAGTTGTTGGACACCGCACCGCGCAGCGCGAACGCCGGCGTGAATTCGTAACGCAGGCCGAGCTTGCCGGTGAGTTCGCCGCCGTAGTCGTCGCTGTGCTCGTAGCGTGCGGCCAGGTCGCTGGAGAACTTCTCGCCGAACTGGCTGGACAGGCTGGCATAGGCACTGGTCACGTCGCGGGTGAGCGAGGTGGCGTCCTGCGGGGTCAGGCCACCACCGGCCTGCGAACCGGTCGGGCGGTCGGTGTAGGGGCCGGCCGCATAGCTGGCCGGGTCGCCGGGGCGGGTCTGGAAGTGGTCGCGGCGCGCTTCCAGGCCCAGGCCGAGGGTGTGGCTGTTGTTGCCCTGGTTGAACACCCGGCTCAGGTCGAAGTTGCCCACGGTGAGTTCATTGCGATAGTCGCCGGTCTTGAAGCGGGTAGGGCTGCCCGGGCCGAGCGAGGCGTTGAGCGAGTTGCGCAGGCGGTAGGTGAAGTCGTTGAAGCCGTAGTCCAGGCTGGCGTCGTAGTTCCACTCGCCCCACTGGCCGCGCGCGCCGGCCACGGCCTGCACGTCGCGGTTCTCGCCTTCGGAGATCGGGCGGTAGCCGTTGGGGTAGATCTCCGGCCAGTTGGCGTCGCTGTCGGGGTAGCGGAAGTAGTTGGCGCCTTCGCTGTCGCGCTGGTTGAAGGTGCTGAAGAAGTAGAACTTCGAGGTTTCACCGAAGGGGAGCTCGGTGTTGATCCAGGCGTTGAGGTCCTTGGTCTTGCCGTCGCCGAGCACGTAGTTGCGCTGGCCCTGCAGGGCGAGGTTGATGTCGCTCTGGTCCCACGGCGGAATCTGGTCGAAGCCGGCGCGGTTGGTGCCTTCGCGGTTCTTCAGTTCCAGGCCCACGCGCAGGAAGCCTCCGTCGTCGCCGAGGCGGGTGCCGACCTTGGCACTGGCAAAGCTGGTCTGGCCGTCGGTGAGGGTGCGGTCGATCGGCTTGAGGTCGGTGTGGTGCGCCCCGAAGCTGGCTTCGATGGCGCCGCCTTCCGGGGCGTCGTCCAGGATCACGTTGATGACACCGGCCACGGCGTCGGAGCCGTACAGCGCGCCGGCGCCGTCGCGCAGGACTTCGATGCGCTTGATCGCGCTGACCGGAATGGAATTGAAGTCCACCGGCGTGGTGCCCTTGCCGATCTTGCTGTCGGTGTTCACCAGCGCGCTGGTGTGGCGGCGCTTGCCGTTGACCAGCACCAGCACCTGGTCGGGCGAGAGCCCGCGCAGCTGCGCGGCGCGCACGTGGTCGGCGCCGCCGGAGTTGGACTGGCGCGGGAAGTTGAACGACGGCAACAGGGCCTGCAGCGCGCTGCCGAGCTCA
Source organism: Stenotrophomonas bentonitica (assembly GCF_013185915.1). Taxonomy (NCBI): domain Bacteria; kingdom Pseudomonadati; phylum Pseudomonadota; class Gammaproteobacteria; order Lysobacterales; family Lysobacteraceae; genus Stenotrophomonas; species Stenotrophomonas bentonitica. The sequence continues at coordinate 1,484,867 of NZ_JAAZUH010000001.1, read as the reverse complement.
CCGTTGACCACGCCGGCGCGGCGGATGTCTTCGGCGGTGAGCACGTCCACCGGCGAGGTCGACTCCAGCACGGTGCGGTCCACGGCGCGGGTACCGGTGACGATCACCGTGTCCAGCGTGGTGGCATTGGCGGGCGCGTCCTGCGCATGAAGCTCCTGGGCCAGCAGCGGAGAGGAGAGGACCAGCGCGATGGCAAGGCCAAGGCGCGACGCGGACGGACGGGACATGCAGGCTCCAGCAAAAACGGGGGGGAGGGGAGGGGCGGTTCCGGATGAAACTATTGTTCCATCCGGATGAAGAGATATATTATCTTGGCGTGAGAGCCGTATGTGATGCAAGTCCCAATGCGTGCGGCATCAGCTGATAACCGTTGGTAATCCCGGAGACCCCCGCAACATGAAGCCGTACCCCCTGCTGCTAGCCGCCTTCCTGGCCATCAGCGGCTGCGCCACCACCACCCCGACTGCGCCGCCGGTCGGTACCGCTACCTCCACCACCGCCAGCCTCCAAGGCGACGCGGCCCGCCCCGACGCCGCCGCCAACTGGGTGCGCAGCGAGCTGTACTTCGGCGTGGGCGAGGAAAGCGGCGCCTCCGAGCGCAAGCAGACCGACGCCATCACCGAAACCCAGTGGCGCGAGTTCCTCGACAAGCAGGTAACGCCGCGCTTCCCCGACGGCCTCACCGTGTTCGACGCCTACGGCCAGTGGCTGTTCCGCGGCGCCAAGGAGCCCAACCGGCTGCGCACGAAGGTGCTGGTGGTGCTGCACGAAAACACCCCGCAGCGCCGCGCCGACATCGAGGCGATCCGCCTGGCGTGGAAGCAGGCCACCGGCCACCAGTCGGTGCTGTGGGCGCAGCAGGCGGTGGAGGTCTCGTTCTGACCGGCGCCGGTTAACACCAATGTATGGCCCGGAAAGGCGCTGATTCCCACGCGGGTGTCACCCGGGCAAGACTAGGCTGGCACTTCCCCCTGAACGTGGAAGTGCCGTCATGAGCAAGCGCGTTGCCGACATCGTCGTCGATACCCTCCAGGCTGCCGGTGTGCGGCATTGCTACGGCATCGTCGGGGACACCCTCAACCATGTCACCGATGCGATCCATCGCAGTGACATCGACTGGGTGCACGTGCGCCATGAAGAGGCAGCAGCGTTCGCGGCCGGCGCCGATTCGCTGATCAGCGGCCAGCTCACCGCCTGCGCTGGCTCCTGTGGCCCGGGCGGCCTGCACTTCATCAACGGCGTGTTCGACGCCAACCGCAACCGCGCGCCGATGGTGCTGATCGCCAGCCAAGTGGTCACCGCCGAGCTGGGCATGGAGTTCCCGCAGGAAGTGGATTTCAAGGCGGTGTACGCCAGCTGCAGCGTGTTCTGCGAGCAGGTCTACAGCCCGGAACAGGCGCGCCGCGTGGTGGCGCTGGCCTGCCAGGCGGCGATCAGCCGGCGCGGGGTGGCGGTGGTGATCCTGCCGGCCGACATCAGCGAAGCCGAGGTCAAGGACGACCGTCCGTTCGCCGTGCATTACGCGCAGCCGGTGCTGCGCCCAAACGATGACGAGCTGCAGAAGATCGTGGCGCTGATCGGCGAGGGCAAGCGCATCGGCATCTACGCCGGGGCAGGCTGCGAACACGCGCATGACGCGCTGGTGGCGCTCGGTGCGCGGTTGAAGGCGCCGATCGCGCACACCTCGCGCGCCAAGGATTTCGTAGAGCACGACAACCCGTACAACATGGGCATGACCGGCATCTTCGGCATCGAGTCGGGCTACCACACGCTGATGGCCTGCGACACGCTGCTGCTGCTCGGCGCCGATTTCGCCTGGGGCCAGTACTACCCGGACAAGGCCACGCTGATCCAGGTCGACCGCGACGGCAGCCACCTCGGTCGCCGTCATCCGGTGCAGCTGGGCGTGGTGGGCGATATCGGGCCCACGCTGGAGGCGCTGCTGCCGCTGTTGCCCGAGCGCCATGACCGCACGTTCCTGGACGAGTGCATCGGCCATCGCGACACGGCGCTGGAAACCCGTGCCAAGGAGGAGGAACCCGGCGAAGGGACGTTGATCCACCCACAGCACCTGACCGCGCTGCTGGACCGGCATGCCGACGAGGACGCGCTGTTCACCGCCGACTGCGGCTCGCCGATGGTGTGGGTGCTGCGCCACATCCGCAGCAACGGGCGCCGCCGCACGCTGACCAGCCTGCTGCACGGCACGATGGCCAATTCGCTGCCGCAGGCGCTGGGCCTGCAGAAGGCCTACCCGGGGCGGCAGGTGATCTCGATGTCCGGCGACGGCGGGCTTGCGATGCTGCTGGGTGAGCTGTTGACGGCGGTGCAGGAGAACCTGCCGGTGAAGGTGGTGGTCTACAACAACAGCTCGCTGAACTTCGTGGAGCTGGAGCAGAAGGTGCAGGGCCTGCTGGACAACTACACCGACCTGAAGAACCCCGACTTCGGCCGCCTGGCCGAGGTGGTCGGGTTCTACGGCCGAACCGTGACCCGCAGCGAAGACCTGGAGCAGGCCGTGCAGGACGTGCTGGCCCACCCCGGCCCGGCGCTGCTGGACGTGCACACCAGCCCAACCGAGCTGGTGATGCCACCGCAGGTGGAGGCCAAGCAGGTGGCGGGAACGGCCCTGTATGCGGCCAAGGCGCTGCTGCACGGGCGGGTGGGGGAGGTCAGGGACTTGTTGGCGAACAATTTTTTGAACAAGCCCTGATGCGTAGTGCCGGCCGCCGGCCGGCTCCAGGCGGTGATGGGTTCATGCAGAGCCGGCCGGCGGCCGGCACTACGGCGTTCTACCGGTGATCTGTCATCTGGGCCCCTCTGGCCCTACCATCGGGTACCCCCCATACCCGTGCCCCCACCGCATGCCTTCTTCCCCCGGCGTTTCCGCACGCCCCCGCTGGTTCGTTGCCGGCGATCTCAACGGCTTCTTCGGCCTGGTGGTCGACAACCTGTCGATCCTGGGCTTCATCGCGATGGCGCTGGTGGGCATCTTCCAGTTCCCGGCCGACGTGGTGTTCGGCCGCATGTTCCCGGGTACCGCCTTCGGCGTGCTGGTCGGCAACGTGCTCTACACCTGGATGGCGCGGCGGCTGGCCGCACGCACCGGGCGCGATGATGTAACGGCCATGCCGCTCGGGCTGGACGCGCCGACCAGCATCGGCATGGCGCTGCTGGTGCTGGGCCCGGCCTTCATCGCCTTCAAGGCGCAGGGACTGGCGCCGCACGACGCGGCCATCGCCACCTGGCAGCTGGGCATGGCCTCGCTGGTGATCATGGGCGTGCTCAAGGTCATCCTCTCGTTCTTCGGCGAAGCGGTCACCCGCGCGCTGCCGCGTGCCTCGCTGCTGGGCTCCATCGCCGGCATCGCGATCGTGCTGATGGGCTTCCTGCCGCTGCTGGAAACGCTGCGCTCGCCGGTGGCCGGCTTCGTCACCCTGGGCCTGCTGCTGTACGTGCTGGTGGCCAAGCGCAAGCTGCCGATCCGCGCACCCGGCGTGCTGGTGGCATTCGTGTTCGGCACGGTCCTGTACTACGGGCTCGGCCTGGCTGGGCTGGGCGCGCCGGGCTTCAAGGTGCCGGAATGGACCCCGCCGCAGGTGGTGCTGCCGTGGCCGACGCTGGGCTTCATCGACGGCCTGCCGACCGCGTTGACCTACCTGCCGCTGCTGCTGCCGTTCGGCCTGCTGATGGTGGTGGGCGGGATCAACGTCTCCGAAAGCGCACGCGCGGCCGGCGACGACTACCGCACCCGCGACATCCTGCTGGTGGAAGCGGTGGCCACGCTGGTGGCCGGGCTGTGCGGCGGCGTGGCCCAGACCACGCCGTACATCGGCCAGCCGGCGTACAAGCATATGGGCGCGCGCAGCGGCTACACGCTGCTGACCGGCCTGTTCGTGGGCATCGGCGGCATGCTCGGGGTGATCTCCGGGCTGGTGCAGTGGCTGCCGCTGGCGGTGCTGGCGCCGATCATCGTGTACGTGGCGATCGACATCACCACGCAGGCGTTCCAGGCCACCCCGCGCGAGCATGCCGGCGCGATGGTGCTGGGCTTCCTGCCCTCGGTGGCGTACCTGCTGGCGATCAAGGCGCCGGGCTGGATCGCGCCGGAGCAGCTGGCGGCGATGACCACCACGCTGGATGGCCATGGGCTGCCGGAGCTGGCGGTGATCTTCACCCTGGGCAATGGTTTCATCATCACCTCGATGCTGTGGATCGCAGCGGTGGTGGCGATGATCGACGGGCGGTTGCTGCGCGCCTCGGGCATCCTGCTGGTCGCGGCGGCGCTGACCTTGTTCGGCCTGATCCATTCGGTGGACCCGCGCGGTGGCATCTACCTGGCGTGGCAGCTGGTGGGGCTGCCGAAGCAGATCATGTGGCAGTTCGCGGGCGCGTACGTGGCGTTGGCAGGGTTGTTGGCCCTGCTGTCGCTGCAGAAAGAAAACCGAAACGCCGGCGCCGCATAAAAACCCGCACCGCGACCTGGACCGTAGTGCCGGCCGCCGGCCGGCTCCAGGCGGTGCCCGAGGTCCACGTGTAGCCGGCCGGCGGCCGGCACTACGCGTTGCAGCACGATTCGGGTCATGCGTCGCCATCCAGCTCCGGGTAATGCCGGAAGATGCCGTTGGTGTTGAACGGCAAGCGTCTCTCCGACGCCAGGTAGGCGGCCACGTTCGGCCGCCGCTGCACGCGGTCATGCAGGGCGTGCAGCAGAGGCAGGGTGGGGCGCAGTGCCTGCATCCGGCGCGGGAACATGTAGCCCAGCCCGCTGACCAGCTGGAACAGCGACAGGTCCACATACGAATGCTCGCGCAGCGGGTGCAGGCCGCCGTTGGCCTCCAGCACGCTTTCGAACCAGCCCAGGAACTTCGGCAGGCGTTCTTCCCGCATCGACGCGGCCCGCGCCTTCGCCTCGGCCTTCTGGTCCTCGAAACACTTCGCGGCGGAAATCGGATGATGGGTGTCGTGCACTTCCGCGACCAGGTCGGCGATGGTGAGCTGCAACTGCAGTGCCTGCACACGGCGTGAGGCCGCTTCGGGCACCAGCCCCAGCTCCGGGCCGAGGTGGTCCAGGATCGCCCCCACCTGCGCGATCACCTGCCGGCCGCTGACCAGGAACGGCGGCGCGAACGGGCGCAGCCCCTCGCCCTTGCCGTCCAGGAAGGTCTGCATGACCTCGTCGCCGTGCACGCGCGCCATGTCGGTGTAGGCCGCGCCCGCGTCTTCCAGTGCCAGCCGGATGAACTCGCCCCGGCCCTGGATGCCGGTCCAGTAGTACAGCTCGTAGTGCATGCGCGCCGCTCCTTGAATTGAACCCACAGCGTCGCCATGGCCGTGCCAAGCAGGCGTGATGGGCGGCTGAATACGTTCTCAATCCCCCTTGAAACACACCTGCGTAACCGCATCTGTCAGATAGTGCTGGCCCGGCCAGCGAACACTTGATCGAGGAACTCCCCATGCGGATGGACAAGCTCACCTCGCGTTTCCAGCAGGCGCTGGCAGACGCACAGTCGCTGGCCGTGGGCCGCGACCACAACATCATTGAACCAGTACATCTACTTACCGCGCTGCTCGACCAGCAGGGCGGCAGCACGCGCCCACTGCTGGCCCAGGCCGGCGTCAACGTGCCGGTGCTGCGCGAGCGGCTGACCGAAGCGCTCGATGCGCTGCCGAAGGTGTCCGGCCAGGCCGGCAACCTGTCCATCGGCAATGACCTCAACCGGCTGCTCAACGTCACCGACAAGCTGGCCCAGCAGCATGGCGATGCCTTCATCGCCAGCGAGTGGTTCGTGCTGGCCGCGCTCGAAGATTCCGGCACGCTGGGCATGGCGCTGCGCGCTGCCGGTGCCGACAAGGCCAAGGTCGAGACCGCCATCGACAAGATCCGGGGCGGTGAAAGCGTGCAGTCTGAAAATGCCGAAGAACAGCGCCAGGCGCTGGAGAAGTACACCATCGACCTGACCGCGCGTGCCGAGAGCGGCAAGCTCGACCCGGTGATCGGGCGCGACGAAGAGATCCGCCGCACCATCCAGGTCCTGCAGCGCCGGACCAAGAACAACCCGGTGCTGATCGGCGAACCGGGCGTGGGCAAGACCGCGATCGTGGAAGGCCTGGCCCAGCGCATCATCAACGACGAAGTGCCCGAAGGCCTGCGCGGCAAGCGCGTGCTGTCGCTGGACATGGGCGCGCTGATCGCCGGTGCCAAGTTCCGCGGTGAGTTCGAGGAACGCCTGAAGGGCGTGCTCAACGACCTGGCCAAGAGCGAAGGGCAGATCATCCTGTTCATCGATGAGCTGCACACCATGGTGGGCGCGGGCAAGGCCGACGGCGCGATGGATGCCGGCAACATGCTCAAGCCGGCGCTGGCGCGCGGCGAACTGCATTGCGTGGGCGCCACCACGCTGGACGAGTACCGCAAGTACATCGAGAAGGACGCCGCGCTGGAGCGGCGCTTCCAGAAGGTGTTCGTCGGCGAGCCCAGCGTGGAGGACACCATCGCGATCCTGCGCGGGCTGAAGGAAAAGTATGCGGTGCACCACGGGGTGGAAATCACCGACCCGGCGATCGTCGCTGCGGCCACCTTGTCGCATCGCTACATTGCCGACCGCCAGCTGCCGGACAAGGCCATCGACCTGATGGACGAGGCCGCCTCGCGCATCCGCATGGAGATCGACTCCAAGCCGGAAGAACTGGACCGCATGGAACGGCGCCTGATCCAGCTCAAGATCCAGCGCGAAATGCTGAAGAAGGAAAAGGACGACGCCTCGCGGCAGCGCCTGGCCGACCTGGAAACCGACATCGACGCGCTGGAGCGCGAGTTCTCGGATCTGGACGAGATCTGGAAGTCGGAGAAGGCCGCGCTGCAGGGCACCACCAAGATCAAGGAGCAGATCGAGCAGGCCAGGCTGGAACTGGAGGCCGCGCAGCGGCGCCAGGATTTCGGCCGCATGAGCGAGCTGCAGTACGGCCAGCTGCCGCAGCTGGAAAAGCAGCTGCATGCTGCGCAGGAAGCGGAGAACACCGAGTTCAAGCTGGTCCAGGACCGGGTCACCGCCGAAGAAATTGCCGAGGTGGTCTCGCGCTGGACCGGTATTCCGGTCAACCGCATGCTGGAAGGCGAGCGCGACAAGCTGCTGCGCATGGAGGCGATGCTGCACGAACGCGTGGTCGGCCAGGAAGAGGCGATCAAGGTCGTCTCCGATGCGGTGCGGCGTTCGCGTGCCGGCCTGTCCGACCCGAACCGGCCGAGTGGCTCGTTCCTGTTCCTCGGTCCGACCGGCGTGGGCAAGACCGAGCTGTGCAAGGCGCTGGCCGAGTTCCTGTTCGACAGCAGCGACGCGATGATCCGCATCGACATGAGCGAGTTCATGGAGAAGCACAGCGTGGCGCGGCTGATCGGTGCGCCCCCCGGCTATGTGGGCTATGAAGAAGGCGGCTACCTCACAGAGGCGGTGCGTCGCCGTCCGTATTCGCTCATCCTGCTCGATGAAGTCGAGAAGGCGCACACCGATGTGTTCAACATCCTGCTCCAGGTGCTGGACGACGGTCGCCTGACCGACGGCCAGGGCCGCACCGTGGACTTCCGCAACACCGTCATCGTGATGACCTCGAACCTGGGCTCGCACCAGATCCAGGACATGTCCGGCGACGACAGCCCGGAAGCCTATACGCAGATGAAGGCGGCGGTGATGGGCGTGGTGCAGGCGCACTTCCGCCCGGAGTTCATCAACCGGCTGGACGACATCGTGGTTTTCCACCCGCTGGACAAGGTGCAGATTAAGCAGATCGCGCGCATCCAGATGCAGGGCCTGGTGAAGCGGCTGGCCGAGCGTGGGCTGCGCATTGACGTGAGCGATGCGGCGTTCGAGCTGCTGGGCAACGTGGGCTTCGACCCGATCTACGGTGCCCGCCCGCTCAAGCGCGCGGTGCAGTCGCAGCTGGAGAATCCGCTGGCACAGAAGATCCTGTCCGGCGAGTTCGTCGGCGGCGATGCGATCCAAGTGGATGCGGCCGACGGCAAGCTGGTTTTCAGCAAGGGCTGAGTGAGGCTTGTGAAGGGCGCGCGCTGCAGATCCGGCGCGCGCCCTTTGTTGTTTACAGGTAAACCACCCGTTCGCTGTCGCTGCGGGTCATGGCGCTGCCCGGCGGGCATTGGAAGGCGTTGGCGAACGCCGGCATGTTGGACGGGCCGACATTGGCGCGGGCTTGGCCCGGGGCGTGTGGGTCGGTTTCGATGTCCCGCTGGAGGCGCTGGGCCGTGAGCAGGCTGCGGTGCTGCAGGGCCCACGCAAAGAAGTAGCGCTGGTCGCGGCTGAACCCATCGATCATCGGGTCGGTCTGGTTCTGGGTTGAGTGCCGCATCGCATCCAGCGCGAGCTCCAGGCCAATCAGGTCGCCGACGTTTTCTTCTTCGGTCAGTGTGCCATTTGCTCGCAAGCCACCCAGCCACTGTTGATCGAATTGTGCGGCCAGGCGCTCGGACAGGGCGCTGTAGCGCTGATGGTCGGCTGCGCTCCACCAGTCCTGCAGGTCGCCGTCGAGTCCAAAGCGGCTCGCCTGTCCCGTGAATATATGGCCCAGCTCGTGGCCGATCACCGTGCCGATGCCACCGTAGTTGAGCGCGCCCGCCCCCGGCCGGAAGAACGGCGGCTGCAGCAGCCCGGCCGAGAGCATGAGGAAGTGGCTCATGCGGTCGTGGTACCCATCCACCTCCTGTGGGGTCATTCGCAACTGTTCGGTGTCGGTGGGTCCACCGATCATCTCAAGGGCCTTTCTTTGCGTGAACGCGTCAGCACGGCGCAGGTTGGTCAGGAAGTCGCAGGTTTCGGTGCGCAGGCCGGTCCAGTCGGGCCATTGGTCGGCGTGGCCAATTCGCACCTGGAGCGTGTCGGCCCTGCGCAACGCGGCAGCTCGGGTTTCCGGATCCATCCAGGGCACATGCGGCAGGCGGCGTTTCAACGCAGCAACAAGCTCGTCGACCAAGGCGCTGACCTGCGTGCGGGTCTCCGGTGGGAACGCGACGCCTACGTATAGCTCGCCGAGCGCTTCGCCAGCCACCCGCTGGATCGCAGCCAGCACCTGCTTCCAGCGGGGCGGCATCGCGGTCTCACCGGTGAGCGCGGTAACGTGCATCGCGTGGTGGGCGCGCGCAAAGTCGTCGCCCAGGTACGGGCTTGCCGCATCAAGGGTATGGAAGCGCAGGTAGGCTCGCCACGTCGCCGGGTCCACGTCGGTCAAGGCTTCGCCAACTGCCTGGTGGAACCCGGGCGTGGCCAGTGAAAAATGCGGCGGGTTGGTCACGCCCAGCGCCTCGAACAGGCCACTCCAGCGGTAGCCCGGGGTGAGCGCATCGGCGTCTGTGACGTTCAGGGGGTTGTAGTACTGGACCAGGTCGGCATTGAGTTCCTGCCACGGCACCGACGCGTTGGCGAAGCGATGCTCCAGTTCGAGGATGGCATTGGCCTTGCGCTGGGCGTCCACGGGCGTGTCGCCCGCCAGGCGGAGGACGTGGGCTACGTGCGCGCGATACGCCTGCGCGACTGCAGCGTGTTGGTCGGCAAGATAGTAGCTGCGGTCGGGCAGGCCGAGGCCGCGCTGGATCGCATAGGCGATCTGGGTGTCGCGCGCGTCCATGTCCGAGTCCACCAGGATGCTGTACACCGGATTGAGTCCAGCGGCGGTGAGTGCATGCAGGTGCGCTTCAATCGCTACCGGTGTCTGCAGCGCGTCGATCGCGGCGAGTTCCTCGCGCAGCGGCGCAATGCCTTCGGCATTGATGCGGTGCTGGTTCATGCCGGTGGTCCACAGGTCGGCAATGATCTTCTCCACATGCGTGGGCGTGGCCAGACCGGCCGCCTGTTCCGCTACCCGGCGCTGTATCGCCAGCGAACGGTCCTTCAGCATGGCGATCATGTCCCAGCGCGACTGGTCTGCCGGCAGTACGGCGCGCTGGTGCCATAAACCGTTGACGTGGTCGTACAGCGAGGTGCACGGCGACTGGCCGGGGTCGAGGTCGGCAGGAGTGAAACGTATCGGTGCAGGCAGGCCGTCGTCGGTCTCAGTCTGCTGAACCTGCATCTGTGCCTGCGGTTGATGGGGGGTGGCATCGTCGCAGGAGCTGCGCGCTTCCTCTCCACCCCACTGACGCCTTGCTTCCCACCCCAACAAGCCGCCGAGCGCGCCACTGGTCACCGCGACCAGCGCTGCGCCGCCCAGGATCTTGCCGCAATGAGTCGGGCGTAAGAGGCAGCCGACGGCGGCTTTGGTGCCGACCTCCTCCAGTGTCATCGCCTGCGGCACGGCGCTGTATGCTTCGGTGCGAACCGCACTCACGCCGGGCAGCAGCGCAGGCGTCGTCTGCGGCAGCTCCTGCGCCAGGGCAGGCCGCAGCGAGCCGAGCAGCATCATGCCGGTAAACGCGCGCGGCACGTTGTCCAGGCGCAGCAGCGGCGTCGCCCTGCCGAATCGCTGCGCTTTTGCGTGCTGCTGCGCCGGCTGCCAGCCCTTCAGTTTTGCCGCGAAATCGGCCTGGCTGCGGCGGTGGTGGATGGAATCAACGGGCATGCAGTGCCTCCAATGGCAATCGAACGGTGCCTGCGGTGTGCAGGCGTCGTGCGATGGTGGCGGCGCACATGCGCGGCGCCCATAGGAGTTTTACGAAATGGGCGCCGGAGAATGCAGCCAGGCGTCGACGGTGCGTTCGAGCACCTCCAGCGCTTCCATCGCGCGCGCGGTGTCGATCTGGAACAGCTGGTCCCGGCCGTTATGGATGCGCGCCATGCTCGGCGATTCCGGTAGTGCCTTGTATTCCTGCATGGCCCGGTCCATCACGTCCAGCCGCGCATCCATCTCTCGCGTGGCATCGGGATCGAGTGTGCCCTGCAGGTAGTCTTCGAACTGGCTCCAGTCCACCGCCGTGTTGGCCACCCACAGTCGCGCGCGCGCCTGCTGTACGTCGCGTTCGAGTGCGATGTCGCGTTCGTCGGCCAGGTTCATGCCCAATGCGGGTATGCCCTCGCGCTGGAAGGCGATGTGGTCCGACTGCATGGCCCAGCCGCTGCTGTCGAACACCTGCAGCCCGACGTTGGCCGCTGCGTGTTCCAGTTGCTGGCGCAGCTGCGCTTCGGCGGCGCTTACCTCGGCCGCAGGCGGCAGCACGCTGCGCGAGTCGCCATCCATGTACAGGTGGTGGCGGTCCGAGCCGGTCACGGTGATGCCTTCGCCACGCCCGATCATGTCCAGGTTGAGCGCAACATCCGGGCAGGTACCGCGTGCGAGGCATTGCTGCACGAACGCCTTGCTGCCGTAGAGGCCGCGCTCCTCCATGTCGGAGACCATCAATTGCACGCGCATGCCGGGGGGCAGGGGGGTGTCGCGCAGCGTGCGGGCCAGGGCCAGCAGCGCCGCCAGGCTGCTGCCGTTGTCGTTCGCCCCACTTGAACCATCATGGGCGCCGATCATGTCGCCGTGGGCGAGCAGCATCAGCGTCCGCGACGGCGTGCCGGGGCCGCTGAATTCCACCATCAGGTTGCAGCCGATGTAGGGGCGCTCGAAACCAAAGATGTCGCGCGCGGTGCCATTGAACGGCAGCTGCAGCAGGGTGTGGCCGTCGTCTTCGAACAGCGCGCCGAGCGTGTCGAAGCGCGCGTTATTGGCAGCCGTTTCGCGGTCTGTGCCGTTCAACCCGGCATGCGCGTCCAGCGTGGCCCGCGTGATCTGCTCGAGGTCCAGCTGGAAGCGCGCCTGCGCCGGGCTCACCGCAGCGGCCAGCAGGTCGGCGGCCCAGTCCATCCAGTCCAGCGCGGCGGTGAACGGTGCGGCCTCGGCGCCGCTTGGCCAACCGCCCACGCCCTGCGTACCGGGCCGCTGCGCCACACCCAGCGTGGCCATGATCCGATAGCGGTCGGCCGCCGGCAGTTCTTCGAGCATGGCGTGGATGGCCGGCCCGGTACAGGCTGCCGCTTCGGTGCCGCAGTCGGCGACTATCTCCAGCAAGCGGTGCTGGTACTCGGCGGGCAGCAGGTCATACAGCGACTGCGCAAGGCCGTTCGGTGGCGTGGAAGTGGAATCTGCCCGGTCGCAACCTGGTGCAGTGGCCCGCCCGACCAGCAGGCCGGTCGCCGCGCTGCTGATCACGGCCATGGCGGCCACGGTACCGGCCAGCAGCGCCGACCGGCACGCCTGCGGCTTGGCGATGCAGGTGGCCGATGCAACGTTGGCGATGTGTTCCAGTGGCAACGTGGCCGCCGCCAAGGGCTGGCTGGACATCGGCACCGGCTGGTAATCGCACTGTGTCTGCGCTTGGCTCCCCGGCAGCAACGCCGCGCTGGGCGCGCGGGTCGGCAACCCGGTAACGGCGAGCGTGGACGACAGCGCCAGCGCCGACACCAGCCAGTCGCGCCCATTGCGCACGGTCAATGGCGCAGGGCGATTGGGAACGGTGGGCGCCGGCGGAATGCCGCGCGGATGCAGCTGGCGGGCGATGTCGCTGGTGAATCGCCCCTGGACGTGCCGGCTGAGGGGAATGTCGAGCGGCATGGCAACCTCGTCGATGGCAGCGCGCCTGTTTCAGCGCAGGTCCGGCGCAGCATGCATGGCCGCTGCGCCGTTTCCCATCGGACTGGTTGTGGATTGCCTACACCACCGGGATGGTGTTCTTGCCGAGCGTGCGGTACGGCGGGGTGGACATCACCATTTCCGCCAGCGAATACGCCAGTTCGCGCTCGGCCATGACCGTGCCGTCGGCGCCGTGTTCGAGCAGGTGCTTGACCTCGGCGTCGCTGTGCGCGCGCGCCAGCAGCGTCAGCCCGGGGTTGAGCGCGCGCAGCTTGGCCAGCGTTTCACCGGCTTCCAGCGGCTGCGGAATGGCCAGCACCGCGATCTTGGCGCGTTCGGGATGCGCTTCGGCCAGCACCCGGTCGGAGGCGGCGCTGCCGCGGATCGCAGGCAGGCCGGCGGCATGCGCTTCGGCCACGTGTTCCTTGTTGTCGTCGATCACCAGCACCGGCACGCCGCGGTCGCGCAGCACCTGGGCCAGCGCGCTGCCGACCCGGCCGTAGCCGATCACCAGGGCGTGGTCGTGCAGGTCCAGCGAAGGACCGGGCGGCAGGTCGGTTTCCACGGCGGCCGGGGTGGTTTCCTGGTGTTTCAGCAGCCAGCGGTCGAGCAGCCCGAACACCAGCGGATTGAGCATGATCGAGATCAGCGCGCCGGCCAGTACCAGCGCCTGGCCGGTCGGCGGCAGGATTTTCAGGCTGACGCCGAGCCCGGCGATGATGAAGGCGAATTCGCCGATCTGCGCCAGGCTGGCCGAAATGGTCAGGGCGGTACCGGTGGGGTGGCCGAACGCGCGCACGATGAAGAACGCCGCTGCGGACTTGCCGAACATGATGATCGCGGCGGTGGCCAGCACCTGCCACGGGTGTTCGATCAGGATCGCCGGGTTGAACAGCATGCCGACCGAGACGAAGAACAGCACCGCGAACGCGTCGCGCAGCGGCAGCGAGTCGTTGGCGGCCTTGTGGCTGAGTTCGGATTCGTTGAGCAGCATGCCGGCGAAGAATGCGCCGAGCGCGAACGACACGCCGAACAGCATGGCCGAGCCAAATGCCACGCCCAGCGCGATGGCCAGCACCGAGAGCGTGAACAGCTCGCGCGAGCCGGTGCCGGCAATGCGCTCGAGGATCCACGGAATCACCCGGCGCCCGACCACCAGCATTACCGCCACGAACAGGCCCAGCTGCACGAAGGTCCAGCCGATGCTGGCCAGCACGCTGCCGACGGTATGGGTTTCGTTGGCCGCGTCCGGGCCGAACACGCCGGCCAGCACCGGCATCATCACCAGGGCCAGTACGCAGGCCAGGTCTTCCACGATCAGCCAGCCGACCGCGATCTTGCCGCGCTGGGTTTCCAGCAGGCGGCGTTCTTCCATCGCGCGCAGCAGCACCACGGTACTGGCGGTGGCCAGCGAGAAACCGAACACCACGCCGTGGATCACCGGCCAGCCCATCAGCCAGGCCAGGCCCCAGCCGAGCAGGGTGGCGACCAGGATCTGGCCGATGGCGCCGGGAATGGCGATCGCCTTGACCGCCATCAGGTCTTTCAGCGAGAAGTGCAGGCCGACCCCGAACATCAGCAGCATCACGCCGATTTCGGCCAGCTGGTTGGCCAGCGCCTGGTCGGCGACGAAGCCGGGGGTGAACGGGCCTACACAGATGCCAGCAACCAGGTAACCGACCAGCGGAGACAAACGCAGCTTGTTGGCCAGCGCACCCAGGATGAAGGCGAGCCCAAGGCCAACGGCCACGATGTTGATCAGGTCGGTGTCATGGTGCATCGGCGCTCGCAAAACTGGGGGATGCACCGATTTTCACCGATGCGGCCCGATCCGGCAAACCGCCCGGACACAAACGGTGCATCCCAACCGGTAGAGCCGGGCCCTGCCCGGCTCCACGCGATGCCCGGTCACCAGCGGTAAGTCACCCGCCCATACACATAAGCACCGTTGAACCCGTAAGGGGAGTAATTACTGTACGGCAGCATCCCCCAGGTCGAGTTCTGCAGGTCCACCGTGCGATCCGGGTACTGGTCCAGGATGTTGTCCGCACCCAGGGTCAGGGTCCAGTTCTCGCTCGGCTTGTAGGCCACCGAGGCGTCCAGCACCCACGACGCGTCATAGGTCTGGTCACGGGTCGGCGTGGCTGAATTGCGCACCGTGAACGAACCGTAGCGGGTCGCGGCCAGGCTCAGGTCCCAGCGGTCGGTGCGCCAGGTGCCGCTGAGGATGGTCTTGTCGCGCGGGTAGCTGTCTTCGATGCGGCCCACTTCATCGCGGCCGATCAGCGACTGGGTCAGGCCCAGCGTGCTGAACGCGGCCGGCGAGGCGATGAACTTCTTCACGTCGGTGTCGTTGTAGCTGTACGCCGCGGTCAGTTCCAGCGAGCTGGCGCTGAACGGGATGGTGTAGCTGGAGACCGCGTCCACGCCGCGGGTGCGGGTGTCCACGCCGTTGGTGAAGTACGAGAACGCGGTGACCTGCGGCAGCCCCAGGCCGCCCAGCAGCGCGTTGGTGGCCGCGTTGGTGGTGATGTTGGTGGACAGGATGATGCGGTCGTCGATGTCGATCTGGTACGCATCCACGGTCAGGTACAGCCTGTCCACCGGCTGCAGCACCAGGCCGACGCTGTAGGAGGTGGAGCTTTCCGCCTTCAGCGGGCTGGCACCCAGTGCCTGCGCGGCCGGGCTGGTGGTGGGGAAGGTGCCGCGTTCGACGAACACGCCGTTGACGATCGTGCTGGTCACCGCCTGGTAGCTCTGCTGCGCCAGCGACGGCGCGCGGAAGCCGGAAGAGGCGGTGGCACGCAGCGCGATCTTGTCGGTGAAGGCATAGCGCGCCGACAGCTTGCCGGAGAACTTGTCGCCGAAGTCCGAATAGTCTTCGTAACGGCCGGTGACGCCGGCCGAGAACTTGTCGGTCAGGTCCGCTTCCAGCCCGGCATACACCGCGTAGTTGTCGCGGTCGGCGTCCACCGCATTGAGCGGGGTGAAGCCGCCGAAGCCCTGCGCACCGGTGCCGAAGTAGGAGTTCGGCTCACCGGCGCTCTGCTCCCACTTCTCGCGGCGGTACTCGCCACCGAAGGAGAGCGTGACCGGGTAGGCCAGGCCCCAGTCCAGCTGCTTGGTGATGTCCACGTTGCCGATGTCCTGGGTGTACTCCAGCGCGCCGGCGTAGAACGAGCGCGGGCTGGTCACGCCCAGCGCGTAGTTGATGCTGTTGCGGGTGTGGAAGTCGATCTTGTTGCTGCCGTGGTTGTAGCTCACGTCCCAGGTCCAGCCGCTGTCGGTATCGCCCTTGACCCCGGCGACCAGCGAGCGGTCCTTGGAGTACTGGTTGATCTCCGGCACGAAGCCGTCCGGGTAGGTCTGGGCCAGCAGCGCGCCCTGGCCGCTGTTGTTGCGCGAGCGGTAGAACGCGAACGAGGTGATGTCGCGGTTGCTGGCCAGCGCGGTGGCGTAGGCCGAGACGTGGTCGCTGAACTGGAAGCTGGCGTTGGCCGAGGCGGCGGTGGCGTCCACCTGCGGGTCGCCGACCACGAAGGTGGTCTGGCCGATGCTGGGGAAGTTGCCGGTATTCGGCGTGGTGCCCCGGTAGGGGCCGGCGCGGTTGCTTTCGTCCTGCTGGCTGATCTGGCCAGCCACGTGCACGCTGCCGCGGCCGTCGGCGAAGCCGATGCCGGTGTCGCCGGAAAGCTGGTACTTGTTGCCGTCGCCGGCCGAGTACTGGCCGGCGTCCCAGGCCAGGCTGCCGCCCGAGCTGGAGCCCTTCAGCACGATGTTGATCACGCCGGCGATGGCGTCCGAGCCGTACTGGGCCGAGGCGCCGTCACGCAGCACTTCCACGCGTTCGATGGAGGCGATCGGAATGGCGTTGATGTCCACCGCCGACGAACCGCGGCCGATGCTGCCGTTGACGTTGATCTGTGCCGAGGTGTGGCGGCGCTTGCCGTTGACCAGCACCAGCACCTGGTCCGGGGACAGGCCGCGCAGCTGCGCCGGGCGGATGCCGCTGGTGCCGTCGGTCAGTGCCGGGCGCGGGAAGTTCAGCGAGGGCAGGGCGCGGGCCAGCGCGGTGGCCAGTTCGGTGGTGCCGGTGGACTGCAGCGCCTCGGGGGTGATGATGTCGATCGGCGACTGCGACTCGGCCACGGTGCGGTCGGCCACGCGGGTGCCGGTGACGATCACGGTGTCCAGGGTCTGCGCACCGCTGCGGGCGGGCGCGGCGGCGGCGCTGTCCTGGGCGGCGGCAGCGAAGCTGGAGGCGGCGAGGACGACAGCGACGGCGGCGGAAAGCGTACTGGTCTTGCGGTTCATCAGGATGAAACTCCGGTTGAAACTGTCGCAAAAGCAACGAGTTACGTCGATCTGGCGGCGCGGGTGGGGAGGGTCCCGGGGAGGGCGCGGGCAGGGTCGTGGGAGAGAGACGAGGCCTGCCGCGCATCCCGGGGCCCGTCAAGTATTCGTTAACGTTAGAATTGCGTCGCAGGAAAGGTGCTTACCAGCACATTCCATTCCGTTATATGGACCCCCCAGATGATCTCCCTTCGTAACTTCGCCTTGCGCCGCGGCGAGCGGCTGCTGTTGTCCAACGTCGACCTGACCCTGCACGCGGGCTACCGCGTGGGCGTGGTCGGCCGCAACGGGGCCGGCAAGTCCAGCCTGTTCGCGGCCGTGCAGGGCGAGCTGGAAGCGGACAAGGGCGACGTCGACCTGCCCGGCAAGATCCGCATCGCCAGCGTGGCCCAGGAAACCCCGGCGATCCCCGACCCGGCGCTGCTGTTCGTGCTGGAAGGCGACACCGAAGTGGCCGCCGTGCTGCGCGAGGAAGCCGAGGCGACCGCGCGCGAGGACTGGGAAGCGGTGGCCAATGCCCACCAGAAAATGGCCGAGATCGGCGCGTACGACGCGGAATCGCGCGCCGGCAAGCTGCTGCATGGCCTGGGCTTCCCGTCCGACACCCATTCGCGGCCGGTTTCCACCTTCTCCGGCGGCTGGCGGGCGCGGTTGAACCTGGCGCGCGCGCTGATGATGCCCAGCGACCTGCTGCTGCTCGACGAACCGACCAACCACCTCGATCTGGACGCGGTGTTCTGGCTGGAACAGTGGCTGCTGAAGTACCCGGGCACGCTGCTGCTGATTTCGCATGACCGCGAGTTCCTGGACAACGTGGCCACCCACACCCTGCACCTGCACGGTGGTGGCGCCAAGCTGTACCCGGGCGGCTACACCGACTTCGAGCGCCAGCGCGCCGAGCAGCTGCGCCAGCAGCAGATCGCGCATGAAAAGGAACAGGCCGAGCGCGCCCACCTGCAGAGCTTCATTGACCGCTTCAAGGCGCTGGCCAGCAAGGCCACCCAGGCGCAGAGCCGCATGAAGCGCCTGGCCAAGCTGACCGGTACCGAAGCGGTGCGCGCCGAGCGCGAGTTCCGCATCGAGTTCGCGCCGCCGACCAAGCTGCCGTTCTCGCTGATCCGCCTCAATGACGTGGAAGCAGGTTACAGCCCGGACGCGGTGATCCTGCACAACGTGGGCTTCGGCCTGGAAGCGGGCCAGCGCATCGGCCTGTTGGGTCCGAACGGCGCCGGTAAGACCACGCTGGTGCGCACCCTGGTGGGCGAGCTGGACCCGGTGTCCGGCGAGCGTTCGGCGCACCCGGACCTGCGCATCGGCTACTTCGCCCAGCACACGGTGGAGTCGCTGCACGAAGGCCAGTCGCCGATGGACCATTTCCGCGACATCTCGCCGGACGGCAACAACCAGGCGTTCCGCGATTTCCTCGGCAAGTGGAACTTCGCCGGCGACCGCGCGTTCGAGCCGGTGGACGGTTTCTCTGGTGGTGAGCGCGCGCGCCTGGCGCTGGCGATGATCGCCTGGCAGCAGCCGAACGTGCTGCTGCTCGACGAACCGACCAACCACCTTGACCTGGAAATGCGTGAGGCGCTGGCCGAAGCACTGGCCACGTTCGAAGGCGCGATCGTGATGGTCTCGCATGACCGCCACCTGATCGGCCTGGTCTGCGACACCTTCTGGCGCGTGGCCGACGGCGTGGTCGAGCCGTTCGACGGCGACCTGGACGAGTACGCGGCGTGGCTGCGTTCGCGCCCGGCTGCGCAGGGCACCAAGCAGAAGATGGCTGCCGCCGCGCCGGACCCGGTGCCGCCGACCCCGCCGTTGCCGGCGAAGAAAGCGGTCAACCCGGTGAAGCTGGCCAGCGCCGAAGCGAAGGTGAATGAGTTGGAGAGCAAGCTGGCCGATCTTGATCGGCAGCTGGCCGACCCGGCCGTCTATGCGGATGCAACGCGCATGGCGGTGATCGGCCGCGACCGCGAAGCCACCGCGCAGCAGCTGGAAAAAGCCGAAGCGGCATGGATGGAGTTGATGGCGTAACGCGGCTGCCACGCAGGGCGTGGCACTACCGGTCCTGCGTTTCCATCCATTCGCGGAACCGGCGCGCTGCGTCGCTTTCCGGGCGTGAGCGCAGGCGGGTCAGCCAGTAGCTGCCCAGCTCGAGCGTCGCCGTGAAAGGCTGCACCAGCCGCCCTTCCGCCAGGTCCTGTTCGAACATCTTCAGCGGCAGCAGCGCCACGCCGGCGCCTGCTGCTGCTGCGCTGGCCAAGGTCAGCGAGGAATCGAACACCGGGCCACGTGCTTCCAGCTCCGCTACGCCGGCCGCCTGCAACCACTGCGGCCACTCATCGCTGCGGTACGAGCGCAGCAGCGGAACACCGGCAAGATCGCGCGGATGGCGCAGCCCGCGTGCCAATGCCGGCGCACA
Organism: Stenotrophomonas bentonitica; assembly: GCF_013185915.1. Classification (NCBI taxonomy): domain Bacteria; kingdom Pseudomonadati; phylum Pseudomonadota; class Gammaproteobacteria; order Lysobacterales; family Lysobacteraceae; genus Stenotrophomonas; species Stenotrophomonas bentonitica. The sequence continues at coordinate 1,465,537 of NZ_JAAZUH010000001.1, read as the reverse complement.
CACCGGCGCGAACGGCGCCTCGAGCACGGGTGTACTCACCTGGCCCTGCCAGTCGCCATCGCCGAAGCGGATCGCCAGGTCCAGGCCTTCGCCGGCCAGGTCGATGCGGTTGTTGTGGGTCTGGATGCGCAGTTCGATATCCGGATGGCGCGCATTGAAATCCTTCAGCCGTGGCAGCAGCCAGCCGGTGGCGAAGGTGCCCACCACGCCGACCCCGAGCACCTCGCGGAAATGCCCGCCGACGAAGCGGTCCAGGCTCACCGCAATGCGGTCGAACGCCTCGTTCAGCACCGGGTACAGCCGCGCGCCCTCGTCGGTCAGCGCCACTCCGCGCGGCAGGCGATGGAACAGCACCGCGCCCAGCCGTTCCTCCAGCCCCCGGATCTGATGGCTCAACGCCGCCTGGCTCACGCACAGCTCCAGCGCCGCGCGGGTGAAGTTCTGGTGGCGGGCCGCCGCCTCGAAGGCGCGCAGGGCATTGAGCGGGAGCTGGGGGCGAAGCATCAGCGAGCCGTGAGGAATGTTGATGGCTGATGGTAGCCGAGCCGATCCGATGACGTCGGTAAATGGTTGGGGTGGCCGAGGTATTAGCCTTGGTTATGCCTCTCCTTCAAATTCCGCGCTGGTGCCGCGCCCGCCCGCATGCCGATACTGCAGCCCTGCCCACCAAGGAACCGCCCATGCTTGCCCGTCGCCACTTCCTGCAGATGACCGGTGCCGCCGCCGCGTCCGCCTTCGCCGCCACTGTGCTGGCCAAGGCCCCCTCCACCGTACTGGCCGGTGCCAAGCCCCAGGCCAGCGACTTCGCGGCGCTGGAAAAGGCCAGCGGCGGGCGCCTCGGCGTGACCCTGCTAAACACCGCCACTGGCGCCCGGGTCGGCCACCGCCAGGACGAGCGCTTCCCGATGTGCAGCACCTTCAAGTTCGTGCTCTCGGCCACCGTGCTGCACCTGGCCGACAAGGGCACGCTGTCGCTCGACCGACGCCTGCCGGCGCGCCAGCAGGAAATGCTCTCGCACGCGCCGGTGACCAAACGCCATGTCGGCAAGGACCTCACCGTGCGCGACCTGTGCCGCGCCACCATGGTCACCAGCGACAACCCGGCCGCGAACCTGCTGCTCGGCGTGGTTGGCGGCCCGGCGGGGGTGACTGCGTTCCTGCGCGCCCACGGCGATACGGTGACCCGCAACGACCGGCTGGAGCCGGAAATGAACGATTTCGCGCCGGGCGACCCGCGCGACACCACCAGCCCGGCCGCGATGGCGGCCAGCCTGCAGCGTTTCGTGCTGGGCGACACGCTCAGCAAGCCGGCCCGGCTGCAGCTGGCCGACTGGCTCATTGACAACGAAACCGGCGACGCGCGCCTGCGTGCCGGCCTGTCGCCCGCCTGGCGGGTGGGCGACAAGACCGGCAGCAACGGCGAGGACACCACCAACGACATCGCGATCCTGTGGCCGCTGGCGGGTGGTGCACCGTGGGTGCTGACCAGTTACCTGCAGGGTGCCAGCGTCGATGATGCCGGGCGCAATGACGTGTTGCGGCAGGTGGCGGTGATTGCGGAGCGGTTGATGCGCGGTTGATTCAGCCCGCCTCCCCCACGGCCTGCAGAAACTCCCGTCCCCACCGGTCCACGTCGTAATACTCCACGCTGCCAAACAGCTGCCGCATGCGCCCCGCGGCCTCCTCATCGGGCATCGTCAAGGCCTGCAGCAACCCGGCGGTGAGATCGGCCGGGTCATGCGGATTGGTCAACACCGCGCCCTTCAACTCGGCCGCGGCCCCGGCGAATTCGCTCAACACCAGCACCCCGTTGCTGCCCTCGATCCCCTGCGTGGCCACGAACTCCTTGGCCACCAGGTTCAACCCATCGCGCAGCGGCGTGATCCACATCACCTGCGCCGCCGCGTAATGCGCCACCACCTCTTCGAACGGCAGCGCCTGCGCGAAGAAGCGCACCGGGGTCCAGTCCAGCCGCGAGAAGCGCCCGTTGATCCGGCCCACCGCCTGTTCGATCTGGTTCTGCAGCGTGCGGTACACGGTCATTTCGCGCGCCGCCGGTACGCACACCATCAGCAGGGTAACCTTGCCTTGCCGCTCCGGATGCTGCTCGAGCAGGCGCTCGAACGCCTCCAGCTTGGCCAGCGTGCCCTTGGTGTAGTCCAGCCGTTCCACCGACAGCACCAGCTTGCGCGCGCCGATCTCGCGGCGCAGCTTGAAGATGTCGTTGCGCACATCGCCGCGCGCCAGCACCGCATGGATGCGGCGCAGGTCGGTGCCGACCGGGTGCGCACCCAGCGCCACGTCGCGGTCGCCCACGCGCAGTCGCGTGGTCATGGTGTCCAGCCCAACCGCGCAGCCGTAGGTCAGGAAGCGCGGCGCGCAGCTTTCCCAGGCCAGCCGTTCGGCCGGCATCGCACCCCGCACCACGTCAACGAAGTTTTCCACCTGGCGCGGAATATGGAACCCGATGTAGTCGCAGCTGAGCAGGCTGCCGATGATCTCGCGCCGCCACGGCACCACGTTGAATACGTCGGCCGACGGGAAGTAGGTGTGGTGGAAGAAGGCGATCTTCAGGTCCGGGCGCAGTTCGCGCAGCGTGCCCGGCACCATCCACAGGTTGTAGTCGTGGATCCACACCGTGGCGCCATGCGCGGCTTCGGCGGCGACCGCTTCGGCGAACTTGCGGTTCACCTGCAGGTACACCTGCCAGTCGTCCTCGCGGAACCGCGCGCGTTCCCAGAACGCGTGCAGCATCGGCCAGAACGCTTCCTTGGAGAAGCGTTTGTAGAAGATGTCCACTTCCTGCTTGCTCAGCGGCACGCGCGCGGCGGTCAGGGTCGGGTAGCGCCCGGCGTCCACCGGCAGATGCGTCTGGAACGGCCCGCGCTTGGGATCGTCGATCCCCCACGCCACCCAGGAGCCCTTCTGGCCGCCTTCGAAGAAGCTCAGCAGCGAAGGAATGATGCCGTTCGGCGAACGCGGCGGGCGTTGCACCAGCACGCCGTCTTCCATGACTTCGTCGAACGGCAGGCGGTGGTACACCATCACCAGCTCGGCGCCCTCGGCGCGCGCCTGCGCCGGCGGCTGCAGCCAGGCGTCATCGGCAGCGAGCAGGCCGAAGTGTTCGATCGCTTCGAGAATGCCGCCGCAACCGGGCGCCTGCGCATGGAAGGTGTGTTCCAGCGTGGCGGTGGCCTCGGTCAGTGCGGGCTCGGACTCGCCCACGCACACGCCACGGAAACCGGCGCGGTACATCGACAGATCGTTGAGGGTGTCGCCGGCGACCAGGATGCGGTCACGCGGCAGTTCCAGCAGGCGCGCCAGCGCGGCCAGGGTGCGGCCCTTGTCGGTGTCCGGCGGCAGGATGTCCAGGTAGCGGTCGGCCGAGTACAGCACGTCGCAGCCCAGCGCCTCGGCGGCGGCCTGGATCTGCGCGCGCAGCGGCGCCAGCGTCTGCGGATCGCAGAAATACGAGCAGCGGCGCTCCTGCGGCACGTCCTGGCGCTGCAGCGCGGTGAACGGGCGCATTGCCGCAGCGACCACGTGTTCACCGGGCCAGTGCGCGTCGATCATCGATTGCAGGGGCTGCAGCGGCTGCAGGGTGTGGCCGTCGACCACGGTGGCGCCCACATCGCAGACCACGTAGTCGGGGCGCGGAATGGCGGGATCGGAGAGCAGGGGCATCACCGCTTCCAGGCCGCGGCCGGTGATGAAGATCAGGCGGATGCCGGGGTGCTGGTCGACCAGCCGGTACAGGCGGTGGCGCGCGGCGGGGTCGCCGGCGAGAAAGGTGCCATCCAAGTCGGTGGCGAGGATCAGTTGCGGTGCCGGCAGGGCCGACGTGTTGCGGGGTGAGGTGGGCGTGGCGGGTGTCGATACAGTCAATGCACTTCCTTATCGGGAGGGTTGGGAGGGGTGTCCGGCGGCGGCGCGACGTCGGTTTCGGGCATCAGCTCCAGCGCCGCCGGGGTGGTGCGCAGCATCAGCCGGAACAGCACCGGATGCGTGCGCAGGCGGCTGAAGCTGAGCAGGCGCGCGGTGGTGAACAGGGCCAGCGCACCGAGCACCACGGCGAAGTACAGGGGCAGGGCGGCCGGGCCGAACTGCTGCATGGCCGCGCCGGCCAGCGCCGGGCCGATCGCCGCGCCCACGCCATGCACCAGCAGCAGGCTGGAACAGCCGGACAGCAGGTGCTCGCGCGGCAGGTAATCGAGCATGTGCGCCACCGCGAACGGATACAGCGAAAACGCCAGGCCGCCGTAGAAGAAGAACAGGCCGAACAACAGCCAGGTCTGTACCTGCACCATCGGCATCGCCGCGACCACCGCGATGCCGCCGGCAGCCAGGCACAGCGCGACCAGCCCGGTGCGGCGGTCGTGGCCGTCGCTGATATGGCCCAGCGGCCACTGCAGCAGCGCACCGCCGGCAATGGCGGTGAGCATGAATCGCGCCACGCCATCGCTGTCCAGCCCGACCTCGCCGGCATACACCGGCAACAGGCCCCAGAACGCGCCCATCGCCAGCCCGGACAGGCCGGCGGCCACGGTGGCGACCGGCGCCATGCCATACAGCGTGGACAGTTTCAGGCGCGGCACCGACGGCACTTCCGGCGGGATCAGGCGGGTGGCGGTGATCGGCAGCACGGCCGCGCAGATCAGCATGGCGATCAGCATGAACATCGCGATCGCCGGGGCGTTGCTGACCATCAGCAGGATCTGGCCAAGCGCCAGTGCCGAGAGGTTGACCACCATGTACAGCGAGAACGCGCGGCTGCGTTGGCGCGGGTCCGGCTCGGCGTTGAGCCAGCTTTCAATCACGGTGTAGAGGCCGACCAGCGCGATGCCGGTGATGATGCGCAGCAGCCCCCACAGCCAGGCGTTGAGCCACAGCGGATGCAGCAGCACCGCAATGGCGGCGAGGGCAGCGAAGAAGGCGAACGCACGGATATGGCCGATACGGCGGATCAGCGACGGCGCGAAGAAGGTGCCCATGAAGAAGCCCGCGAAATAACCGGACATCACCAGGCCCAACGTACCGGCACCGAAGCCGGCCTCACCACCGCTTACCGCCAGCAAGGTGCCAAGCAGCCCGCTGCCGGTCAACAGCAGCGCGACGCCTGCGAGCAGGGCGGTCAGCCGCAACATGCGCGCAACCTTCGTGGGGAAGGCGAACAGGTCACGTTTATTACCCTAACACAGTCGTAATCAACCCTTTGTTGCAGAAAAGTGCCGCTGAATTTGCGCTGCGCGCGAGTGCGGGCTAGGGTGGCTGCATGACTGTGCATCGATATCTTCCTCTTGCCGCCGCAGTGTTGCTTGCCGGCTGCAACAGCCAGCGCGACCAGGTCGCCCATGACGTTGCGATGGCGCCCGCCGACGCGTTTCTTGCGGCCGTTGCCGCGCACTGCGGGAAAGCCTACGAAGGCCGCGTGGTGGTGAACGAGCCGCGCAGCGCCACGCCCGATCCGTTCGACGGCAAACGCCTGGTGATGCACGTGCGCGGCTGCGATGACGCCGCGCACGAGCTGCGCATTCCCTTCCATGTCGGCGACGATCATTCGCGCACCTGGGTGCTCAGCCGCACCGACACCGGCCTGCGCCTGAAGCACGACCACCGGCATGCCGATGGCAGCCCCGACGCGGTGACGATGTACGGTGGCGACAGTGCGCCGCCGGGCACCGCGCAGCGCCAGTCGTTCCCGGTCGATGCCGAGTCGGTGGCGATGTTCCGCAAGGCGGGCATGGAGGCCTCGGTGACCAATACCTGGGCGATGGAAGTCGAACCGGACGAGCGCTTCGTCTACGAGCTCACCCGTCCGGGCGGCCGGAAGTTCCAGGTGGTGTTCGACCTGGCCCACCCGGTCGCGCTGCCGCCCGCGCCCTGGGGCGCGGACGTAAAACCCTGACACGGTGCAGCCACGCAGGGCGTGGCTCTACCGCTTCCGTGGCGCCGGTAGAGCTACGCCCTGCGTGGCTGAACCGCCGACCAGATTCACCGCCTCGCGCCAAACCGTGCCCGGCACCCGTTGCTGACCCAGATCTGGTTGCCGCGGAAGCCCCAGGTGTTGTTTTCCCGGCACGGGCTGCCCGACAGCTGCTGGATCAGCACCGGTCGGCCCCGGCTCATGTCCCAGGCGCAGGTCTGGGTGCGGTTGCCGGTGCTGCTGCAGGTCACGGTGTAGCTGCTGCCCGGACCGCCCGGATTCCAGCCGCCCCCACGGCCGTCGACGAAATCGGCCCGGCAGCCCCCGCTGACCCAGACCTGGCCGTTGCGCGAGCCCCAGTTCCGGTTCTGCACGCACTGGGTGCTGGAGATCTGCCGGGACAGGCGCGCGCTGCGCCAGCTGGTGGCGCACACCCGCTGGCGGTTGTCGTTGCTCTCGCAGCGGACCACCCCGTTGTTGCCGCCGCCGGGGTTCCAGCCACCGCCCCCCGGGTTCCAGCCCCCACCGGACCCGCTGAGCGAGGTGGCAATGTCCTGTTTGATGCGTGAAAAGCCCCAGGACGACCGATTTACCTGGTCCAGGTAGAAGCGCATCTGGTCGTCCGGGATGCGGCGTCCCCCCGACTGCTCCGCATATTCCTGGGAAATGACCCGCTGCTGGTCGTTGATGGACAGGGTGCGGAGGTTTTCCGGGGCGTAGGCCCGGGCGTTGACCTGGGCGTGCAGGGTCGGGGCGCTGCACGCCAGCACGGCCGTGAGGCAGGCAATAGCGAGACGGTTCATGGCAAATCCCCTTGCGCATGGTGGTCCGGGCACTATCTGCCCGGCCAGATCAAGCCCATGTGACCATCCGGATTTGCCCCAACGGGTCGCCGGCCGCAGAATAACGGGCTGACCGGTGCCGCCTGGCGCCGGCAATCTCCTGCGGAGCTTTACCCCCATGCGTACCCACTTCTGCGGCCTGGTCGACGAGACCCTGATTGGCCAGACTGTCACCCTCGCCGGCTGGACCGACGTTGCCCGCAACCTGGGCGGCGTGTGCTTCATCGATCTGCGCGATCATGAAGGCATCGTGCAGGTGACCGTGGAGCCGGAGAACGGTGAAGTGTTCGCCGTGGCCGCCAGCCTGGGCTACGAGGACGTTCTGCAGGTGGAAGGCGTGGTGCGCAAGCGTCATGCGGTAAACGACAAGATCAAGACCGGCCAGGTCGAGATCGTGGCCACCCGCATCACCGTGCTGAACAAGGCCGAGCCGCTGCCGTTCCACGCGCACGAGAACCCGGGCGAGGAAACCCGCCTGAAGTACCGTTACCTGGACCTGCGCCGCCCGGAAATGCAGCGCATGCAGCGCACCCGCATCAAGCTGGTGCAGGCGCTGCGCCGCCACCTGGACGCCACCGGCTTCCAGGACATCGAAACCCCGATCCTGACCAAGGCCACCCCGGAAGGCGCGCGCGACTTCCTGGTGCCGGCGCGCATGCACCCGGGCGAGTTCTACGCACTGCCGCAGAGCCCGCAGCTGTTCAAGCAGATCCTGATGGTGGCCGGCTTCGACCGCTACTACCAGATCGCGCGCTGCTTCCGCGACGAAGCCCTGCGCGCCGACCGCCAGCTGGAATTCACCCAGCTGGACATGGAATTCGCCTTCGTGCGCGAGCGCGACGTGCAGGACTTCGTGGAAGGCATGATCCGCGCCATCTTCAAGGAAGTGGTGGACGTGGAGCTGGCCGCCAGCTTCCCGCGCATGACCTGGGCCGAGGCGATGCGTCGCTATGGCTCGGACAAGCCGGACCTGCGCATCGCGTTGGAGCTGGTGGACGTGGCCGAGCTGGTCAAGGCCAGCGAGTTCCCGGTGTTCGCCAGCGCCGCCGCCGACCCGGACGGTCGCGTGGCCGCGCTGCGCATTCCTGGCGGTGCCAGCCTCTCGCGCAAGCAGATCGATGAATATGCCGCGCACGCCGCCAAGTACGGCGCCAAGGGCCTGGCCTATATCAAGATCGCCGAGAACGGCGAGGTCAGCTCGCCGATCGCCAAGTTCTTCAGCGAAGACGCCTTCGCCGCGCTGGTCGCGCACGTCGGTGCCGGCAACGGCGACATCGTGTTCTTCGGCGCCGGTGGCTACAACAAGGTGTCCGACTTCATGGGCGCGCTGCGCCTGAAGGCCGGCAAGGACTTCGGCCTGGTCGCCGACGGTTGGGCGCCGCTGTGGGTGACCGACTTCCCGATGTTCGAGTACGACGACGAAGCCCAGCGCTACGTCGCCCTGCATCACCCCTTCACCGCTCCTGCGGTGGACGACATCGCCGACCTGCGCGCCAACGCGAAGACGGCCGTGTCGCGCGGCTATGACATGGTGCTGAACGGCAACGAGATCGGCGGCGGTTCGATCCGTATCCACCGTTCGGACATGCAGAGCGCGGTGTTCGAACTGCTCGGCATCGGCGCCGAAGAGGCCGAAGCCAAGTTCGGCTTCCTGCTCGACGCGCTGCGTTTCGGCGCACCGCCGCACGGTGGCATCGCCTTCGGCATCGACCGTATCGCCGCGCTGATGGCCGGTACCGAATCTATCCGCGACGTCATTCCGTTCCCGAAGACCACCGGCGCGCAGTGCCTGATGACCGGCGCCCCTTCGCCGATCCCGGACGAGCAGCTGGCCGAAGTGCACATCCAGGTCCGCCCGAAGAAATAACCTCATGGTCCGCCTTCGCGGAACATGCTCCCACGCGTAGAGCCGGGCTCTGCCCGGCTGCCTTTATCCATCAGGAGATCCAGAAATGTCCGACGTTGCGTTCGTAGTGGAATGGGAAAAGCTGGGCAATGAGGGCAGCGATGCCAACCTGGTGACCGAGCGCGCCCGCGTGTTCGGCGGCTGGCTGGTGCGCGTGGGTACCAACCCCGCCGCGATGGCGCTGACCTTCGTCGCCGATGGCGAAGGCCGCTGGGACGGTGAGGACTTCGGCGTCGAGGATTACGAAGACGACGAAGAAGAAGGCGACGAGGAAGACGAAGAGTACGAAGAAGGCGAGGACGACGAGGAAGAGGACGAGGAGTACGAGGAAGAGGACGAAGACGGCGAAGAAGAAGACGCCGCCAAGGGGACGCAGGCCTGAGGCCTGTCCCGCACCCGTCCATGTACACCATCCGCCGCGCCGGCCCCGAAGACGCACCGACCTTGTCGGTGCTGGCCACCCGCACCTTCGTGGAAACTTTCGGCCACCTGTACCCGCCGCAGGACCTGCAGGATTTCCTCGCCGAGGCCTACGCGGTCGACCGCCAGCAGGTGATCCTGTCGCACCCCGATTACGCGGTGTGGCTGCTGGAACGCGACGGCGTGGCCGTGGGCCATGCCGCCGCCGGCCCCTGCGGCCTGCCGCATGAGCAGGTGCAGGCCGGCGATGGCGAGCTCAAGCGCCTGTACCTGATCAAGGACGAACAGAGCAGCGGCTGGGGCAGCCGCCTGCTGGAAACCGCGCTGGCCTGGCTGGAACGCGACGGCCCGCGCACCCTGTGGCTGGGCGTGTGGTCCGAGAATTTCGGCGCGCAGCGTTTCTACGCCCGCTACGGCTTCGAAAAAGTGGGTACCTACGAGTTCCCGGTCGGGCAGGTGAGGGATCTCGAGTTCATCCTGCGCCGCAATCCGCAGGCTTCCTGAACGCCTCGCCGCGGCTTCACCCGCCGTTCGTCAGTCCATCTGTCTAATTGGGCCGTCTCCTACTGCTGGAACGGTTCGCACCGGCTACGCTGCCCCCATGAATCCCCCCGTTTTACTGCTGCATGGCATCTGGAATGCCCGCGCCTGGGTCGGCCCGTTGGCCTGGCGCCTGCGCGCGCGTGGCTTCAGCGTGGACACCTTCGGCTATGCCAGCGTGTTCGGTGGCCCCGACGTGGCCGTGCCGCAGCTCCTGCAGCGACTCAAGGACAGCGGTCCGGTGGCCCTGGTCGGGCACAGCCTGGGCGGCCTGGTCGCGCTGGAGGCACTCCGCCGCCAGCCCGACCTGCCGGTCTCGCGGGTGGTCTGCCTGGGCTCGCCGCTGCGCGGCAGCGGCACCGCCCGTACCCTGGCCGAACATGGCTGGTCGGCGGCGCTGGGTCGCAGTTCGGACCTGCTGCTGGACGGCCTGCCGGACTGGCAGGGCAGGGCGCAGGTCGGGCTGATCGCCGGCTCGGTGCCGCACGGCCTGGGCAGCCTGCTGGGCGCCATCGGCGAGGCCTCCGACGGCACCGTGGCGCTGGACGAAACCCGCCTGCCGGGCCTGGCCGACCACTGCGTGGTCGCCGCCAGCCACAGCGGCCTGGTGTTCTCGCCCGACGCTGCCCGCCAGACCGCCGCCTTCCTGCGCGACGGCTGCTTCCGCCCGGACCGAACCGCCCACGCCGCCTGAGCGGCCGATCAGGTAGAATCCGCGCCCTGTTCCCACGCAAGCACGGAAACACCCATGGGTAGAGGCCCTTCCATCGAAAACCGCAAAAACGCGTCTGACGCGAAGCGCGGCAAGATTTTCACCAAGATCATCCGCGAGATCGGCGTTGCCGCGCGCGGCGGTGGAGGCGACCCCAACAACAACCCGCGCCTGCGCGTGGCCATGGACAAGGGCCTGGCCTCGAACATGTCCAAGGACGTGATCGAACGGGCCATCAAGAAGGCCACCGGCGAGCTGGAAGGGGTGGAGTACGAAGAGATCCGCTACGAGGGCTATGCCCCCGGTGGCGTGGCCGTGATCGTCGACTGCCTGACCGACAACCGCGTGCGTACCGTGGCCGATGTCCGCCACGCGTTCAGCAAGTGCGGCGGCAACATGGGCACGGAAGGCTCGGTGTCGTTCATGTTCAAGCGCGTGGGCGTGCTGCACTTTGCCGGCGGCGCCAACGAAGACGCGGTGACCGAGGCGGCCATCGAGGCCGGCGCCGATGACGTGGTGGTCTACCCCGAGGACGGCGCCATCGACGTGCTGACCGCGGCCGACATGTACCACGCGGTCAAGGAAGCCATGGAAGCGGCCGGCCTGAAGCCGGACCACGCCGAACTCACCTTCCGCGCGGACAACGACATCAAGGTCGAGGGCGACACCGCCCTGCAGGTCAAGAAGATGCTGGACATGCTGGAAGACCTGGACGACGTGCAGGACGTGTTCTCCAACGCCGACCTCGGCGCGGACGCCTACGCCTGACGGCGTAGCCCGGCATGATCCGCATCCTCGGCATCGACCCCGGTTCGCAGCGGACCGGGGTCGGCATCATTGACGTCGACCCGTCCGGCAAAGTGGTGCACGTGCACCACCTGCCGCTGGTGCTGCTGGGCGCGGACGACTTCCCGCAGCGGATGAAGCTGCTGGTGCTGGGGCTCAACGCGCTGGTGGAGGAATACCGCCCGCACGAAGTGGCCATCGAGAAGGTGTTCATGGCGCGCAACCCGGACTCGGCGCTGAAGCTGGGCCAGGCGCGCGGCGCGGCGATCTCGGCGGTGGTCATGCGCGACCTGCCGGTGCACGAGTACGCGGCCAGCGAGATCAAGCTGGCGGTGGTCGGGCGCGGCGGGGCGGAAAAGCAACAGGTCCAACACATGGTCGGGCTTATGCTCAACCTGAAAGCCAAGCTGCAGGCCGACGCCGCCGACGCGTTGGCCGTGGCCATCACCCATGCCCATGTACGGGCGACGGCGCAGCGTCTTGGGGTCAATGCCCGCCAGGCCTGGAGCCGGAAATGAGGACATCTGCATGATTGGTCGTCTGCGTGGGATCCTGGCGTACAAGGCGCCGCCGTGGCTGCTGATCGACGTCAACGGGGTCGGCTACGAGCTGGAGGCGCCGATGAGCACCTTCTACGACCTGCCGGACCTGGGCCGCGAGGTGATCCTGTTCACCCACTACGCGCAGAAGGAAGACAGCGTGTCGCTGTACGGATTCCTGCGCGAGGGCGAGCGCCGCCTGTTCCGCGACGTGCAGAAGGTCAGCGGGATCGGCGCGAAGATCGCGCTGGCGGTGCTGTCGGGGGTGAGCGTGGACGAGTTCGCACGCATGGTGCAGGCCGGCGACATCACCGCGCTGACCCGCATTCCCGGTATCGGCAAGAAGACCGCCGAGCGCATGGTGCTGGAGCTGCGCGACCGCGCGGCCAACTTCAGCGGGGGCGGCGCACCAATTGCCGGTGCGATCGGCGCCGACCCGGTTTCCGAAGCTACCGTGGCGCTGCAGCAGCTGGGCTACAAGCCGGCCGAAGCGGCGCGCATGGCGCGCGATGCCAACAGCGAGGGCGACGATGTCGCCACCGTGATCCGCAAGGCCCTGCAGGCCGCGCTGCGCTGAGCGCGCGCGCCTGACCTTCCCAACGACCGACATCCGCCCGGAGTCCCATGTCCAGCTCTTCCACCCAGCACGATAACGGCCACGCCGGGCATGGCCATGCGCCGGCCGCCGGCGGCCTGGCCCTGATGGTCGGTGCGATCGGCGTGGTGTTCGGCGACATCGGCACCAGCCCGCTGTACACCCTGAAGGAAGCCTTCTCCGAGCACTACGGGCTGGTCGGCAACCATGACACGGTGCTGGGCGTGCTCTCGCTCGCGTTCTGGGCGCTGATGCTGGTGGTGACCCTGAAGTACGTCACCATCATCATGCGCGCCGACAACGACGGCGAGGGCGGCATCATGGCGCTGATGGCGCTGACCCAGCGCACCATGGCCAACGGCTCCCGCTCTGCCTATGTGGTCGGCATCCTGGGCATCTTCGGCGCCTCGCTGTTCTTCGGCGATGGGGTGATCACCCCGGCCATCTCCGTGCTCGGCGCGGTGGAGGGCCTGGAAGTGGCCGCGCCCGGGCTGCATGCGTTCATCGTGCCGATTACCGTGGTGGTGCTGCTGGCGGTGTTCGCGGTGCAGCGCTTCGGCACCGAGCGGATCGGCAAGCTGTTCGGCCCGATCACCTCGGTCTGGTTCATTTCGCTGGCCGCGATCGGCATCTGGAACATCGTGGACTCGCCCGAAGTGCTGAAGGCGTTCAACCCGATCTGGGCGGTGCGCTTCTTCATGGAGCATGGCTGGCACGGCGTGTTCATCCTGGGTGCGGTGGTGCTGGCGGTGACCGGTGGCGAGGCGCTGTATGCCGACATGGGCCACTTCGGCGCCAAGCCGATCCGCCACGCGTGGTACTTCTTCGTGCTGCCCTGCCTGGTGCTGAACTACCTGGGGCAGGGCGCGCTGGTGCTCAACAACCCCGAAGCGGTGAAGAACCCGTTCTTCGAAGCGGTGCCGGAGTGGGCGCTGTACCCGATGATCGTGCTGGCCACCATGGCCGCGGTGATCGCCTCGCAGTCGGTGATCACCGGCGCGTTCTCGGTCTCGCGCCAGGCCATGCAGCTGGGTTACATCCCGCGCATGCGGATCACCCATACCTCGCACGACACCATCGGCCAGATCTACATCCCGGGCATCAACTGGGGTATCGCGGTGATGGTCATCGGCCTGGTGCTGGCCTTCCGCAGCTCGTCCAACCTGGCGGTGGCCTACGGCATCTCGGTGTCGGCGACCATGCTGATCGACACCCTGCTGCTGGCCCTGGTCGCGCGCGCGCTGTGGCCGACCTCGCGCTACTGGATCATTCCGCTGTGCGTGGTGTTCTTCATCATCGACCTGGGCTTCGTGATCGCCAACGGCGCCAAGCTGCTGCAGGGCGCCTGGTTCCCGGTGGTGCTGGGCATCGTGTTGTTCACCATGATGCGCACCTGGCGGCGTGGCCGCGAGCTGCTGCGCGATGAGATCCGCAAGGACGGCATCCGCCTGGATACCTTCCTGCCGGGGCTGATGCTGGCGCCGCCGGTGCGCGTGCCGGGCACGGCGGTGTTCCTCACCGCCGACCCCTCGGTGGCCCCGCATGCGCTGATGCACAACCTCAAGCACAACAAGGTGCTGCACGAGCGCAACGTGTTCCTGCACGTGGAGACCCTGCCCATTCCGTACGCGATGGAAGGCCAGCGGCTGAAGATCGAGTCGGTGGGCGATGAGTTCTACCGCGTGTTCGTGCGTTTCGGCTTCATGGAGACCCCGGACGTGCCGCTGGCGCTGATGCGCTCGTGCGACCGGGGCGGGATCTACTTCGACCCGATGGACACCACCTTCTTCGCCAGCCGCGAGACCATCGTGGCCACCGCCAACCGCGGCATGCCGATCTGGCGCGACAAGCTGTTCGCGCTGATGCACCGGAACGCCGCGCCGGCGACCGGGTTCTTCCGGATTCCGGGGAACCGCCTCGTGGAATTGGGCGCGCAGGTCGAAATTTGACGGGGAGCCGGCCGGCGGCCGGCACTACGCCGAATTCGCGTCTTTTTGCCTCATAATCGGGAAATGACCGACGACCGCATCATTGGCGCCGGTGCCACCCGCGAGGATGACACCACCGACGCCAGCATCCGCCCCAAGCGCATGGCCGACTACCTTGGCCAGGCGCCCGTGCGCGAGCAGCTGTCGATCTACATCGAAGCGGCCAAGGCCCGCGGCGATGCGCTCGACCATGTGCTGATCTTCGGGCCTCCGGGCCTCGGCAAGACCACCCTGAGCCATGTGATCGCCAACGAGCTGGGCGTGGCGCTGCGGGTGACCTCCGGGCCGGTGATCGAAAAGGCCGGCGACCTGGCCGCGCTGCTCACCAACCTGCAGCCGCACGACGTGCTGTTCGTGGACGAGATCCACCGCCTGTCGCCGGTGGTGGAAGAAGTGCTGTACCCGGCGATGGAAGATTTCCAGATCGACATCATGATCGGCGAGGGCCCTGCGGCGCGCTCGATCAAGATCGACCTGCCGCCGTTCACCCTGATCGGCGCCACCACCCGTGCCGGCCTGCTGACCGCGCCGCTGCGCGACCGCTTCGGCATCGTGCACCGGCTGGAGTTCTACACCCCCGAGGAGCTGACGAAGATCGTCAGGCGCTCGGCGGCGATCCTCGGCATCGACTGCACCGCCGAGGGCGCGGCGGAAATCGCGCGCCGTTCGCGGGGCACCCCGCGTATCGCCAACCGGCTGCTGCGCCGCGTGCGCGACTACGCCCAGGTCAAGGCCAACGGGCATATCGACCAGGACGTGGCGCAGGCCGCCATGCAGATGCTGAAGGTCGACCCGGAAGGCTTCGACGACCTCGACCGGCGCATGCTGCGCACCCTGATCGACTATTTCGACGGCGGCCCGGTCGGCGTCGAATCGATGGCGGCGGCCCTCTCCGAGGAGCGCGGCACGCTGGAAGACGTGGTCGAACCCTACCTGATCCAGCAGGGCTTCCTGGTGCGCACCGCGCGCGGCCGCATGGCCACCCACAAGGCGTACCGCCACCTGGGCCTGAAGCCGAAGAACCCGCCGGCCGACCTGTTCGCGGAGGTCCCCGATGCCGGTTGACGCGCGGTTCAGTTGGCCGACACGCATATATTGGGAAGATACCGACGCTGGCGGCGTGGTCTACCACGCCCGCTACGTGGCCTTCATGGAACGGGCACGCACCGAATGGATGCGCGCGCTGGGGTATGGCCAGGAACGCACCCGCACCGAGCATGGCCTGGTGTTCGCGGTCCGGTCGATGACCCTGGAGTTCCTGAAGCCGGCGCGGCTGGACGACGCGCTGTTGGTGACCGCCACGCTGGTGCAGTGCAAGCGCGCCAGCATGGTGTTCGAACAGGCGGTGTGTCGCGGCGATGAAACGCTGCTGACCGCGCAGGTGAAGATCGCGGCATTGGACGCCTCCACATTCAAACCGCGCGGCATGGACGATGCACTCCACGCCGCGCTGAAAACCCACGCCATTCAAACAGCCGCACTTTGAGGAACAACGGATGATCGCAATGCTTTTGGCCCTGCAGGCCACGGTGGTCGAAGCGCTGCCGCAGGAAGTCACCAGCGCCGCGTCGCAGACCGTCGCCCAGGCCGCGCACGGCGGTGGCATCAATTACCTGGACCTGATGATCAAGGCCAGCCTGCCGGTGAAGATCATCGTGCTGCTGCTGCTGGCCGGTTCGTTCATCAGCTGGGTGATCATCTTCCGCAAGGCGCGCGTGTTCAACGCCGCCAACCGCGAGGCCGACGAGTTCGAAAGCCGCTTCTGGTCCGGTGCGGACCTGGGCAAGCTGTACAGCGCCGCCACCGACCGCAACCGCAAGGTAGGCGGGCTGGAAGCGATCTTCGAAGCCGGCTTCCGCGAATTCACCCGCCTGCGCGACAAGCGTCGCCTGGACGGCCGCGCCCAGCTTGAAGGTGCCCAGCGCGCCATGCGCACCACCTACACCCGCGAAGTGGATCAGATGGAGCGCAGCCTGGAGCTGCTGGCCAACATCGGTTCCACCGCGCCGTACGTGGGCCTGGTCGGCACCGTGTTCGGCATCATGGTGACCATGCACGACATGATCAACAGTGGCGAGCAGGCCGGTATCGCCTCGGTCGCCCCGGGTATTTCCGAAGCGCTGTTCGCCACCGCCATCGGCCTGTTCGTGGCGATCCCGGCGGTGTGGGCCTACAACCGCTTCACCACCCGCGTCGAGCGCCTGTCGGTCCGCTTTGAAACCTTCGCCGAAGAGTTCAGCTCGATCCTGCAGCGCCAGTCCGCAGGCGACGAGTAAGCGCCCAGCACAAGGACTCTGCCATGACCGCTGCCATCGGCCGCCGCAAGCGCCGCAAGCTCAAATCCGAAATCAACGTCGTGCCGTACATCGACGTCATGCTGGTGCTGCTGATCATCTTCATGGTCACCGCGCCGCTGCTCACCCTGAGCTTTGAAGTGGACCTGCCCAGCTCGCAGGCCAAGGCCCTGGAAAGCAAGCAGGACCCGGTGATCGTCTCGGTCCGCCTGGACGGCCAGCTCAGCCTGAAGCTGCCCGACGCCAAGGAACCGGCGCCGTTGGAAGCCGCCGAACTGCAGGCGCAGCTCGGCGCGATCGCCGCGCAGGACAAGAACCTGCGCGTGATCGTCGCTGCCGACAAGGCCGTGGCCTACGAAAAGGTCGTGGCCGCCATGGACGTGATCAAGCGCGCCAACGTGGAAAAGGTGGGTCTGGCGACCGATGCAAACTGACGTCCTGCCCCCGCAGCGCCAGCCCGAGGAACAGTGGGGTCTGCCGATCGCGCTGGCGATCCTCGTGCATCTGCTGCTGGCGCTGGTGTTCATCGCCGCGTGGCTGTGGTCGCCGCAGCGTTCCACGGAAGCGGCAGCAGGCGACCCGGCGATTGAAGCCAGCCTGCAGCTGAGCGCCTCGGAGGCTGCTGCTGCACGCCAGGCGCTGCGCGCCTCGGAAAAGCTGCCGGATCTGCCCGAGCCGGTGGCCGAGCCGATTCCGGTGGAAGAAGACACCGTGCCGCCGCCGCAGCCGCTGCCCGAACCGCGCCCGCAGGATGCGCCGACCCCGCAGCAGCAGAACGCCCAGGAACGCATCGCCCAGCCCGACACGGTCGACCAGGCCGCGGTCAACGCGATGTCGATCTCGGCCGAGAAGGCCAAGCAGGAGCAGGAAGCCAAGCGCCGCCAGGAGCAGATCGACCTGACCGAGCGCAAGCGCGTGGAAGAGGCCGAGCAGAAGCTTCGCCTGGCCAAGCAGCAGGAAGAGGCCGCACAGAAGAAGAAGCTGGCCGAGCAGGAGCAGAAGGCCAACGACGTCAAGGCTGAAGCCGAGCGCCAGAAGAAGATCGCCGAGATCCGCAGCCGCCGCGAGGCCGCCGAGAAGGAAGCCAAGCTGGCCGAGCAGAAGCTGCGTCAGCTCGCCGCCGCGCGCGCGGCCACTGGCCAGTCCACTGCCGGGGCGACCGGCGCTGCGCAGCCGGCCGCCGGTGGCGGCGGCACCAGCGACGACCTGCGCGCCAAGTACGCGGCCGCGATCCAGCAGAAGGTGCTGGCGTCCTGGACCCGTCCGGACAATGTGCCGTTCGGCCAGCGCTGCAAAATCGAAATCGTGCAGCTGCCCGGCGGCAACGTGAGCTCGGCCAAGGTCAGCCCGGACTGCCCGTTCGACGAGGCCGGCCGCCGCTCCATCGAAGCGGCGGTGCTCAATGCGCAGCCGTTGCCGTACCGCGGTTTCGAGACCGTGTTCGCGCGCCAGCTCAACTTTACCTTTACCGCCCAGGATTGATGACGCAAGATTCGCCGTCGCCCTGATCCTGCGTGGACCATGAACCAGCCGTATCGTGGGCTCTCCTTCGCGTTCGTCGTCATTGCAGCCGCTTTCGCGGCAGGTGCCGTAGCCGCGAAAGCGGTAGAGCCGCGCCCCATTGCAACGGCAGTGGCTCCCGCTGCCCAAGCCATCCCTGCCGCCGGTACTGCGTTGTCTCCCGCGGAAATGCAGGCGCTCGTCACCGAGTACGCGAACGCGATCAGGAAAAAGGTCGTCGATCAGTGGATTCGCCCCGCCTCTGTCCCGCTTGGGAGCCCCTGCAGGGTGCACATCCGCCAGCTTCCCGGCGGCCGCATCGTTACCGTAGACGTCGATCCAGCCTGTCCATACGATGCGCCGGGGCAGGGCTCGGTAAAGAGCGCCGTCTGGAACGCCAGCCCGTTGCCCTACTCAGGTTACGAGTCCGTGTACCAGTACAGGATTGCCTTCACCTTCGTCGCCGAGGACTTGGAAGAGGGTGCAAAAGGTCAGGTGACGGCACGAGAGCGTTAACGGCACGTGATGTTCGAACAGGCAACCACTCGGATTTCACACCCGGTTGGTTCATCATTGCGAAACGGTTCACCGCCGTGCTGATATCCCTCGTTCTGGTTTTCCCCCCAATAGAGCGCCCATGAAGAAGATGCCTCGCTGGTTTGCCGTGTTCGCGGTCTTGTTGCTGCTGCCTTTTGCCGCCGTTGCGCAGCAGAGGGGCCTGGATATCGACATCATCGGCGGCAACGCCTCCGCGCTGCCCATCACCGTGGTGCCCATGCCCTACCAGGGCTCGGCCGCCGCCCCGCAGACCGACGTGGCCTCCGTGGTCCGCGCTGACCTGGAGCGTTCCGGCCAGTTCCGTACCCTTCCCGAAGCCCAGATCGTTGAAAAGCCGACCCGTGGCAGCGAGATCCAGTTCGCCACCTGGCGCGCGCTGAAGCAGAACTACATCGTGGTCGGCCGGGTCATGGACGCCGGTGCCGGCGCCTACCGGGTCGAGTACGAGCTGTACGACGTGCCAAAGGGCGAGCGCCTGCTCGGCCTGGCCATGACCGCCCGTGGCAACGCCATGCGCGATGTCGCCCACCAGATGGCCGATGCCATCTACGAGAAGATCACGGGTGTTCGCGGCGCCTTCTGGACCCGCATCGCCTACGTCACCGCCAGCGGCAAGGGCGATGCCATGCGCTATGCGCTGATGGTGGCCGATTCGGACGGCTACAACCCGCAGACCATCGTCCGCTCGGCCGAGCCGCTGCTGTCGCCGTCGTGGAGCCCGGATGGCAACCGCCTGGCCTATGTCAGCTTCGAGCGTGGCAATTCGGCGATCTACATCCAGAACATCTCCACCGGCGCCCGTGAACTGGTCACCAGCTTCCGTGGCATCAACAGCGCCCCGTCGTTCTCCCCGGACGGTCGTCGCCTGGCCCTGTCGCTGTCGCGCAGCGGCAACCCGGAAATCTACGTGATGGACCTGGGCAGCAAGCAGCTCACCCAGCTCACCAACCACTTCGCCATCGACACCGAGCCGACCTGGAGCGCAGACGGTTCCAGCGTGTACTTCACCTCGGACCGTGGCGGCCGCCCGCAGATCTACCAGGTGCCCTCCACCGGTGGCAGCGCCTCGCGCGTGACCTTCCAGGGCAACTACAACGCCACCCCGAGCATCTCCTACGACGGCAGGAAGCTGGTCGTGGCGCAGGGCAGCGGCAACACCTACAAGATCGCGATGATGGACAGCAGCCTGGGCTCCCCGCGCTGGAGCACGCTGTCGCCGGGCTCGCTGGACGAGTCCCCGACCTTCGCTCCCAACGCAAGCATGGTGCTGTATGCGGCCCGCGAAGGCGGCCGTGGCGTGCTGTATGCGGTGTCGGCTGATGGGCGCGTGCGCCAACGGCTGGTGCTGGCTGACGGTGATGTTCGCGAACCTTCGTGGTCGCCATACCGTACAAAGCGCTAACAGAGTGTTAAGATCCGCACGTATTCATCCCACATCCGGCTTTAGGAGCCTCAAAGGTATTTCATGAACAAGACCTCCCGCGTTTTGCTTGTCTCCCTGTTGTCCGTGGCCGTCCTGGCCGGTTGCTCCAAGAAGGTCAAGGAAGCTCCGGAAGCTCCGGTTGACACCGGCAGCACCACCCAGCCGACCGGCCCGTCGACCTCCGGCCTGTACGGCCCGGGCGACCTGGACACCGACGCCTGCCTGCGCCAGCGCGTTGTGCTGTTCGACCTGGACCAGGAAGCGATCAAGCCGGAGTTCCAGGCCCAGATGGCCTGCCACGCCAAGTACCTGCGTGACCGTCCGTCGGCCCGCATGACCCTGCAGGGCCACACCGACGAGCGCGGTTCGCGCGCGTACAACCAGGCCCTGGGCGAGCGTCGTGGCAATGCCGTGTCGTCGGCCCTGCAGGCCAACGGTGGTTCGGCCAGCCAGATCACCGTCGTTTCCTACGGTGAAGAGCGTCCGGTCTGCACCGAGTCGAACGAAGGTTGCTGGTCGCAGAACCGTCGCGTCGAAATCGTCTACACCGCGCAGTAATCCATGCGCATTGGCATCAAAACCTTGATGCTGGTCGTTGCGGCAGCCCTCGTGGCTGCCGCACCGGCGCAGGCCCAGCGGCAGAGCCTGGCCGACCGCGTTGGCGCGCTCGAACAGCAGGCCTACAACAACAGTTCCAACCAGGATCTGTTGAACCAGGTCACCCAGCTGCGTCAGCAGATGCAGCAGCTGCAGAGCACCGTTGAGCAGCTCCAGCACGAAAACGCCCAGTTGAAGCAGACCTCGCAGGACCAGTACCTGGACCTGGACGGGCGTCTGAACCGTATTGAAGGGGGCAGCGCCCCGATTCTGCCGGCCGCACCGGCCCCGAATGCACCCGCTGCCGCACCCAAGCCCGCCGTACCGGCAGCGGCCGCCACCGAGCGGCCGCCTTCCGTACACGGCGACCCGGGCAGCCTGGCCGCCAGCGGCGACGAGCGCACTGCCTACAATGTCGCCTTCGATTCGCTCAAGGCCGGCAAGTACGACGACTCCGCGCAGCTGTTCCTGAGCTTCCTGGAGCTGTACCCGAACGGCGTCTACACCCCCAATGCGCTGTACTGGCTGGGTGAAAGCTACTACGCCACCCGCAATTTCCCGCTCGCCGAGGCGCAGTTCCGCGACCTCCTGGCGCGCTACCCGACCCACGACAAGGCCTCTGGCGGCCTGCTGAAGGTCGGTCTTTCGCAGTATGGCGAAGGCAAGATCGACGAGGCCCAGGCCACCCTGGAGCAGGTCGTCAACACCTATCCCGGCTCGGACGCCGCGCGCACCGCGCAGGACCGTCTGCAGGCCATCCGCCTCGGCCAGCAGATCCGCTGAGGCGCCCCCCGGCCCAGGCCGGTATAATTCCCCGTTGGCCCGACGCAATCGGCCACACCCGGTAGAGCCACGCCCTGCGTGGCTGCTCTCGTTTCCGAAACCGCACTTTTTGATTTCCACCATGACCACCGCCACGTCCGACGCCATCGCCACCCCCAGCGAGATCGTGCAATCCCCGCTGCCGCGCCTGAAGATCACCGAGATCTTCACCTCGCTGCAGGGCGAAGCCGACGCCGCCGGCTGGCCGACCGTGTTCGTGCGCCTGACCGGCTGCCCGCTGCGCTGCACCTACTGCGACACCGCCTACGCCTTCCACGGCGGCACCTGGTGGGACATCGACGCGATCGTGGCCGAGGTGCTGGCCCAGGGCGTGCAGCACGTCTGCGTGACGGGTGGCGAGCCGCTGGCGCAGAAGCGCTGCCTGGTGCTGCTGGAGAAGCTGTGTGAGGCCGGCATGGACGTCTCGCTGGAGACCTCCGGCGCGCTGGATGTGAGCGGCGTGGACCCGCGCGTCTCGCGCGTGGTCGACCTCAAGACGCCCGGTTCGGGCGAAATGGCGCGCAACCGCCTGGAAAACCTGCCGCTGCTGACCCGTCGCGACCAGATCAAGTTCGTCCTGTGCAGCCGCGACGACTACGAATGGGCGCGCGCCATGCTGCGCGAGCACCGTTTGAACGAGCGCTGCATGGTGCTGTTCTCGCCCAGCAAGGGCCAGGTAACGCCGCGCGAGCTGGCCGACTGGATCGTCGAAGACCGGCTGCCGGTGCGCTTCCAGATGCAACTGCACAAGCTTCTGTGGGACGACGAGCCGGGCCGCTGAGCCCGTTCGAACGCCCCTGATGTACCGGCGCGGGACAGCGTGCTGGCTTTCCCGCAACCCACCGGAAACACCCTCATGAAGAACGCAGTTGTCCTCCTGTCCGGCGGCATGGATTCCGCCGCCGTCGTCGCCATGGCGCGTGAGCAGGGCTTCGCCGTGCACGCCCTGAGCGTCCGCTACGGCCAGCGCCACACCTCCGAACTGGACGCCGCCGCCGCGGTGGCCAAGGCGCTGGGCGTGGCCGCGCACAAGACCGTCAACGTCGACCTGCGCAGCATCGGCGGTTCAGCCCTGACCGACGACATCGACGTGCCCGAAGCGGGCGGCGAGGGCATCCCGGTCACCTACGTGCCGGCACGCAACACCATCATGCTTTCGGTCGCGCTGGGCTGGGCCGAAGTGCTGGGCGCCAACGACATCTTCTGCGGCGTCAACGCCGTGGACTACTCCGGTTACCCGGACTGCCGCCCCGAGTTCATCAGCGCCTTCCAGACCCTGGCCAACCTGGCCACCAAGGCCGGCGTGGAAGGGGCGGGCATCCAGGTGCACGCCCCGCTGCAGTTCCTGAGCAAGGCCGACATCGTGCGTGAAGGCGTGCGCCTGGGCGTGGACTTCGGCCTCACCGTCTCCTGCTACAACGCCGACGCCACCGGCGCGGCCTGCGGCCACTGCGACGCCTGCCGCCTGCGCGCCCAGGGCTTCGCCGACGCCGGCGTGCCGGACCCGACCCGCTACGCCTGATCGCGACGCGCCGGGGTACGCCTGCGGCGCAAGATGGGTTAGAATGCGCACCCCCGGCGCGAAGTCGGGGCATGCAATGGGCCGTTAGCTCAGTCGGTAGAGCAGAAGACTTTTAATCTTTTGGTCGATGGTTCGAATCCATCACGGCCCACCAATTGCATCAACGACTTAGGCGCCCGATGGGCGCCTTTTTTGTGCGCTGCGCAGGCCAACGGGTTGGACCGCTTGGCGTTCGCACTCCCGCTGCCGTGGTCGTATGTCGGAATTGCACGTAGATGTGGGGCTCCGCTTCCGGCTGTAATACGGCAAACGGGAAAGTAAGCGGAGTGATGGCGTCGTGTTAGAGAGCCTAGAACGATGAGCCGGAAGGAAACGGGCAAAGTTGCTCTACACGTGTGGGATGCCAAGGCCCATTTACAGACCGAGGACGATATCCGGTGGTTCTTGGAGGCAAGTCATGCAGAGGCTGGTGACGATGCACAGTTCGTAGCGCTGGCTGAGGCGATCGCTGACGAGGCACGAAAGCGCTTGCCGCTCATCATTTTCTAGTCAGTTCATCCCATAAACATCCTTCGTTGAGTTTGGCAATTGCGTTTGCGCCGTATACGCCGCGTACCGGTCAACGGGTGCACACTTGGGGCCTGTCCTGATCGCGCAGTGGAGCTGCCATGAATCGTTTCGTCCTGATCGGCCTGGGTGCGCTTGCGCTGGCGGCCTGTAAGCCCGCGCCGACCGACCCGGTGGCGCCGGCGCCCGCTGCGCCGACCAATGAGTCGCCGAAGCCGGTGGCGACTACTGAAACGCCTAGCGCTGCGGCCGCTGGGCAGGGCCCGTCGTTCGATTGCGCCAAGGCCGCGTCCGATGCCGAGAAAGCGGTCTGCGGTGACGCCCGTCTGTCGGCGCTGGATCGCGAACTGGCCGCGCTTTACAAAGCCGCGCAGACCGGTCCGGGCGAGCTGGACATTGCTGCTGAGCAGCGCGGCTGGATCAAGGGGCGTGATGCGTGCTGGCAGGCGGTCGATGCCAACCGTTGCCTGGTCGAATCCTACCAGACCCGCATCGTGGAGCTGCGCCTGTCCTCGGCATCGGCGCCGGCCGCGAAGGCGGTGCAATACATCTGTGACGACGCGAGCAAGCCGCTGTCGGTGGTGTTCCACAACGAACTGGACCCGCAGGTTGCGGTGGTCCGGTTGGCGCGCGACCAGGCGATTACGTTTGCTGCGCCGTCGGCAAGTGGCGCTCGCTATACGCGCGAGGGCGTGGAGTTCTGGGAACACCAGGGCGAGGCGACGCTGGACTTCTACGGTACGCGGTTGAGCTGCAAGGTCGGGGGCTGAACCCTCACCGTGGAGCCGGGCAGAGCCCGGCTCTACGGCAGGAGCGCGTCACTCAGCGTACGCGGTGGTAACGCACTTCGTTCTGGCGATCGCCCACTTCGGTCGTGACGAAGCCATCGCGGCTCTGGCTGATGTCGAACACGCTGTTGCCTACGTTGAGCTGGCCGCCGTTGACCCAGCCGGACAGGTTCTGGCCCCGGGCCTGCGCGCTCATGCGGCCATCGGATTCGATCCGCATGCGGATGTCGGCGTTGTACATCGGGTTGTAGCCTTCGAACTCGCCCACCATCCATTGCGGTACGTACGAGTTGTGGCGAGCACCCTGGTAGTTGTCGTCGTCGTAGCGCTGGTCGTCCTTGTTGGCGTTGTGCACCAGTGCGCCAAGGATGGCAGCGCCGATCAGCACGCCAGCGGCCACCTTGGCATCGTGGTTGCCGTCGTCGTGGTCGTTGTGCCGGTCGTTGTTGCTGACCCGGAACGAGGCGCGGCAACCGTCATCCACCCAGACGTTGCGCCGGTCGTAATCCCAGCTGCGGCCCTGGCGGCAGTCGGCGCCGGAGAGCTTCCGATCAAGCGTCACATAGCCGGCATACGGCAATGAACAGGACTGGTAGCGGTTGTCGCGGCTTTCGCAGGTGACGAAGTCGTCGGCACGCGCGTCGGCAAGGGTGGCCAGCAACAACAAGGGAGTGCCCAGCAGCAATCGGGTCTGCATGTTCGGGAGTCCGGTCAGAGGCGGCGGGGCACTAGCGTCATCCCCGTTCGGAAACGATGCGCAGACTTGGATGAAATCCGCATGAAAGGGTAGGATTTTTCTGCGCCGATCGGGCGTGCTGGAGGTAGGGGCCCCATGCGCACGTGGCAATTGTGTCTGCTGTTGCTGTTCCTGGGGCTGGCTGCCAGTCCAGCCTTTGCGGGCAACAAACCCTGTTCAGGCGCCAAGGGCGGTATCTCCCACTGCGCAGGCGGTTCTTTCGTCTGCAATGATGGATCGATCAGCGCATCGAAGAAGATCTGCACGGCGGGTGGCATCGGGGCGCAACTGGCGCCTGCCAGAGCGGCACCTGCCACAGCAGGGAGCTGCCCGTGCAGTAGCGGTCGGCTTTGCACAGGCCCACGCGGAGGTCGCTACTGTCTGACCCCGGCGGGCAACAAAAGCTATAAGCCTCGCGACTAACGCTGACTCAGGCGGCGCGGTCGACCTCGTGGTCGCCGAAACAGGCGCGGATGGCGTCCAGCAGTTCGCTCATCGAGTAGGGCTTGGGCAGGAAGTGGATGCCCGGGGCCAGGTGCGGGGTGACCCGGTCCGGCTGCAGGCCGGAGGTCACCAGCACCGGCAGGCTGGGGAACTGCTGGCGGATGCGGTGCGCGGCCTCGATGCCGCTCAGTCCGCCCAGGCAGACGTCGGTGAATACCAGGTCGAAGCGCTCGCCGGCCTGCAGCAGGCCCAGCGCGGCTTCGGCGGTGCTGACCGCGGCCACTTCGCAGGCTTGGCTTTCCAGCGCCATGCGGCTCAGTTCGCGGGTGTCTTCGGTGTCTTCGATCAACAGCACGCGCGGTTCTACATGGCGCTTGGACAACAGCATGACGCGGATTTCCCTGGCAGGACGGGTGGAGTGGCGCGGAAGTATGGGGAGGCGAAGGTGAGCGGGCCGTGCAAAGCGTGTTGCGGGCGCGTTGCGCTGTTGCCAACCGGTCAGGTAGGCCACGGTACAGTCGCTTTCTGACCCCGAATGGAGCCAAAACCGATGCAATGCCCCGTCTGCACGACCCAAGCGCTGGTGATGTCCGAGCGCCAGGGCATCGAAATCGATTACTGCCCGCAATGCCGTGGCGTGTGGCTGGACCGAGGTGAGCTGGACAAGATCATCGAGCGCTCGGTGGGTGCCGCCGCACCTGCGCCCGCCCGCGCGGCCGCGCCGCCGCAGCAGCAGGAATACGTGCAGCACCGGGATACCCGCCACCTGGGCCAGCAGCACCATGGCGATGGCCATGGGTATCGCAAGAAGAAGAAAGAGAGTTTCCTGTCGGACCTGTTTGATTTCTGACCGCTGCGGCGGTGTCCGCGCCGGTCCTGATCAGGGCCGGCGCAGGATGAATTCCAGGTCGCGGCTGTCGCCCACCGGGAATTCATAGGTGCCTACCTGCTGGCATCCATAGCGTGCGTAGAAGCGCTGCGCGCCGTAATTCTCCGACCAGACGCCGACCCACAGGGTGCGCCGCTGCGGCTGGTCCAGCCATGCCAGGAAAGCGTCCATCAGGCGGGCGCCGTGGCCGCCGCTTTGGTGGCTGGCCAGGACGTAGAGCCGCTTCAGTTCGATGTCGCCTTCCTGCGCGTCTGCGTGGGGGAGGCTGTTCGGGCCTGCGGCGAGGTAGCCGATGGGGTGGTCGTCGTCGAACAGCAACCAAGCGGCGCTGCGTGGGTCTTCGAGTTCCCGGCGTTGCGGTTCGGGGGAGTAGTGCGCGTGCAGGAACGCGGCGAGGTCCTCCGGCGGGTACGAGTCGCCGAAGGTTTCGGTGTAGGTGGTGATGGCGAGTTCGGACAACAGATCGGCGTCTGCTGGGGTTGCGCGGCGGATGGTGGTGGTCATGGGAGATTTCGAGGCGCGGTGCGGGAGTTTAGGTTGATCCGGCACCGCGAGGACACGCATGGCGTGTCCCTACACGGGGGCGTCGGAACCCGAAGCGTACGGCCGGGGCCCTCAGAACCAGAGGCGGACGCCGGCTACCCAGCGGGTGTCGCGGGTGTGTTCGCCTGCGGCCTGGTGGTAGTCCGCTGTGTCGCCGAACAAGCGTTCGTGGCTGATGCCGATGTATGGCGCGAAGCGGCGGCTGAACTCGTAGCGCAGGCGCAGGCCGGCCTCCACCTTGTTCAGGCCCGAGCCCATGCCATGCTCCGGTTCGTCCTTCGCTGCGAGCGTGGCTTCCACCAGTGGCTGCAGGATCAGGCGGTTGGTGAGCAGCAGTTCGTACTCGACCTCGAGCGTGGCCGCCAGCTGGCCGCCGTCGCCGGCGTAGGCGGTGGCGGAGGTTTCGAACTTGTACGGGGCCAGGCCCTGGATGCCGAGGGCGGCCCAGGTCCGGGACTCCGCCGGACGGAAATCCTGCTTTACGCCTACCAGTACGTCCCACCACGGCGACACGCTACGCCCGTACAACACTTCCAGATCGGACGATCCGGTCCGCCCGCCGCTGCGTTCGCCTTCGCTGCGCAGCCACAGGCGGTTGATGTTGCCGCCGACCCAGCCGCTGGCTTCCCATGCTTGGCCGGTGCCGTGCTGGCCGTCCCACTGTTCCAGGCGGTTGATCAACAGCAGGCTGTGGATCTCCGGTGCGTGTTCCATCGCGCCGTGATCAATGGGCGGGAACGCGGCGGCGCGGTCGGCGTCGGTGACGGCCGGAATGGGTTCGCGCGGCGTGGAGGGTGCAACAGCGTGACCCATGGCGGCGTGGTCCATTTTTGAATGGTCCATCGCCGAATGATCGACCTTCGGCTCGGCAGGCTTGTCATGCCCCATGGCTGAATGATCCATGTTGCCGTGGTCCATCTTCGAATGATCGACCGGTGCCTGCGAATCCTGCGATGCAGCTTCGCCATGGTTGTGCGACTGCGCCCATGCCGGCGCTGCCAGCGCAACCAGCAGCGCAGCACCCAGTACCTGCGGGAGGAGGGATCGAATCGTGCTCATTCTTCAATCCTCACTTCGCGCATCATGCCCGCTTCCATGTGGTACAGCAGGTGGCAGTGGTAGGCCCAGCGGCCGAGTGCGTCGGCGCGCACGCGGTAGCTGCGGCGGGTGCCGGGCGGCATGTCGATGGTGTGCTTGCGCAGGTGGAAGTCGCCCTGCGCATTCTCGAGGTCGCTCCATACGCCGTGCAGGTGGATGGGGTGCTGCATCATGGTGTCGTTGACCAGCACGATTCGCATGCGCTCGCCGTAGTTCAGGCGCAGCGGTTCGGCGCTGGCGAAGGGAATGCCGTCGAACGACCAGCTGAACTTTTCCATGTGCCCGGTGAGGTGCAGTTCCACTTCGCGGGATGGTTCGCGACCATCGGGATCCTCGAACAGGCTGCGCATGGCGCCGTAGGTCAGCACCTGGCGGCCGTTGTCGCGCAGGCCGATGCCGGGGTCGTCCAGCTTGGGCTCGGTGGCCATGCTCTGCATGTCGACCAGTGGGTTTCCGTCCTCGCTGGACGCGTGGCGCGGTGCCTTGCTGCTGCCCTGCGCGTTGCCGTGACCGGCGTGGCCCATGTTCGCGCCGCAGCCGCCTTCCATGCCTTTCATGTCATGGCCCATGTCACCATGCCCCGACATGTCATGCCCCATATCGCTCATGGTCAGCAACGGGCGCGGGTCGCGCGCGGGGATCGGTGCCTGCAGGCCGTGGCGCACGGCCAGGGTGCCGGCGGCGAAACCGGTGCGGCCCATGTCCTGGCAGAAAATGGTGAAGGCGTCCTGGCCGGTCGGTTCGACGATCACGTCAAAGGTTTCGGCGGGCGCAATGCGGAACTCGTCGATGCTCACCGGGTGGATGTACTGGCCGTCGGCGGCGACCACGGTCATCTTCAGGCCGGGAATGCGCACGTCGAAGTAGGTCATCGAGCCGCCATTGATGAAGCGCAGCAGGACCTTTTCGCCGCTGCGGAACAGCCCGGCCCAGTTGCCCGCCGGCGTGGTGCCGTTGAGCAGGTAGGTGTAGGTGTGCGCGTTGACGTCCGAAATGTCGGTCGGCGTCATCCGCATCCGGCCCCACATGCCGCGGTCGGCGGTGGCGGCGGACCAGCCGTCGCGGCGCACGTCACGCAGGAAGTCGGGCAGGGTGCGCTTGTAGTAGTTGTCGTGCTCGGCCAGCTTCTTCATGCGCCGGAACAGCGCGCCGGGGTCCATGTCGGTCCAGTCCGAGAGCAGGATCACGTGCTCGCGGTCGTACCGGTACGGCGCCGGCTGCAGCGGGTCGATGATCAGCGCGCCGTACAGCCCGGCCTGTTCCTGGAACATGGAATGGCTGTGGTACCAGTAGGTGCCGGACTGCTTCAGGGTGAAGCGGTACTGGTAGGCCTCGCCCGGGGCGATGCCGTTGAAGCTCAGGCCCGGCACGCCGTCCATGTTGGCCGGCAGCAGGATGCCGTGCCAGTGGATCGAGGTCGGGTGGCCCTGCAGCGTGTTGGCCACGCGCACGTTGACGGTGTCGCCTTCGCGCCAGCGCAGGATCGGCGCAGGCAGGCTGCCGTTGACGGTGATCGCCGGACGGGTGCGCCCGGTGAAATTGGCCAGCGACTCGCCAATGCTGAGCTGGAACTGCTCGCCGGTGAGCACCTGCGGGGCGGTGGCCACGCGTGGGCCGGCATTGGCCAGCGCACGCGACGGCAGGGTGGCACCGGCCAGGCCGGCGACCACGCCGCCAGCGGCAAGGCCCTGCACGAACAGGCGCCGTGACGGCAGCGGCGGGGCGCCCGCGCCGGGGAAAGAGGGGTGGGACATTGCAACTCCGGATCCAAAGGGCACGCACAGGTGCCGACAGGACGCGCGTGCAGGAGCACGGCATCGCGTTACGCAGGCGTTCGTGGTGAACGCGCGCTCAGGCGATGGGAGGGCGGGTGATCCGGTCCAGCGGCAGGCTGGGCAGGCGGGAGGACGCGACCGGCAACGGCGCCTGGAACAGCGGCGGGGGGAGGGGAAGCCAGGCTATCTGCGCGGTCAGGCTGGGCTGCTGGGCGCAGTTGCGCAGGCAGTCCTTGATCTTGCAGTGCTCGCTGTCATCAGGGGCCTGGGTGTCGTCGGTCCCGGTGGGGGCGGTGGGCAGGGCCGCGTGGCCTTCGCCGTGGCAGGGCGGCGCGGCGGCCTGCTGCACGGCGGGCGCCTGCGCCATTTCCAGCACCATGGGCCCGGCCATGGCCGCGTTCAGCCCGTTGAGCAACAGGCTGAGCATCAAGACCACGCGCAGGAGCAGGCCACCGGCAGACATGGGCGCCACCTTACCGGCAACGCGGTGTGTGCGCACCCCTGCCTGAACGGCAGGTTCAAGTCTGGACGTGGGTCTGGCAGGGCGCAGCGG
Source organism: Stenotrophomonas bentonitica (assembly GCF_013185915.1). Taxonomy (NCBI): domain Bacteria; kingdom Pseudomonadati; phylum Pseudomonadota; class Gammaproteobacteria; order Lysobacterales; family Lysobacteraceae; genus Stenotrophomonas; species Stenotrophomonas bentonitica. The sequence continues at coordinate 1,435,177 of NZ_JAAZUH010000001.1, read as the reverse complement.
CATCAGCCTTCTTCGCGGACGATCTCGACCAGCCGCTCGCCGTAACGGGACAGCTTGGTGCCGCCGATGCCACCGACCCGGCCCAGCGCGTCGATGCTGGTCGGGCGCTGTTCGGCAATGTTGCGCAGGGTGCTGTCGTGGAAGATCACGAAGGCCGGCACGTTCTGCTCGCGGGCCAGCTCGGCGCGCAGTCCGCGCAATGCGTTGAACAGGGCCAGGTCCTGCGGCAGCACGGACAGCCCGGTGCGCTGGCCGCTGCGCTCGCGCTCGCGGGTCTTGGGGCTTTCGCGGCGCATCATCACCTTGCGCTGGCCCTTCAGCACCTGGCGGCTGCCGTCGGTGAGGCGCAGGCCGCCGTAGGCGTCGCTGTCCACTTCCAGCAGGCCGGCGGCGACCAGCTGGCGGAACACGCTGCGCCAGGTGCGCGAATCGAGATCCTTGCCGATGCCGTAGGTGCTCAGCTCGGTATGCCCGAACTGGCGAATCTTGTCGTTCTCGCCGCCGCGCAGGATGTCGATAAGGTGGCCCACGCCGAAGCGCTGGCCGCTGCGGTACACGCAGCTCAGTGCCTTCTGCGCGGCCACGCTGGCATCCCAGGCGTCCGGGGGCAGCAGGCAGTTGTCGCAGTTGCCGCAGGGCTGCGGGTAGGTTTCACCGAACCCCGCCAGCAGCACCTGCCGCCGGCACTGCATGGATTCGCAGTAGCCCAGCAGGTGGTCGAGCTTGGAGCGCTCCAGCGCCTTGCGCTCTTCGCCGGCTTCGGACTGCTCGATCATCTGCTTGAGCAGCACCACGTCGCCCAGCCCGTAGCAGAGCCAGGCCTCGGCCGGCTCGCCGTCGCGGCCTGCGCGGCCGGTTTCCTGGTAGTAGCCTTCCATCGACTTGGGCAGGTCGGTGTGCGCGACGAAGCGCACGTCGGGTTTGTCGATGCCCATGCCGAAGGCGATGGTGGCGCACATGACGATGCCGTCCTCGCGCAGGAAGCGGCGCTGGTTGGCGGCGCGCACTTCGGCCGGCAGGCCGGCGTGGTAGGGCAGGGCGTTCATGCCCTCCTTGCACAGGAACTCGGCGGTTTCCTCGACCTTCCGGCGCGACATGCAGTAGACGATGCCGGCCTCGTCGCGGTGCCCGCGCAGGAAGTCCAGCAGCTGGCGCTTGGCGTTGTCCTTCTGGACCACGGTGTAGCGGATGTTGGGGCGGTCGAACGAGCTGACGAAGTGCTGGGCGTTGGTCAGGTCCAGCCGCTCGGCGATCTCGCGCTGGGTCGGCGGGTCGGCGGTGGCGGTCAGCGCGATGCGCGGCACGTCCGGCCAACGCTCGTGGAGCACGGTGAGCTGGCGGTACTCGGGGCGGAAATCGTGACCCCACTGCGAAACGCAATGGGCTTCGTCGATGGCGAACAGGGCGATCCGGCTGCGCGCCAGCAGCGACAGGAAGCGGCCGGTCAGCAGCCGCTCGGGCGCGACGTACAGCAGTTCCAGCTCGCCGGCGGCCAGTTCGCGCTCGACCCGGGCGGCGGTTTCGGCGTCCAGGGTCGAATTCAGGTACTCGGCACGCACGCCGAGCTGGCGCAGGGCTTCGACCTGGTCCTGCATCAGCGCGATCAGCGGCGAAATGACGATGCCGGTGCCGTCGCGGAGCAGGGAAGGGACCTGGTAGCACAGCGACTTGCCGCCGCCTGTGGGCATCAGGACAAGCGCGTCGTTACCGGCCGCGACATGCTCGACGATCGCCTGCTGCGGACCGCGGAAATCGTCGTAGCCAAAGATGCGGTGCAGCAGTTCGTGCGCGGGGCGGGAAGACATCGCGCTAGTTTACAGGCCAGCGCGACTGGACGCGGGTCATCCAATGCCGGATCTGAACGTGGGTGGGAGACCATTCGGCCGAGGAGCCCCCCTTGAGTCAAGGGGGGCGCGCCGACAGGCGCGGGGGCTGTGGCCGGCGACTTGTGCAGGGTCCAAGGTTTCGCGGAGCGGAACCTTGGAAATCCCGCAGGGGCAAAGCCCCAGAGGGATTACTGCAGCAGGGAGCGCAACATCCAGGCGTACTTCTCATGCGTCTGCAGGCGCTGGGTCATCAGGTCCTCGGTCGGGGCGTCGTCGGCCACGTCGAGCACTTTGCGGGCGGTCCGGCACACGGCCTCGTTGGCAACCACCAACTGGCGTACCATTTCACGCCAGTCGGCGCTGTTGGTCAGGCCCGGTTCCTCGGCGATCGAGGTCAGGGCGGCGAACTCGCGGTACGAGCCGGGGGCGTTGAAGCCCAGGGCGCGGATGCGCTCGGCCACGTCGTCCAGGGCCGCCCACTGCTCGGTGTACTGGGTTTCGAACATGACATGCAGCGAGTTGAACATCGAGCCGGTCACGTTCCAGTGGAAATTGTGGGTCTTCAGGTAGAGCGTGAACGCGTCCGCCTGGAAGGCCGCCAGCCCGTCGGCAATCTTCTTGCGATCGCCCACCTTGATCCCGATATCGATGTTCGGGGCCGAGGGCGCCGCCGGCAGGGACGGGGTCGAGGCAGCCAGCTTCTGCTTGGTGGCCTTGGGCTTGGCCGGGGATTTGGTCTTCGCCATGGGGGAGTTCCTCTTCGTGGAGTGGATGGTCTTCACAATAGATCAGACTAACCTTCAGTAGTACTCATACGTATTAAACGATTCGATTGATGACAGCTATCAAACAACCTGCCGCTTCGTCCTTCTCTTCGCAGCAGGCCGCCATTGACGGGGCCATGAGCCGGGACCGCGGTCGTCTGCTCGGCCTGCTCTCGCGCCTGCGTGCCAAGCCGGCCGATGCGGGCGTTGCGGCGGCCTTCGAACAGGCGCTGCAGGCCTCGGTACAGCGGCGCCAGGCGCGGGCGCAGAACCTGCCATCGATTACTCTGGACGACAGCCTGCCGATTGCGCGTGAAGCCGAGCGCATCACCGCGCTGATCCGCGACCACCAGGTGGTGGTGATCGCCGGCGAAACCGGCTCGGGCAAGACCACCCAGCTGCCCAAGCTGTGCCTGGCCGCCGGGCGCGGCGTGGCCGGCATGATCGGCTGCACCCAGCCGCGACGGATTGCCGCACGTGCGGTGGCCACGCGCGTGGCGCAGGAACTGCATTCCGAACTCGGCGCTACGGTCGGCTACCAGGTGCGCTTCACCGACCGGGTCGGCGATGACACCCGCATCAAGTTCATGACCGACGGCATCCTGCTGGCGGAAATCAGCAGCGACCGCTGGTTGTCGCAGTACGACACGCTGATCGTCGACGAAGCGCACGAGCGCAGCCTCAACATCGACTTCCTGCTCGGCTACCTCAAGCAGCTGCTGCGCAAGCGTCCGGACCTCAAGCTGATCGTCACCTCGGCGACCATCGACACCTCGCGTTTCGCCCAGCATTTCGACGATGCGCCGGTGATCAGTGTGGAAGGCCGCACCTTCCCGGTGGAAGTGCGCTACCGCCCGCTGGAAGGCGAGGGCGGCGGCGATGCGGACGGCGGCCGCGACGGCGAGCGCACCGTCAACGATGCGGTGGTGGCCGCGGTGGACGAGATCACCCGCAGCGACCCGCGCGGCGACATCCTGCTGTTCTTCCCGGGCGAGCGCGAGATCCGCGACGCGCACCAGGCGCTGGAGCGGCGCAAGTACCGCGAAACCGACGTGCTGCCGCTGTATGCGCGACTGTCGGTGAAGGACCAGGACCTGGTGTTCAACCCGGGCAGCAAGCGCCGCATCGTGCTGGCCACCAACGTGGCCGAAACCTCGCTCACGGTGCCGCGCATCCGCTACGTGATCGACCCCGGCCTGGCCCGGGTCAAGCGCTACAGCCCGCGCCAGAAGCTGGACCGGCTGCATATCGAGGACATCTCGCAGGCCAGCGCCAACCAGCGCAAGGGTCGCTGCGGGCGTGTGTCCGAAGGCATCTGCTACCGCCTGTATTCGGAGGCCGATTTCCAGTCGCGCGCCGAATTCACCGACCCGGAAATCCGCCGCTCCAGCCTGTCCGGGGTGATCCTGCGGATGCTGCAGCTGGGCCTGGGCCGGATCGAGGATTTCCCGTTCCTGGAAGCGCCGGATGAGCGCGCCATCGCCGACGGCTGGCAGCAGCTGGGCGAACTGGGTGCGGTGGATGCCGAGCGCCGCCTGACCCCGATCGGGCGGCAGATGGCGCGGCTGCCGGTGGACGTCAAGCTGGCGCGCATGCTGGTGGCCGCGCAGGCGCAGGGCTGCCTGCGGCCGATGCTGGTGATCGCCTCGTTCCTGGGCATCCAGGACCCGCGTGAGCGCCCGCCCGAGGCCCGCGCCGCCGCCGACAACGCGCATGCACTGTTTGCCGACGGGCGTTCGGAGTTCGTTGGCGTGCTGCGCCTGTGGGAAGGCTATCGCCAAGCCCACGAAGACCTCACCCAGTCCAAGCTGCGTGGCTGGTGCGAACGCCACTTCCTCGGCTTCCTGCGCATGCGCGAGTGGCGCGAGCTGCACCGCCAGCTGCGCGTGCTGTGCGAGGAACTGGGCTGGAACGAGGAGCCGGTGGACACCGCGATGGCGCCGCTGCTGGCCGGCTCGTCGGCGCCGGCGCCGGCACGCGATGACGCGGCCAAGGCCAAGGCCACCCGTGGCCAGCAGCACCGAGCCGCGCGGCTGGCCCGTGAGGGCAAGAGCGAAACGCCCGCCGCCGCCGCGCCCGCCGCTGCGCCTGCACCCGCCGAGGATGCGCGCGCCGGTTTCAGCGAACGCGTCCGCGCCAACGCCTACCAGACCCTGCACCGCGCGTTGATCGCCGGCCTGCCCACCCAGGTCGGCCACCGCAGCGACAAGGGCGACTTCCTGGCCCCGCGCCAGCGCCGTTTCCTGCCGTTCCCGGGCTCGGTGATGGCCAAGCGTCCGCCGCCGTGGCTGCTGGCCGCCACCCTGCTGGACACCCAGAAGGTGTGGGGCCTCACCAACGCCGCGATCGAGCCGGACTGGGTGATCGCCGAACTGCCGCACCTGCTGCTGCGCAAACACTTCGACCCGCACTGGTCGCGCGCGCAGGGCCAGGTGCTGGCCTCGGAGCAGATCAGCCTGTTCGGGCTGGTGCTGGCACCGAAGAAGCCGGTGCATTACGGTCGCATCGCGCCGGGCGAAGCGCACGACATCTTTGTGCGCCAGGCACTGGTGAGTGGTGAGATCAACACCCGCGCCAGCGTCATCGCCGACAACCTGAAGGTGCTGGAGCAGGCGCGCGAGGAAGAAGCCAAGCTGCGCCGCGCCGGCATCGTCGCCGACGAGGACTGGCAGGCCCGCTGGTATCTGGACCGGATTCCGGCCGAGATCCACTCGGCCACCGGCCTGGATGCGTGGTGGAAGGGCCTGGCCCCGGAAAAACGGCGCGCGCTGGCGTGGTCGCTGGGCGATCTGCTGCCCGGCGAGGGCAGCGATGCCGAGCGGTATCCCAAGTACCTGCCGCTGGGCGACGCGCGGCTGGCGCTGCACTACCGCTTCGAGCCGGGCAGCGAGGACGACGGCGTCAGCCTGGACGTGCCGCTGCACCTGCTCAACGCGCTGGACCCGGCGCGGCTGTCGTGGCTGGCGCCGGGCTTCGTGGCCGACAAGGCCTCGGCGCTGATCCGCAGCCTGCCCAAGGCGATGCGCCGCAACTACGTGCCGGCGCCAGACTTCGGCCGTGCCTTCGCCGAAGCGTTCCCGGCGCCGACCGCAGACGACCTGCGCGGTGAGCTGGCGCGTTTCCTGTCGCGTGCCACCGGTGCGCAGGTGAGTGCGCTGGACTTCGACGAAACCGCGCTGGACGCGCACCTGCGCATGAACCTGCGGCTGCACGATGCGCAGGGCAAGCTGCTGGCCACCTCCCGCGACCTGGACGCGCTGCGCGCGCGCTTCGGCGAGCAGGCCGGCGATGCGTTCGCGCAGCGCGCCGGGCGCGCGCTCGCGGCCGAAGGGCTGCGCGAGTTCCCGGCCGCCGCGATCCCGCTGCAGGTGCCCGGCGAAGCCGGCGTGCCGGCCTATCCGGCCCTGGTCGATGCGGGCGAGACCGCCTCGCTGCGGATCTTCGCCGACCGCAACGAAGCGCTGGAACAGCATCCGCGCGGCGTGCGCCGCCTGCTGGAGATCGCGCTGGCCGACAAGGCCAAGCAGGCGCGCAAGCAGCTGCCGGTGCCGCCCAAGACCGGGCTGCTGTATGCGGCGATCGAGTCGCAGGAGCGCCTGCGCGGCGACCTCGTCGATGCGGCGATGAATGCCGTGCTGGCCGAGGGCCTGGGCGAGATCCGCGATCCGGGCACGTTCGCCAAACGGCGCGACGCCGCCGGCCGCGAACTGTTCGGCGAGGCGATGGCGCGGCTGAAGCTGGCCGAGAACATCCTGGGCCATGTGGCCGAACTCAAGCCGCTGCTGGAGGCGCCGTTGATGGGCTGGGCGCGTGGCAATCTGGACGACCTGGAGCAGCAGCTCGCGTCGCTGGTCCACCCGGGCTTCCTGCGCGAAACGCCAGCCGATGCGCTGGCGCAGTACCCGCGCTACCTGCGCGCGATGATCCTGCGCAGCGAACGCGCCAAGCGCGATCCGCCGCGCGACCAGGCGCGGATGCTGGAGCTGCGGCCGTTCCTGGATGCGCTGGATGAAGCGCAGGCCCGTGGCCTGCGCGAGCGCCCGCAGTGGCAGGCCCTGCGTTGGGACCTGGAAGAACTGCGGGTGTCGTTGTTCGCGCAGGAGCTCGGCGCGAAAACCGGCATTTCCGCCAAGAAACTGGCCCAGCGCGTGGCGGCGCTGCGCCAGGCCTGATGTGCGGTCGCCCCGTGCCAATGCGGCACGGGGCGCACGGATTTACTTGACCCGCTGGACCTTGGCGCGGGTGTTGGCGCCCTTGACCTGCATGTACCATACGCCCGCCATTCCCGGCGTGATCGACACCTCGGGATTGGTACGGCGCACGCCGGACAGGGTGACGTCGTCGCTCTGCTCCCATTCCTGCTTGTTGGCCAGTACGTAGCGACGGCCCTTGCCAAAGCCACGGAACTCGCCCTCGAGCGTGCTGACGATCGGTTCCTTGCTGCCGAAGTCGAAGAACCCACGGTTCTTCACGATGACTTCCTGGCGGCCTTCCTCGCGGGCCTCTTCGCGGACCTGCTCGCGGACCTGCTCACGCACGTCGGCCGTGACCGCCTCGACCTTGCCCTGCAGCCAGCCGTTGAGCGCGGCCAGTTCGGTCGGGCTGAGCTTGTCCAGGCCAGCGGCCTTGAACTCCGCCGGCGACATCTGCTGCTGCAGGTCGCCGCCGACGATGCGCTGGGCGAGCGCGGGCCCGGAAAGGCCCAGCAGGACGGCCGCACAGGCCAACAACCTCAGACGGGTAAAACGCATGGCAGCTCTCCAGGGATTGAACGGTGACAGGTACGGGCGACGTTTGTGATTGTCCGCCAACGATAGCAGCGCTAGTGTAGGGCTCTCTGTCTTTCCTGCATGATGCTGTGAACCGCGCTTCCGTCCCCGGCCTGGATGGCCTGCTGAACCGACCCTCGGCCGCCGCGCTGCCCCCCGTGCTGCGCGACGCGCTGCTGCAGCGCTGGCAGGCCGACGACGCCGACCACACCCAGGCCGCACCGTGGCCGGTGCTGGGCGACACCCTCGACGCGCTGGCCCTGTTGTCGGCCGACGACAGCGCGCTGCTGGCAGCGCTCCTGTTCGACCTGCCGTGGCTGCGCGCCGGGCTGGAGGGGTTGCCGCTGGGCAGCCACAAGACCGCTGTGGTCGGGCTGCTGGACGGCCTGGATGCGGCCGACCAGGTCTGGGCGCTGCATGCCGGACGCGACGCCGGGCGCAACAGCGAAGGCCTGCGCCGGCTGCTGCTGTCGATCATCCATGATCTGCGGGTGGTACCGATCCTGTTGGCCCGGCAGCTGGCGCGGATGCGCGCGGCCGACCGCCTGCCCGAGGAACAGCGCCGTGCGCTGGCCCAGCTGACCCGCGACATCCATGCGCCGCTGGCCAACCGGCTCGGCATCTGGCAGCTGAAGTGGGAACTGGAAGACCTGGCGTTCCGCCACCTGGAGCCGGAGACCTATCGGCGCATCGCGCGCGAAGTCGACGAAACCCGGCTGGCACGCGAGCGCTACGTCGAGCACGTCAAGAAGGTGCTGTCGCGCGAGCTGCTCGCGCAGGGCATCGAGGCCGAAGTCAGTGGGCGTCCGAAGCACATCTACAGCATCTGGCGGAAGATGCAGAAGAAGCGGCTGGCCTACGAACAGCTGTACGACATCCGCGCGGTGCGGGTGATGGTCAAGGACGTGGCGGCCTGCTACGCCGCGCTGGGCGTGGTGCATTCGCTGTGGGCACCGGTGCCCAGCGAGTTCGACGATTACATCGCCCGGCCCAAGGCCAACGACTACCGTTCGCTGCACACCGCCGTGGTCGGCCCGGAAGGGCGCACCATCGAAGTGCAGATCCGCAGCCACGACATGCATGCGCAGGCCGAGCTCGGCGTGGCTGCGCACTGGCGCTACAAGGAAGGCAGCAAGGGCGCGGAGAAAGCCTTCGACCGCAAGATCACCTGGATGCGCCAGTTGCTGGAGCAATCGCAGGACGGCAGCAGTGGCGAACTGGCCGGCGCGCTGGATGCGGAGCTGACCGAAGACCGGGTCTATGCGCTCAGTCCCAAGGACGAGGTGATGGACCTGCCGCAGGGCGCCACGCCGCTGGATTTCGCCTACCACGTGCACACCATGGTCGGGCACCGCTGCCGCGGCGCCAAGGTCAACGGTCGCATCGTGCCGTTGACCTACCGGCTGCGCAGTGGCGACCGCGTGGAAATCCTCACCGGCAAGGAGGCCGACCCGCGCCGCGACTGGCTGCTGGCGTCCAACGGCTACCTGGCCAGCAACCGCTCGCGCGAAAAGGTGCGTGGCTGGTTCCACAAGCTCGACCGCGCGCGCAACGTGCAGGCCGGGCGTGACCTGCTCGACCGCGAGCTGAAGCGGCTCGGGCTGCAGCAGGCCGACCTGTCCATCGCCACGCGCAAGTTCCACGCCGACAGCGTGGACGACCTGTACATCCAGGTCGCGCTCGGCGACACCGGTCCGCACCAGGTCAGCCGTGCGCTGCTGGAGGCCGAACGGGCCGCCACCCAGCCGGCGGCACCGGTGCTGCCACGGCCGACCGCGCGCCGCGACAGCCTGGGCAAGTCCAAGTTCACCGTGCAGGGCGTGGGCAACCTGCTGGTGCAGTTGGCCCGCTGCTGCCAGCCGGTGGCCGGCGAACCGATCGTCGGTTACCTCACCCGCACCCGTGGCGTGACCGTGCACCGCACCGACTGCGCCGCGCTGGCACGCCTGTCGGCGACCAGTCCGCAGCGCATCCTGCCGGTGGAATGGGGCCAGGCGGGCAGTGGTTACGAGGTCGACGTGGTGGTCGACGCGGTCGACCGGCGCTGGCTGCTCAAGGACATCACCAACCTGATCGCGCAGGAAGATGCGTACGTGCTGGACATCCACAGCGACAACGTCCGTAACAGCGGCCGCGCGCACCTGCGCCTGCGGCTCAAGGTGAGCGATTACGGGCAGCTGTCGAACCTGCTCGGAAAGCTGGATGCCTTGCCCGGGGTCAGTGACGCGCGGCGTCTGGGCTGAGCTCACGTGACCCGCGCTACGCTCACGGAATGAGCCGCTCTCCCGACCAGGAAGACACCGCGCATGCCGCCCTGCGCCGCGTGCGCCGTGAGGGCCGCTGGTGGTGGCTGCAGGCCCGGCATGCGCGCCGGATCTGGCGCTGGACGCTGCTGGTGGCGGTGGCGGTGTTCGTGCTGCTGGTGGCATTTGGCCGTCCGCTGGCCAACTGGTTCTGGAACGAGCCGCAGGTGGAGCAGCTGCTCGACCGCGGCGACCGGGCGCTCGCCGCAGGACGCCTGAGCGCACCTGATGGCACCGGCGCGCGCGAGTGGTATCAGGCCGCACTCGCGCTGGACACCGACCGGCCGCAGGCGCGTGCCGGCCTGGCCCGGACCGGCCGGGCCGCGTTGCAGCAGGCCGGCGCGGCGCTGGATGCCGGCGACACCGCCGCGGCGGAGCGGGCGCTTGCGCTGGCGCGCGAGCTGCAGGTTCCGCAGCGCGATGCCGACGCGGTGGCGCGCCGGCTGCGCGACCATGAAAACAGCGGTGCCGGTGTCGGTGCGCTGCTCGGGCGCGCCGAATCGGCGTTGCAGGCGCAACGCCTGGTCGGCAGCGACGACAGTGCGCTGCCGCTTTACCAGCAGGTGCTCGACCGCGCGCCCAACAACCTGCGGGCACTGGAAGGGCGCGAGGACGCGTTGTCGGACCTGCTGCAGCAGGCGCGCGCCGCGGCCGTGAAGGGCGACGTGGTCGCCGCCGCCACCCGCGTGCGCAGCGCGCGCGGCTTCGACCCGGGCCATGTGGACCTGCCGGCGAGCGAGGCGGCGCTCAACGCCGCGCTTGAAAAGCGCCTGGATGAAGGCCGGCGCCTGTTGCGCCGCAAGCGCTGGGACGCCGCCGGCGAAGCCTTCCAGACCGTGCTTGCCGCGCGTCCGGACGACGCCGGCGCGCAGCAGGGGCGGCAGGCGGCGATTGAAGGACTGCTCGTCACCACCGCACGCGAGGCCGCCGATTTCCGCTTCGACCTGGCCGGGCAGGCGCTGAAGTCGGCACGCGCGCTGGGGGCGACCGAGCGCCAGTTGGCCGCTGCGAAACGCTCGATGGCGCAGGCGCGGGTGGCCGAGCGCGCATTGACCGCGCCTGCGGGGCCGGCGGGGTCGGTCGAGCCGGCCCTGGGGGAGCTGCTGGCGCGCTTCGACGACGCCCAGGCCCGTGGCGACATCCTCACCCCACCCGGGCGCAGCGCCTACGACGCGCTGCGTGAGATGCAGGCGCTTGCGCCGCAGGACCGGCGCGTGCGGGCGGCGGCCGTGCGCCTGATGCCGGCCGCCCGGCAGTGCGTTGAAGATGGTCTGCGCGAAAACCGGGTGCAGGCGGCAGGGACCTGCCTGGATGCCTGGGAGACGCTTTCGCGCAGCGGACCCCAGGCCGATGCGCGGCAACGCCTGGGCCAGCGCTGGCTGGCGATCGGCAGCGAGCGGCTGGGTCGCGGCGATGTGCAGTTCGCACAGGAGGCGCTGCAGCAGGCCGCGCACTGGGGCATTCCCTCGTCGGCTGCCGAATACCAGGCCCTGCAGCAGCGGCTGCGCGACGTCGATGCGCTGCGTTGAGGCTATAGTGCGCGCTTGTTCGAACGTGGATACGGCATGACGGTTCTTGTTTCAGGCGCTACCAGCCAGATCGGCCGCTTCCTGTTGCCACGCCTTGTGGCGGCAGGTCTGCCGGTGCGCGCGTTGAGCCGGCATGCACAGCCGGCGCAGCCGGGCGTGGACTGGCAGGTGGGCGACATGCGCGCGCTGGCGGTGCCAGAGCAGCCGCTGCAGGCCATCGTCAGTTTCGCGCCGCTGGATGCGTGGGGCGACTGGCTGGCGACGCAGGGCGTGGCCCCGGCGGCGAAGATCATCGTGACCAGTTCGATGAGCGTGCTGACCAAGCAGGGCTCGGCACAAGCCGATGAGCAGGCGCTGGTGGCGCTGCTGCAGCGGGGCGAACGGAACCTGGCGACGCAGGCCGAGCGCCTGGGCATGCAGTGGACGATCCTGCGCCCGACCCTGGTGTACGGCGCCGGCGTCGACCGCAGCCTGACCCCGATCGTGGCCCGGGCCCGTCGCACCCGGGTGTTCCCGATTCCAATGGCGCACGGGTTGCGCCAGCCGGTGCACGCCGATGACATCGCGCAGGCGGTGCTGGCGGCCGTGCAGGGCGATGCCGCCGCGGGCCAGACCCTGCAGATCGGCGGGGGCGAGCGCCTGGACTACCAGCAGATGTTCCAGCGCGTGCATGCCAGCATCGGCACCGCCACGCTGCCGCTGTACCTGCCGGGCATGGCGTTGCGCCTGCTCGGGGCCACGGTGCCGCGCGCGCGCGGCCCGGTCTCGCGGCTGGAGCAGGACCTGGTTGCCGACAACACCGCGTTGACCGCGCTGCTGGGCGTGCGTCCACGGCCATTTGCGCCCACCGCCGGGACCTGGCGGCCTAGGTGAAGACCTGCCGCACGGTTTCGCGTGCGGCGTCCAGCGAGAAGTGGTCGGCGACATTGCGCAGGCCGGCAGACGACAACTGCTGCCATAGCGCTTGATCGCGATACAGGCGCACGACAGCGGCGGCGAACGCTTCGGCGTCGTCGGCCACCAGCACGTCCTCGCCATCGCGCAGGTGCATGCCCTCGACCGCGCAGGTGGTGGCCACCACCGGCTGGCCGTGCGCCATGCTCAGGTTGACCTTGCCCTTGACGCCGGCACCGAAGCGCAGCGGTGCCACCGCGATGCGGACCTCGTCCATGTAGGGGGTAACTACCGGCACGAAGCCATGGATCTGCACGCCGGGTTGGGTCGCGGCCAGCGCGTGCAGCGCCGGCGGCACGTCGGCGCCGATGCAGTGGAACTGGATGTCCGGCAACTGCGCGCGGATGTGCGCGAAGACCTCACCGATGAACCAGTGCATGGCGTCCACGTTCGGCGGATGGCGGAACCCGCCGACGAACACCAGGTCGCGGCGCTGTTCCCAGCGGGCACCGCCACCGGCCACCTCATGCAGGTTGGAGACCAGCGCCACCTGCACATCGGGCGCATCCACCTGCAGCTGCACGCGTTCGGCCTCGCTGACCAGTACGGTCACATCGCTGCCGGCCATCACCGCCAGCTCGCGCGTGCGGGTGCGTTCGGCGTTGCGCAGCAGCGCCGCGTCGCCCGCCAGTTCCGCGCCGCGGCGTTCGCGCAGGTAGTGCAGGTCGACCGTGTCGAACACGCGCCGCGCCTGCGGTGCGTAACGGCGCAGCAGTGGCAGGCATTCGCTGGCCACGTGGTGGCGGACCATCATCACCACCGCAAATCGCGGGCCGTGTTCGCGCAGCCAGGTGCCGACGCCTTCCAGGAACGGCGCGTACCAGACTTCCACGCCCATCTCCTGCAGCGCTTCGGTGGCCGCGCCGGCGTGTTCGCGCAGGGTCGGCACGAATACCACGTGCAGGCCTTCGGCCAGCAGCATGCGGATCAGGTTGTACTGGCGCAGCGAACCGGAATCGCGGTCGGGCTGCGGGACCCGTTCGTCCAGAATCAGCACCTGGCGCTGGTTGCGATGCAGCAGCGCCGGGCCGGGCACGCTGCCCGGCGCCAGGTGGCCGGCCAGCACCTGTTCCCACTTGGCCGCGAACACGCTGCGGTTGCGCACCTGGTAGGCCTTGATCCCGGTGCTGGTGTCGGTGCCGTTGCTGGTGCCTTCGTCATGCACCACGCGGCTGGCCGGCTGCACCAGTACGCGCTTGCCGGCGGCACGCACCGCGAAGGCCAGGTCGGTGTCTTCGTAATAGGCCGGGCGGTAACGCGTGTCCAGGCCGCCGAGGGCGTCCCACAGGGCGCGTGGCAGCATCACGGCGGCGCCGGAGCAGTAGTCCACGTCGCGTAGCGCGGTGTAGCGCGGATCTTCCGGCGACTCAAAGCGTCCGTAGCTCCAGGCGCTGCCGTCGCTGAACACCACGCCGCCCGATTCCTGCAGGCGGCCGTCCGGATACAGCAGCTGCGAGCCCACCAGCCCCGCGTCGGGCACGCGCTGGAAGGTCTCCAGCAGGGCATCCAGCCAGCCCGGCTGCGGCACCGTGTCGTTGTTGAGCAGGACCACGAAGTCGCCCTTCGAGCGGGCCACGCCGTCATTGCAGGCTTCGATGAAGCCGCCATTGTGGGCCCGTACCTCGTAGCGCAGGCCCTCGATCCGGGGCATCCACTGCAAGGTCTCATCGGTGCTGCCGTCATCCACCACCAGGATCTCGCAGGCAACCTGCGGCGGGTGCGCGGCCAACGCGCGCAGGCAGGCCAGGGTGTGGGCGACGTGGTTGTACACCGGGATCACAATGCTGACCCGCGGTTCAACGCTGTACGGCACCGCAAACGGCGCGAACGGCGTGGCGGCAGGCAGGTACAGCGGCTCGCGCTGCAGCGGGGGCAGGGCACGGGTATGCACCCGGATCCGCTGCCAGGTGGCCTGCCATCCCCGTGTCCGCAGGCTGGCCAGGCTGCGTCGGAACAGGCCGATCATACGGTTCAGGAAATAGCGTGCATCGGCCAGGGAGGTCGACATCCCGTTACAACTCCAGCTAAGCGGGGAAAACCGGGGGACACGCGCGCCACCATGGCTGCGCTAGACTCGCCGGACTTTTACATTCTTGCATGCCCGTGCCCCGACGCTACGATTCCGACGACATCGACGAGTTCGAAGACGACACCGAAAGCCACGGTCCGCTGTGGCGCCGCCGCCTGATCACCTGGGGCATGGCCGCCGTGGCGCTGGGGCTGGGCTTCCTGATTCCGTACACGGTGTACCTGAACACCCAGGTCACCCAGCGATTCGGCGAGCTGCGCTGGCAGATTCCCACCCGCGTGTACGCGCGGCCGCTGGCGCTGGCGCCGGGCCTGGCGATGGACGCGCAGACGCTCAAGACCGAACTGGCGGCCTCGGCCTACCGCGACGACGGCACCGGCAAGTCGCCGGCCACGTTCAGCCAGGAGGGCGGGCGCTTCGTCGTTTCCAGCCGCGGCTACAACGACGTGGACGGCAAGGTGGCGCCGCGCCGGATCGAACTGAGCCTGTCCGGCGGGCAGATCGCCTCGCTACGCGACGCCGACAGCCGCAAGGCGATCAAGGCCGCGCGACTGGATCCGGCGCGCATTGCCACCCTGTACGGCCAGAAGCAGGAAGAACGCCGACTGGTGCGGCTGGAAGAGACTCCCGAGCTGCTGGTCACCGGCCTGCAGGCGGTGGAAGACAAGGACTTCAACCGCCACCACGGCATCGACCTGAGCGGCATCGCCCGCGCGGTGTGGGTCACCGTGCGCTCCGGCGGCCAGAGCCGGCAGGGCGCGTCGACCCTGACCCAGCAGCTCGCGCGCAGCGGCCTGCTCGGGATCGGCAAGGAACAGACCGTCACCCGCAAGTTCAATGAAGTGCTGTACGCGCTGATCATGGAAGCGCGCTACGACAAGCGCACCATCCTTGAGGCCTACCTCAACCAGGTCTACCTGGGCCAGCGCGGCAGCCAGGCGATCCACGGCATGTCGTCCGGCGCCGAATTCTGGTTTGGCCGCGACCTGTCCTCGCTCAACACCGAACACATTGCGCTGCTGATCGGGCTGGTCAAGGGGCCGTCCTACTACGACCCGCGCCGCAATCCCGAACGCGCGCTGGACCGCCGCAACTTCGTGCTCGGCAAGCTGCATGAAAACGGTCTGATCGACGACGCCGAACTGCAGCGGGCGCTCAAGGCGCCGCTGGGCGTGCCAAAGACCCCGGGCCTGATCGCAGCCAACCGCTTCCCGGCCTATGTCGACCTGGTGCGCCGCCAGCTCGGCCACGATTACCCGGAGTCGGTGCTGCAGGGGGCCGGGCTGAGCGTGATGACCGGCATGGCGCCGTCGGCGCAGGCCTATGCCGAAGGCGCGGTGACCAAGACCCTGAAGTCGCTGGAAAACAAGCGTCGCCCCGAGCTGCAGGCCGGCCTGGTGCTGACCGACGTGCACAACGGCGACGTGCTGGCCGTGGTCGGCAGCCGCGATGTGTCCGAGCCGGGCTTCAACCGCGCCATCGAGGCGCAGCGCCAGGTCGGTTCGCTGCTCAAGCCGTTCGTGTACCTGCTGGCCCTGGCGCAGCCGGACAAGTATTCGCTGGCCAGCTTCGTCGACGACTCTCCGGTTACGGTGCAGCTCAGCCGCGGCAAGCAGTGGACGCCGGGCAACGCGGACAACCGCAGCCACGGTACCGTGCGCCTGATCGACGCGCTCGCTCATTCCTACAACCAGGCCACCGTGCGCGTGGGCATGCAGGTCGGCCCGGAGCGGGTCACCCAGCTGATCCACGTGCTGGCCGGGCTGAAGGCCGAGAGCAATCCAGCGGTGATCCTGGGTTCGACCGACCAGAGTCCGTATGCGATGGCCCAGCTGTACCAGTTCCTGGCATCGGGCGGCGAGATCCAGCCGCTGCATGCGGTGCGTGGCGTGCTCGACCCGCAGGGCAAGCTGCTCAAGCGCTACGACAAGACCCCGGCGCCGGCACAGGAAGGCGACTCGATCGCCGCCAACCTGATCAGCATCGGGCTGCAGCAGGTGGTGTCCAGCGGCACCGCGCAGCGGCTCAATGCCGACGGGTTGTCGCGCCTGCAGGCGGCCGGCAAGACCGGTACCTCCAATGACGGCCGCGACAGCTGGTATGCCGGCTACACCGGCGACCACCTGGCGGTGGTCTGGATGGGCAACGACCAGAACGCGCAGACCGGGCTGTTCGGCGCCACCGGCGCGATGCGGGTGTGGTCGGGCATCTTCAGCCGCCTGCCCAGCGCGCCCTTGAAGGTCAGCAACAAGGGCCTGGACTGGCAGCCGGTGGAAGCCGGCAGCATTGCCGCGACCGATGAATCCTGCCCCGGCGCACGCCGGTTGCCGTTCGTGGTCGGCTACGCGCCGGCGTACACGCCCTGCGTGGCCCCGACCGCGTTGCCGGAAGGCGAGGGCGGCGAGGGCAGCGAAGGCGGTGGCTGGCGCAGCTGGTTCGGGCTGGACAAGAAGCCCGACCCCCCGGCCGAACCGGCCCCGGCCGCACCCGCGACCACTCCCCCCGCTCGATGACGCGCATGACAAGGCAGGCTCCGATGACAACGACCCGTACCGTGATCCGTACCGCTTCCGTGCTTGCGCTCGGCTTGGCGCTGGGCGCCTGTGTCTCGACCACGCCGCCGGTGAAACCGCCGGTGGATACCACCACGCCGGCGCAGCGCATGGCCGCGGTGGACGCTACCGCCGGCAATGACGCGAAGGAACTGGACGTGCAGCCGCTGCGCGACGCCGGGGTGGAAGACCTGCGCGTGGCGGCCAAGGCCAAGCGCCAGGCAGGCGATCTTGCGGGCGCCGCCGCGGACCTGGATGAAGCGTTGAAGATTTCCGAAGGCGACCCTTCGATCCTGCAGGAACGTGCGGAAATCGCCCTGCTGCAGGGCGACTGGGCAAACGCCGAAACGCTGGCCCGCAAGTCGGTGGCGCTGGGCTCGAAGACCGGGCCGCTGTGCCGCCGGCACTGGGCCACCATCGAACAGTCGCAGCTGGCGCGCGGCCAGAAGGAAAACGCAGCGTCGGCGCACGCGCAATTGGAAGGTTGCACGGTACCTGGCATCAAGCGGTACTGAGCAACCCCGTATCATGTGCCCATGTCCCGTCTTGCCCATGCCAGCAGTGAAGCCCTCAGCGAGGGCGGCACGCTCGCCAGCCAACTCGATGCCTTCGTTGCGCGCCCGGCCCAGCTGCGCCTGACTACCGCGATCGCCGAAGCCTTCGACCAGCGCGAGGTGCTGCTGGCCGAGGCCGGCACCGGCACCGGCAAGACCTTTGCCTACCTGGTGCCGGCGCTGCTGTCCGGCCTGAAGACCATCATCTCCACCGGTACCCGCGCGCTGCAGGACCAGCTTTATCACCGCGACCTGCCGCGCGTGCGCGCCGCGCTCGGGGTCGGGCACAGCAGCGCGCTGCTCAAGGGCCGTTCCAACTACCTGTGCCGTTACCGCCTGCAGCAGGCGCGCGGCGAGCCGCGTTTCACCTCGCCACAGGAAGTGGCGCAGTTCCAGCGCATCCTGGCCTGGTCCGGGCGCACCCAGTACGGCGACATGGCCGAACTGGAAGCGCTGCCGGACGATTCGCCGCTGTACCCGATGGTCACCTCCACGGTCGACAACTGCCTGGGCACCGAATGCCCGTTCTGGCAGGACTGCTTCGTGGTGCAGGCGCGCCAGCGGGCGCAGGCAGCCGACGTGGTGGTGGTCAACCACCACCTGTTGCTGGCCGACCTCGCATTGAAGCAGGAAGGGTTCGGCGAGATCCTGCCGGGTGCGCAGGCGTTCGTGATCGACGAAGCGCACCAGCTGCCCGAGCTGGCCGCCAACTTCTTCGGCGAAGGTTTCGGCATGCGTCCATGGCAGGAACTGGCGCGCGACTGCCTGGCCGAGAGCCGCAGCGTGGCCGGTGCGCAGGCCACGCTGCAGGCGCAGGCCGCCAGCCTGGAACAGCTGCTGCGCGACCTGCGCGTGGCGATGGACGGGTTGCCGTCGCGCGGTACCCAATGGCGCGCCCTGGCGGTGCCGCAGGTGCGCGACGGTTTCGACGCGGCGATGAGCGCGCTGGTCGGGCTGCGCGATGCGCTGGACGGCGTGCGCGAGGCCTCGCCGGGCCTGGATGCCTGCCATGCGCGCGCGGTGGAAGCGGTCTCGCGGCTGTCGCGCTGGCTGGGCGAGGATGCGCCGATGCTCGATTTCGAAGCCGACCCCGAGCACGCGCCGGCGCCGGCCGAAGTGCTGTGGTACGAACTTACCCCGCGCGGTTTCCGCTGCCAGCGCACGCCGATGGATGTGTCCGGACCGCTGCGCGAGCATCGCCAGCGCTCGATGGCGGCCTGGGTGTTCACCTCGGCGACGCTGACCGTGGACGGGCAGTTCGACCATATCGCGCAGCGGCTGGGACTGGACGATCCGATCACGCTGCTGCAGCCCAGTCCGTTCGATTGGGCCCGGCAGGCGCTGTGTTACCTGCCGACCGACCTGCCGGATCCGGCCGCGCGTGGCTTCGGTACCGCGCTTATCCGAGCCTTGACGCCGGTGCTGGAGGCGTCCGCGGGCCGGGCGTTCCTGCTGTTCGCCTCACACCGCGCGCTGCGCGAAGCGGCCGAGGCGCTGCGCGATGCGCCGTGGCCGCTGTTCGTGCAGGGCGAAGCGCCGCGTGCCACGCTGCTGCAGCGGTTCCGCGAATCCGGCAACGGCGTGCTGCTGGGCTCGGCCAGTTTCCGCGAAGGCGTGGACGTGGTCGGCGACGCGCTCAGCGTGGTGGTGATCGACAAGCTGCCGTTCGCCGCCCCCGACGACCCGGTGTTCGAAGCGCGGCTGGACGCGATCCGCCGCGACGGCGGCAACCCGTTCCGCGACGAGCAGCTGCCGCAGGCGGTGATCGCGCTCAAGCAGGGGGTGGGGCGCCTGATCCGCAGCGAAACCGACCGTGGCGTGCTGGTCCTGTGCGACCCGCGCCTGGTCACGCGGAGCTATGGCCGTACCTTCCTGGATTCGCTGCCGCCGTTCCGCCGCACCCGCGTGCTGGGCGATGTGCAGGCCTTCTTTGCGCCACAATGGGCCGTCGCGCCCGCGGCCGCGCCTGCCAGCGACGACTTTCCTACTTCCCTGTTCTGACCTGCCATGAAACTGCTCGCCTTTGAAACCGCCACCGAAGCCTGTTCCGTTGCCCTGTACGTGGATGGGCAGGTCCGCGAACGCTTCGAGGTCGCGCCGCGGCGGCACGCCGAGCTGAGCCTGCCGTGGGCCGAAGCCCTGCTGGCCGAGGCGGGCGTGGCCCGTTCGCAGCTGGACGCGATCGCGCTGGGCCGCGGCCCGGGCGCCTTTACCGGCGTGCGCCTGGCGATCGCGATCGCGCAGGGCATCGCGCTGGCGCTGGACCGCCCGCTGTTGCCGGTCTCCACCCTGCAGGTGCTGGCGCTGCGGGCGCCGGTTGAGGCGACCCACGTGCTGAGCAGCATCGACGCGCGCATGGGCGAGGTGTACGTGGCGCGGCAGGTGCGCGTGGACGGGCAGTGGCAGCTGCAGGGCGAAGAGCTGGTGTGCGCCCCGGAGGCGGTGACATTGCCGGACGGCACGCGCTGGTATGGCGTGGGCACCGGATTTGGTGCGGCTGAGGGCGTGCTGGCTACGCGGTTGGCTGGCCAGCTGGACGGCGTGGACGCGCAGGCCTTGCCGCGCGCGTCGGACCTGCTGGCGCTGGCGGTGCCGATGTTCGAGCGCGGCGAGGGCGTGGCGCCGGAGCTGGTGGAACCGGCCTACCTGCGCAACAACGTCGCGTTGACCCTGGTGGAACAGCAGGCTGCGCGGGCGGCGAAACAGGGGTAATCATTGTTCCGCGGGACACGCACGGCGTGTCGCTACGCGTAGTGGCACGCCATGCGTGTCACGTCACCGGTCGTCCCGCAATTCCCCGCCCGGCAGGAACACCCACGTCCGCGTCACCTGCAGGATGTCCACGCCATCATCGGTCTTCGGCAGCGGCGGGAACGGCTGGGCGAGACGGATCACGCGCAGCGCGGTTTCGTCCAGCAGCGGGGTGCCGCTGCTGCGCAGGATCCGGCTGCTTTCCACGCTGCCGTCGCGGCGTACGCCCACGGTGATCACCACCTGGCCGCCGAGCCGGCGCTGGCGCGCTTCGTCGGGGTAATTGAGGTTGCCCACGCGCTCGGCGCGGTCGACCCAGGCGCGCAGGTAATTGGCATAGGCGTATTCACGCGTACTCGCCGACACGAACTTGCGGTTCGGGCGCTTGGCGTACTGCGCCGAGCGCAGGTGCACTTCGGCCGCCAGCCGGGCCATTTCCGCATCGCGCTGTTCGCGCGCGGTGGGCGCCGCGTCCGGCTGCGGATTCTCCGGCAGCGGTTGCGTTTCGGCCTTGGCCACCTGGTCGGGGCTGTTGCGGCTGGCCACCACCCGCGCCTGCGGCGGCGGCGGACGCGCCGCGTCCTGGCGCTGCTGCGGCACCGGCGACAGCCCGGCCTGCGGCTGCGGCACGATCCCGGTCTGGTTGTCGCGCGGGCGCTGTGCCTTGTCGTGGTCGCCGCCGCCCTGCTGGTTGGCCTGGGCCAGGAAGTCGGCCTGCTTCGGCGTCAGCGGGGTCTGGGTCTGGCTGAAGATCACGTCCAGGGTCGGTACCAGCGCGGCGTTGTCGCTCACCGCGAAGCCCACGCCCAGGATCAGCAGCGCGTGCACCAGCACCGACAGCGCCAGGGTCGCACCCAGGCGCTGCGACTCGCGGGCCTGCAGCGGCACCATCGGATCGACCACCGTGCTCATCGCGGCAGGCTGGCCTCGATCGCGTCGAACAGGGTGCCGGCGATGTTCAGCCCGAACTGCGCATCCAGCTCGCGCACGCAGGTCGGGCTGGTGACGTTGACCTCGGTCAGGTAATCGCCGATCACGTCCAGGCCGACGAAGCGCATGCCGCGCCGCTTCATCTCCGGGCCGACCTGGGCGGCGATCCAGCGGTCGCGCTCGCTCAGCGGGCGGCCCTCGCCGCGACCGCCGGCGGCCAGGTTGCCGCGGAACTCGTCGCCCTGCGGAATCCGGGCCAGGCAGTAGTCCACCGGCTCGCCATCGACCAGCAGGATGCGCTTGTCGCCGGCGGTGATGTCGGGAATGAATTTCTGCGCCAGGGCCAGCTTGCGCTCGCCGTCGGTGAGCGTTTCCAGGATCACGTTGAGGTTGGCGTCACCGGTGCCGCTGCGGAAGATCGAACGCCCGCCCATGCCGTCCAGCGGCTTCAGCACGGCCTGGCCGTGCTCGAGCACGAACGCCTTCAGGTCGGCGTGGCGGCGGCTCACCAGGGTCGGCGGGCAGCACTGCGGGAACAGCAGCGCGGCCAGCTTCTCGTTGAAATCGCGCAGCCCCTGCGGGTCGTTGACCACCATCGCGCCGGCCTGCTGGGCCACGCCCAGTACCTGCGTGTCGTAGATGAATTCGGCATCCACCGGCGGATCCTTGCGCATCAGCACGACCTGGCCGGGGCCGAACGTGGTCTGGCTGAATTCGCCCAACGTGAACCAGTCATGCTTGTCGTCGCGCACCTGCAGCGGCGCGGTCCGGGCCACCGCCACGCCGTCGCGCAGGGCCAGCCCACCGGGGCTGACGTAGTGCAGGGCATGGCCACGGCGCTGGGCTTCCAGCAGCATGGCGAAGGTGGTGTCCTTGGCGATCTTGATGTGGGCGATGGGGTCCATCACCACGATGACGTTCAACGGCATGGTCGCAACCTGGCGGGCAGGCGCTGATGGTAGCGGCAATGCGCCCGCGCTGCCTGCCCCAGAGGGCGGAACGCAGCATCCGGCGGTCTTCACGCTTTGCGCAGTTCCGGCCCCGGGCGCCCGCAGAGACGTGCGCGTGGCGTGGCTTGGGCAGCACACCCTTGATGACGGCCGCGTGGTGGGATATAGATACGCTTTCGCAGCGGCGCTGTACCTACGCAGAAGCGTCGCGCGCTCGGGGAAAAGGTAATGACTGAAAACATGGCTGCGGGTGGGGAACTCGCAGGAATGAGAGTCATGGTCATCGATGATTCGAAGACCATTCGACGCACCGCTGAAACACTGCTCAAGCGCGAAGGCTGCGAGGTGGTGACCGCGACCGATGGTTTCGAGGCCCTGGCCAAGATCGCCGACCAGCAGCCGCAGATCATCTTCGTGGACATCATGATGCCGCGGCTGGACGGCTATCAGACCTGCGCGCTGATCAAGAACAACCAGCTGTTCAAGAAGACACCGGTGATCATGCTGTCCTCCAAGGACGGCCTGTTCGACAAGGCGCGTGGGCGCATCGTGGGCTCGGAGCAGTACCTGACCAAGCCTTTCACGCGTGAAGAACTGCTGGGTGCCATCCGCACATACGTAAACGCCTGACCAGGGGGGAAAGGCACAATGGCTCGAATCGTTCTGATCGAGGACTCACCGACCGACCGGGCGGTGTTCAAGCAATGGTTGGCCGAGGCCGGGCACGAAGTGCTCGAGGCCGGCAACGCCGAGGACGGCATTGCCCTGGTGCGCGAACATGCGCCGCACCTGGTGCTGATGGACGTGGTCCTGCCGGGCATCAGTGGCTTCCAGGCCACCCGCCAGCTGGCGCGTGACTCGGCGACCAAGGACATCCCGGTGATCATCGTGAGCACCAAGGGGATGGATACCGACCGGCAATGGGGTCTGCGCCAGGGCGCGCGGGATTACATGGTCAAGCCGCCGGTCAAGGACGACCTGATCGCCCGGATCAACGAACTGGTGTCCTGATGCGTTCTCCTTTCGACATCCTCGAAGCCTACGAACGGCGCAGCCTGGCCCATGCGGTGCAGCTGCCCGAACGGCAGTTCGCCCGGGACCTGTGGCGCGGCGTCGGCTACCGGGTCGGCAAGCGCCACCTGGTGTCTGACTTCCGCGAAGTAGTGGAAATCGTCCCGATGCCGCCGATCACCCCGGTGCCCGGCGCACAGCCGTGGCTGCTCGGCGTGGGCAACCTGCGCGGCAACCTGTTCCCGGTGGTCGACCTGAAGTACTTCATGGAAGGCGAGCGCACCGTGCAGCAGGAAGGCCAGCGCGTGTTGATCATGCGCCAGGCCGGCGGCGACGTGGCCCTGACCATCGACGAACTGTTCGGCCAGCGCAGCTTCGACCTGGACCAGGACACCGGCGCCGGTGAGCTGGCCAGCGGCCGTTACGCGCACTTCGTGGACCGCGCGTTCCACGGCGAAGGCCGCGACTGGGGCGTGTTCTCGCTGTCGCTGCTGTCCCGTACCCCCGAATTCAGGCAGGCCGCGGCATGAACGCTGCTGGCTTCCTTACCGTATTGAAGATCGAGGTTGAACGATGAGTACTTCTTCGGAAACTGCCAAGGCCGGCAAGCTGGGCTCGGTGGGTACCAATTTCTGGCTGGGCCTGCTGGCCCTGTCGCTGATCGTGTTCGGTCTCAACACCGGCGTGGCCACCTGGCAGGGCAGTCGCCTGGCCGGCGCCAGCACCGGCGCGGCCGACCTGCAGGTGCTGTCCCAGCAGCTGGCCAACCAGGGTCGTGAAGCGGTCTCGGGCAACGCCCAGGCCTTCACCGCCTTCAAGGACACCAAGACCCGCATCGAAAGCACCGTGAGCAGCCTGCAGGGGCGCTACGGCAACGAAACCAACGTGTCCGGTCCGCTCAACCAGCTGACCCAGACCTGGGAGCCGCTCGGCAAGAGCGCCGCCCAGCTGGTCGCCAGCGAGCCGGCCGTACTGGCCCTGGCCGGCAACGCCAACAACTTCGTCAACGGCGTCCCGGCGCTGCAGGCCCAGCTGAACGAAGTGGTCCGCGCCATGTCGGCCGGCGGCGCCCCGGCGTCGCAGGTGTACAACGCCCTGCAGCAGGTCGTGGTGGTGGGCTCGATGGCCCGCCGCGTGACCGAAATGCGCGCCGGTGGCGGCAACGCCGCTGCCGCGGGCGACGCACTGGCCCGCGACTCGGTGGTGTTCACCCAGGTGCTGGACGCTCTGCGCAACGGCAATGACGAACTGGGCATCGCCCCGGTCCGCAACGCCGGCGCGCTGGCTGCACTGGAGCAGTCGCAGAAGCAGTGGGACACCATGAAGCAGGACGCCGACGCGATCCTGGCCAGCTCGCGCCAGCTGTTCTCGGCGCAGTCCTCGGCCGCCGCGCTGACCGCCGGCTCCACCAAGATGCTGGACGACAGCAAGCGGCTGTTCGAAGCGTTCTCCTCGTTCGGTTCGGTGCGCGACTCGCGCCTGTTCCCGAACTTCTGGCTGGGCGTGATCTCCGGCGCACTGTCGCTGATCGCCATCATCGGCTTCGTCAGCAGCACCGTGCGCAGCCGCTCGCGCGAACAGGAACTGCGTTACCAGACCCAGGTGGAGTTCAACAGCCGCAACCAGCAGGCGATCATGCGGCTGCTGGACGAAATCAGCTCGCTGGGTGAAGGCGACCTTACCGTGAAGGCCTCGGTGACCGAGGACATGACGGGCGCGATCGCCGACGCAATCAACTACGCCGTGGACGAACTGCGCCACCTGGTGACCACCATCAACGACACCTCGGCCAAGGTCGCCGTGTCCACCCAGGAAACCCAGGCCACCGCGATGCAGCTGGCCGAAGCGGCCGGCCACCAGGCCAACCAGATCACCTCGGCGTCGGACCGCATCGGCGAAATCGCGTCGAGCATCGAACAGGTGTCGCGCAACTCGGCCGAGTCGGCCGACGTGGCACAGCGCTCGGTGGTGATCGCCGCCGAGGGTGCTGGCGTGGTGCGCGAAACCATCCAGGGCATGGACCAGATCCGAGACCAGATTCAGGAAACCTCCAAGCGCATCAAGCGCCTGGGCGAGTCCTCGCAGGAAATCGGCTCGATCGTGGAACTGATCAACGACATTTCCGAGCAGACCAACATCCTGGCGTTGAACGCGGCTGTGCAGGCAGCGTCGGCCGGTGAGGCCGGTCGTGGTTTCGCGGTCGTGGCCGACGAAGTGCAGCGCCTGGCAGAACGTACCTCCGGCGCGACCCGACGCATCGAAAACCTGGTCCAGGCCATTCAGGCCGATACCAACGAAGCGGTCAGCTCGATGGAGCAGACCACCGCCGAAGTGGTGTCCGGTGCACGCCTGGCCGAAGACGCCGGTACCGCGCTGACCGAAATCGAGCGCGTGTCCAACGCACTGAACAACCTCATCAAGAACATCTCGATCGCCGCCCAGCAGCAGTCCTCGGCCGCATCCGACATCACCCGCACCATGGGCGTGATCCGTCAGATTACCGGCCAGACCTCGCAGGGCGCGGGACAGACCGCCGAGTCGATCGGTCATTTGGCACAGCTGGCGGCCGACCTGCGCCGCTCGGTTGCCGACTTCAAGCTGCCGGCGTGAGCCGCGGGCAGGGCGGAGAGGGAAGGAATCAGCAGATGATGCATCGCGAGAAATCACAGCACGACACGCGCGCGCCCCTGCCGGGAGACCTGGCATGAGCACGCTGCGCGATGCCATGAGCCACGCCGCCCTGGGCTGGGTAAAGCCGGAGCTGGATGAGACCCTGCGCCAGGTGCGCAACGAGGTCGAGTATTACGCCGAAGACCCGGCCGACGGCAGCCGCATGCGCTTCTGCGCCGGCTACCTGCACCAGGTGCAGGGCACCCTGCGCATGGTCGAGCTGTATGCGCCGGCCATGGTGGCCGAAGAAATGGAGCAGCTGGCCAACGCCATCGGGGCGGGCGAAGTGCCCGACCGCGACGAAGCCTGTGCCACCCTGATGCGCGGCAGCGTGCTGCTGCCCGACTACCTGGAGCGCCTGCAGAACGGCCACCGCGACATTCCGATCGTGCTGCTGCCGCTGCTCAACGACATCCGTGCCGCGCGTGCGGCGCCGGGCATCAATGAAAGCGTGCTGTTCGCCTTCGCCCCGGACAGCGCCAGCGCCACCGAAGCCGAGCTGGACCATGCGCGCGGCAGCCTGAGCGGCCGCAACCGCGAGCTGCTCGACACCGTGGGCAATGCGGTCAAGGAAGAGCTTCTGCGGATCAAGGACGCGCTCGACCTGCACCTGCGCACCGGCGGTGAGCCGGTACAGCTGCAGACCCAGGTCGACGAACTGGGCGCCGTGGCCGACACCCTGGGCATGATGGGCCTGGGCGTGGCCCGTGGCGTGGTCGTGCAGCAGCGCGACGCGCTGCGCGGCGTGGTCGAGGGCGAGCAGCAGATCGACGAGACCCTGCTGCTGGATATCGCCGGTGCGCTGCTGTACGTGGACGCCTCGCTGGACGACCAGGTCGCGCACCTGGGCGCCGGCGGCAGTGGCGAGGACGACCCGAGCGCGGCAGAAGGCCGCCGCACCGTGGAGATCCTGGCGCACGAAGCGATCGCCAACTTCGCTGCGGCGCGCGAGCATTTCGTCGCCTTCATCGAAACCAACTGGAACCACCAGCAGCTGCACGAAGTACCGCGCCTGCTCGGTGAGGTCGCCGGCGCGCTGCGCATGCTCGACCTGCCCACCCCGGCCGATTACCTGCAGGGCGTGCGCCAGTACATCTCGGTCGAGCTGATCGGCCGCCAGCGCGTGCCCAGCGGGCGCCAGCTGGACACCCTGGCCGACGCCATGGCCAGCCTGGAGTACTACCTGGAAGCCCTGCGCGAACGCCGCCAGGGACGCGAGGACATCCTCGACATCACCCGTACCAGCCTTGAAACGCTGCGCTACTGGCCGCTGCCGGACGAGAACGCCGCGCCGGCCGATGTCAGCGCCGAAGCGCTGCCGGTCGCGCCGGAACACGTCGAGCTGGCCGGTTGGGACGCGCCCGTGGCCGCGCCGGTCGAGATTGCCGTGACCCCCGCCGCGCCTGCGCCGGGTGACGTGCCGTCGCCGCCGCTGCCGGACTTCACTTTCGAACCCGTGCCCGAGGTCGCTGCCGCCGCGCCGGTCGAACGCGTGGCCAAGCCGGCACCGACCCTGGTGTTCGAGGCCTCCACCGCGCCGGTCGCCGCCGACGCGCCGCAGTGGACGCTGCACAGCGACGCTGCCCGCACCGAAAGCGCTGCACCGACCTTCGCCAGTTTCGACCCGGTCGAGGCCGAAGACACCGAGGCGGGCCAGGCATGGGGCGTTGCACCGGCGAGCACCGGATTCGATCCGGTGGCGGCCGAGCACGATGCGCTGGAACTGAGCGACGAGCCGATCGAATTCACCTTCGACGAGCCGCTGCACAACGCAGGCGACGTGCTCTCGCTGGAGATCGATGACGCACCGGTGGCCGCGCACGAGGCCGAGGGCACGCTGGACGTGGAGGCGCTGCCGACCTTCCTGCAGGAGCAGGTTGAATCCGCTGCAGAGACCCCGCTGACCGTGGACGCGCCGCTCGAGGACGTCGCCGCACCTGCTGATGAGATCATCGAGCCGCTCGCTGCCGTTGAAGACGAGCAGGGCATCGAACAGATTGAAGTGGCTGCGCCTGTCGCCACCGGCGGCGTGCAGGAAGCGGTGATCAGCACGATCGAGCTGGACGACGAGTCGGCCCGCTTCCTGGCCGAGCTGGACGTCGCCGCTGCGCAGTTCTCCACCACTCCGGACGTGGCGCCTGCCGCCGCCGTGGGCGACGTGGAGGCGGCCGCCGCCGCTGAAGCCGAACTGGACACCACCATCGACGCCGGTTTCGAGGACGATGGCGAGAACATCGACCAGGACATCCGCGACGTCTTCATCGAAGAATTCGACGAAGAACTGGTCAACCTCGGCAACCTGTTGCCGGTCTGGCGCATGGCGCCGGACAACATGGACCGCCTGCGTCCGATCCGCCGCGTGTTCCACACCCTGAAGGGCAGTGGCCGCCTGGTCGGCGCGCGTACGCTCGGCGAGTTCAGCTGGAAGATCGAAGGCATGCTCAACCGCGTGCTGGATGGCAGCCGTCCGGCCTCGCCGGCGGTGGTCGCCATGGTCACCCAGGCCTACGAAGTGCTGCCGCAGCTGAATGCCGCGCTGCGCGACGGCAGCCGCGTCAGCGCCGACCTGCAGGCCATGCAGGCCATCGCCGACCGCGTGGGTGCCGGCGAAGAAACCTTCCACGTGCCGCTGCAGCGTTCGGTCCCGGTGGCCGCGCCGGTGGAAACCGTCGAGGTCGTGGAAGCCGCTGACGTCGTTGAAACCGTCGAAGCCGTTGAAGCGGTCGAGCCGGAACTGAGCGGCACCCCGGCCAACATCGACGAAGTGTTGCGCGAGATCCTGGAGGCCGAGGTCGAGGCCCACCACGCCACGTTGCAGGCCTGGTTGCAGGACGCCCAGGCGGCACCGCAGCCGGTCACCGACAGCCTGCTGCGCGCCGTGCACACCATGAACGGTGCGTTCGCAATGACCGACGTGCCGGAGATCACCGCCGTCACCGGTGGAGCGGAAACCTTCATCAAGCGTTCGTTGGCTGCCGACGCGGTGCCCGATGCCGACGGCGTCGACGCGCTCACGGCCACCGCGGCTGCGATCCGCGCCACGATGACCGCGCTGCAGGCCGAAGCGCCGCGCATTCCGTCGCAGGCCGAGCTGGCGCAGCGCCTGCAGGCGCTGGCCGCCACCCTGCCCGAAGCACGCTGGCCGGCCTTGGTGGCCGAAGACGGTGCGGACCTGGATGGCGATGAGGTTGAGGTGCTCGAGGTTGACCTCGACGCCGAACGCGATGCCGAAGCGGACGCGTCGCGCGACGCGCACGACGTCACCGCGCACGAGCTGGCCGCATTCTCCGCCCAGTTCGACGAACGCGATGGCTACGCGATCGCCGACGACAGCACCGACAGCACCCTGCAGCAGGCCATCGTGGACGCCGACGACCTGTCCATCGTCGATGCGCCCGAACAGACCGACGCACTGGTGGTGGATGAACTGACCGGCAGCGACGACCTGTCGGCCTACTTCGACGCCGGCCTGGTCACCTCGTTCGACGCGCCGGTGGTTGCCCCGGTGGAAGACGTGGTTGCCGTGGAAGCGCCGACCGCCGAGGTCGTCGACCACGGCCTGGAGAGCGTGGAGCTGACCGGTGCCGACGATCTGTCGCGCTTCTACGAACAGCCCGTGCCGGCCGCGGAAGAAGCGGTCCAGGCCATCGAGCTGGAAGCGGCCGAGTCTGAAGCGCTGCACGAGATCCTCGAAGCCACCGACACGGTCGAAGACATCGAAGTCGAAGCCGTCGTCGACGAGCTTGAAGACGTGCTGCCGCCGGCCCCGGCCTTCGGCGACACCGTGGAACTGCAGCAGGCGCTGGACGATGGCCTGACCATCGTCGATGGCCCCGACGCCGCGGTTTCCAGCGACGATGCACCGGTACTCAGCCTGGATGCATCCCATCCGGCGCTGGACGAAGCCGACGCGTTCGCCGAAGCGGAGGTCGAGCAGCCCGCGACCGCGCAGCCGCTGTTCGAGCTGGAAGACGCCTCGGCAGTTGCCGAGGTCGAAGTCCAGGCCGAAGCGGAAGCCGAAGTCGAAGCCGAAGCCGAAGTCGAAGTCGAAACCGAAACCGAAACCGAAACCGCCGCCGAGGAACTCGACGACGCCGGTTCGCTGGACTTCAACGTGCTCGACCGCGAGCTGGTCGACATCTTCGTTGAAGAAGGCAAGGACCTGCTCGACCATTGCGATGGCCTGATCAGCGAGCTGCGCGCCGCACCGGAGGACCGCGAGGCCCTGGCCGGCCTGCAGCGCGACCTGCACACCCTGAAGGGTGGCGCACGCATGGCCGGCATCAACGCCATCGGCGACCTCGGCCACGGCATCGAGTCGCTGCTGGAAGCGGTCGCCGCCAACCGTACCGATATCGACCGCAGCGACGTGCAGCTGCTGGAGCGGGGCTTCGACCGCCTGCACCAGATGCTGACCCGCACCGGCCGCCATCGCGATGTGGCGATGCCCGACGACCTGATCGCCGCGTTCGAACAGCGGACCCTGGGCCGCGACGACGCCACCGGGACCGACACCGTCCCGGCCGACGCCGCGCCGGTGGCGATCGACACCGCCGTGGCCTCCGCGCCGCTGTCGGCGCCGGTGCCGCTGGAAGCGTCCAACGACGAAGACAGCCTGGCCCGTCCGCAGCAGGAACAGGTGCGCGTGCGCGCCGACCTGCTCGACCGCCTGGTCAACCACGCCGGTGAAGTGGCGATCTACCGCTCGCGCCTGGAACAGCAGCTCGGTGCCTTCCGCGGCGCCATGGGCGAACTGGACCGTACCAATGCGCGTCTGCGCGACCAGCTGCGCCGCCTGGACCTGGAAACCGAAGCCCAGATCGTGGCCCGCTACCAGCGCGAGCAGGAGCAGGTGGACCACAGCTTCGACCCGCTGGAACTGGACCGGTTCTCCACCCTGCAGCAGCTCAGCCGTGCGCTGAACGAGTCCGCAGCCGACCTTGGCGGCCTGCAGGGCGTGCTGGACGATCTGTCGCGCCAGTACGACGTGCTGCTGCAACAGCAGTCGCGGGTCAGCTCGGAACTGCAGGACGGCCTGATGCGTGCGCGCATGGTGCC
Source organism: Stenotrophomonas bentonitica (assembly GCF_013185915.1). Lineage (NCBI taxonomy): Bacteria > Pseudomonadati > Pseudomonadota > Gammaproteobacteria > Lysobacterales > Lysobacteraceae > Stenotrophomonas > Stenotrophomonas bentonitica. The sequence goes on along the minus strand of NZ_JAAZUH010000001.1, from coordinate 1,404,527 downwards.
GTTCGACGGCCTGGTGCCACGCCTGCGCCGCGTGGTGCGCCAGGCAGGCCAGGACACCGGCAAGCAGGTCCACGTGACCCTGGACGGGACTCACGGCGAACTGGACCGCAACGTGCTCGACCGCATGGTCGCGCCGCTGGAACACATGCTGCGCAACTCGGTTGCACACGGCCTGGAAACGCCGGAACAGCGTCGTGCTGCCGGCAAGCCGGAGGAGGGCGAGATCGCCATCCGCCTGCGCCGCGAAGGCTCGGAAATCGTGCTGGAAGTCGCCGATGACGGCGCCGGGCTGAACCGCGAGGCGATCCGTCGCCGCGCCGAACAACGCGGCCTGGTCGAGGCCGACGCGGTCCTGTCCGACGCCGAACTGGACGCGATGATCTTCGCGGCCGGCTTCAGCACCGCCGACCAGGTCAGCCAGCTGGCCGGCCGTGGCGTGGGCATGGACGTGGTGCACAACGAAGTGCGCCAGCTCGGTGGCACGGTGGACATCCACTCGGTGCCTGGCAAGGGCGTCACCTTCACCCTGCGCCTGCCGCAGACCCTGGCGGTCACCCAGGCGGTGTTCGTGCAGATCGGCGACACCACCTTCGCGGTCCCGGTGGCCTCGGTCAGCGGTATTGGCCGGATCTCGCGCGAGCGCTTCGAGTCGGCCGAGGGCGGTTACCACTACGGCGGCGAAGAGTTCGTGCTGCACGACCTCGGCACGCTGGTCGGCCAAGGCCAGGCCCGTGCCGAAGGCCAGGCCCAGGTGCCGTTGCTGCTGGTGCGTGCCGGTGAACTGCGCGCGGCCGTGGCGATCGACCAGGTGCTGGGCAACCGCGAAATCGTGGTCAAGCCGGTCGGCCTGCAGATCGCGTCGGTCCCGGGCATCTACGGTGCCACCATCACTGGCGATGGCCGCGTGGTGGTGATCCTGGACGTGGCGCCGCTGGTGCGTCGCTACCAGGCCAACCCGCTCAAGCCGGTCGCCCCGGCCACGCAGGCCAGCGACCGCCAGGCGCCGCTGGTGATGGTGGTCGACGACTCGCTGACCATGCGCAAGGTCACCGGCCGCATCCTGGAGCGCCACAACTTCGAAGTGACCGTCGCCCGCGACGGCATCGAAGCGCTGGAGCGCCTGGAAGAGCGCGTGCCCGACCTGATGCTGCTGGACATTGAAATGCCGCGCATGGATGGCTATGAACTGGCCACCGCGATGCGCGCCGATCCGCGCTACAAGGGCGTGCCGATCGTGATGATCACCTCGCGCAGTGGCGACAAGCACCGTCAACGCGCCTTCGAAATCGGTGTCCAGCGTTACCTGGGCAAGCCGTACCAGGAGCTGGACCTGATGCGAAACGTGTATGACCTGCTGGGGATCGCCCGTGCCCGCGAATGACCTGAACCCGCTGCCGCTGGTGGCACTGCTGGCACGGGTCGGGCCGGCGCGCGAGCGCCTGCGCGAAGCGCTGGCCCAGGCCGGTGCGACCGTGGTGCTGGAAGAAGACCCCAACAGCGTCGATGCTGAAACCCTGGGCGGCGTGGACGCCGGCGCGGTGCTGATCGCGCTGGAGCCGGCCGTCGAGGATGCGCTGGAACGCCTCGACCCGGTGCTGGCCTCGCCCGAACTTACCGTGATCTTCGACGAAGCCGAGCTGGCTGCGCGCCGCGAGGGCTGGGAAGCCCAGCGCTGGGCGCGCCACCTGGTGGCCAAGCTGCACGGCCACCAGGACGTGCTGCCGCCGGGCTCGGAGCAGGAAGGCCTGCTGCAGCCCGAACCGGGCCTGCCGCAGACCCCGGCCGAACGGCACGCCGACGCGCCGCTGGAATTCCATGTGCGCGAGGCGTTCGACGCTGCGGCCGACGTACCCACCGACGGCCTGTACACGCCGCCGGAGGCGTACAGCGAGCCGATGTCGCTGGAAGAAGCGCTGGCCGCGATGCAGGCGGCGCCTGCCGCGGCACCGGCCAACGTGCCGCCGCCAGTGCCGGTGGACGCACCTGCTGCGCCGCGCGCGCCGCTGGGCGATCACAGCAGCTGGTCGCTGGTCGACGAAGACACCGTTGCGCCGCCCGCCGTGCCGGCTGCACCGGCCAGCGCGCCGCCGGTGAGTGAAGCGTTCGATACGCCGAGCCTGTCGCTGGTGGAACTCGAACCGGAAGTCGCCGCGGACGGTTCCGCGCCGGGTGCGGTGCTGGTCCTGGCCGGCATTGGCGGCCCCGACGCGCTGCGCCGCCTGCTGGCCGCGCTGCCCGCCGGGCTGGCCACGCCGGTACTGGTCTACATGCGCCTGGACGGCGGCCGTTACGGCAACCTGGTCAAACAGATGGCGCGGGTATCGGCGCTGCCGGTGCTGCTGGCCGAGTCCGACCAGCCGGTGCTGGCCGGCAATGCCTACATCCTGTCCGACGACGTGGGCGTGGCGGTACGCAACCGGGGCCTGTACTTCACCGCCGACGCGCAGGGCATCCAGGTGGCCGCGTTGCCGCCGGCGCACAGCGCCGTGGTGCTGCTCAGCGGCAGCGACGTAGCCGTGCTGGACGACGTGCTGTCGCTGGCCGTGGCCGGCGCCTGGGTGGCCGGGCAGACCGGTGACGGCTGCTACGACCCGGTCGCCGCCAACGCCGTGGTCGCCGCCGGCATGGCTGCGGGCGATCCGCCGCAGTTGGCTGCCGCCATCGCCGAACGCTGGGGCGTGAGCGAGTAATCGCCGCGCCATGTCACTTTCAGGAAGCACACCATGAGCTACGCCAGCAACGACGAAATCCGCGGAGTACTGATCCAGGCCGGTCACGACCGGGTCCTGGTCCCGAACGCGACGGTGGCCGAAATGCTGGCCGCCGCCAGTGTCACCCCGGTGGCCGACACGCCCGCCTGGCTGCTCGGCCAGATCCAGTGGCAGGGCTGGGACGTCCCACTGATGTCGTTCGCGCGCCACGCCGGGCTGGGCGAAGAGCAGGGCGTGGTCAAGAACAAGGTGGTGGTACTCAAGGCGTTGGGCGGCAATGCGAAGCGCCCGTACTTCGCGCTGGTGACCCCGAACTTCCCGCAGCTGATCTCGGTCCCGCGCGACGGCCTGCTCGCCGACGCGTCGGAAGAAGCGCTGCCGCCGGGCGTGCACATGCGCGTGCTGCTGGGCGAGCTGAGCGCGCTGCTGCCGGACCTGGACGCACTGGAAAGCGCGCTCGACGAAGCCCTGCCGGCGTAAAAAAACCGGTAGAGCCACGCCCTGCGTGGCTGCTACCCCAGATCGCCCAGCCGCGCCTGGATCGCAGCAATCGCCGCCAACCCCGCCGTCTCCGTACGCAGGATCCGCGGCCCCAACTGCAGGCCCTGGAAACCGGCCTGCTGCAGCGCCAGCCGATCACGCGGCGACCAGCCGCCTTCCGGCCCAATCGCAATCACCACGCCACCGGGCGCGGCCGACAACGTCGACAGCCGGTGTTCGCCCACGGGATCCAGGGTCAGCTTCAACGCAGCTGCCGGCATCGCCAGCGCGGCCTCCTGCAGGTTCTGCGGCGGCGCCACCGTCGGCACCTGCGCGCGACCGGACTGGCCGCAGGCCGAGACCACCACGCTGCGCCAGTGCGCCAGGCGCTTCTCCGCCCGCGCGGCATCGAGCTTCACTTCGGTGCGTTCCGCATTGACCGGCACGATCGCCTGCACCCCCAGCTCGGTCGCCTTCTGCAGGATCAGGTCCATCTTCTCGCCACGGGCGATGCCCTGCAGCAGCGTGATCGACAGCGCCGACTCGTTGTCGATGACCTGTGCCGAGGCGATCTGCACACGCGCCTCGCGCTTGCCCGATTCCACCAACGTGGCGTTGTAGTCGTGGCCGTCGCCGTTGAACAGCACGCAGCCTTCGCCTTCGCGCAGGCGCATCACCCGCACCAGGTGGTTGGCCACCTCTTCGGGCAACGACACGGTCTGGCCCACGGCCAGCGGGAGATCGACGTAGGAACGGGTCACGCGCATGCAACAGCTTCCTCGATGGCAGCCAGGGTGGTCTGGGCCAGCAGGTCCAGGTGTTCGTCCTCCACGCAGTAGGGAGGCATCCAGTACAGCACGTTGCCGAGCGGGCGCAGCACCACGCCGCGCCGCAACGCCGCGTTGTAGGCGCGCAGCCCGACCCGCGCTTCGGCAGGGAAGGGCGTGCGTCTGTCGCCGTTGCGGGTCAGCTCGAACGCCACCACCATCCCGGCCTGGCGCACGTCGGCCACCTGCGGGTGATCGGTGAACGGCGCGGCCAGCCGGCGCATCACCTCGGCGGTGCTGCGGTTGCGCGCGATCACGTCCTCGCTGGCGAAGATGTCCAGCGTCGCCAGCGCGGCGGCGCAGGCCAGCGGGTTGCCGGTGTAGCTGTGCGAATGCAGGAACGCGCGCTCGCGGCTGTCGTCCAGGAACGCGTCGTACAGCGCCTGGGTGGCCAGCACCGCGGCCAGCGGCAGGAAGCCGCCGGTGAGCCCCTTGGACAGGCACAGCAGGTCCGGCATCACCCCGGCCTGTTCGCACGCGAACAGGGTGCCGGTGCGGCCGAACCCGGTGGCGATCTCGTCGGCGATCAGGAACGCACCGTTGGCGTCGCACAGTTCCCGGGCACGCTTCAGGTATACCGGGTCGTGCATGCGCATGCCGCCGGCGCACTGCAGGCGCGGCTCCAGGATCACCGCGCAGATCTCCCCGGGGTGCTGGTCGAACAGGTCGGCCAGGCGGTCGGCGGCCTCGTGCGCACGCTGCGCCGCGCTCTGCCCGGGTTCGGCCAGGTACGCGTCCGGCGAGGGTGCGAACAGCGCCTCGGTCAACAACGGCGCATACACGCGGCGGTACAGTGGGATGTCGCCCACCGAGAGCGCGCCCAGGGTTTCGCCGTGGTAGCCGTTCTCCAGCGCCACGAAGCGGGTACGGTGCAGTTCGCCACGGTTGCGGAAGTAGTGGAAGGCCATCTTCAGCGCGACCTCGACCCCGGCCGAGCCGTTGTCGGCGTAGAACACCTTGGACAACGGCGCGCGTCCGGCCTGGCGCGGCGCGATCGCCAGCAGCCGTTCGGCCAGCTGCACCGCCGGTTCATGGCTGAAGCCGGCCAGCATCACCTGTTCCAGCTGGGTCGCCTGGCGTGCGATGGCCGCGCCGATGCGCGGTTCTGCATGGCCGAACAGGTTGGTCCACCAGCTGCTCACCGCGTCCAGGTAACGATGCCCGTCGTGATCGATCAACCACGGGCCTTCACCCCGTGCAATCGGCACCAGCGGCAAGGTGTCGGGGTGTTCGCGCATCTGCGTGCACGGGTGCCACAACACGGCCAGGTCGCGTTGCCGCCACTGGTCGGCCAGCGTGAAGGGGGCTGGGTCTGCTAGCATTTCGGGCTCATGGACACGTTTTCACCTGCCTGCATTCTATCGATCTCCAAGAGCCAGTTCGCATGACCCGTCCGCTGCCCACCATCCACCAGATCACGGACGAGGAAAGCGGCCCGTTCCAGCGCCAGCACCTGGACCTGGAGTTCTCCAACGGCGAACGCCGCCGTTTCGAGCGCCTGGTCAGCCGCGGCCATGGCGCGGTGGTGGTGGTGCCGATGCTGGACGACGAGACCGTGCTGCTGGTGCGTGAATACGCTGCGGGCGTCCACCGCTACGAGCTGGGCCTGGTCAAGGGCCGCATCGACGCCGGCGAAACCCCGGAGCAGGCCGCCGACCGCGAACTGAAGGAAGAAGCCGGCTACGGCGCGCGGCGGGTCGACGTGCTGCGCGCGATGACCCTGGCCCCGACCTACATGAGCCACCTGTCGTATCTGGTGGTGGCGCGCGACCTGTATCCGGAGCGGCTGGTCGGCGACGAACCCGAAGAGCTGGAAGTGGTGCCGTGGAAGCTGGCCGATCTGGACCAGCTGATGCTGCGCGAGGACTTCTCCGAAGGCCGCTCGCTGGCCGCGCTGTTCATCGCCCGGCAGTGGCTGGAACGCGGGGAATGATCAAGCTCACCACCGCGCTGCGCGAAACGGTGATCGCCATCGCCCAGGATGCCGCAGAGGCGATCCGCGAGGTGTATGCCAGTCCGTTCGACGTGGAGATCAAGTCCGACCGCAGCCCGGTCACCGCGGCCGACCTGGCCGCCAACCAGGTGATCCTGCGTGGCCTGGGCCAGCTGACCCCGGACCTGCCGATCCTCTCCGAGGAATCGGCGCAGGTGCCGTGGGAAGTGCGCCGCCACTGGGGCGCCTACTGGCTGGTCGATCCACTCGACGGCACCCGCGAGTTCGTCAAGCGCAACGACGAGTTCAGCGTCAACATCGCACTGATCTACCAGGGCGCGCCCGCATTCGGCGTGGTCCTGGCCCCGGTCAGCGGTGTCGCGTGGCACGCCATGCGCGGTGAACTGGCGTACCGCCGCGACGGTATTCACGACACGGTGCTGCGCACCCGCACCCCGGCGCTGCCGCCGCTGCAGGTCGCCGCCAGCCGCTCGCACCGCAGCGTGCAGACCCAGGCGCTGCTGGACCGCATGGGCGAGATCGAGGTGGTCGCGCAGGGCTCATCGCTGAAATTCTGCCGGCTCGCCGAAGGCACCCTGGATGTCTACCCGCGGCTGGGCCCCACCGCCGAATGGGACACCGCCGCCGGCCAGTGCGTGCTGCATGCCGCCGGCGGCGCGGTGCTCTCGGCCGCCACCGGCAAGCCGTTCCGCTACAACCGCCGCGAAACCCTGTTGAACGGCGACTTCATCGCCCTGGGCGACACCCGCCTGCCGTGGCGCACCTGGCTACCCGACTGACCGGAGCACCGATGTCCGCACCTGCCGAACTGGACCGCCTGCTGGGCATCATGGCGCGCCTGCGCGATCCGCGCGACGGCTGCCCGTGGGACCTGCAGCAGGATTTCGCCAGCATTGCCCCATACACCATCGAAGAAGCCTACGAAGTGGCCGACGCGATCGACCGGGGCGACATGGACGATCTCTGCGACGAACTCGGCGACCTGCTGCTGCAGGTGGTGTTCCATGCGCAGATGGCCAGCGAGCAGGGCGCGTTCGGGTTCGCCGAGGTGGCGCGCGCGATCAGCGACAAGATGACCCGCCGGCACCCGCACGTGTTTGCGCAGGTGCAGGTCGATGGTGCCGAAGACGTCAACAGCAACTGGGAAGCGATCAAGCGCGCCGAACGTGCCGCCAAGGGCGACGCCGACCACTCCGCGCTGGCCGGGATCTCGCGCGGGCTGCCCGAATGGCAGCGTGCGGTGAAGCTGCAGGCGCGCGCGGCGCGGGTCGGTTTCGACTGGCCGGGTCCGGCGCCGGTGCTGGACAAGGTGCGCGAGGAACTGGATGAAGTGGCCGCCGAGTTCGCGCGCGGCCCGGTCCAGGACAACCAGGCCCGGCTGCAGGAGGAACTGGGCGACCTGCTGTTCGTCTGCGCCAACCTGGCCCGACACGCGAAGGTGGACGTCGGCGCGGCGCTGCGCCACGCCAACCACAAGTTCGAACGCCGCTTCCGCGCGATGGAAGCGCAGGCGACCGCCAATGGCCAGTCCATGGCCGAGCTCGACCTGCAGGCGCAGGAACGGCTGTGGGAGCAGGCCAAGGCCGGCGAAGTGAGCTCGTGAACACGTTCCTGCTGTTCGTGCTGACCGCCGTGGCCGAGATCGTCGGCTGCTACCTGCCCTGGCTGTGGCTGCGCCGCGATGGCAGCGCGTGGCTGCTGCTGCCGGCCGCCGCCAGCCTGGCCCTGTTCGCCTGGCTGCTGACCCTGCACCCGGCCGCCAGCGGGCGCGTGTACGCCGCCTATGGCGGTGTCTACATCGGTACCGCGCTGGCCTGGTTGTGGGTGGTGGACGGGATCCGGCCCAGCCGCTGGGATCTGCTGGGGGTCGGGCTGTGCCTGGCCGGCATGGCGGTGATCATGTTCGCGCCGCGCGCAACCTAGGCGGGCGGCCGCCGCGATCGGCGGTATATTCGGGGTTACGTTCGGGAAAGGAGTACCCCCATGTTTCCAACCGTGCTGTTCTCGCTGATCCTGGCCTTCGTGGCCGTGGTGATCCTGTTCAAGGCCGTGCGCATGGTGCCGCAGGGTTACGAGTGGACGGTCGAGCGCTTCGGCCGCTACACCCACACCATGACCCCCGGCCTGCATTTCCTCATCCCGATCGTGTACGGGGTCGGCCGCAAGGTGAACATGATGGAGCAGGTGCTGGACGTGCCGAGCCAGGAGGTCATCACCAAGGACAACGCCGCGGTGCGCGTGGACGGCGTGGTGTTCTTCCAGGTGCTGGACGCGTCCAAGGCCGCCTACGAGGTCGCCAACCTCGAAGTGGCGATGATCGCGCTGGTGCAGACCAACATCCGTACCGTGATCGGCTCGATGGACCTGGACGAATCGCTGAGCCAGCGTGAGGTGATCAACGCCCAGCTGCTGAGCGTGGTCGACCACGCCACCAACCCGTGGGGGGTGAAGGTCAACCGCATCGAGATCCGCGACATCCAGCCGCCGCGCGACCTGCTCGATGCGATGGCCCGGCAGATGAAGGCCGAGCGCGAAAAGCGCGCGCAGATCCTCGAAGCCGAAGGCTCGCGCCAGTCCGAGATCCTGCGCGCCGACGGCGAGAAGCAGGCCGCCGTGCTGGAGGCCGAAGGGCGCAAGGAAGCCGCGTTCCGCGACGCCGAAGCGCGCGAGCGCCTGGCCGAAGCCGAAGCCAAGGCCACCCAGGTGGTGTCCGAAGCGATCGCCAGCGGCGACGTGCAGGCCATCAACTACTTCATTGCGCAGAAGTACGTGGAAGCGTTCAAGGAACTGGCGACCTCGCCGAACCAGAAGCTGGTGCTGATGCCGATGGAAGCCAGCGGTGTGATCGGCTCCATCGCCGGCGTGGCCGAACTGGCCAAGGAAGCGTTCGCGAAGCAGGAAGAAAAGAAGACCACCCGCGCGGTGCCGCCGCGCATCGGAGGCTGAGATGCGCTGGGAAGTGGTCGGGTGGGGGGCACTGGCGCTGGTGTTGTTCGCCGCCGAGGCGCTGGCGCCGGGCGCGTTCATGCTCTGGATCGGGATCGGCGCGGCGGCCGTGTTCGTGCTGGTGGCCGTATTCGCCGACATCCCGCTGCTGTGGCAGGTGGTGGCGTTCGTGCTGCTCAGCGTGGTCTCGATCCAGTGCTACCGGCAGTGGGGACGCAAGCGTGCGCGTGAGACCGACGCGCCGTTGTTGAACCGGCGTGCCGAGCAGCTGATCGGGCGGGTGGTGGCACTGGACCAGCCGATCGTGGCCGGAGTTGGCCGCGCCAAGGTCGATGATGCGTTCTGGGTGGTGGCCGGTCCCGACCTGCCCGCCGGCACCCCGGTGCGCGTGGTAGCCGTGGACGGCATGACGCTCAAAGTGCAGCCGGTCTGATCCGGTAGAGCCACGCCCTGCGTGGCTGCGCGTCAGCATTGCGCACCGCCGCAGGCGTTGACGGGGCGGTTCTGGGATAATGGAGGCCTGCCGGGAAGCGCCCGGCAGCACCATTTATTTCCCGGATTGTGGTCATGACCCAGAAGACGCTTCTCAACGATACCCACCGCGCGCTCGGCGCCAAGATGGTCGATTTCGGCGGTTGGGACATGCCCATCCACTACGGCTCGCAGCTGGACGAACACCACCTGGTGCGTGCCGACGCCGGCATGTTCGACGTCAGCCACATGACCGTGGTCGACCTGCGCGGCGAGAAGGTGCGTGCGTTCCTGCGCCGCCTGCTGGCCAACTCGGTGGACAAGCTCAAGGTCCCGGGCAAGGCGCTGTACTCGTGCATGCTCAATAAGCAGGGCGGGGTGATCGACGACCTGATCGTCTATTACCTGGGTGAGGACTTCTTCCGCATGGTGGTCAATGCCTCCACCCGCGAGAAGGACCTGGCCTGGATCCGCGAGCAGGCTGCGTCCTTCGACGTGGCGGTCACCGAGCGCGAAGACCTGGCGATCATCGCCGTGCAGGGCCCGACCGCGCGCGAGAAGGTGATCGGCCTGGTTGCCGAAGGCGACCGCGCCGCGCTGCAGAAGCTGGGCCGCTTCGCCGCGCTCGAGGCCACCGCGACCAGCGGCGCGCCGCTGTTCGTCGCCCGCACCGGTTACACCGGCGAGGACGGTTTTGAGATCCTGGTCGCACAGGAACAGGTGGTCGCGTTCTGGAATGCACTGGCCGGTGCCGGCGTGCGTCCGGCCGGTCTGGGCGCGCGCGACACGCTGCGCCTGGAAGCCGGCATGAATCTGTATGGCCAGGACATGGACGAGGCGATCAGCCCGTACGAAGCCGCGCTGGCCTGGACCGTGGCGCTGGACGAAGGCCGCGACTTCATCGGCCGCGACGTGCTGGAAGCGCAGAAGGCCGCCGGCGACGCGCGCCAGATGATCGGCCTGGTGATGGACGAGAAGGGCGTGTTGCGCCACGGCCAGACAGTGAACACCGCCAGCGGCAGTGGCGAGATCCTGTCCGGTACGTTCTCGCCGACCCTGGGCAAGGGCATCGCCTTCGCACGCGTGCCGGCCGGCGAACTCGGCCAGGTGCATGTGGACATCCGCGGCCGGCAGGTGCCGGTGCGCGTGGTCAAGTTCCCGTTCGTGCGCGAAGGCCAGGCCCAGCCCGGCGTTCTCGGCGAAGGCTGAGCTGCGTTCCATCCGGTTACACTACCCGCGTTTTCCTGACCCCCTGTAAATCTTCGGAGCAGTCCCATGAGCGAGATCCCCGGCGACCTCAAATTCCTCAAGTCCCACGAGTGGGCGCGCGTTGACGACAGCAACCGCGTCACCGTCGGCATTTCCGACCACGCCCAGGGCCTGCTCGGCGACCTGGTCTATGTCGAGCTTCCGGAAGTCGGCGCCGATGCCAAGGCCGGCGAGCAGATCGCCGTGGTCGAGTCGGTCAAGGCCGCCTCGGACGTGTACAGCCCGGTCTCCGGCAAGGTGGTCGAGGTCAACAGCGCCCTGGCCGACAAGCCGGAAACCATCAACGAAGACGCCTATGGCGACGGCTGGATGTTCGTGGTCGAGCTGTCCAACAAGGACGAGTTGAACGACCTGCTGGAACCGGACGACTACGCCGAAGGCCTGGACGACGAGGACAACTGATCCTCCTCTTCCCGGAACAGAAACGGCCGCCTGGTGCGGCCGTTTTTTTTTGGCCGATGCACGTAACCGGCAAGAAGGCGGCGCCCGGCGGCCGCCAAAAGTTTGCGCAGTTGCGCGAATCCGGACGCAAAAAGCGTTGCCGGATGTGAAAAGTTTTCGCCCCCGTTTTGGCGCCGTGCGGGAAGCGCCTGCACGTTCGATGGCATCCGCGTCGCGGCGTGGCGTTGGCGCGTGCTGCATGCAGGTCGTTGAAGCGAAAGTGCTTCTTTTAAGTGTTTTTCTTTCAACGCATCGACGACGACCGTGGCGCGCGCGTCGGTTCGAGTCGGTTCGACACGGTCCCGACAGGCGCCTGCAGAGGGTGTGGCACGGGCGCGTCGGCCCCCCGCTATGTGAAATTTTTTCGCGGGGGTTGTTGACAGTGAAAAAAAGCGTGATTAGGTTTCGCCTCAGCAGACCTTGCCTGCGAAACGAGCCAACCGAATCGACATCCAGTCGCGAAGCACAACCAGAACATCCACCGCGCGTCCGAGGACGGTGGAGTCGGGTTCGCTTCCTCCGGTGAAATGCAAGGTCACCCCACCTTCGATACCCGCCTGGCAGTTCCTGGTCGGTATCTCCGTATCCGTCACGACGCGCATGACGCGACGGCGGTCCCCGCAACGCTGTAATGGCGGGTTTGCTTTACCTGGGCGTTTCAACTCCATAGATCACTGACGAGGAGCCATCCCATGGCAACCAAGAAAGCTGCGAAGAAAAAGCCGGCCGCCAAAAAGGCCGTAAAGAAGGTCGCCAAGAAGGCGGCTGCCAAGAAGGCCGTGAAGAAGGTAGCCAAGAAGGCGGCTGCCAAGAAGACGGTGAAGAAGGCAGCCAAGAAGGCGACTGCCCGCAAGGCAGTGAAGAAGACGGCAAAGAAGGCGGTCCGCAAGGTCGCCAAGAAGGCCGCCGCCAAGAAGACCGCCAAGAAGGCAGTGAAGAAGACCGCCAAGAAGGCCGTCCGCAAGGTAGCCAAGAAGGCGGCTGCCAAGAAGACCGCCAAGAAGGCCGTCCGCAAGGTAGCCAAGAAGGCAGCTGCCAAGAAGACCGCCAAGAAGACTGCGAAAAAGGCAGTCCGCAAGGTCGCCAAGAAGGCCACCGCCAAGAAGGCCACCGCGCGCAAGCCGGCCGCCAAGAAGGCCTCGGCCAAGAAGGCAGTGAAGAAGGTCGCCAAGCGCAAGCCGGCGGTCCGCAAGAAGAAGGCTGCACCGGTCGCCCTGCCGGCAACCCCGGCACCGCTGATCTGATCGATTCCCGATAGCCGTACCTGAAACTCCTTCCCGGCAGCCCAGCGGGAGGGAGTTGTTTTTTGCGCCGAAAAAAAATCCCTCCCGCGAGGGATCAACGAACGTTGATTCCGATATGTAGCGCCGGCCGCTGGCCGGCCCAGGTGGTGTCGAGAGCCGGCCAGCGGCCGGCACTACCGGCAATGATGCGTGCACAAACAAAAAAGCGGCCCGTAGGCCGCTTTTCAGCATCCAGGATCCAGATCGCCTTACCGCGGCGAAGCCACCGCCCGATCCGACGACACACCCTTGCGCTTTGCCGGGCTGCTGTCTTCGGTCATCAGGTTGTCGCTGCCGAAGTCGGTGTCCACGTCCAGCCAGCGCTGCGCGGGCAGGCCTATGGCCGCATCGAGCACGGTCGGCAGCAGGCCGCTGGGCAGGCTGCTTTCGCCGTTCCACATGATGGCGATGCCGAGGTCGCGCTCGGGGACCAGCGCGACCAGGCCGCGATAGCCCTGCACGGCACCGGCATGGAAGATCACCTCATGCCCGGCGTAATCGAAGTTGCGCCAGCCCAGCGCGTAACCGGCCGAGTGCAGGCGCTCGCGGCGCCAGCCCGAACGCATTTCGCCGGGGGTGTTGATCAGGGTCGAATGCAGGGTGGCCAGCAACGGCGCCGGCAGCACGTCGGGGCGGTGACCGGTGTGGGCGAGCAGCCACTGCGCCATGTCGCTGGCGCTGGCGTTGACGCCCGCGGCAGGCGCCAGGCGGTAGTAGGTGGGTTTGGGGGTCAGCGACACCCAGCCATTGCGGCTGCGCACGTGCGGACGCGCCCAGCGCGAGCTGGCCTGGATGCCGGCCAGGCCGAGGCTGGCATCGTCCATGCCCAGCGGCTTGAACAGGCGGCGTTCCACCGACTGCTCGTAGAAGCTGCCGGAGGCGGCGTACACGACGTCGCCGATCAGGCTGAAGGCCACGTTCTGGTACGCGTAGCAGTCGCCCGGCTGGCACTTGAGCGAGGTCGAGGCGAGCTTGTGGGTGAGCGTGTAGTACTCGGCGTTGGCTTCCACGTCGCGGTCGTAGGCGTTGTAGGGCAGGCCGACGCGATGGCTGAGCAGGTCGGCAACGGTGAGCCGGTCGGTCGCTTCGGGCGTGCTCAGCTGGAAGCCGGGCACGTAGTCGGTGACCTTGCTGTCCCAGCGCAGGGTGCCGTCGTTGACCAGCAGGCCGGCCATGGTGCCGGCGAAGGCCTTGGACAGCGACGCCAGGCGGAACACGGTGTGCGCGTCGACCATCTGCGGGTTGTTGACGTCGGTGACGCCATAGCCGCGCGCGCTGAGCACGCGGCCGCCCTGCACGATCGCCACGGCCATGCCCGGCACGCGCTCGCCATAGGTGAGCTGCTGGGCCATCGATTCGATGTTGGCCACGTTGAAACCGGCAGCCGGCGGCAGCACGGTCGGCGTGGTCGAGGTGGCCCGGTAGGCGGCGGGCTGGGTATGCGCGATGGCAGGCGCGGCGCTGTTTTCAATGTTGACCGGGAGTGCCGCCGAAAGCGCCGCCGGGGCCGCACTCGGGGTCTGGGCGGTGGAGGACATGGCGATGGGCATGAGCATGCCCAGCAAACCGGTGGCCGCCGAACGGATCGGTCGGCGCCTGCTGTTTTCTTTCATCGTGTAAGGCCTGTGCGCAGCTGCTTGGGCCGATTCTAGCGCCGCTTTTCGTGATTGCACAAATTGAGCGAAGATGAATGCGTATCGCATTGAAAAGGCCCGGTTTTTGCAGGGGACGGAGGGCCGCATGTGAGGGCCTGTTCAGGTGCCGCGCAGCCAGGCGGCAGCGCGCTCGGCAATCATGATCGTGGGCGCGTTGGTGTTGCCGCTGACCAGGCTGGGCATGACCGAGGCGTCGACCACTCGCAGCCCGCGCACGCCGTGCACGCGCAGCTGGGGGCCGACCACGGCATCGGCGTACTGGCCCATCGCGCAGGTACCGACCGGGTGGTAGATCGTTTCGGCCTTGGCGCGGATGAAGGCATCCAGCGCGGCGTCGTCCAGCTCGGTGCGCGCGGGAAAGATCGGCGCGCCGCGCCAGCGGTCGAAGGCGGGCTGGGCGAGGATCTGCTGCGACATGCGCACGCAGTGCCGCATCATCGCGAGGTCGTGGCCGTCGGCATCGCCCAGGTAGTTGGGTTCGATACGCGGCGGCGAAGCAGGGTCGGCGTCGCGCAGGTGGATGCGGCCGCGGCTGCGCGGGTGCAGCGCGCAGGCGTGCAGGGTGTAGCCGTCGCCGGGCAGGCGGTGGCGGCCGTGGTCGTCGAGCATGGCCGGCACGAAGTGGAACTGCACGTCGGCACCGGCATCGGGGGCGAGCGGGGAGCGGGCGAAGCCGCCGGCTTCGGCGATGTTGCTGGTGCCGGCCCCGCGATGGCCGCGCAGGAAATAGTCGAAGGCGATGCGGGCCTGGTTGCTGCGGTCGTAGCTGACCCCGGGGTGGGTGTGCACGAGGGTGCAGATGTCGAGGTGGTCCTGCAGGTTGCCGCCGACGCCGGGCAGGTCGACGCGGGTGCTGATGCCGTGGGCGCGCAGCTGGCGATGCGGGCCGATGCCGGACAGCATCAGCAGGTGCGGGGAGTGGATCGCACCGGCGCTGAGGATGACCTCGCGCGCGGCGAGGGCGTGCCGGTGCTCGCCATGCTGGTGGAAGTAGACGCCGGTGGCGGTGTCGCACTGGAAGCTCAGGGCGCGCGCACGGGCACCGGTCAGCACGGTGAGGTTGCGGCGACCGCGCGCGGGGCGCAGGTAGGCGGTGGCGCTGGAGCAGCGTGCACCGTCGCGCTGGGTAACCTGGTAGAGGCCGACACCGGCTTGGCGTGCGCCGTTGAAGTCGGGGTTGCGGGCGTGGCCGGCCTGGACGGCGGCGTCGATGAAGGCGTCGGAGAGGGGATTGTGGTGGCGCAGGTCGGCGACGGAGAGCGGGCCGGCGTCGCCATGCCATTCGCTGGCGCCGCGGCTGTTGGTTTCGCTGTGCAGGAACCAGGGCAGCACCTGGTCCCAGTCCCAGCCGGTGGCGCCGGCGGCGGCCCAGCGGTCGTAGTCGGCGGGCACGCCGCGCACGTAGCACATGGCGTTGATGGCGCTGGAGCCGCCGAGCACCTTGCCGCGCGGCCACCACAGGCGGCGCCCGTCGAGGGCGGGTTGCGGTTCGGTGTACAGGTTCCAGTTGATGCGGCGGTTGTTGACCAGGCGGGCGAGGCCGGCAGGCATGTGGATGAAGGGGTTGCGGTCGCGCGGGCCGGCTTCGAGCAGCAGCACGCGGCAGTGCGGGTCGGCGCTGAGCCGGTTGGCCAGGACGCAGCCGGCCGATCCGGCTCCGACGATGATGTAGTCGTACATGCCCGCTCCCCAACGGTGATCGGGCCAGCATAAGGCACCACTGGCGATGTTGCGGTGCATCGTTTACCGTGCGCGCTTTATCGCCTGGAATGCGCACGCGCCATGACCGCCGTACCTTCGACCGCGCCGACGGGGCTGCGCGCGGCGCTGCGCCAGTCGCCACCGCTGCTGTGGGCGTGCGTGTACTTCTTCTGCCTGCTCAGCGGCTATTACGTGCTGCGCCCGGTACGCGAGGCGATGGCGGCGTCGGCGGACCTGCAGGCGGTGTTCCCGCCGGCGTTGATCGGGTGGTTCGCGGGGCGCGGGATCGCGCTGCAGGACTTCGTGCTGCAGGTGCTGTTCACGGGGGTGTTCGTGATCATGGTGGTGTTGCAGCCGCTGTACGGGGCGCTGGTGAGCCGTTATCCGCGGCGGGTGTTCCTGCCGCTGGTGTACGGGTTCTTCATTGCGACGCTGCTGGGTTTCTACGTGCTGTTCGACAGCGGGGTGCCGGGGCGGGGGATGCTGTTCTTCTTCTGGGCGGCGGTGTTCAACCTGTTCGCGGTGGCGGTGTTCTGGAGCTTCATGGCGGATGTGTTCTCGAACGTGCAGGCGCGGGCGTTCTACGGGTACATCGGGGCGGCGGGGACGATCGGCGCGTTCCTGGGGCCGACGCTGACCTCGACGCTGGTGCAGCGGGTGGGGATCGCGAACCTGATGCTGGTGTCGGCGGGGTTCCTGTGCATCTGTCTGTTCTGCATCTGGCGGCTGCGCCTGTGGGCGGTGGCGCGCGAGCGGGAGCAGCAGCTGGTGTCGGGGGAGACGCCGATGGGCGGGGGCGTGCTGGACGGGCTGAGGCTGATCGCGCGCGAGCCGCTGCTGCGCTGGCTGGCGGTGATGGTGGTGTTCGGGGTGGGAATCGGGACGCTGCTGTACAACGAGCAGGCGTCGATCGTGCGGCGGTTGTATACGGACGCGGCGGCGAGCACGGCGTTCTATTCGCGGATCGATCTGGCGATCAATGCGCTGACGCTGGTGCTGCAGTTGGGGGTGACGCGCTGGCTGTTGTCGCGGTTCGGGATCGCGCCGGCGCTGCTGATTCCGGGCTTTGCGATCATCGCGGGGTTTTCGGTGCTGGCGGCGTCGCCGCTGCCGGTGATGGTGGCGATCGTGCAGGTGCTGACGCGGGCGAGTGAGTTTTCGCTGGCGAAGCCGGCGCGGGAGACGATCTTCACGCGGGTGGACCGGCAGTGGCGCTACAAGGCGGGCGCGGCGATCGACACGGTAGTGTACCGGGCGGGTGATCTGACGTTCGCGTGGGTGCACAAGGGGCTGTCGGTGTTCGGTTCGAGCGCGGTGTTCGCGGGCGGGCTGGTGGTGGCAGGCATCATGACGACGGCGGCATTCGGGCTGCTGCGCGAAGAAAAGAAGCTGCCGGCGGAGCGGCCGGAGTAAGCTGTTTCCAACTTGTTCGAGGTGTGCGCATGTACTGGACCGCAGTAATCCTGACCCTGGTGGTCGCGCTGTTGCACGTGTACTTCCTGGTGCTGGAGATGTTCCTGTGGACGCGCCCGCTGGGGCTGAAGACGTTCCGCAACACGCCGGAGAAGGCGGAGCTGACGCGGGTGCTGGCGGCCAACCAAGGGCTGTACAACGGCTTCCTGGCGGCAGGCCTGTTCTGGGGGTTGTTCGATCACCTGCCGATGCTGGTGAACTTCATGCTGGGCTGCGTGATCGTGGCGGGCTGCTACGGGGCGTACAGCGTCAACCGGCGGATCTTCTTCATCCAGGCAGTGCCTGCGATCCTCGCCGTGATCGCCTGGCAGTTCGTGCCGGCTTGATTGCAGGCCGTACGTGCACACCGTCCCGGATTGCACACCGTCCGTAGCGCCGGGCTCTGCCCGGCTGCTGTTGGATTCAGGCGAACAGCCGTGGGGTGCGCGGTTTCCCTGGTTTGGGCCGCCCGGTGCCGGTTTGCGGGGTCGCCGTAAACCCGTCCATGGGGGCTAAGCGGTCGCCATCCATGGCGCCGATTCCCCCGCAAACCGACCCCGGTCGACCCTCCGATAGTTGGCAGGTGGCCACGGGAAACGCGGGGTCAGCTGCGCTTGACCGGCGAAACCCACATTTCGATCCTGGCTTCAAACACGGCGGTGCCGCCGTCATCGCTGACGACAACCTTCACCGGCAACCCATACCCCGCCTCCGCCGCGACAATCGGCACCTCCGGTACCGCCACCGCATGCTGCGTGCCGGTGGCCTTGGCCAGGTACTTCACTTCCATCCCCTTCGGAATCCAGCGCATGCCGCGCGGCAGCGAGGCGTCGACCATCAGGCCAGCGGTGAGTTCGGCCAGGTTGCACAGGGCGATCGCGTGCACGGTGCCGATGTGGTTGGTGACCTTTCGCCGGTGGGCGATGCGGCCTTCGCAGCGGCCGGGCTCGAGCCGGGTGATGCGTGGGGCGATGCTGGCGAAGTAGGGCGCCTTGAAGCAGACCGCGCGGGAGAACAGCCACTGGCCGGCCGGCCAGCGTTGCATGCGGTGGTAGAGGGTCAACAGGGGTGCGGCCATGGATTCGTCCTCAAAAAAAACGGCGGACCGAGGTCCGCCGTTGGGGTGCAGCTTGATGGCGGTTATGCCGCCTGCGACTGGGCGTCCTTGCGTTCGCGGTCGTAGTAGCTGGCCGAACGCAGTTCGTGCGGTTCGAAGTCGTCCACGGTGATGGTGTCCATGGTCAGCGTGCGCAGCTCTTCGAGCAGGGTGCGCTCGTCCTGGGTGATCACACCTTCGGCCACGGCTTCGTCCAGCTGGGCGGTGAAGTCGAGGGCTTCGATGCCCTTGGTCTTCAGCGCCTTGATGAACTTGCGCTCGACCGGCTCAGCCATGATCGCCTTGGACAGGTAGCTGTTGATGCGGCCACCCGGGTTGTTCTCGCACGGGGTCAGGAACACGCCGCTGGCGAGGCGGTCGCGGGCTTCGTTGGGGGCCATCAGCAGGGCAGCGACGCGGTGGCCCAGGCGGTCGCCCGGAGCCTCTGCACGACGGCCGAACGGGAAGATCAGCAGCCACATCAGCCAGCCGATCGGACGGATCGGGAAGTTACGCAGGGCAGCCGACAGCGACTCTTCGATCTTGTGCACGCTGTCATGGAACGCCCAGGCCAGCAGCGGCTGGTCGGCCGCCGGTGCGCCTTCGTCGTGGTAACGCTTGAGCATGGCGCTGGTCATGTACACGTGGCTCAGCACGTCGCCCAGGCGGCCGGACAGCGATTCCTTGAACTTGAGCTTGCCGCCCAGGGTCATCATCGAGATGTCGGCCATCAGCGCGAGGTTGGCCGAGTAGCGGTCCAGCTTGCGGAAGTAACGGCGGGTGTAGGCGTCGCCCGGGGCCGCGCCGAAGCGGGCACCGGTCAGGCCGAGCCAGAACGAGCGGACGGCGTTGGAAATGCCGAAGCGGATGTGGCCGAACAGGCTGTGGTCGAACGCTTCCACGCCGGCGCGGGTGTCCGGATCCTGCGCTGCCTTCATTTCCTTCAGCACCCACGGGTGGCAGAGGATCGCACCCTGGCCGAAGATCAGCAGGCTGCGGGTCATGATGTTGGCGCCTTCCACGGTGATCGCGATCGGCGCGGCCTGCCAGCTGCGGCCGGCGAAGTTGCGCGGCCCGAGGATGATGCCCTTGCCGCCGATCACGTCCATGACGTCGGAGATCACTTCACGGCTCATGGTGGTGCAGTGGTACTTGGCGATGGCCGACGGCACCGAGGGTACGTCGCCGCGATCTACCGCGGCCGCGGTGGCCTGGCACAGGGCGCTGATCGCGTAGGCCTTGCCGCCGATGCGCGCGAGCGCTTCTTCCACGCCTTCGAAACGGCCGACCGAAAGGCCGAACTGCTTGCGGATGCGTGCATAGGCGCCGGTGACCACCGCGCCGGCCTTGGCACCGCCGCTGGCGGTGGAGGGCAGGGTGATCGAGCGGCCAACGGCCAGGCACTCGTTGAGCATGTTCCAGCCCTTGCCGGCCATTTCCGCGCCACCGATCAGCTGGGTCAGCGGAATGAAGACCTCCTTGCCGCGGATCGGACCGTTCTGGAAGGTCGAGTTCAGCGGGAAGTGGCGGCGGCCGATTTCAACGCCGGCGGTGTCGCGCGGCAGCAGGCCGAGGGTGATGCCGATGTCGCGGGTCGGGCCGATCAGGCCGTCCGGGTCGTACATGCGGAAGGCCATGCCGATCAGGGTCGCGACCGGGGCCAGGGTGATGTAGCGCTTGTCGAAGGTCAGCTTGACGCCGAGCACCTGCTCGCCGTTCCACTCGCCACGGCAGACGATGCCGTAGTCGGGAATCGAGGTGGCGTCCGAACCGGCGAACGGGCCGGTCAGGCCGAAGCAGGGCACTTCGCGGCCGTCGGCCAGGCGCGGCAGGTACTGGTCCTTCTGCGCCTGGGTGCCGTAATGCACCAGCAGTTCGCCCGGGCCCAGCGAGTTCGGCACGCCGACGGTGGAGCTGACCACGCTCGACACCGAGGCCAGCTTCTGGATCACCTTGTGGTGGGCCAGCGCGCTGAAGCCGAGGCCGCCGTATTCCTTCGGAATGATCATGCCGAAGAACTTGTTCTTCTTGATGAAGGCCCACAGTTCCGGCGGCAGGTCGGCGTAGACGTGGGTGATTTCCCAGTCGTTGACCATCGCGCACAGTTCTTCCACCGGGCCGTCCAGGAAGGCCTGTTCTTCAGCGGTGAGCTGCGGCTTGGGGTAGTTGAGCAGCTTGTTCCAGTCCGGGTCGCCGGTGAACAGCTCGCCTTCGAAACCGACCGAACCGGTTTCCAGGGCGATGCGCTCGGTCTGCGACAGCGGCGGCAGCACCTTGCGGAACACCTTCATCATCGGCGCGGTCAGCAGCGGCTTGCGGATGAACGGCAGCAGCAGCGGCACGGCGATGACGGCGACGATGGCCGCGGCCACGATCGTGGCGGTCTGGTTGACCCAGGGAATGAACCAGCAGGCCGCCAGCAGCGCCAGGCTGGCCAGCGTCCAGGTGATCAGCCGGCCGCGATGGTAGGCGACGACGGCGCCTGCCAGCAGGATGGCAAGGAAGGGGACGACATAGCTCATGAGCGTGCTCCGGTGACGTGCTCGGTTGTGGCGGACAGTGCCACGGCGGAGGCCGAGGGCAACACGTCCAGATAGTCCAACACAGTAGCGGTAAAGGCGTTGTTGTCGTCACCGGCGACCATGTGGGTGGCCTCCGGCAACTGCACGTGGCGGGCGTGCGGTACCAACGCCAGGAATTCGGCCACCGTTTGCGGGGTGACCAGGGTGCTGCGCCCGCCGCTGACCAGCAGCACCGGGCATTTCACCTGGCGCGCCGCCTCGGCGAGCGCGTCCTGGTGCTGTTCGCTGTCGCGCGCCAGTTCGGCGACCAGGCGCGGGTCCCAATGCCAGCGCCAGCGGCCATGGCCGTCCGCGCGCAGCAGCGCTCGCAGCGAGTCTTCCGACTTGCGCGGGCGGTGCGGCATGTAGGCCGAGATCACGTCGGCGGCCTGTTCCAGTGACGCGAACCCGTCCGGGTGCGCGGTCATGAACATCAGGATCTTTTCGACCCCGGCGGTATCCCAGCGCGGGGTGATGTCGACCAGCACCATCGCCGAGAACAGGCCCGGCCAGCGCGCTTCGGCGAGCAGGCCGAACAGGCCGCCCATCGAGGCGGCCACCAGCACCGGCGGCTGCGGCTGTTCGCCGGCCAGCACGATCAGGTCATCGGCGAACTGTTCGCCGTGATAGGGCAGCTCGGCCGGGTTCCAGTCCGAATCGCCGTGGCCGCGCGCGTCGTAGGCCAGGGTCTGGTAGCCGGCGACTTCCAGCGATTGCGCAGTGGCGGTCCAGGCGTGCCGGGTCTGGCCGAAGCCATGCGCGAACAGCACGGTGCCGCGACGCCCGGGGGCGCTGCGGGTGGCGGCCAGCACGGTGTCGTGGGCGGCAGTCAGGCGGAGGGTGGGCGTTACCATACCGGCTAGTATGGACCTGCCTTCGGGCCTGTCAATACCGGTGGGTATGGTTGAAGTGTGAATTCCACACAAACCGACCCCGGCGTATGGTTAAATCATCAGCATGAATGAACCTGAAGCTACCGCCGGCGAGCCCCGTGCCGGACGCAACAGCCGCCTGAGCGCGGAAGACTGGGCGCAGGCCGCCCTTGACCTCATCGCTGAACAAGGTGTCGGCGCCGTAGCGGTGGAGCCGCTGGCGCGTCGCCTCGGGGTGACCAAGGGCAGTTTCTACTGGCATTTCCCTTCGCGTGATGCGCTGCTGCAGGCCGCGCTCGAGCGCTGGGAGCTGTTCGAGCAGGAACAGGTGTTCGGCAGCCTGGAAGACGTGCCCGATCCGCGCGCACGCCTGCGCCAGCTGTTCCAGGTGGTGGCGCACGAAGTGCAGCCGCACATCATCTACAGCGAACTGCTCAAGGCACTGGACCACCCGATGGTGCGCCCGGTGATCGACCGCGTATCGCACCGTCGCCTGGAATATCTGGTCGCTTCGTTCCGCCAGGCCGGGTTGAGCCGCACTGATGCGCAGCACCGTGCACGCCTGGCCTATGCGGCTTACGTCGGCTTCCTGCAGCTGTCGCTGCAGCTGCAGCAGCCCAAGCCGGCGCGCGAGGATTTCGAAGCGTACGTGGAGCATGTGATCGAGACGCTGATCCCGATCGGGTGAAGCACGGTGCATATGCGAAAAAAGCCGCGAAAGCGGCTTTTTTTGTGTCTGCGCACTGGCTGCGTCGGCAACGCTGCACAAAAAACAACGGCCCCTTGCGGGGCCGTTGCTGCATTACGTACCGATCAGTGGATCGATCAGAACTTCTGCTTGTACTGCATGTAGTAGTAGCGGCCCGGCAGGTCGTACTGCGGGTCGAACATGTTGTACGACACCGAGTAGGAGGTCGGCGGCTGCTTGTCCCACACGTTGTTCAGACCCACCATGATGGTGCCGTTCCACGGGGTGTTGTAGCGGAACTGGACGTCGTGGTAGGTGGTCGCGCCGATGTGGTTCTTCTGGCCTTCCGGATCCGAGCAGTAACCGCTCAGAGCACCGCCCAGGAAGCAGTCTTCGGTCATGCCGGACTTGTAACGCAGGCCGTAGTTGACACCGAAGTCGCTGAAGGACCAGTCGACATACAGGTTGGAACGGATGCGCCAGTACGGATCCTGGTTCAGGTAACGACCCTGACGGCCATCAACCAGCGAGTCTGCCGTTGCCTTGGTTTCCCACTTGCTCAGGTAGGTGCTGTCCCAGGTGATGGCGAACTGACCGAACGAGGTTTCCGGCATGCGGTACGCCAGGCCCAGATCCCAACCTTCCACGTTGTACGAGGACAGGTTCAGCAGCGGCATGTTGACGTTGGTGATCGCGTAATGCTCGTTGGTCGCACCGTAGTTCGGATCACGGAAGATCAGGCCGCAGTACTGTGCCTGTTCCTGCGCGGTGCCGCTGTAGCAGCGCTGCATGATGTCGTCGATCGACGGACGGGTGATCGAGTCTTCGATTTCGATCTGCCACCAGTCCAGCGTGACGTTCAGGCCGGTCACGAAGCTCGGGCTCCACACCAGGCCCAGCGTCTTGCTGGTCGAGGTTTCCGGCTTCAGGTTCGGGTTGGACTGCCAGGTGAACGGCTCGGCAGTCTGCAGCGGACCCGGCTCGCCGTCGGTGTTCGGCTGGACCAGGCCAGCCGGAACGCCCTGGGCCTGGCAGATCGCCAGGACCTGGCCGGTCGGGTTGTTGGCCGCGGCGCAGGGATCGGCGTAGGTTTCGAACGAATCGGTGTCGCCGCGGTACAGATCGTTGATGCTCGGCGCGCGGAAGCCTTCCGAGTAGTTACCGCGGATCATCAGGTCGTCGATCGGCTTCCAGCGGAACCCGAACTTGTTGTTGGTGGTGTTGCCGAAGTTGCTGTACTTCGAGTAGCGCGTAGCCACGCTGAAGTCCAGCAGCTGGGCGCCCGGCAGGTCAGCCAGGACCGGGATCGACAATTCCAGGAACACTTCGTCCAGATCGTAGCCACCCTTGGTCGGGCTGGCGCCGTTGCCGGTGCTCAGGCCGGCCGCGATGAAGGCGTCCGGATCGAACTGGCCGCTTTCCTTGCGGTACTCGTAACCGGCTGCGAAGGCCAGGTCACCGGCCGGCAGCGGAACGATCGTGCCGGAGATGTTGGCGTAGTAGCCCTTCGAGACCTGCGAGGACGAGTCATGCGCGGTGAACGAGGTGTAATCCAGCGCCGCCTGCGAGATCGAGCCTTCCGGGCCGAGCGGGTTGACCGGGGCGCAGCCCGGGATGATCGTGCCGGTGGCACCCAGGCTGGTGACGCAGACCGGGTTGCCGGTGACCGGGTCGATCCGCGACGGGCCGTAGGCCGCAGCCAGGTTCTGGACGTTGAACAGACCGTAGGTCAGGTCGTTCTGGTCGGTCTTGTCGTAGCGGTAGCCGACGTCCCAGTCGAAGGTACGGTCGGCGAATTCGAAGAAGCCTTCGAAGCCACCGTAGAAGTGCCAGTTCTTGACGTTCTGGTTGAACGAGCGGCCGCCGGTTTCATTGAAACGACGATTCACGCCGGTCAGGTCGACGCCGAACGGGTTGTACATGCTGTCCGCGCTGAGGCGCTGGCCGGTGACCGGCATGGCCGCCAGCAGCTGCTCGGACTTGCGCTCGTTGTACATCGCTTCCGTGCGGAAGGTGACGTTGTCGGTGATGTTGAACGAGCCGGTGGCGAACAGCGAGGTACGCTCGTTCGGGGTCAGCAGGTAGTTGTCCGGCGCGGTGTTGTAACCGTGCAGGTTGGTGTTGAAACGGGTTTCAACGCCGTTGAGCAGGATGTAGCGGGTGCCGTTGCGCAGGTACGAACCCGGGATACCGGTGCCGCTCTGGCCGCTGAAGAACGGCGGGCCACCGGCGGAGATCTTGCGATCACCGGCCATGACTTCGCGTTCGTCGACGTAGGAGGCGCCAATGGTCACCGACGCGCGGTCGGTGGTGGTGCCCAGCACGAAGTCGGCGGCTTCACGCTCGCCGTCGCCCGCACTGTACTGGCCCTTGTAGAAGTTGGCCTCGGCGCCGTCGAAGTCGCGCTTGGTCACGATGTTGACCACGCCGGCGATGGCATCCGAGCCGTAGATGGTGGAAGCGCCGTCCTTCAGGACGTCGATGCGCTCGACCATGGCCACCGGGATGGTGTTCAGGTCGACGCTGCCGTCCAGACCGGTGGTCCAGCGGCGGCCGTTGACCAGCACCAGGGTGCGCTGGCTGCCGAGGTTACGCAGGCTGATGCCGGCCGAACCGTCGCCACCGTTGTTGAAGGTGCGGTTCAGAGCAGCGCCGTTGGCGGCAACGCGCTGCAGCACGTCGGCGACCGAGGTCACGCCCTGCTTGTCGATGTCCGCGCGGCTCAGGCTCAGCACCGGCTGCGAGGTTTCGATGTCGGTGCTCTTGATGCGCGAACCGGTGACCGAGATACGGTCCAGGTTGGTCGTATTGGCGGCTTCCTGCGCCTGCGCGGTGGCACTGCCGGCCGCCGCGACGACCAGTGCAACGACCACTGCATCACGCAGCTTGTTGGACTTAACGTTCATTGCTCTCTCTCTCCAAGGGAATCTTGGGTATTCACTGGGGTGTTTGCCCGGGGCGGTGCCAAGAAGAGCACCAAAGACCACAAGGCTGACTCGATAGTAACTGCCACTTCGAAAGAATTAAAGTAGCGTTAATGAAGTCTGTGATCTGTGTGAAATTCGGCAAAGTCCTTGTGGATCAACAGCCTGGAGAGGTCGCAAGCGTCAGGTCGGCCAATTGTTAATAAAATGTTAGCAAAATAGTTGCAGTTGATTTGTCACGCTCTGTATCAGGTTGGCGTGTTCAGCGTTCCCCACAACGACAAAGGCGCGCCATGGGCGCGCCTTTTCGGGTCCGACCTGCGACATGCGCAGGCGGTTAAAGGTCCTGTTCGTAGCGGACGTAGGGCACGGTGCCCTCGTCGGTGCTCTCGTTTCGCGGCGCGAACGGGTTCTTGCCGCGGGTGATCACATTTTCCGCGCCCACCGTGAGCTGGCCGCTCCAGGGGGTACGCCAGGTCAGGCCGACGCCGAGGCCTTCCCACTTGCCGGGCTGTCCGGGCACATCGACCACGCGGCCGATGATGTTGCCGCTGAAGTTGCCGTAGCCGGCGCCCAGGGTGAGGCTCTTGCTGTCCCAGCGGTCGACCAGCGCGGGCGACATGTCCGACAGTGGCACCAGGCGCGCCTTGGCGTAGGTACCGCCGATGGAGACGAACCCTTCGCGGCCGATGTTCTTCTGGCCGAACACGGTGAGGTCGTTCTGTTCGGCGCGCAGCGCCGGCGACTTGTTCGGGCCGGCCAGCCAGGCCGGAAGGGTGTCCTTGCCGGTCCCCGCGGTGATGCCGAGGCGACCGCCGGGACGGTTGAACGCGGCGGTGCCGGTGACCCGACGGCTCAGGCCGTTGTCGTCATCGTCGCCTAGGCTGGCCAGCATGCAATGACTGGCCAGGCCGCTGATGCTGGTGCCCCGGCTGCTGTTGCAGAGCAGGCCAAGCGAGTCGCCCGAGGACAGGCCAAAGGCCGCGTCCAGCGAGCTGCGCCCGAAATGCCAACGTGCGCCAGCCGCCTGTTCGCCGGTGGGCTCCAGGTAGAGCAGTGCTTCGACCTTGCCGCTGCCCTTGTTCCAGACCGGAATCACGGTGCTGTCCTGGCGGGCCTTGGACTGCGCATGCGCGCCCGGGATCGCGGCGAGGGCGATCATCAGGGCCAGCGGTAGACGCAGAAGGGAACGCATGGGAACTCTCAGACAGCAGCGATGAGCACAAGTTCCCGCCGAAGCGGGACACTGATCCTAGGGCGTTTATGATTTCTTAACAAGTAGTGGCTTAACAAGTCTTGGTTCTCCCCAGAACAAAACTCGCGTGACGATTACTGAAGCCGTTCAGGAGCCGGTACGGAGACGGCGGCGTCGTGGAACAGTATGTCGAATTCCGTCAACGGAAAGTGATACTCCCGTCCGCAAAATTCGCAACGGATTTCAACCGCGCCGGTGGGCTCGGCGGCGGCACGGGCTTCTTCCTCGCCCAGCGACTGCAGCATGGCCTCGACCCGCTCGCGCGAGCAGGAGCAGGCGAAACGCAGCTCGCGCTCGCCCAGCAGTTCCACCTGCTCCTCATGGAACAGACGGAGCAGCAGGGTGTCCCCGGCCACGTCGAGCAGTTCCTGCTTGCCCAGGGTTTCGAACAGGGCGCTGGCGCGGGTCCAACCGTCGCTGTCGCCTTCGTCGCCGGGCAGCTTCTGCAGCAGCAGGCCGGCCGCGCGGGTGCCGTCGCTGGCCAGCAGCAGCCGGGTCGGCAGCTGCTCGGACTGGCGGAAGTAGTCCTCGAAGGCTTCGTCCAGGGCGGCCGCACCCAGCCCGACCAGGCTCTGGTAGCGCTGCGGTTCGCGCGGGTCCAGGCCCGGGTTCTCGATGGTGACGGCCAGCACGGCGTCGTCGCCCAGCGTGGTCAGGTCGCGCGGGGCGTCGCCTTCGTCGGCGAGCTGGACGATCCCGCGCAGGGTGCCGGCGGCGGTGCATTCGGCGAACAGGGCGCGCAGGGGGGAGCTGCTGCGCAGCTGGATCGAGAGGCGGCCGTCGACCTTGGTGTGGCCGGTGAACAGCGCCGAGGCCACGCAGGCCTCGCCCAGCAGTTCGGCGGCGGCCGGCGGGTAGCTGCCGTGCGACAGGATCTCCTGCCAGCTGGCGTCAAGATGGACGTGCACGCCGCGCACACCGGCAGCGGGGAGCAGGAATCGGAGCAGGGAATCGGTCTGGGCGGTCATCGGGTCGGTGGCTGCGCTTAAGTAATGGGGGCGTGTTGCCGGATAATGCGCCGACAACCGTGCAAGCAGAGGATGCACCAGTAATGGGGGCAGAGCGCAGCAACCACAAGGCCGAACCGGGCCTGGAACCGTCGCGTCGGCGCCGCTGGCGCTGGAAGTACCTGTTGTGGCTGCCGGTGCTGTTCGTGGCCGGGAGCGTGCTGCAGGTGGCCGTGCTGCGCTTCATCGACCCGCCGCTGTCGACGGTGATGCTGTGGCGCTATGGGGAGGCGCTGGGCCAGCGCGACTGGGGCTTCCGCCTGCATTACCAATGGCGCGACCTGGACCAGATGGCACCGAGCCTGCCGATTTCGCTGGTGGCGGCCGAGGACCAGCGTTTCCCGGAGCACAATGGTTTCGACCTGAAGGCGATCGAGAAGGCGCGCGACCATAACGCGCGCGGCGGGCGCCTGCGCGGGGCCAGCACGATCAGCCAGCAGGTGGCCAAGAACCTGTTCCTCTGGCAGGGCCGCAGCTGGGTGCGCAAGGGGCTGGAGGTCTGGTACACGGTGCTGATCGAGGCGCTGTGGCCGAAGTCGCGGATCCTGGAGATGTACGCCAACATCGCCGAGTTCGGCGATGGCATCTACGGTGCGCAGGCGGCGTCGCGGCAGTTCTGGAACAAGGACGCCGCCAAGCTGACCCCGGCCGAAAGCGCGAAGCTGGCGGCGGTACTGCCGGCGCCGCGCCGCTACAATGCGGCGCGACCGGGGCCCTACGTGCAGCGCCGGGCGAACTGGATCCAGCGCCAGGCACGGCAGCTGGGCGGCGATGCCTACCTGCAGGAGGACTGAGCGGCCATGTGCAACGAACGCCTGACCCTGGTGATTGCCGCGCACAACGAGGCGATGGCGCTGCCGCTGCTGCACCCGCGGCTGCGCGCGGTGCTGGATGGGCTGGACGGTATCGAATGCCGCATCGTGTACGTGGACGACGGCAGCACCGATGCGACCTGGCAGGTAATGCAGGCGCTGGCAGCGGCCGACGACAGCGTGGGGCTGCTGCGGTTGTCGCGCAATTTCGGCAAGGAGGCAGCGCTTACCGCGGGGCTGGATTTCGTCGATGGCGGCGCGGCGATGATCCTGGATGCCGACGGCCAGGATCCGCCGGAACTGATTCCGCAGTTCGTGGCGCTGTGGCGGCAGGGCTACGACAACATCTACGGCACGCGGCAGGAACGCGATGGCGAGACCTGGCTCAAGCGGGGCACGTCGTCGGCGTTCTACCGGGTGATCGGGCGTTTGTCGAAAACGCCGATTCCGGCCGACACGGGCGATTTCCGGCTGCTGTCGCCGCGCGCGCTGCAGGCGCTGGGTCAGCTGCGTGAACGCCACCGGTTCATGAAGGGCCTGTTCGGCTGGGTCGGGTTCCGGCGCAAGGCACTGCCGTACCACCGGCACGCGCGGATGGTGGGCGACACCAAGTTCGGGTTCTGGAAGCTGTGGAATTTCGCGCTGGAGGGCATCACCAGCTTTTCGACCGCGCCGCTGCGGGCGGCGACCTATCTGGGCCTGCTGACGGCGAGCGCGGCGTTCGTGTTCGGCGCGTGGGTGGTGGTGAAGGCGGCGCTGTATGGCGACCGCGTGGCGGGCTATCCGACGATGATGGCGGTGATCCTGTTCCTGGGCGGGGTACAGCTGATCGCGCTGGGCCTGATCGGTGAATACCTGGGCCGGCTGTATGAGGAATCCAAGCAGCGGCCGCTGTACCTGGTTGACACCTGGCATGCACCGTTCGTGGCAGACTCGGCGGTGCATCCCATCGGTGGAGGGCAGCGAGATGACCACGGTACGACAGCTGTTGGAAGGCAAGTCCCCTGAGGTATTCGCGGTAGGTCCGGAGTCGGCGGTAATCGACGCGATCCGGCTGATGGCCGAAAAAGGAATCGGCGCGGTCGTGGTGATGGACGGCCGCCAGCTGGTCGGCATCCTTTCCGAGCGCGATTACGCGCGGAAGATCGTGCTGCATGATCGTTCGTCGAAGTCGACGAAGGTCAGTGAGATCATGACGGCGAAGGTAGTCACGGTAGCGCCTTCCGAGCAGGTCGAGCATTGCCTGCAGCTGGTCACCGATTACCGCATTCGCCATCTGCCGGTGGTGGACAACAGCGGTGTGATCGGCGTGATCTCCATCGGCGATCTGGTGAAGTCGGTTATCGACGAACAGGCCCAGAAGCTGGATCAGTTGCAGCAGTACATCGTTGCGGGCTGATTGCTCTCCCGCGAAGAGCAGCGTCTCCGTGCTACGTGCAGGGGCGGCCGCCGGGCAGCCCCGCTCCGGGACACGCCGTGAACCGCCCTCCGGGCCCCGGCCCAATCGCTGGCGATTGGGCGTTCAGTCGCACGCGAGGCAGTGCCTCGCCAGCAGTGCTCCTTAAACCCGCACCCGACGGCCCTGACCAGGGAGACCCCGCAGCACAAGGCTGTTCGCACAAATCCAACAGCAGCCGGGCAGGGCCCGGCTCTACCCGCCTGGATTCAAAAGCAGCCAATCAAGGCGCGCTCTACTTCGCGTACCGCCCACCACAATTCGAATCTTCGCCCGGGCCGGTTTCGATGGTGGCCAGCAGCGCAGCAGGCGGGGCGATGCTGCCCAGCGTCAGCGCGATCGCACCACGGATGCCCAGCGCCTTGAAGTCCGGGCGGAACGACGGGTCCTTGAAGGTGCCGCCGATGCGCAGTGGCGAGCGCAGCGCCAGGATGCTGATGTCCTTCGGCCGCGGGCGCAGCAGCAGGTCGAGCTTTTCCTGCTTGAGGTCGATGGTGCCTTCGCCCAGCACCAGCGTATCGGTGGTGTCGAACGCCATCTGCTGCGAGGTCATCAGCCCGCGCTGCACGCCGAAATCGCCCCACGCGCAGCGCAGCGGAATCTGCTTGTCACCGGTGAACAGGAACTTCAGCGACTCCGCCACGTCCAGGCCGGCCAGCTCCATCAGCAGATTGCCGATATGGCCACGGCCCATGCCCACCGCCACCTTGCCGTCCGAACTGCCCAGCATCGCCGCGATGGAATTGCCGTTGCCGGCAAGATCAATCTCCCCGCTGATCCCGCCCGACGCCTGCTCGGCCAGCTTTGCATCGGGGAACAGCCCACCCAGCTGCACCTTGCGGATACTCGCCTTCAGCTGCGTCGAAATCGTCGGCTTGCGCGCGTCCATCCGGATCGTGCTGCGGATGTCGCCGCCCGCCACACCGAAATTCAGCGGCTCCAGGCGCAGCAGGCCATCGTCCAGCTTGAGGTGCGCGTCCATGTCGTCCAGCGGCAGCTTCGGCGAATTGATCCGCTGCGCCTTCCACTTCACATCCGCGTCCATCGCGCGCAGCTTGCTCAGATCGTACGGCGTATCCGGCAGCACCGTCGGCTTGGCTGCCAACGCCGCCGCTTCCGCCTTCTGCTCCGCATTGGCCGATTCGCCCGCGCCCGTCTTCGGCGGCGCGCCGATGAAGCCGGCAAGATCATCGAAGTCCAGCCGCTTCGACACCAGGTCCGCCTTGAGGAACGGACGCTCGCCACCCACCTCGATCTGCGCCGTGCCACCCAGGTCGCTGTCGCCCGCGACCCCGGTGAAATTCTCATAGCGCCATGTATTGTTGTTGCGCTTCAGCCGCCCCTTCAACCGATACGGCGGAGTGGACGGAATCGCCAGCCCGATCAGCGGATACAGGTCCTCCATGTCCTGGCCGCTGAGCGCGAAATCCAGGTCGAAGGTGCGCAGCGCGAACGGGTTGGTCAGCGTGCCGCTGGCGATCGCGCGCGTGGCGCCCGCGCGCCCGTCCAGATGGATCCGGAACGGATGGTCGCTGTTGGTCAGCTCCAGCGGCGACTCCGTGTTGCCATCCAGCGTGAACGGATTGCCCTGCCAGCGGCCCTTGCCGTTCACCAACAGTGGCGGCGCGCTGTCCGCACTGCGCGGCTTGCCGCTGTCGAGCGACACCAGGATGTCCGTCTTCCCTGCGGCATCCAGGAACTTGAGCCGACCGTCGTCCACCAGCAGGCGCTGCAGCACCGGCGGCTCACCGTCGCTCGGGCCCAGGAAATCCCAGTTGCCCGGCTGGTCCTTGCCCGGCGCCGTTTCCAGCAGCAGGTCCGGACGGGTCAGGCGGATTTCCGGAATACGGATCTGGCCACGCAGCAGCGGCCACGCGCGCAGATCGATCTCGGCGCGGTCGGCGCTGGCCATGCGCGGCGTCTTCGACCATTCCGCATTGGCGAACGTCAGCCCATCGGCGCGCACCGTCAGCGTGCGTCCCAGGTCCACATCCAGATTGCCGCCGATATGGAACTCGCGCCCGGTCTTGGCCTGCACCGCCCGCTCCACCGGTCCCTTGAACCAGTTCCAGTCCCACAACGCGATGACCAACAGGATCATCGCGAACAGGAACACCAGGATGGCCAGCCAGCGTTGCCCGCGTTTACCGGGACGACGCAGGCGCCAGCGCGGGCGGGAAGGGGGCGGCGTAACCTGAGCGGATTCAGTATTCACCCGCGCATCCTTACCCGGCCATCGTGCAGGTGGTGCGAAGCGGACGTAACAAGGATGTCAGCGAGGAGTGCTTCAGAACGTGCAAGCCCCCTTCTGTTAAGGGGGCGCGCCGACAGGCGCAGGGATAGGAGGCATGGCCACGGGGCCCGATCCTGCGCAGCAGGATTGGGCGTCACTTTGTAGCGGTCACAGCACCTGTGCTGTAACCGCTACAAAGTGGCAAACGCTGCCGCCGATCACGAACAGATGCCAGATCGCGTGCGAGTACGGAATCGATTCGCGATGGTAGAAATACGTGCCCAGCGTGTACGACAACCCGCCGGCGAACAGCCAACCCAGCGTCCAGCCGTCGATTGATGACCACATCGGCTTGATCGCCACGATCACCATCCAGCCCATCGCGATGTAGATCAGGGTCGAGAGCAGCTTGAAGCGGCCTGTGTAGAACAGCTTGAACACCACTCCGAACAGGGCCAGCGCCCAGATCGCGGTGAACAGGCCCCAGCCCCAC
Source organism: Stenotrophomonas bentonitica (assembly GCF_013185915.1). Classification (NCBI taxonomy): domain Bacteria; kingdom Pseudomonadati; phylum Pseudomonadota; class Gammaproteobacteria; order Lysobacterales; family Lysobacteraceae; genus Stenotrophomonas; species Stenotrophomonas bentonitica. Next base: position 1,371,940 of record NZ_JAAZUH010000001.1, on the reverse strand, counting down.
GGACCGCGCAGGCCGATCAGGGTGAACGGGGTGTAGGTGCCGGCGATCAGCAGGTAGATCGCGCAGTGGTCGAACACCTTCAGCCGGCCCTTGGCGACCGGGTGCTGGATGGCGTGGTACAGCGTGGAGGCCGTATAGAGCAGCAGCAGCGCCACCCCGAACACGATGGCGCTGGCCAGCTGCCAGGCGTCGCCATAGATGGCGGCCAGGGTGATCAGGACCGCGCTGCCGGCCAGCGCGGCAACGGCGCCGAGCCCGTGGGTCAGGGCGCTGGCGATTTCTTCACGTACGGAAGCAACAGAGGTCATGGCGATGATCGTGGCGCGGGGTGGGGGAGCCCGCTCCCCCCTATCATCGCCGCGATGGCGCGCGCGTGCACGCGCCACCGCCGGTACACCCGGTCAGCCGACCGAAATGCTGTGCGCCGCCTCGCGGGTGGCGGCGAAGCGGACGTCCGGCGCGCGCTCCTGGGCCAGCTGCAGGTTGACCCGGGTCGGGGCCAGGTAGACCAGGTGGCCGGCGGCGTCGATGCTGAGGTTGTTCGCGTTCTTCTCGCGGAACTCTTCCAGCTTCTTCTCGTTGCTGCAGGTCACCCAGCGCGCCGTGGTCACGCTGACCGGCTCGAACACCGCTTCCACGCCGTACTCGTCCTTGAGCCGGTACGCTGCCACGTCGAACTGCAGCACGCCGACCGCGCCCAGGATCAGGTCGTTGCTCATCAGCGGGCGGAAGAACTGGGTGGCGCCTTCCTCGGACAGCTGGGCCAGGCCCTTCTGCAGCTGCTTGAGCTTGAGCGGGTCGCGCAGGCGCGCCCGGCGGAACAGTTCCGGGGCGAAGTTCGGAATGCCGGTGAAGCTCACCGCTTCGCCTTCGGTGAAGGTGTCGCCGATGGAGATGGTGCCGTGGTTGTGGATGCCGATCACATCGCCCGGCCACGCTTCGGCCGCGATCTCGCGGTCGCTGGCCATGAAGGTCAGCGCATTGGCCAGCTTCATGTCCTTCCCGCTGCGCACGTGGAAGGTCTTCATGCCGGCGGTGAAACGGCCCGAGCAGACCCGCATGAAGGCCACGCGGTCGCGGTGCTGCGGGTCCATGTTGGCCTGGATCTTGAACACGAAGCCGGTCAGCTTGTTTTCCTGCGGCGCAATCACCCGCCCGGTGGTTTCGCGCGGCTGCGGCGGCGGCGCGTGCTCGACGAAGAAGTCCAGCAGCGGCTGTACGCCGAAGTTGTTCACGCCCGAGCCGAAGAACACCGGGGTCTGCTTGCCGGCCCGGTAGGCCTCCAGGTCGAACGGATGGCTGGCGCCCTGCACCAGTTCCAGTTCGTCGCGCAGGTCGGCCAGCATGCGCTCGCCGATCTTCTCGGCCAGCCCCGGCGAGTCGATCGACGGGAAGATGGTCGAGTCCTGGCGGGTGAAGTTGCGGCCCTGTTCGTACAGGTGCACCTCACCGGAGATCAGGTGCACCACGCCCTTCAGGCGCTGGCCCATGCCGATCGGCCAGGTCACCGGCGCGCACTGGATGCCGAGCACGCTCTCCACCTCGTCGAGCAGGTCGATCGGCTCCTTGCCTTCGCGGTCGAGCTTGTTGATGAAGGTCATGATCGGGGTGTCGCGCAGGCGGCACACTTCCATCAGCTTGATGGTGCGCTCTTCCACGCCCTTGGCCACGTCGATCACCATCAGCGCCGAGTCCACCGCGGTCAGCACGCGGTAGGTGTCCTCGCCGAAGTCGGCGTGGCCGGGGGTGTCGAGCAGGTTGACGATCTTGCCTTCGTACGGGAACTGCATCACCGACGAGGTGACCGAGATGCCGCGTTCCTTTTCCAGCGCCATCCAGTCGGAGGTGGCGTGGCGGGCGGCCTTGCGGCCCTTCACCGAGCCGGCCATCTGGATCGCACCGCCGAACAGCAGCAGCTTTTCGGTCAGCGTGGTCTTGCCGGCGTCAGGGTGGGAGATGATGGCAAAAGTGCGGCGGCGCGCAGCTTCGGTGGCGACTTCGGACATGGCGGCACGCGCCCGCCCGGGGCGCTATTCATAGAGACAAGCCCATCAGTATACCGGGCTGTACGCCTCGGCGGGTCAGGGCGTGGCCGCCTGGTCGGCATCGCCCTGTTCACGGGCGAAGTGCAACTCGCCCTGTGGGGCCACGATCCGGGCCGGGATCGAGCGCAGCTGCATGCCGACATTGGCCTGGACCACGAAATGCAGGTGCGGGGCGGTACTGAAGCCGGTGTTGCCGGACACGCCGATGCGCTGGCCGGCCTCCACTCGCTGGCCGCTGCGCACCAGCACCCCGTTCTCACGCAGGTGCGCATACACCGCCATGCTGCCGTCTTCGTGCAGGATCCGGATGAAGTTGGCGCGCTCACGGTCGCGCAGCGGGTCCTGGCCGTTTGCGCTGAAATTGCCCTGGACCTGCATCACCTTGCCGGCGCGGGCGGCCAGCACCGGCGTGCCTTCGGGCAGGGCGAAGTCCACCGCGTCGCGGTTCTCGGCGTCGCCATGGCTGAAACGGCCCTGCGGCGCCTGGGTCACCTGGAAGCGCCTGGCATCGAACGGCAGGCGGTAGGCCACGTCCTGCGGCCGTGCGGACGGGTCGCCGGGCACGGCGTCGAGCAGCAGGTCCAGGCGCTGGGCATCCGCTGGCAGCTGCAGCCGGGCCACCACCATGTTGGCCGAGCTTGGCAGCACGGTCTGCAGGGGCAGGCCGGGCAGCGCGGGGGCACCGGCGCCGGGGCGCAGGGCCACCTGGATCGGGCCGGCCAGGTGGTTCTCGACCCGGGCCTGCCACTGCGGGGCGCCGCCCTCCAGCGTCAGGGAAGCCAACGGCCCGCCCACTGTTCCCTGCGCCGTCGCATCGGCCGTGGGCACCAGGCCCCAGCCCTTGCGCCAGCTGGCGGCCGGGTCCGCGCCGGCTGCAGCGGTCAGCAGTGGGCACAGCAGCAGCGGCAGCAGCAGGATCCGGCGCATCGTCGATCTTCACGGAAAGGTCGGCGGACTCTACATGAGGAAATGAAATATCGCTTCATGCGGATGAAAGGATTGACATCGGCCGAAAGCGCTGGCATCGTGGCTCCACCATCGAGACCGGCAGAGGGACAGGCCCTTTGAAGCCGGGGCAGCCCGCAGGCGCGCAAGCGACCTGCGTAGGTGCCAAATCCTGCGGGGACCGTGGCGTCCACCGAAAGATGGTTCGAACCGTGCACGCACCGTGCGCTTCGAACGCGAGCTCCGCGAAAGCTCGATGGCCGTTTTCCTCCTCGGGATACCGCCATGAGTTTCGCCACCGCCGCTGTTGCCTCCGAATCCTTCGCCCCCCTGAGCGTTCCGGTCGATGCCGGGCGCAGCGCCGTGCGCGGCGAGATCGCCGCGGTGCTGTCGATGCGCCACGGCGGTGCGCGACCGGTGCGCCTGCGCTATGAACTGGTGGGCCGGGCCGGGGCACCGGTGGTGGTGCTGGCCGGTGGCATCTCTGCGCATCGCCACGTCGCCGCCAACGCCGAGTTCCCCGAGAAGGGCTGGGCCGAGGGCCTGGTCGCGGCGGGCCGCACGCTGGATCCGGCCGTGCGCCAGGTGCTGGCCTTCGACTTCATCGGCGCCGACGGCGCGCTCGACCTGCCGATCGACACCGCCGACCAGGCCGACGCGTTGGCGCTGTTGCTGGATCACCTTGGCATCGCGCAGCTGCAGAGCTTCGTCGGCTACTCGTATGGCGCGCTGGTCGGGCAGCAGTTCGCGGTGCGCCATCCGCAGCGGCTGGCGCGGCTGGTCGCAGTCAGCGGCGCGCACCGCCCGCACCCGTATGCCGCAGCCTGGCGCGCGCTGCAGCGTCGCGCGGTTGCCCTGGGGCAACTGCAGTGCGCCGAGCACCATGGCCTGGCGCTGGCACGGCAGTTCGCCATGCTCAGCTACCGCACCCCGGAAGAGTTCGGTGAGCGCTTCGATGCGCCGCCGGAAGTGGTCAATGGCCGGGTGCGCGTGGCGGCCGAAGATTACCTGGACGCTGCCGGTGCGCAGTACGTCGCGCGCACGCCGGTGGAAGCCTACCTGCGCCTGTCCGAATCGATCGACCTGCACCGTGTCGACCCTGCCGCGATCGGCGTGCCGACGGTGGTGGTCGCCGTGGAAGGCGACCGCCTGGTGCCGCTGGCCGACCTGGTCGGCCTGGTCGAAGGGCTGGGCCCGCGCGGCAGCCTGCGCGTCCTGCGCTCGCCGTATGGCCACGACGCCTTCCTCAAAGAAACCGATCGCATCGACGCGATCCTCGCCACTGCATTTCGTACCCCGGGAGAAAACGCATGAGCCTGTCCGCCGGTTCCGAACCGTCCTGTAGCCGTGTCACCGCCGCCGTGCGCGCCGGGATCGATCGCGATACCGCGCACGGGGCGGTGATCCCGCCGATCGTGCTGTCGTCGAACTTCAGCTTCGACGGCTTCGGCAACAAGCGCCAGTACGACTACACGCGCAGTGGCAACCCCACCCGCGACCTGCTCGGCGAAGCGCTGGCCGAACTGGAAGGGGGCGCCGGCGGCGTCATCACCTCCACCGGCATGGGCGCGATCAACCTGGTGCTCAATGCGCTGCTGCAGCCGGGCGACACCCTGGTGGTGCCGCACGATGCCTACGGCGGCAGCTGGCGCCTGTTCAACGCGCTGGCGAAGAAGGGCCACTTCAACCTGGTCACCGCCGACCTGACCGATCCGCGTTCGCTGGCCGAGGCGCTGGCGCAGTCGCCGACCCTGGTGCTGGTGGAAACCCCGTCCAACCCGCTGCTGCGCATCACCGACCTGCGCTTCGTGATCGACGCCGCGCACCGCGCAGGCGCCAAGGTGGTGGTCGACAACACCTTCCTTTCGCCGGCGCTGCAGCAGCCGATCGCCTTCGGCGCCGACGTGGTGCTGCACTCCACCACCAAGTACATCAACGGCCACAGCGACGTGGTCGGCGGTGCGGTGATCGCCCGCGACCCGGCGCTGCACGAACAGCTGGTGTGGTGGGCCAATGCGCTGGGCCTGACCGGTTCGCCGTTCGACGCCTTCCTGACCCTGCGCGGCCTGCGCACCCTGGGCGCGCGGTTGCGCGCACACCAGGAGAACACCGCCGACATCGTGCAGCTGCTCGCGGCCAGCGATGCGGTGGCGCAGGTGTACTACCCGGGTCTGGCCGACCACCCGGGGCATGCCATCGCCGCGCGCCAGCAGAGCGGGTTTGGCGCGATGCTGTCGTTCGAGCTGGCCTCGTGTCCGGGCGATGACCCGCACGCGGCGGTACGCGCCTTCGTCGATGGCCTGCGCTGCTTCACCCTGGCCGAGTCGCTGGGCGGCGTGGAAAGCCTGGTCGCGCACCCGGCCACCATGACCCATGCGGCGATGACCGCCGAGGCGCGCGCGCATGCCGGCATCAGCGAAGGACTGCTGCGCCTGTCGGTGGGCATCGAAGCGTCCGAAGACCTGGTGGCGGACCTGCAGGCCGGGCTGGAACGTGCCCAGGCGGTGATCGACCGCCAGGTGCAGCTGGCCGAACGCAAACGGGTGGATGCATGAGCGCGGTGCTGCCGTTCGCACGGCCGGCGGCGCGTCGGCTGGCGTTGCTGGGAACCGGGACCGTGGGGACCGCGTTCGTGCAGCGCTACCAGTCGCTGCAGTCGCGCGGCATCGACCTGCCGCAGTTCTCCTGGCTGGCCAACTCGCGCACCGCGCGCGCCTGCGGGCAGCAGCCGGCGCAGGCCCTGCAGCACGCCAACGACGCGGCACGCGACGTACCGGTGCTGCAGCCCTGGGCCGAAGCCGAAGGCCTGCAGCGCGGTGACGTGGTGGTCGATGCCACCGCCAGCGATGACGTGGCCAACTGGCACGAACAGTGGCTGGCGCGTGGCGTACATGTCGTCACCGCCAACAAGCTGGGGCAGGGCGCACAGCTGGCCCGCGCCCAGGCGATCACCGACAGCGGCCAGGACGGCGGCGCCCAGTACGGCGACAGCGCCACCGTGGGAGCCGGCCTGCCGCTGTTGAGCAGCCTGCGTGGGCTGGTCGCCGGCGGCGACCGCATCCATCGGGTCGAAGGCGTGTTGTCTGGTTCGCTGGCGTGGCTGTTCCACCACTACGATGGTGAGCGTCCGTTCTCGGCATGGGTCGCCGAAGCGGCTGCGGCGGGGTACACCGAGCCCGACCCGCGCGTGGACCTGTCCGGTGAAGACGTGCGCCGCAAGCTGCTGATCCTGGCCCGCGCCAGCGGCATCGCGCTGCGCGCCGAACAGGTGCAGGTCACCTCGCTGGTGCCTGTGGCACTGGCCGCGTTGCCGACGGCTGCTGCGATCGAGCAGCTGTCGCTGCTCGACGCGCCGTTACGCGCGCAATGGGAACAGGCGCGCGAGCAGGGGGGGTGCCTGCGTTTCATCGGCGGCTTCGATGCCGAAGGCGCAACGGTCGGCCTGCGCATCATCCCGCGCGACCACCCGCTGGCCGGCGGCGCCCAGACCGACAACCGCGTGGCCATCCACAGCGACCGTTACAACGCGCAACCGTTGTTGATCCAGGGGCCAGGTGCGGGCGCGGAGATCACCGCGGCCGCATTGCTGGACGACGTCCTGACCATCACCCGCGCCCGGTAGAGCCACGCCCTGCGTGGCTGCAGGGCCTGGAGCACCGGACATTGCGGAGCAGCCACGCAGGGCGTGGCTCTACCGCTGCAACGTCTTCAACAACGCCTCATTGAACCGCTTCGGATCCTGCACCTGCGGCGAATGCCCCAGGTCGTCGAAGGTCACCAGCGTCGCACCGGGAATCGCGGCCGCGGCGGCTCTTCCCAGCGCCGGGTAATTGCCCAGCGTCGCCTTCAATGCCGGCGGCGCCAGGTCGCGGCCGATCGCGGTTCGGTCCTTCTGCCCGATGAACAGCGTCGTCGGCACGCGCAGGTTCGGCAGCTCGTACACCACCGGCTGGTTGAACACCATGTCCGAGGTCAGCGCCTGGCTCCACGCCACCGCCTGCTTGCCGGTACCGGCGTACATGCCAGCCTGCATGCGCGCCCAATGCTCGTATTCCGGGGTCCAGTCGCCGCCGTAGTACACGTCCAGCTGATATTTCCTGATGCTGTCGAAGCTGGTCTTGAGCTCGTTGGCATACCAGGCATCCACGCTGCGCCACGGCACGCCCTTGGCCTTCCAGTCTTCCAGTCCGATCGGGTTGACCAGCGCCAGCGTGCGCAACTGCTGCGGATACATCAGTGCGAATCGCGCGGCCAGCATGCCGCCCATCGAATGGCCGACCAGGTTCACCTGCGAGCTGTCGAGTTTCAAATGGGCAAGCAACGCTTCGGTATTGGCCGCCAGCTGCCCGAACGAATACTGGTAGCGCTCCGGCTTGCTGGACTTGCAGAAGCCCACCTGGTCCGGCGCGATCACCCGGTAACCCGCGGCGCTGAGCGCCTTGATCGCGTCGCGCCAGGTACCGGCGCAGAAATTCTTGCCATGCAGCAGCACCACCGTGCCGGCCATCGCGGCGCCCGTGGGCGCCACGTCCAGGTAGGCCATTTCCAGCGGCTGGCGCTGCGACTCGAAGCTGAAGGTCTTGACCGGCCAGCCGTAGTCGAATTCCTGCAGGCGTTCGTCGTAGGTCTCGGCAGCGAACGAGGTCAGGGGCAGGCAGGCAAGCAGGGTGGCAGCCAGGATGCGCATGGCGGTCTCCAGTGGGGGAGACTGGAGCATAACCGCCCGCGCATTACATCAGCATTCGATGACGTTCACCGCAAGGCCGCCACGGCTGGTTTCCTTGTACTTGTCCTGCATGTCGCGGCCGGTGTCGCGCATGGTCTTGATGACCTTGTCCAGCGACACCTTGTGCTTGCCGTCGCCGCGCATCGCCATCCGCGACGCATTGATTGCCTTCACCGCGCCCATCGCATTGCGCTCGATGCACGGAATCTGCACCAGCCCGCCAATCGGGTCGCAGGTCAGGCCCAGGTTGTGTTCCATGCCGATCTCGGCCGCATTCTCGATCTGGCTCGGGTTGCCGCCCAACGCCGCGACCAGCCCGCCGGCCGCCATCGAGCAGGCCACGCCCACCTCGCCCTGGCAGCCCACTTCCGCGCCCGAGATCGACGCGTTTTCCTTGTACAGGATGCCGATCGCCGCCGACGTCAGCAGGAAATCGAACACGCGCTGTTCGTTCGCGCCCGGGCAGAACCGGTCGAAATAGTGCAGCACCGCCGGCAGCACCCCGGCCGCCCCATTGGTCGGCGCGGTCACCACGCGACCGCCCGCCGCGTTTTCTTCGTTCACCGCCAGCGCGTACAGGTTCACCCAGTCCAGCGTGGTCAGCGGGTCGCGCATCGCCGCTTCCGGCTTGGACGACAGCTCGCGGTACAGCGCCGGCGCGCGCCGCGACACGTGCAGCCCGCCCGGCAGCGTGCCTTCCTGGCGGATGCCACGGGTCACGCAGGCCTGCATGGCATTCCAGATCTCGCGCAGCTGCTCGCGGATCTCGTCCTCGCTGCGCCAGCACTTTTCATTCTCGAACATCAGCTGCGCGATGCTCAGCCCGCTGCGCGCCGTCTGCGCCAGCAGCTCGTCGCCGCTCTTGAACGGGTAGGGCAGCGGCGTTTCATCCGGCACGATGCGGTCGTCGGCGGCATCGTCCTGGTTGACCACAAAGCCACCGCCCACCGAGTAGTAATCACGCGTGGCGATCACCTGCTCCTGCGCATCGTACGCAGTGAAGCGCATGCCGTTGGTGTGGTACGGCAGCTTCTGGCGCTTGTTCAGGCCCAGGTCGCGCTTCTCGTCGAAGGCGATTTCATGGGTGCCCATCAGCCGGATCCGCTTGGTGCTGCGGATGCGTTCCAGCGTATCGGGAATGATGTCCGGATCGATCATGTTCGGGCGCTGGCCCTCCAGGCCCAGCAGCACCGCCTTGTCGGTACCGTGGCCGCGCCCGGTCAGGGCCAGCGAACCGTACACATCCGCACGGATGCGTACCACGTCCTGCAGGCAGCCCGGGTCCAGCAGCCAGCGGTGCACGAAGCGTTCGGCAGCCTTCATCGGCCCTACGGTGTGCGAGGAGCTCGGGCCAATGCCGATCTTGAAAACGTCGAACGTGCTGACAGCCATGATTGCCAAACTGCGGGTATCGGATGGAGCGCTATTCTATGCTGTCCCCGCCGCCCGGCCTGGCTGCGGCGCAGCATTTTCCGACGATCTGGAGCCGAATGTTCATTCTTTACCAGCGCGACGACTGCCACCTCTGCGACCAGGCCCTGGCCGTACTGGCCCAGGCCCGGGTCAGGGGGCTGGAGAGTGTGTTCATTGATGAAGATGCGGACCTTGAAGCCCGCTACGGAATCCGGGTCCCGGTCCTGCAGGACTCAGGGGGTCGTGAGCTGGACTGGCCATTCGATACGGTCCAGCTTGCAGAATGGTTGGCGCTCGGGCCGCATCACGACCAACCATCGGGGGCGGCCGGCGGGTAGCCCCCGGAGGGACGCTAGAAAACATGGATGTTTTCTAGCAGCCCCCATGGACGGGTTCACGGCGTGTCCCGGAGCGGGGCTGCCCGACGGCCGCCCCAGCACGTAGCAACTGAAACGCTGCTCTTAACGGGAACAATCACTTCGCCTGGAACTTGACCACCGTACTGATCGCAGTCTCGTTCGGAATGGTCTTGGTGTCTTTCCAATCGCCTTCGCCGACACCGAAGTCCAGCCGCTTCACAGTAGCCTTGCCAGTCAGCACCGGATTCGCGCCCGGCTTCCAGTCGAAGCTCAGGGTCACCGGCTTGCTCACCCCGCGCAGCTCCAGCGTGCCCTTGGCCTCGTACTTGCCCTCGGCAACCTTGGTGAAGCCCTTGGCGGTGTAGCGCGCGGTGGCGAACTTGGCCACGTTGAAGAATTCCGCCCCCTGCAGGGTCGAATCACGGTCGCTGTTGCCGCTCTTTGCCCCGGCCAGCGGAATGGTCACATCCAGCGAGCCCGCCGCCGGATTCGCCAGGTCGAAGCTCAGCCGGGTCGAAAAACCCGGGAAGCTGCCCGTAAAGGTCTCCCCGTCGTACTTGGTGGCGAACGCCAGGTGCGAACCGGCGCCCGGCGCCTGCACATAGTCGGCGGCCAGCACCGGCGCGGTGGCCATGAGGCCGGCCAGCGCAGCGGCTACGGCGGCGGGAGAGGTGAGCTTGATGGTCATCGTCAATCCTTCTGGGGGGAGGTGAGCCAGCCCTGCGGCAGCATGCGCGCCAGCGTGGCATCGCGTTGGAACAGATGGTGGTACAGCGCCGCGCCCGCGTGCGCGACCACGACCGCGATCAGCAGCCAGAAGCCCCACTCGTGGATCGCATGCGAAATGTCGGCCGCGCCCCGGCTCGGCGCCACCACCTTGGGCATCTCGACCAGCCCGAACCAGCGGAACGGACGCAGCCCGCTGGCCGAATCGTAGATCCAGCCCGACAGCGGCAGCGCGAACATCAGCACGTACAGCAGCCAATGCGTCGCCGACGCGATCCGCTCCTGCCAGCTTGGCGTGCCCGGCACCGGTTCCGGCGCACCGGCCACCAGGCGCCAGCCCAGGCGCAGCGCCACCAGCGCCAGCACTGTGATGCCCAGCGACTTGTGCGCCGTGTACACCCAGAAATATTTCGGCGTACGCGGCAGCTCGCCCATCGTCAGCCCGACGATGCCCAGCAGCAGGATCAACAGCGCGATCAGCCAATGCAGGCCCTGGCTGACATTGCCCCAGCGGTCAGGGGTGTTTCGAATGGTCATGGCGAGCGCGTCCCGGCTGGCGAAGGTGAAGTGTCGGAGTCGTCGGTCGGCGCCGGAGTTCCCGGCGCCTCGACGGACGGTGCGTCCTGCGGATCAGCGGCCGAACGATCGCGCACCGCTTCGGCTTCGATCCGCAGCTGTACCTCATCGCCGATCATCGACGGCCACGCATCCACGCCAAACGCACTGCGGCTGAGCGTGGTCGTCGCCGAGAAGCCCGCCGTGCGCCGGAACGGCGGCATCGGGTGGCGCTTGACCGCATTGAGCGTCACCTCCAGCGTGACCTCGCGGGTCACCCCATGCAGCGTCAGCTCGCCGATCACCCGGGCGTGGTCCGCGTCGACCGGCTCGACCCTGGTCGAGACGAAGCGCGCCTCAGGGTAACGCTCGGCGTCCAGCAGATTGCGCGCCAGCGTGGCCTGGTTCCACTTGTCGTCGCCGAGGTCGATGCGCTGCATCGGCACAGTGACCGACAACGTCGCGCTGCTCCAATCCTCCGGGTCGAAGGAAAGCGTCCCTTCGCTGCCAGACACCGTGCCCAGCGCGTTCGAAAACCCCGCATGCTCAACCGCGAACAGCACGCGGGTGTGCACCGGGTCGAGGCGATAGGTCGGCGGTGCCGCAACAGCCACCAATGGGGCCAGGCACAGCAACGGGGCGAGGGTCAGGCGACGGATCACGGCCGGCTCCATTCAGGGCTGGACCGATCATACGCGCTGCCCCGTGATGCCCGGCAGCTCCATGGCTGCAACAGATCGTGGCGCGCCCAGGCGCGCAGCACCGTCCGCTGTGTGACAATCGCCGCCTACAGGGAGAACTCGATGGCGTTGAGCGCGCGCGGTTGGCGGGCAGGCATCGTGCTGCTGGTACTGGCGGCATGCGCCGTGCCATCGGCGTTGTGGGCCGCAGGGACATCGGCAGAAACACCGCGCATGCGCCGCTTCGGTGCCGCCGAAGGCATGCCCTCGCGCATGGTGCTGGCGCTTGCCCAGGACCGCCAGGGCTACATCTGGGCGGCCACCGACGATGGCCTGGCACGGGTCGACGGGGTCGGTTTGCGAGTCTGGCGCAATGAACCGGATGACCCCGGCTCGCTGCCCAGCAATGAAATCGAAACGCTGCTCGTCGATCCGCTGGACCGGGTCTGGGTCGGCAGCAATGGCGGCGGCCTGAGCATGCTGGGCCCGGACCGCAAACACTTCGAACAGTTCCCCGACATCAGCGTCCTGTGCGAAGGGCAGTTCTGGTCGCTCGCCTATGCCGGCAAGGCACTGTGGATCGGCACCAACGCGCATGGCATCTGCCGCCGCGACGAAGACGGCAGCCTGGTGCGGTTCCGCGCCGACCCCGCCAATCCGGACAGCCTGCCCAGCGACACCATCTACAGCATGCTGTCCGATCCGCAGGGGCGGGTCTGGGTCGGCACCGGCAGCGGCGTAGCGCGCTGGGATGGCAAAGCGTTCACCCGCATCGCCCCGGACGTGCTGGGCGACAAGAGCGTGTTCCGCCTGACCCGCGACCGCGACGGCACCGTGTGGGCCGGCACCCAGGGCGGCCTGTTCCGGATCGGCAGCGACAACAGCGTGCGCCCGGCGCCGTGGACGCCCAGTGCCGACGTGCGCGCCGCCTCGGTCGTGCACGACCGCAACGGCGGCTACTGGCTGGGTACCGCCGACGGGCTGTACCGCGGCGACGAGCACAGCGTGCGCCTGCTTGCCGGCGATACCGGCAGCGGCTTCCTCACCGAGCGCAGCGGCGTGCTGGACATGCTGCAGGACCACGAAGGCGGGCTCTGGTTCGCCATGCTGACCCAGGGACTGGCTTACCTGCCGCCGGACTGGAAGCGCTTCTCCACCTGGTACCAGCTCGACGGCAAGCCGCTGGACAGCGCGTACCTGCTCAGTGCTGCCGCCGCCGGCAACGACTATTACATTGCAGGCGCGCACGGCGTGTACCAGCTCGACGCGGGCGGACAGCTGCGTCAGATCGCAACCGAAAAGCAGCTCGGCGTGGGCGCGGTGCGCGCGGTACTGCCGCGTGCGGACGGCGCCCTGTGGCTGGGCCGTGCCGGGCGGTTGGGGCTGTACCAGCCGCGCAGCGGCCAGCTGCGCGAATGGAAGATCGGCAGCGGCACCGACGTGCGCCAGCGCATCGAGCTGATCCGGCAGGCCCCGGATGGCGAGCTGTGGCTGTCGATCACCAACCTCGGCGTGCAGCGCCGCGCCAGCGACGGCACGCTGCTCGACGAGATCCGCGTCGATGCCGACCGCGGCCTGGTCGACGTGCCGGTGGAACAGATGCTGTTCGACCCGCGCGGCCAGCTCTGGCTCATGGGCGACCTGGGGGAAATGGGGCTACTGCGCTGGCAGGAGGATCGGTTCCAACGGGTTCCGGGCGTGGCCCCGGGAAACATCTACGACATGGTCTGGATCAGCCCGGAGGAAGCCTGGCTGGCGCGCAAGGGCGGCCTGGAGCGGTACCGCTGGGACGGCCTGGCCATGACCCTGCGCGAGCGCGTCGGCGCCGCGCAGGGCATGCCACCGGTGTCGATCGGCGGCCTGGCGATGGGCCGGGACGGCCAGGTCTGGGCGACCACGCCACGCGGCCCGGTCAGCTGGCACCCGCGCGAACGCCGGCTGCGCGTGTACGGCGAGCGCGATGGCCTGCCGGACATGGAATTCAGTGGGCGCCCGCCGGTGATGGGGGCCGACGGCCGCGTGCTGGCGGTGACCGCCACCGGGCTGGTCGCCTTCGACCCGAACGCACCGGACCTGGTGCTGCCCCCCTCGCAGCTGGTCATCGACAACATCCAGGTGCGCCGCGACGACGCAGAGGGTCAGCAGTCGCTGCCGGTCAACGCGGCGTTGCTGCTGGGACCCGACGACCGCGACCTGATCATCTCCGCGCGGCTGCTGTCCTATGCCAGCCCGATGGGCAACCGGTACCGCTACCGCGTGTCCGGTTATGACCAGAACTGGGTGATGCAGAACGCAGACGGCGAGCGCCTGCTGTCACGACTGCCCTCCGGCGAGTACGCCATCGACGTGCAGGCGGCCACGCCGCATGGCGACTGGACCCCGTCGCGCACCATCAGTGTGCGCGTGCAGCCGCCGTGGTGGCGCAGCAGCTGGGCGATCCTGGGCTACGTCATGCTGGGGCTGCTGCTGGTGGCCGCGGTGGCCGCTTTCGCCCGCGCGCGCCTGCGCCGGCGCCAGCAGTGGCAGCTGACCGTACACAAGCAGCAGATCGCCGAGCAGGCTTCGCAGGCCAAGAGCCGCTTCCTGGCCACGCTGGGCCACGAGGTCCGCACGCCCATGACCGGCGTGCTGGGCATGAGCGAGCTGCTGCTGGCCACGCCGCTGGACGAACTGCAGCGCGGGTATGCGGCCTCGATCCAGCATGCCGGTGCCCACCTGCTGCGACTGGTCAACGACGCGCTGGATCTGGCCCGCATCGAAGCCGGCCGGCTGGAGCTGGACATCCGGCCGTTCGACCTGGTTTCGATGCTGGCCCAGGTCGACGCGTTGATGGAGCCGATGGCGCACCACCGGGGGCTGGCCTACGAGCGCAGCTTCACCCTGCCGGGTCCGGTCCAGCTCAGTGGCGACGAGATGCGTGTCCGCCAGATCCTGATGAACCTGCTGGGCAACGCGATCAAGTTCACCGAACACGGCCATGTCGGGCTCGGCATCGAGCTGGTCGAACACGGCAATGGCGTCGTCTTCGAGGTCTCCGACACCGGCCCGGGCATCAACCGCGACCAGCAGGAGCGCCTGTTCCATCGTTTCGAACAGGCCGATGGTCCGCGGACGGCTTCGCGCTATGGCGGCAGCGGACTGGGCCTTGCGATCTGCCAGGAACTGGCGGTGGCGATGGGTGGCCGGATCGAGATCGACAGCCAGCCCGGACAGGGCGCGCGCTTCTCCGTGCACCTGCCGCTGCCCTGGTGCCAGCGCCCGGGCACGGGTTCGCCGGCGGTCCCCGATGGCAGCCCCGTGGTGCTGCCGCCGCTGCGGATCCTGCTGGTGGAAGACGACGCCACCGTGGCCGAGGTGATCGCCGGACTGCTGCGCGCGCGCGGCCACGCGGTCGTGCACGCGTTGCACGGCCTGGCCGCGTTGTCGGAAGTGGCCGCCGGTCGTTTCGACGTAGGCCTGCTCGATCTCGACCTGCCGGCGCTGGACGGCATCGCCATTGCCGGGCAGTTGCGGGCGATGGGCTACGCGCTGCCGTTGATCGCGGTGACCGCGCGCTCGGATGCGTATGCCGAACAACAGGTATTGGCGGCAGGCTTCGACGGCTTCCTGCGCAAGCCGGTGACCGGCGACCTGCTGGTCTCGGCGATCGCCCAGGCCTGCGCGAAACGTCGCGGAACGCCGGATGCGACGATCTCGCCATAGGCAACGCAATTTGAAAACGCGAAATCCATTCAAAACTTGATTCGCTCGAGTGTGACGCCGTTACAGGTCCAGCGCTGCGCGCGGCCTGTGAACGCTCTACCGTTGCAGCAATGAGAACGATCACGCTGCGCTGAACGGTGACGCTTCCGCGCGCAACCCTGCACGCCCGGGCTTTTGTGGTGCTGTTGGCCGGCCTGCTGGCCTGGCCGGTGGCAGGCAACCCGACCGTGGTGCAGATCCCGTCACCCCGCCTGCTGGGCATCCCCGACGGTCTTCACGATCCGCAGGTGCGGGCCATTGCAGAAGATGCCTCCGGGTACCTGTGGCTGGCCGGCAGCGACGGCCTGATGCGATTCGACGGACAGCGCTTCCGGCAGTGGCGGCGCGAAGAGGGCCTGCCCGACGTGGATCTGCGTGCGATCCATGTCGATGCGCGCGACCGGCTGTGGCTGGGCACCGCCAATCAGGGCCTGGTGATGATGGGCACTGATCGCAGCGGCTTACAGCGGATGTCGGCATCGGCCCCGATCGCGCTGCGCCAGGGCCATCTGCGGCAGGTCAGCAGCAGCGGCGATGGTCGGGTCTGGGCCATCGGCAACGACCAGCAGCTCTATGCGCTGTCGCCCCGCGACGGGCAATGGCAGCATTACCCGCTGCCCGGCGCGACGGTGACCGCGCTGGTGCGCGACAGTACCGGCACGCTGTGGGTGGCCCAGCCTTCGGCGCTGTGGCGCTGGCATGGCGCGCATTTCGTACGCGTCGCCCTGCCGGATTCCGCAGCCTTGCCCATCCAGTCATTGTGGGCCGATCCCCACGGCGGCATCGAAGTGACCTCCGCGCTGGGCAGTTGGCCGGTGGGAACGACCGCACGGCCAACCGGCGCTGCGCCGGGCGACCGCGGCGTGCTGCGCAGCGCCGATGGAACGCTCTGGCAGTACGGACGCAGCGGCCTGCAACGGCGCGAAGGCGGCCGCGTGCTGCCCGTGCCGCTGACGCTGCCTCCGGGCGCGGCGCCCGGTCCCGTGGTGATCCGGCAGGCACTGGAAGACCGAAGCGGCGATCTGTGGTGGGTCAGCGAGCGCCACGGTCTGTGGTGGCTGTCGGCACGGTGGCGGCAGTTCACTGCCTTGCCGGCGGTCGCCGACGGCGTACCGGGCATCGGCAGCCACTACGCGCTGGCGCTGGCAGCGTCGGGTCCGCACCATGCCTGGGTGGCCGGCAGCCGCGGGCGCCTGCAGCGGCTGGACCTGCGTACCGGGCACGGTCGCGATGTCGGCGGGTATCCCCATGCCGGAGTGACCGCACTGCCGGTCGGCCTTGATGAGGATGCGCGCGGCCGGGTCTGGCTGGCCAGCGCGGACCGTCTGCTGCGCTACGACCCGCAGCAGGGACAGCGTCGGATCTGGCCGCTCGGCCTGCACGCGCTGCAAGGGGCGCTGTCGTTGCAGGTCTGCGCGCAGGAGCAGGTCTGGCTGGCCCACCCGCAGGCGATCCAGCAGTGGTCGCCGGACGGTGAGCGGCTGCGCGACGTTGCGCCGCAGGCGGTGGGTCTGGCAAACGACCTGCCGCTGCGTCAGTTGCTGTGCACGCGCGACGGCGAACTGTGGGCCACCGATCCGGCCGGCGCGATGCGCTGGTCGGTCGCACGCGAACGCTTCGAACCGGTCCCCGGCGACGGCGGGGGCGCAGTCCTGGCGCTCGCGGAAGCCGACGATGGCACGCTCTGGATCAGCCGCGACGCCGCGCTGGAACAGTATCGCCGCGTGCATGGAAGGCTGCAGCATTTGCGCCGGGTCGGCCCTGTCGAAGGCTACCCGCAGCTGCGTGCCGAAGCGCTGGTGGTGGGCGGCAACGGCGTGGCGTGGGCCGGCGCGGCACGTGGACTGGTGCGAGTCGACCCGGGCTCTGGTGAGGTGACGGTGCTCGGCACCGCGCAGGGCCTGCCGGTGCAGGAAGTGCTGTCGCATCGCCTGCTGCGCGCCGGTGCGGGCGCGGTGGTGGCGGGCATGCGCGAAGGCGGGCTGCTGGCCTTCGACCCGCGCGCGCTGCGCACGCCGGTGTCGGCCCCGGTGCTGGTGTTCGACGCGATGAGTCGGCGTCGCCATGGCCGGATCCTCCAGGTGCCGGTGTCGATGCAGCCGGTGATCCTGGGCACTGCCGACCGCAACGTGCGCGTGGCGGTCCGCCTGCTGGGCCGCGGCGACCCCGACCGCATCCATTACCGCTTCCGCCTGCTCGGCCAGGACGCGGCGTGGGTCGACACCGGCCCGGTCGCTCAGCGCCTGTTCGCCCGTTTGCCGGCCGGCGACCATACCCTGCTGGTGCAGGCCCGCCATGCCGGCGGACCCTGGTCGAGCGTGCGCCAGTTGCCGTTGCGGGTGGTGCCGCGCTGGTGGGAAACGACCGTCGGGCGCAGCGTCGCCGGCGTGGCGATCTGCCTGGCGGCGATCGGGCTGTCGCGCCTGCATCAGCAGCGGCAACGGCGGCGCGCTCGCCGACGCCAGGCGCGCGCACGCGAGCAGCGCGCAGAACAGGACTCGCTCCAGCGCAGCCGGTTCCTGGCCGAGCTTGGCAGCCAGGTACGCGCGCCGCTCACGCCCGTGTTGGGGTGGAGCGAGCTGCTGCTGCAGTCGCCGTTGTCCCCCCTGCAGCGTGAGCAGGTCGGCAGCCTGCAACAGGCGGGACATCATCTGCTGCAGCTGATGGACGACGCATTGGACCTGGCCGGCATCGAGTCCGGCCGCCTGCAGCTGCAGCCTGCCCCGTTCGTGCTGGCCGAGCTGGTCCGCGAGTTGCACGCCCTGCTGCTGCCGGTAGCGCGGCGCAAGGCGTTGGCCCTGCACTGGAGCAGTGCGCTGGATCCAGATACCCGCTATCTCGGCGACGTACAACGTCTTCGCCAGATCCTGTTGAACCTGCTGGGCAATGCACTGAAGTTCACCGCGCATGGACAGGTGCGCCTGGCCGCGCGGACCGCGCCCGATGGCAGTGGGTTGCTGCTGTGCGTGTCCGATACCGGACCGGGCATGACCCCGGCGCAGCTGCAGCGGCTGTTCCAGCGCTTCAGCCAGGTGGACGCACCATGCCATGGCGGCAGTGGTCTGGGCCTGGCGATCAGCCGCGAACTGGCCCAGGCCATGGGCGGCAGCCTGGTGGTGGACAGCCAGCAGGGGCGGGGCACCCAGTTCCAGCTGCTGTTGCCCTGGCACCCGCTTCCGCCCGGTGCGACGGTGGTGGTCTGCCCCTGCGCGCCTGCTCCGGCGACGCCGTTGCGGATCATGCTGATGCTGTCGCCGGACGAGGTCGAGACCGTGGAGGTGGTCTGCGCGCTGCTGCGCGCGCAGGGCCACAAGGTCGTGGGCGTGCGCAACGTGGATGCCTGGGTGCACGACGTGGACCCAGGGCCGTGGGACCTGATCGTGGCCGATCCGGACCTGCTGGTCGAGGGCGGGCGCCTCAGTGCGCGCTTGCCGTGGCTGTGGCCGGGCGTGCGCCGGATGGCGTTGACCGCGCGCGCCGATGCCTGCGCCGAGCGCGATGCACGGGCCGGCGGTTTCGAGCTGTTCGCGCGGCTGCCGTTGACCGGTACGCGGCTGGCCGCAGCGCTGGAGGCGGCGTGATCGATACGACGCATTGGTGCATGCGTTGCGTGGCCGTGCTGCTGGCCTCCCTGCTGTGGGCCGGTGCCGCGCGCGCGGCACCGCCCAATGCGTTGCGCTTCACCACGGCCGACGGGCTGCCGTCCAACGCGGTGCACCAGGTGGTGGAAGACCGCGTGGGGTATCTGTGGTTTGCGACCGACGATGGCCTGGCCCGCTTCGACGGTGAGCGCTTCCGGATCTGGCGCATGGAGCAGGGCCTGTCGGACAACCACGTGCTGTCGATCGCGGTCGACAGCGCCGACCGGCTGTGGATCGGCACGGCCCACGGACAGCTGATGCGGATGTCGGCCGACCGCAGCCACATCGTCCATTTCGACCGTACGCGTTACCCGGCGCTGGCCAACGCCGCGATCGGCGTGCTGCTGCCCACGCCCGAGGGTGCGGTGTGGTTCGGCAGCCGCGACGCCGGCCTGTTCCGTATGGGGCCGGACCAGCGATTGCGCCAGTTCCTGCCCGCGGCGCGTGGCGATGGTCTTCCCGACCGGCGCGTGGACCACCTGGCACTGACCGCCGATGGCACGCTCTGGGTCGGCACGCCGCGCGGCCTGGTGCGCTGGCGGGAGGGTCGCTTCATTCCCTCGCCTGCGGTGTTGGCGGACGCGCCGGTCAGTGCGTTGCTGGTGGATGCCGAAGGCGACCTCTGGGTGGGCAGTGCGGCGGGGCCGTGGCGCTGGACCCGCGCGGGCCGGCTGGAACCGGTGGATGCCAGTACCGGCACCCGTGCGCTGGGCCTGTCCCGTCGCGGTGGGCCGTGGCTGGGCGACGACGCGCAGGTGTGGCGGCCCGGCGCGGAACCGTTGCCGGAGATCGCCGTGGCGCCGCTGGGCAGCCCGGACCGGCCGCAGTTCCGCACTGCGCTGGAGGACCGCCATGGCAGCGTCTGGTTGCTGGGCAGGCACCTGGGCGTCTGGCGCCTGCCGCCCCACTGGCAGTACTTCCAGCCGATCGACCCGGTGCCCGCAGGGGCGCCTTCTGCGAGCGGCGTGCTGTTGGACCCGCACCTGCCACCGGTGCAGCTGGCCTGCGCGGACGGCAGTCGTTGGCGGCTGGATGCCACCGCCATCGAACGACACCCGCCCGGTGGCGCCGCCGCGCAACGCTGGCGCTGGAATGCAGTGGAGACGCCGCCGCCGGTGGGCCCCCTGGCGTTGCACTGCGACGGCGGCGCGGGCTTGTGGTGGGGCGGACGACATGGCCTGGCCCGCTGGCAGGCAGGGCGCCTGCATCCGGTACCCGGCGTGGACGTGGAGGTCACCGCCCTGCACGCCGTCGACGCGGCGACGCTGTGGGTGGCCAGCCCCGAGCGGGTGGGCCGCTACCAGATCCAGGACGGCGTGGCCCGACCCGGCCTGCAGGTGGATGCCCGCCAGGGGTTGCCAGCGGTGCGCCTGGTGTCGCTGGCCGCCGACGCGCACGGCGCGGTGTGGGCCAGCAGCGCGCGCGGCCTGCTGCGGCTGCGCCCGCGCGAAGGCCTCGTGCGGATGTACACGCGCAGCGAGGGCGTGCCCGATGCGGTGATCAACGCGCAATTGCAGGCCGAAGGCACGCAGATGCTGGCGGTGGACCGCCACGGGCGGGCGACCCGCTTCGACCCGATGGGCCTGGCGGCGCGCCGGAGCGAACCGGCGCTGGTGGTCGAGCGGGTGCAGCTGTATCGGGACGGTGCACTGCAGACGTTGCCGGCGGCCGCGGTGATCCCGCTGCGTCCGGACGACCGCGACCTGCAGGTGAGCGTGCGCCTGCTGGGGGCCCCGGTGCAGGCGCGCCGGCAGTACCGGTTCCGGGTGTGCGGACTGGATCGCGAATGGATCCGGGTGGGCCGCAGCGGCACCCGTGGCTTTGCGAAGTTGCCACCGGGCGAGCATCGCCTGGAGTTCCAGGCGCGGCTGGCCGATGGCAGCTGGTCGTCAACCCAGGCGCTACTGCTGCAGGTCGAACGCAGCGGCTGGTACCACCCGGTGCTGGAAGGGGCACGGGTGGGCGCCGGCGTGCTGCTGGTCGGCGGCGGCGCCTGGGCGGCGCTGCGCCGGGTCGCGCGTGGCCGGCGCGCGGATGCGTCCAGCCAGCGCCTGAGCCTGACCCTGCGTTCGGCGCAGGCCAAGGCGCACTACCTGGCCACGCTCGGGCATGAGGTCCGCACTCCGCTGACCGGGGTGCTGGGCATGAGCGAGCTGCTGCTGGCCTCGCCGCTGCATGCCGCGCAGCGGCGTTCGCTGGAGCAGATCCGGGCCGGTGGCCAGGCCCTGCTGGCACGGGTCGACACGGCGCTGGACGAAGCCCGCCTGGAGGCCGGCTGCGCGCCGCTGCAACCGATCGATTTCGACGTGGTGGCCGTGCACCGTCAGTGGCTGGCGCGGCAGGTGCTGGCCTCCTGCCGCCGTGGCACGGCATTGGCGCTGTGCCTGCACGTGGAGGAAGGCGCGCGCGCGCACGGTGATCCGCAGCGGCTGGCCCAGCTGCTGGAAAGCGTGGGGCGCACCCTCGGCCGGCGGACCGGGGCAGGGCGGGTGGTGCTGCAGGTGGCATGGCGACCGGGACGCGACGGCCTGCTGCTGGCATTCGATGCCGCCGGCCACGTGGCGCCGCGTGGCAGGCGCGCCGCGGTCATGCCGACACCTTCGGCGGACACGCTGTGTGCCGCACTTGCCGCCGCCGAGCGGCTGGCCGGCGCGCTCGGCGGTGCGCTGCGCGTGCACGCGGCCGACGGCAGGCAGTGGCGCGTGCAGGTGAGCCTGCCGATGCCGGCCGTGGCCGTTCATGACGCGTGCGCCGGCGAAGCGGCTGCCCGCCGGGTGTTGCTGGTGGACGATGACCGCGCTGCTGCCGTCGCTGGCTGCGCGCTGCTGGGCGCGCAGGGCATGCAGGCCGTGCACGCCGCCAATGCGCTGGCGGCGCTGACCGAACTGACCGGCGGCGGATTCGACGCGGTGCTGGTCGACACCGACCTGCCTGGCCTGGATGGCGTGGACCTGCTGGGCCTGCTGCGCGCCAGGCACCCGGATACGCCGGTGCTGGCGATGTGCGCGCAGGCACGGCCCGGGCTCGCCGGCCGGGTCCTCGCGGCCGGCGGCGGCGACCTGCTGCGCAAACCGGTCAGCGCCACCACGTTGCGCCAGGCCCTGCGCCGGACAGAACCGTTTACCATCCCGTCTTGATCGGGCCGATTGCGTCAGGTCATGCCCGGTCCGTCCCTGGAGATCCATTTGGTGGTGCCTACGCGTTGGCTGCTCCTGTTGGGACTGCTGTTGCTGTGGCCGCAGCTGGCGGTGGCGCAGCCGATCCCGCCTACGCCGCGCCAGCTGACCGTGTTCGACGGGCTGCCTTCCAACACGGTCTACCGCATGGCCGAGGATGGCTACGGTTACCTGTGGCTCGCCACCAACGATGGCCTGGCGCGCTTCGACGGGCGCAACTACCGGGTCTGGCGCGCCGAGGACGGGCTGCGCGACAACCAGATCTGGAGCGTGCACGTGGACGCGCGCAACCAGTTGTGGATCGGTACCGAGAACGCGGGCCTGGCGATGATGTCCGCCGACCGCCGCGAACTGCGCTTCTTCGACCGCCGCAGCAACCCGGTGATCGGCAGCAACACGATCTGGAGCCTGGCCTCCACCGGCGATGGCGCGCTGTGGTTCGGCACTTACGAAGGCGGCCTGCATCGACTCGACCGCGATGGTGTCATCACCCGCTTCATGCCCGAGCCCGGCAACAAGCGCAGCCTGCCGGCCGCGTCGGTGACGCACATGGCCACCACCCGCGATGGCAGCCTGTGGGTGGGTACCAAGGCCGGGCTGGCACGCTGGACCGGGCGCGACTTCGAGCGCGTTCCGATGTCGAAGCTGCCGACCGCCTTCATCAACGGGCTGACCGCCGAACTGGACGGCAGCCTGTGGATCAGCACCGTTGCGGGCACCGTGGTGCGCCGCCCCGATGGCAGCTTCGAGCCGGCGCCCTGGAAGGTGGATGCCGGCGACCAGGTGCTGGGCATGATGCTGCGCGACGAACAGGGCGGGTACTGGCTCGACACGCAGTCCGGGCTCGGTCGCGTCTACCAGGGCCGGTTCCAGCAGGTGCCGCTGTACAGCGCGGTGGCGCGCGGCCAGGTGCGGCCCAACTGGACCGGCGGTTACGAAGACCGCGAAGGCGGCATCTGGCTGGCCAGCAGCAACAGCGGGCTGTGGCACCTGCTGCCGCGCTGGTGGCAGTTCTCGGTGTTGTCGCGGTTGGAGGACGATCCCGCCTCGCTGCGCAATGGCTATGTGCTGGGCATGGCGCCCTCGGCCAACGGGGGCGTGTGGACCGTCGGCACGCATGGCGCCCTGGACCGTTTCGACGCGGTGTCCGGCAGCGTCGAGCAGCATCGCACCTGGGTCAACGGCAGCAAGTGGCTGCAGTCGGTGCTGGAGGATCGGCGCGGCCAGGTCTGGATCGGCTCGGACGAGGCGCTGCTGCGCTATGACCCGCGCAGCGGCGCGTTGCAGCGCTGGGGCCATGACGCGCAGACCGATCCAGCGCTGGACGGCACGGTGGAAACGCTGGCGTTGTGCGATGGCGACCGGATCTGGAGTTCCGCGTCGGGTGGACTGCAGCAGCGCGATCCCGACGGCCGGGTCCTGCAGCAGGTGCTGGCCGGTACGCACGGCCTGGCGGCGGGCCAGATGGTCCAGGACCTGCTGTGCGGGCCGCAGGACCACCTGTGGCTGGGGACCAGCCAGGGCCTGCTGCAGTGGGTGCCCGCGCGTGCGCGTTTCGAACCGTTGCCCGGCGGCACGGGCGCCGGTATCCATGCCCTGGCCCGCGCCAACGACGGCAGCATCTGGGTTTCGGAAGAGGGACAACTGGTCCGCTATGGCTGGCGCGGCGAGCGGCTGGAGCGCGACGCGCTGGTCGGTGCGGAGGAGGGATACCCGAAGCTGTCGGCGACCGGTCTGGTGGTCGACGCGCAGGACATCGTCTGGGCGGCCAGCGCACGCGGCCTGATCCGCGTCGATGCCGCGCAGGGCAGCGTGCGCCAGTACGGCGTGCGCGATGGCCTGCCCAGCCAGGAATTCCGTCGCGGCACCCTGGTGCGAACCGCCAGCGGCCGCATCGCCGGCGGTACCCCTGCCGGCGTGGTGCTGTTCGACCCGGACCAGGTACGGCCGGCGACCCGGCGCGCGCCGCTGGTGATCGAACGGGTTGAAGTGCGGCGCGGCGACCAGATGCTCGATCTGACCCACCTGGAACCGCTGGAAATCGCCGACGCCGACCGCGACCTGCGGATCGTGGCGCGACTGCTGTCGTTCGCCGATTCGTCGTCCAACAGCTACCGCTACCGCCTGGCCGGCTATGACCCGGACTGGGTGGAAGTCGGTCCGGGCGGCGAACGCGTGTTTTCGCGGTTGCCGCCAGGGCGCTACCGTCTGGAAGTGCAGGCACGTTCGGCCGACCTCGTCTGGTCGCGGGTGCAGGTGCTGGAGTTCCGCGTGCAGCCGCCGTGGTGGCGCAGCGTGTCCGGCCTGCTGGTGATGACCTCGATCGCGCTGCTGCTGATGAGCCTGTTCGCGTGGTTGTACCGGCGCCGCGTGCAGCGCCGCCACGCCTACCAGCTGGCCCTGCACAAGCAGGAACTGGCCGAGCAGGCCTCGGCCGCCAAGACCCGGTTCCTGGCCAACCTGGGCCACGAAGTGCGCACGCCGATGACCGGGGTGCTGGGCATGAGCGAGCTCCTGCTCGGCTCACCCCTGAGCCCGCAACAGCGCAGCTACACCGAGTCGATCCGCCACGCCGGCGAACACCTGCTGCATCTGGTCAACGACGCGCTGGACCTGGCGCGCATCGAGTCGGGCCGACTGCAGCTGCAGAACCAGCCGTTCGCGCTGCAGGGCGTGATCGACGATGTATGCACGCTGATGGCGGCACTGGCCGAACAGAAGGGCCTGCGGTTCGTGGTCGACAACGACCTGCCGGCCGGGCTGGGCAGCGTGGGCGACGCGGTGCGGCTGCGCCAGATCCTGCTCAACCTGCTCGGCAACGCGGTCAAGTTCACCAGCCAGGGCGAGGTGCGGCTCAAGGCGCGCGCGCTGGCGCCGGATCGAGGCCTGTATTTCGAGGTCTCCGACACCGGCCCGGGCATCAGCAGCGACCAGCAGCAGCGCCTGTTCCGCCGGTTCGAACAGGCCGATGGCGCGCGCACTGCAGCGCAGTACGGCGGCAGCGGGCTGGGGCTGGCGATCTGCCGCGAACTGGCGCTGGCGATGCAGGGCCAGATCGGGGTGGAAAGCCAGCTCGGGGTGGGCACGCGCTTCAGCGTGACCCTGCCGTTGCCGCTGCAGCTGGCCGACGCCACGGCCGGCGGTGCAGGGGCGGCCGACGGCCAGCCGTTGCCGCCGTTGCGGCTGCTGCTGGTGGAGGACGACGGCACCGTGGCCGATGTGATCGTCGGCCTGCTCGGCGCGCGCGGGCACCAGGTGGTGCATGCCGGGCATGCGTTGGCGGCCCTGCGCGAAGTCAGCGACACCACGTTCGACGTGATCCTGCTCGACCTGGACCTGCCGGGGCTGGGCGGCATGGAACTGGCCGGGCACCTGCGCAACCAGGGCTATGCGATGCCATTGCTGGCGGTGACCGCGCGGACCGACCCGGGCATCGAGGAACAGGTACGCGAGGCAGGATTCCAGGGCTTCCTGCGCAAGCCGGTGACCGGCGACCTGCTCGAGCAGGCGATCGCGCGGGTGCTGTCGGTCCGCTGAAACGCCAGAAGATCATCGGGCCAGCGGCCCGCTGCTACGAAGTGGCCTATTCGGCCACTTCTTCCACATCCCTCGGCGACGGGCGGGTATCAGGCAGCTGCCAGAAGATCACGGTGGAGGTGAGGGTGATCGCGCCGACGCAGACGAAGGTGGCGTGCAGGGCGGCGGTGGCGCCGTGCAGCGCGTCGAGGTGACCGAACGCGGCCAGCAGGCTGCCGGCGGCCGCTGCACCGAAGCCGGTGGCCAGCATCATCACCATCGACAGCAGGCTGTTGCCCGAGCTGGCGAAGTCGCGGTCGAGGTCGCGCAGGGTCACGGTGTTCATCACGGTGAACTGCAGCGAGTTGACCGCGCCGAACACCGCCAGCTGCACCACGCGCAGCCACATCGGCTGGCCTGGCACCATGAAGATGAAACTGGCCATGGCAATGCCCACCAGCACCGTGTTGACCATCAGCACGCGGCGGTACCCGAAGCGTTCCACCAGCTTGACCGCATAGCGCTTGGACAGCATGCCGGCAGCGGCCACGGGAATCATCAACAGGCCGGCGTTCATCGGACTCATGCCCATGCCCACCTGCAGCAGCAGCGGAATCAACAGCGGCATCGCGCTGCTGCCGATCCGCGAGAACAGGTTGCCGAGGATGCCGATGCGGTAGCTGGGCACGTGGAACAGCGCCAGCGAAAACAGCGGCGCGGTCGAGTTGGCGGCATGCAGCCAGTAGCCGACCAGTGCGGCCAGCCCGGCCACCGTCATCAGCATCACCAGCGCATGCGGCGTGCCCATGCCGGAAATGCCGTCCAGCGCCAGCGACAACACCACCATGCCGAAGGCGAGCATCAGGTAGCCGGCGATGTCGAACCGGGTGCGGTGTTCGGCGTAGTGGTCGGGCATGACCTTGAGTGCGGCCAGGTAGCCGATCACGCCGATCGGCAGGTTGATCAGGAACACCCAGTGCCACGACGCCACTTCGACCAGCCAGCCGCCCAGCGTGGGGCCGATCAACGGACCGACCAGCGCCGGAATGGCGATGAAGCTCATCGCGCGCAGGAACTGTTCGCGCGACACCGAACGCATCACCGCCAGCCGTCCCACCGGCAGCAGCATGGCGCCGCCCACGCCCTGCAGCACGCGCGCGGCCACCAGCTGGTGCAGGGTCTGGGCCAGCGCGCAGGCCAGCGAGCCCAGGGTGAACAGGATGATCGCGGCCAGGAAGGTGCGGCGCGTGCCGAAGCGGTCGGCGATCCAGCCCGAGGCCGGAATGAAGGTGGCCACAGCCAGTGCGTAGCTGAACACCACCGACTGCATCTGCAGCGGACTTTCGCCCAGGCTGCGCGCCATCGCCGGCAGTGCGGTGTTGACGATGGTCGAGTCCAGCATCTGCATGAAGATCGCCAGCGACACCAGCCACAACAACGGCCGGAACGAGGCGTAGCTGAGCGTCGTCATGCCCGTCACCTCAGCGCTGGCTGAGGCGGTGCACGGCCTCCACCAACACCTGCACGTGTTCGGGATTCATGTCCGGCGACATGCCATGCCCAAGGTTGAACACATGCCCCTCGCGCGAACCGCCGTTGCCGCGCGCGTAGCTGTCCAGCACCTGCCCGGCGGCGCGTTCGATCGCGTCCGGGTTGCCGTACAACGTCGCCGGGTCCAGGTTGCCCTGCAGCGCCACGCGGCCGCCGGTACGGGCCACCGCATCGGCCAGGTCCAGGGTCCAGTCCACGCCCAGCGCGTCGGCGCCGGTGTCGGCCAGGTCGCCCAGGTGCAGCCCGGTGCCCTTGCCGAACAGGATCAGCGGGGTGCGCTGTTCGCCGTCGCCGCGCTCCAGTTCGCGCGCGATGCGGGTCAGGTAACGCAGCGAGAATTCGCGGTACATGGCCGGGCTGAGCACGCCTCCCCAGGTGTCGAACACCTGCAGCACCTGTGCACCGGCCGCACGCTGCGCGGCCAGGTAGGCCACCACCGCGTCGGTCACCACCGAGAGCAGCTGGTGCAGCGCGGCCGGTTCGTTCAGCGCCATCGCCTTGATCCGCGCGAAGTCCTTGCTGCCGCCGCCTTCCACCATGTAGCAGGCCAGCGTCCACGGGCTGCCGGAGAAGCCGATCAGCGGCACCCGGCCGTCCAGTTCGCGGCGGATCACGCGCACCGCGTCCATCACGTAGCGCAGCTCGGTTTCCATGTCCGGCACGGCCAGCCTGGCAATCGCCGCCGTGTCGCGCACCGGGTGCCGGAACTTCGGGCCTTCGCCTTCCACGAAATACAGTTCCAGCCCCATCGCATCGGGAATGGTCAGGATGTCCGAGAACAGGATCGCTGCATCAAGATCGAAACGGCGCAGGGGCTGCAGGGTCACTTCGCAGGCGATGTCCGGAGTCTTGGCCATCGCCAGGAAGCTGCCGGCCTTGGCCCGGGTCGCGCGGTACTCCGGCAGGTAGCGGCCGGCCTGGCGCATCAGCCAGACGGGGGTGCAGTCCACCGGTTCGCGGCGCAGGGCGCGCAGCAGGCGATCGTGGCGGGAAGGGTCGGTCACGGGGTGCGTCCTTGGGGTAAACGTTCGATGATCTGGTAGCCGCGCCGCAGCTCGGCGTCGCGTGCCTTGTCGAAGGCGGCCTGGGCCTCGGCCCGGGTGTCGTACTGTTGGCGGCGCAGTCGCGCGCGCCCGCCGACCGGGCCCGACTGGAGCAGCAACTCCCAGCTGCCGAACAGGTCCGGCACCAGTGTGAGCTCGAGATAGTGGGCCCGCTCGGTGCCGATCGGGGCGTGCTGCAGGAAAACGTGCATGACCACGATTGTAGCCGCGAACCGGGAACGCGGCCGTCACTGCGCCGGCTCAGCCGGTCCGGAGCACCCGCAGCACGTCGGCTTCGTCGATGTCGGACACCACCTGCGCGCGGCCGATGCCCTGCCACAGCACCAGGCGCAGGCGGCCAGCCACGTTCTTCTTGTCCAGCCGCATCCGCGCCAGCAGCGCTTCGGGATCCAGCCCGGCGGGAATCTCGACCGGCAGCTCATAGCGCAGCAGCAGGTCGCGCAGGCGCGCGGTGTCGTCCGGATGGCTCATGCCGAGCTCGACCGACAGCCGCGCGGCCAGCACCATGCCCACCGCCACGGCTTCGCCATGGTTGAGGTTGTCGTTGCCCGGCGCGCCGTAGCCCTGTTCGGTCTCGATCGCATGGCCGAAGGTGTGGCCCAGGTTCAGCAGGGCGCGCTCGCCCCGTTCCAGCGGATCGCGCGCGACAATCTCGGCCTTGTGTTCGCAGCTGCGCGCGATCGCCTGGGCCAGCGCGGCATCGTCGCCGGCCAGCAGTGCAGCGTGCTCGGTCTGCAGCCACTGGAAGAACAGCGGGTCGCGGATCGCACCGTACTTGATCACCTCGGCCAGCCCGGCGCGCAGCTCGCGCGGCGGCAGCGTGCGCAGCGCGGTCGTATCGGCGATCACCGCGCGGGGCGGATGGAACGCGCCCACCAGGTTCTTGCCTTCGGGGATGTCCACTGCGGTCTTGCCGCCGACCGAGGAGTCCACCATGGCCAGCAGCGAGGTCGGCAGCTGGACGCAGTCCACGCCACGCATCCAGCACGCGGCCGCGAAGCCGGCAAGGTCGCCGGCGACGCCGCCACCCAGGGCCATCACGCAGGCGTCGCGGGTGGCACCCAGCGCGGCCAGCGCGGTGATCGCCGCGCCGAAGTTGGCCAGGGTCTTGGACGCCTCGCCGGCCGGCAGCACCAGCTCGCCGACGATCAGGTCGGGGCGTTCGGCCTGCAGCGCCTGCTTCACCCCGGCCAGGTACAGCGGGGCCACCGAGGAGTCGCTGAGCAGCAGCACGTGGCGGCCGCGCACATGGCGGGCCAGCAGCGCGCCCTGGCCGAGCAGGCCCGGGCCGATATGGATGGTGTAGGGGGTGTCGCCGCCTACGGCGACGTTGCGGGGCGAAGCGGTCATGCGGTCGGTTCCAGTCGCTGCCAGTGCGTGGCCAGGCGCAGCACCAGCTGCGCGGTGGCCTCGCCCGGCGTGTACAGATCGGTGTCGAGGGTGAGGTCGGCCAGCCCCTGGTACAGCGGGTCGCGCACGCTCGCCATCTGTTCCAGCACCTGCGCGCGGTCGGGCCGCTGCAGCAGCGGCCGGGTCCGGTCGCGGGCCAGCCGTTCCAGCTGGGCAGCCACGCTGACCCGCAGGTAGACCACGAAGCCGCGCCGGGCGATTGCCGCGCGGTTGTCCGGGTCCAGCACCGCGCCGCCGCCGGTGGAGACCAGCTGGCCCTGGCCGGCCAGCAGCTGCTGCAGCACCTGGCGTTCGTGCTGGCGGAAGCCGGCCTCGCCGGAGTGCTCGAAAATGGTGGGAATGCTGGCTCCGGCCGCGTCCACGATGGCTTGGTCGGCGTCCACGAAGTCCAGGGTGAAGCGCTCGGCCAGGCGGCGCCCGATGCAGGTCTTGCCGGCGCCCATCGGGCCAATCAGGATCAGGTTCGGAGCGGGATTCATTACCCGTGATGCTAACACCTCCGTGTCGCGGCCTTTACGCGTTTACCCCCATGGTGGGCCGCGCGGAATCCCCCGCGCGCAACCGGAGCAGGTCCATGTCAGTAGCCAAGGTCATCGAGATCACCGCCGCGTCCCCCACCAGCGTCGAAGACGCGGTCCGCACTGGCTTGCAGAAGATCGGCGAAACAGTGAAGGGGATCAAAGGCGCCTGGATCGGCGAAACCAAGGTCGTTACCGACGACTCGGGCAACATCACCGAGTGGCGGGTCAACCTGCGCGTGACCTTCGTGGTCAAGTAAGGTGGCCCTCGTGCCGCGCTCAGCCCGGCGCGGACACGATTCCACGGTGTTCGTCCAGCACCACCACCCGGTCGGCCCGCTCCGGCAGGGTGCGCAGGGCCTGGCGGCTGACCCGTTCGTAGTACTGCACGAAACGGTCCAGCTGCGCACGGCTCATGCTGCTGCGCCCGGGGTGTGCGGCCTGCAGGTTCTGCTCCTGCTGCCATCGCCAGCGCGGCACCACGGAAAAATCCGGCGGTTGCAGGAACCACAGCCGGTGGCAGCGCTGCCACAGGGCAGGGTAGTGCTCGGCCAGCGCCTGGTTGCACCAGCGGCGCCAGCGGCCGTCGGCGTCGGCTTCGCGTTCCAGCGCATTGAGCGGCGGGTCCAGTTCGGATTCGGCCTGTGCCGGCGTGCCCAGGAACCAGCCCTCGAAGACCAGCAGGTCAAGTGCGGCCTCCACGTGCGGCCACTGCGACGCGGGCATGCGCTCATCGGCCAGTTTGTCGAAGCGCGGCAACGCTACCGGCTGCCGCGCGGCAATGGCATCCAGCGTGGCGTGGGCCAGCTCCAGGTCGTGTGTGCCCGGCGGGCCACGGGTCAGCAGCAACGGGTGGACCTGGCGCGCCAGTCGCTGGCGCTGCGCGCGGGTCAGGTAGAAGTCGTCGATCGACAGCGTGGCCGCGCGCAGCCCTCGCTGCCCGGCCAGGGCGACCACCTGTGCGGCCAGCGTCGATTTGCCGCTGCCCTGCAGGCCGCTGATCGCCAATACTGGTACCGCTGCGTCCACCGCCAGCGCATCCTCCAGCGCCTGCGCGACCAGCGCTTCGGGAAATTCCTTGTTCCGGGACATGTGCGCTGCAACGTGCATGCGGTGACAATAAACCCAAACCGAGCCGCAAGATACCGACCATGACTGATCTCCATGCAGAAGCGCTGTCCACCTTCGCCGCGCTGTTCGAAGAAGCCAAGCGCAGCGCCGAAATTGAACCCAACGCGATGACCGTGGCCACCGCTACGGCCGCAGGCATTCCCTCGGCGCGCACGGTTCTGTTGAAGTCGTTCGACGCGCGCGGCTTCGTGTTCTACACCCACCTGGACAGCCACAAGGGCCGCGAGCTGCAGGCCAACCCGCATGCCGCGCTGCTGTTCCTGTGGCGCAGCCTGCGTGAGGCCGGCATCCAGGTGCGCATCGAAGGTGGGGTGGAACAGGTCAGCGACGCCGAGGCCGATGCCTACTTCGCCTCGCGTCCGCGCATGAGCCAGATCGGCGCGTGGGCCTCGCTGCAGTCGCGCACGCTGGCCTCGCGCGAGGAATTCGATGCGCGCGTGGCCACCGCCGAATCCAGCTTCGACGGGCGTGAGGTGCCGCGACCGGATGGCTGGAGCGGGCTTCGCGTGGTGCCGCGCCGGATCGAGTTCTGGTACGGCGCGCAGTTCCGCCTGCACGAGCGCTGGTGCTATGAGGTCGACGCGGCAGGGCAGTGGAGCAAGCGCCTGCTGTACCCCTGAGGTCTCCCGGTCTGCGGTGCACCCTCCCCGGCGCACCGAAGCCATGGGGGCTCAGCCGACCACGGGCAGGGTCAGTGCACCGATCAGGTCCGACATCGACTTCTGCTGGGTGGTGATCCCGCCCAGCGCTTCGAACAGTGCGAACAACTGTTCGCGCCGGGTCGTACGGTCGGCCTCGCGGCGGAACGCGTCCAGCGTCGAGGTATCGGGCACGGCGCGGCGGGTGGTGGCGCCGCCGGTGTGGGTGGCCGGTTGGCGTCGCAGCCAGAAGTCTGCTTCCAGGCTCGGCACCGAATCCGCGTCGGTCAGCGCGTCTGCCAACCGGTCCAGGTCGGCGCCGTGCGTTTCCAGCAGCGCCGCCCAGGTCTCTTCGCGCGGCGTGGTGGCCGAGCATTTGGAGAGGTAGCGCATCATCGCGCTGGGCAGGCTGCCGGCGCCGAGGTGTTCATCGCGGGTGGTCTGCTGGGCGCGGGTGTGCTGCGCCGACAGGGTCGGGAAGACCCCGGGCCCCACCGGCACCGGCACGGTAAACCCGATCTCTTTTTTCGTGCCCGTGGTCAGGCGGGTCAGGTGCACGTGGTTGCCGCGCGCCGACGCGGGGAAATCCCGGTCCTTCTGATAGGTCGGTTCGAAGAACCGCAGCAGCCAGGTGGCCTCGCCACTCACATCCAGGCTCGCCGTGATCGGATCGATCAGCGCTTCGACCTCGCGCAGGGGCAACGCACCCCATTCCGGCACCTGGCGTTCCACTTCGGCCAGGATGCTGCCCAGCGCCGGCCCCAAGGATGCGGCCACGGTCACCTCCAGGTACTTGCCGTCACGCCACGGATCCGGATCCTGGCGGACGTGCCGGGCCACGTCCACCGTGCCGCCAATGTTGAGCAACGGCAGTGCGGTGCTCAGCGACAGCGTGCCGCGGGTGGTAGCGATGCGCTGGATCTGCTCGCGGAACGCCTGGGTGGCGCGGTCGATCCACTCGCGATCGTGCGGAAGCGTGGTGTCGTGGATCCTGCGCGCATCCGCCTGCACCGTGCGCTGCAACGACGTCCACTGCGCATGCGCCGGGCCCGGGTCCGGTTCGGGCGCGGCCTGCAGCCACGCCAGGGTGTCGAGCATGGCGATCATCACCGGCTCGCACGCGGTGCCGGTACTTCCCCAGTCGCGCGCCAGCGAGGCCAGTGGCGCGCGCGCCAGTTCCGGTGAACGCAGCGAGAGCGCGGTCAGCGACTGCAGGTGCTCGAACGCGGTGCGTGTCTGCGCTACGGCATTCAACCGCTGGGCCAGCCCGTCCGGGTGCCGCGGGTGCTGCATCAGCAACCGCACCGTCTCCATGACCGGGACCGGCGCCGCCTTGCCCGTCGGGTCACGGTCGAGCACGCTGGACACCCTGTGCGATACGCGCGCATCCAGCACGCTGCGGATCGACGCGTCCTGGGCTGCGGGCAGGCCTTCCGCGTCCAGCTCGGTCAGCCGGGTCGGCAGCGCCGCGCGCAGTTCGAGCCGGCTGAGCGCGCCGCTGGCACTGAGCTGCCCGACGCCGTAACCGGCCGCAGCGGTCACTGCGCCGCCATGGGTGGTCATGCCGGCCTTGATCAGGATCCCGCGCTTGCCGAATGCCAGGGGTTGCGCCCCGGCCCGGACGCCCATCAGCATCGGCAGCCGGGACTGCCAGGCCATCGCCCGGCTGGTGCGCTCGTCGTAGCGGTCGCGGTGCGGCTCGGTGACACGCTGGTACGCGCGCTGCAGGACGTTGCCGCCCAGCCGGCGTGCCACCGACGCGTGGGCCAGGCGCAGTACCCGTGTACGCATCGACATGGAAATGTCCGCGTCGCCTTCGGTGCTGTAACCGCTGAGCGTGCCGGTGATCCCGACCCCCGGCCCGACCTTCGCCTGCGCGCTGGCCTCGGCCATCACGGTGGCACTGCGCACGGTGCCGATGGTCAGATCGTCGAAGGTCGCCGTGCTGGTTTCCGTGCGTGCGCCGCCCGCGACCCCGGCGTCGACGGCACCCGGCAGGCCGAACCGCACCCCGAGCATGCCGCCGGTGCCGGTGCTGCGCTGGGAGCCGGGCAGTTCGTTGACGCGCTCGCGCTCGGTATGCCGCGCGATCTGCTCGTGCAGCATCGCTTCGGCACGTGCCGCCCGGGTCAGGTCGTACAGGGCGCTGCGCAGCACCTTGAGGCGCTCCGCTGCAGGTGCATGGGTTCGCACTGGCGTAGTGGTGGGCAGGGTCTTGACCACGCGCAGAAGCTGGCTGGCCTGGCGACTGTTCAGCGGCGCCTTCGGGTCCAGTGCCAGCGCATCCAGCTTCGTGCCGAACGCCGCCGGCGCTTCGGTGCGGGCCTGGTCGAGCAGGGCATGGATCTGCCCGGTCAGGATGCCCAGTGCGTTTTCGTCCGGTCCGGGCGCGCGCGGAACGTCGGCCTGATCGGCCGGGTCGGCGTTGGCGGCAGCCGCTGGCATCCGGCTCACCCGCACGGGCGCCGGCAGCGCAAGCGAAGCCTGGTTGGTGATGTCGATCACCCGAATCCGCCGCAATCCATGCGGGGCGACCGGGATGGGCGTGTCGCGCCGGGTGCGCATCAGCTTGGCGGCGTGGACGAAGAAGCTGGGAAGGATCCTGGCGAGAGCTTGGGGCATGCGGCGTTCCTGATGCGGGTGGATGGAGGTCGCACCGGCGCAGGCAGGGCAGCCGGTGTGCTCCGGAACCTACCGGCGCCGCGCGGGCTTGCACATTCCACTTCTCGCAAAGAATTCACTGGGGGTTTTTCTTGATGAACCCGCTTTGCGGCGCGTAACAGGCCAAAGGCGAATGGTGCTATCGCTCCGATCAATCGTGGGGAGTTGCTGGGGGCAGCGCGTCAGCCTTGAAAACAAGGGCATTCACGGTGCCGAATGCACTGATGTCGCTTTCGGTGCGATAGGCGCGCTCTGTTCAAGTAAACCGGGTAACCGCGGCGGGTGTCGGTTCCTGCACTTGCAGCATGCGTGATGATGAACATGTCGCAGAACCGAATCGGTGCGAATTGGTTTCGGAATTTTCCCGGTGCAATGTCGGATGACACCCGATCTGCGTGTCAGCGCCTGCAGCGGTGCGCAGGTTGCGCGTTAACCTGTAACGCGCAGCCAGCGCCACAGGGTCGTACGCGACACGCCGAGGCGTGCCGCCAGCTGTTCACGGTTGCCCTGGTGGTCGTCCAGCCACTGCTGAAGCACGGTCGGGGAAGGGCGAGTGGCGATGGCGGGAAGGGCGGACGCTGCACCTGCGGCGGCGGGGAGCGCCTGCTGCAGTTCCGGCAACCAGGTTTGCAGCTGCGCCACTCCGAGCGCTCCGGCCTGCAGCGGCCAATGGATGCGCAGCCGGTCGACCAGGTTGCGCAGCTCGCGCACGTTGCCGGGCCAGGCATACGCGCAGAGACGCTGGGTGGCCTCCTCATCCAGCGGCGAAGGACGTTGCCCGAGCTGCTGGAAGAAGTGCTCCAGCAACACCGGCACGTCCTGTGGCCGTTCCTGCAGGGTGGGCAGGGCAATGCGCAGGGCCGCCAGCCGGTAGTACAGGTCGCGGCGGAAACGTTGCGCCTGCACCAGCGATTCCAGTGCCTGCAACGTGGCAGCGACCACGCGGACGTCGACCGGAGTCGGTTCGGTGGCGCCCACGCGCAGCACTTCGCGTTCCTCCAGCACCCGCAGCAGCCGGGTCTGCAACGGCAGCGGCAGTTCGCCGATCTCGTCCAGGAACAGGGTGCCGCCGTCGGCGGCCTCGACCAGGCCGACGCGTCCGCCACGGCGCGCGCCGGTGAACGCGCCTTCGGTGTAGCCGAACAACTCCGCTTCCAGCAGCGATTCGCTGATCGCCCCGCAGTTCAGCGCCACGAAGCGGCCGCTGCGTCCGCTGGACGCGTGCAGCTGGCGTGCGACCAGTTCCTTGCCGGTGCCGGTGGCGCCGGTGACCAGCACGGTGCTGTCGTGCGGCGCGTACAGCGCGATGCGTTCGCGCACCTGTTGCATGGGCGCACTATCGCCCAGCAACAGCGGCCGTTCTGCGCGGCGCGCGGCGGCAGCGCGCCGGCGCGGCGGCGCTGCACCGGAGCGGGCCAGGGTCTGGGTCAGTTCCAGCGCATGTTCAAACGCGTGCCGCACCGAGTCGGCCGAGTACAGCAGCACTCCGGGCAGCCCGACCTGTTCGGCATGGTCGATGGCCATACCGGTGCCGACGATCACTTCAATGCCGTTGGCACGCAGGTCGGCGATGCAGTCGCGCGCGTCTTCGCGGGTGACGAAGCGGCGATGCTCGATGTCCAGCCCGAAGCTGTGCTGGAAGCTGTTGAAGCTGGGCACGTCGCTGGCATGGGTAACCAGCCCGATCCGCGGCGCGATCCGTCGCGCCCTGGCCAACGCTTCCATCAGGTCGAAGCCGTTGGCCTGGATCGGCACCAGCGGCACCTCCAGCCGGCTGCGCAGGTAGGCCGCGTTGGAGCCGCCGGCAATCACCACGTCGCAGTGTTCCCGACGCAGGCGCTGGCCGATCACGTCCACCGCCTCTTCGAAGCCCAGGTTGATCGGCACGATGCGGGCGCGCCGGTCGAATTCGGGAATCACATCGCCGAGCAGCCCAGTCAGGCGCGACACGCTGACCGTCCAGATCACCGGCAGGGCGCCGGAGTCGGGATCGGGCTGGCGGGGGCGAGGCAGGCGGATCGACATCGGGCGGGGCCATGTTTCAGTTGCATGCATGTTACATGCGTTTCAATGTTTCAAGATGAAACAGCTTGTTCCACGCCCCGGATGAACAAAATCAATCACTTGCCAGTTGGCATGCCCCTTGCGCCCTGTAACGGGTCAACCACGATGGAATGTTGCCCATGAGCACCCCTGTTTCCTCCGCCGGCGCCCGTTTTCGCGAAGCGCTGGCCGCTGAGTCGCCGCTGCAGGTGATCGGCGCGATCAACGCCAACCACGCGCTGCTGGCCAAGCGTGCCGGATACCGCGCGATCTACCTGTCCGGTGGCGGCGTCGCGGCCGGCTCGCTGGGCCTGCCCGACCTGGGCATCAACACCCTGGAAGACGTGCTGGTCGACGTGCGCCGGATCACCGACGTCTGCGACCTGCCGCTGATGGTCGACATCGACACCGGCTTCGGGCCGAGCGCGTTCAACATCGCGCGCACCGTGAAGTCGCTGATCAAGGCCGGCGCCGCCGCCTGCCACATCGAAGACCAGGTCGGCGCCAAGCGCTGCGGCCATCGTCCCGGCAAGGAGATCGTGACCCAGGGCGAGATGGTCGACCGGGTCAAGGCTGCGGCCGACGCCAAGACCGACCCCGATTTCTTCCTGATCGCCCGCACCGACGCCATCCAGGTCGACGGCGTGGACGCGGCGATCGAGCGCGCCATTGCCTGCGTGGAGGCCGGCGCCGACGGCATCTTCGCCGAGGCCGCGTACGACCTGGCCACCTACCGCCGTTTCGTGGACGCGGTGAAGGTGCCGGTGCTGGCCAACATCACTGAATTCGGCAAGACCCCGCTGTTCAGCCGCGACGAACTGGCCTCGGCCGGCGTGGCGATCCAGCTGTTCCCGCTCTCGGCGTTCCGCGCGGCCAACAAGGCCGCCGAGAACGTGTATGAGACCATTCGTCGCGATGGCCACCAGAAGAACGTGGTGGACGCCATGCAGACGCGCGAGGAACTGTACGACCGTATCGGCTACCACGCCTTCGAGCAGCAGCTCGATGCGCTGTTCGCCGCCAAGAAGTAACGTCGCACCATTGTTTTCTGGAGGGATCATGAGCGAAGCAACCACCGCCCCCGGCTTCAAGCCGAAGAAGTCCGTCGCCCTGTCGGGTACCGCCGCCGGAAACACCGCACTGTGCACCGTCGGCCGCAGCGGCAACGACCTGCACTACCGTGGCTATGACATCCTGGACCTGGCCAACACCAGCGAGTTCGAGGAAATCGCCCACCTGCTGGTGCACGGCAAGCTGCCCAACCGCGCCGAACTGGCCGCCTACAAGGCCAAGCTGAAGTCGCTGCGCGGCATTCCGGCCGCGGTCAAGGCCGCCCTGGAAGAGCTGCCGCCGTCGGCGCACCCGATGGACGTGATGCGTACCGGCGTGTCCGTGCTCGGCTGCGTGTCGCCGGAGAAGGACGACCACAACCATTCCGGCGCGCGCGACATCGCCGACAAGCTGATGGCCTGCCTGGGCTCGATGCTGCTGTACTGGTACCACTGGAGCCACAACGGCCGCGCCATCGACGTGGAGACCGACGACGATTCCATCGGTGGCCACTTCCTGCACCTGCTGCACGGCGTGCCGCCGCAGCAGTCCTGGGTCAAGGCGATGCACACCTCGCTGATCCTGTACGCCGAGCACGAGTTCAACGCGTCCACCTTCACCTGCCGCGTCATCGCCGGCACCGGCAGCGACATGTACAGCTGCATCACCGGTGGCATCGGCGCGCTGCGCGGTCCCA
Source organism: Stenotrophomonas bentonitica (assembly GCF_013185915.1). Classification (NCBI taxonomy): domain Bacteria; kingdom Pseudomonadati; phylum Pseudomonadota; class Gammaproteobacteria; order Lysobacterales; family Lysobacteraceae; genus Stenotrophomonas; species Stenotrophomonas bentonitica. The sequence goes on along the minus strand of NZ_JAAZUH010000001.1, from coordinate 1,333,654 downwards.
AGCATGGCGGCGCCAATGAAGTGGCGTTCGAAGTGCAGAAGCGCTACGACTCCCCGGACGAGGCCGAGGCGGACATCAAGGCCCGCGTCGAGCGCAAGGAAGTGGTGATCGGCTTCGGCCATCCGGTGTACACGGTCAGCGATCCGCGCAACAACGTGATCAAGGACGTGGCCCGCGAGCTGTCGGCCGAGCAGGGCAACCTGAAGATGTACGACATCGCCGAGCGCCTGGAATCGGTGATGTGGGACATCAAGAAGATGTTCCCGAACCTGGACTGGTTCAGCGCGGTGAGCTACCACATGATGGGCGTGCCGACCGCCATGTTCACCCCCCTGTTCGTGATCGCCCGCACCTCCGGCTGGAGCGCGCACGTGATCGAACAGCGCATCGACGGCAAGATCATCCGCCCCAGCGCCAACTACACCGGGCCGGAAGACCAGGCCTTCGTGCCGATCGACGAACGCAAGTGATGGTGAGGGGCGGCTGCGGCCGCCCCTCGGTAGCGCCGGCCGTTGGCCGGCCTTCCGGAACCTTCCCTCCGGCCCGCCAACCTGCAGCAAACGCCAGCCATGACTTCCTTGAATACGCTCTACCGCAAGAACCTCCCCGGCACCGCGCTGGACTATTTCGATACCCGGGCCGCGGTCGACGCGATCCAGCCCGGCGCCTATGCCACGCTGCCGTATGTCTCGCGCGTTCTGGCGGAAAACCTGGTGCGCCGCTGCGACCCGGCCACCCTTGAAGCCTCGCTGCGGCAGCTGATCGAGCGCCGCCAGGACCTCGATTTCCCGTGGTTCCCGGCCCGCGTGGTCTGCCACGACATCCTCGGACAGACCGCACTGGTCGACCTGGCCGGCCTGCGCGATGCCATCGCCGACGGCGGTGGCGACCCGGCCAAGGTCAACCCGGTGGTGCCGGTGCAGCTGATCGTGGACCACTCGCTGGCGGTGGAATGCGGCGGCTACGACCCGCAGGCGTTCGAGAAGAACCGCGCCATCGAAGACCGCCGCAACGAAGACCGCTTCCACTTCATCGACTGGACCAAGCAGGCCTTCCAGAACGTGGACGTGATTCCGCCGGGCAACGGGATCATGCACCAGATCAACCTGGAGAAAATGTCGCCGGTGATCTACGTCAAGGACGGCGTGGCCTTCCCGGACACCTGCGTCGGCACCGACAGCCACACCCCGCACGTGGACGCGCTGGGCGTGATCGCGATCGGCGTGGGCGGCCTGGAAGCCGAGAATGTCATGCTCGGCCGCGCCTCGTGGATGCGCCTGCCCGACATCGTGGGCGTTGAGCTCACCGGCAAGCCGCAGCCGGGCATTACCGCCACCGACGTGGTGCTGGCCCTGACCGAGTTCCTGCGGGCGCAGCGCGTGGTCGGTGCGTGGCTGGAGTTCTACGGCGAAGGCGCCGCCGCGCTGACCATCGGCGACCGCGCCACCATCTCCAACATGTGCCCCGAATACGGCGCCACTGCGGCGATGTTCTACATCGACAGCCAGACCATCGACTACCTGCGCCTGACCGGTCGCGAGGAAGCGCAGCTGGCACTGGTGGAAAACTACGCGCGCACCACCGGCCTGTGGGCCGACGATCTGGTCACCGCGCAGTACCCGCGCGTGCTGAGCTTCGACCTGTCCAGCGTGGTCCGCAACATGGCCGGCCCGAGCAATCCGCACCGCCGCCTGCCGGTCAGCGCACTGGCCGAGCGCGGCATCGCCGACGCCGCCAAGCTGGAAGCGGGCAAGGCCGAGCAGGCCCAGGGCCTGATGCCGGACGGCGCGGTGATCATCGCCGCCATCACCAGCTGCACCAACACTTCCAACCCACGCAACGTGATCGCCGCCGGCCTGCTGGCGCGCAAGGCGAACGAGCGCGGCCTGCTGCGCAAGCCGTGGGTGAAGTCCTCGTTGGCACCGGGTTCCAAGGCCGTGCAGCTGTACCTGGAAGAAGCCGGCCTGCTGCCGGACCTGGAAAAGCTCGGCTTCGGCATCGTCGCGTTCGCCTGCACCACCTGCAACGGCATGAGTGGCGCGCTGGATCCGGCGATCCAGCAGGAGATCATCGACCGCGACCTGTACGCCACCGCCGTGCTGTCGGGCAACCGCAACTTCGACGGCCGCATCCACCCCTATGCCAAGCAGGCCTTCCTGGCCTCGCCGCCGCTGGTGATCGCCTACGCGATTGCCGGCACGGTGCGCTTCGACATCGAAAAGGACGTGCTGGGCGTGGATGCGCAGGGCAACGAGGTCCGCCTCAAGGACATCTGGCCCAGCGACGCCGAGATCGACGCGGTGGTGAAGGCGGCGGTCAAGCCCGAGCAGTTCCGCAGCGTCTACAACCCGATGTTCAACGTGCGCGTGGAATACAGCTCGCAGGTCAGCCCGTTGTACGACTGGCGCCCGCAGAGCACCTACATCCGCCGCCCGCCGTACTGGGAAGGTGCGCTGGCGGGCGAACGCACGCTGGCCGGCATGCGTGCGTTGGCGGTGCTGCCCGACAACATCACCACCGACCACCTCTCGCCCTCGAATGCGATCCTGGCCTCCAGCGCCGCCGGTGAGTACCTGGCGAAGATGGGCCTGCCCGAGGAAGACTTCAATTCCTATGCGACCCATCGCGGCGACCATCTGACCGCGCAGCGCGCCACCTTCGCCAACCCGAAGCTGTTCAATGAAATGGTGCGCAACGAAGACGGCACCGTGAAGCAGGGGTCGCTGGCCCGGGTCGAGCCGGAAGGCAAGGTCATGCGCATGTGGGAAGCGATTGAAACCTACATGGCGCGCAAGCAGCCGCTGATCATCATCGCCGGTGCCGACTACGGCCAGGGCAGCTCGCGCGACTGGGCCGCCAAGGGCGTGCGCCTTGCCGGCGTGGAAGCCATCGTCGCCGAAGGCTTCGAGCGCATCCACCGCACCAACCTGATCGGCATGGGCGTGCTGCCGCTGGAGTTCAAGCCGGGCACCACGCGCCTGACCGTGGGCATCGACGGCACCGAAACCTTCGACGTGATCGGCGAGCGCACCCCGCGCGCCGACCTCACCCTGGTCGTGAAGCGCCGCGACGGCACCCAGGTGCTGGTACCGGTCACCTGCCGCTTGGACAGCGACGAAGAAGTGGCCATTTACGAAGCCGGCGGCGTGCTGCAGCGCTTCGCCCAAGACTTCCTGGAATCCGCCCAGGTGGCGTAAAAAAGGGCGAACGGTGCGCCAACCTGAACGATGAACGGAGCGCGCTTGCGGCCACCCGGCCGCAGGCGCACCATCTATGGCAATAATTGCCAAAGAGACTCCCATGGCTACGATGAACATCTCGCTCAGCGATCCCTTGAAGCAATTTGTCGACGAAGAAGTCAGTGAGGGCGGTTACTCCAGTACCTCCGACTACGTTCGCGACCTGATTCGGCAGCGTCAACGTGCCAAGGCCGAGAACCTGCTGCGGCAGTTGATCGCTGAAGGTGTGGCGTCCGGTCCTGCCGTGCCGGTCACGCCTGACACATTCGTGCAGTTGCGCCAGGAACTAGCGGAGCGTTTGCGACGTGAAGCCGATTGAGTGGCGCCCGAGCGCGAGGCAGGACGTTGCCGATGGGGCGTACTGGTATGCAGGTCGGGGGGGCTGGCACTGGGCGAGCGCTTCATTGCCGCTGTCGACGCTGTACTGGCTCGGCTTTCAGAATTTCCTTCGTCAGGTTCATTGCGTCATGCCGACGTCGTTGACGGAGTGTCGGGCCCGCTTCGTTTCAGTGTGGTCTCCAGTTTCGACCGCTACCTCGTCTACTACTTCGATCTGCCTTCCTGCATTCAAGTAGTCAGGGTGTGGGACGCCTCACGCGGGCTGGATGATCTGTTGGGATCTGACGAGTAAACAGATGTACATCGATGACCTTTCCTTCTGGTTCCCCATCTCATGAATAGTCTTCCCCAGCTCCGCATTCCCGCCACCTACATGCGCGGTGGTACCAGCAAGGGTGTGTTCTTCCGCCTGCAGGATCTGCCGGCCGCCGCTCAGCAGTCCGGCACGGCGCGCGACGCGCTGCTGATGCGCGTGATCGGCTCGCCGGACCCGTATGGCAAGCACACCGACGGCATGGGCGGGGCGACCTCGAGCACCAGCAAGTGCGTGATCATTTCTGAAGCGTCCGTTCCGGACCACGATGTGGACTACCTGTACGGCCAGGTGTCCATCGACACCGCGTTCGTGGACTGGAGCGGCAACTGCGGCAACCTCAGTACCGCAGTGGGTCCGTTTGCGATCAGCAACGGGTTGATCGACCCGTCGCGCGTCCCGCACAACGGCACCTGCACCGTGCGGATCTGGCAGGCAAACATCGGCAAGACCATCCTGGCCCACGTGCCGGTGGTGGACGGCCAGGTTCAGGAGATCGGCGACTTCGAGCTGGACGGGGTGACCTTCCCCGCGGCCGAGATCGCGCTGGAATTCCTCGACCCGTCCGACGACGGTGAAGGCGAGGGCGGTTCGATGTTCCCGACCGGCAACCTGGTCGATACCCTGGAGGTGCCCGGCGTGGGCAGCTTCCAGGTGACCATGATCACCGCCGGCATCCCGACCATCTTCCTCAACGCCGCCGACCTCGGCTACACCGGAACCGAGCTGCAGCCCGCGATCAACGACGACAAGGCCGCGCTGGCCCGGTTCGAGGCGATCCGCGCGCACGGTGCGGTGCGCATGGGGTTGATCGACCACATCGACCAGGCCGCCACCCGCCAGCACACGCCCAAGGTGGCATTCGTGGCGCCGGCGCAGGACTACGTGTCCTCCAGCGGCAAGCAGATCCGTGCCGGCTACATCGACCTGCACGCGCGCGCGCTGTCGATGGGCAAGCTGCACCACGCCATGATGGGCACCGCGGCGGTGGCGATTGGTACCGCAGCCGCCATTCCCGGCACCCTGGTCAACCTGGCGGCCGGGGGCGGCGAGCGCGGCGCGGTGACCTTCGGTCATCCCTCCGGCACCCTGCGCGTAGGCGCCGAGGCCCGCCTGGTCGACGGCCAGTGGACGGTGACCAAGGCGATCATGAGCCGCAGCGCCCGGGTGTTGATGGAAGGGCAGGTGCGGGTGCCGGCCGGCACCGTTTAATCGCGAATGATTCGGGCACCGCGTGGGACACGCATGGCGTGTCGCTACGCGGGTCGCCCCGGTAATGCGTAGCGACACGCCATGCGTGTCCCACGCACCCCGACCGCCAGCCTGTAACCCTGCGGTGCATAATGAAGCCCTTGTTCAAGGAGCGACATATGGGCACGGTCCGTCTGCGGAACTGGAAGGGAATCGCCGCGCTGGCGCTGGTCGCCGGGCTGGCACTGGGGATCAGCGGGTGCAAGCGCACCGACAGCGGGCAGCTGCCGGCCGCCTCCGGCGCGCCGATCGCGGCCAAGGCCGAGGCGGTCACCGGTTTCACCCTCCTGCGCGCCTTCCCTGACCAGAGCAGCGACGGCCTGTCGCTGGCGCTGGAGTTCTCCCGCCCGCTGGTCGGCACCCAGGACTTCGACAAACTGGTCCGCTTCGGCGAGAAGGTCGGCACCGAGGACAGCAGCTGGACCCTGTCCGATGACGGCAAGACCCTGCGCTACCCGTTCGTGGAGGCCGCCAAGGAATACACCTTGATCGTCTCCCCGGACCTGCTCGCCGCCGACGGCAGCCGGATCGGCAAGGAGCTGCGCCAGAAGGTGTTCACCGGCGAACTCAAGCCGGTGGCCGGCTTCGCCTCGCAGGGCAGCGTGCTGCCGGCGCGCGAGAGCCGCGGCCTGCCGGTGGTCTCGGTCAACGTGGGCGAGGTGGACGTGGAGTTCCTGCGCGTACGCGAGAAGGAACTGCCCGCCTTCTTCAGCCAGTACCAGCGCGGCGGCCGTCGCGGCAGCTGGGAGCTGGACAGCGAGTACGGCGACAAGACCCCGATGTCGCAGCTGGCCGAGCCGGTCTACGTCAACCGCTTCGTGCTCGGCGGCAAGCAGAACGAGCGCGTGCTGACCTACCTGCCGACCCAGGACATCAAGGAGCTGCAGGAACCCGGCCTGTACTTCGCGGTGATGAAGCGCAGCGGTTCGTTCGACAGTGAATTCGACACCGCCTTCTTCACCGTCAGCGACATCGGCCTGCACACCCGCGCCTACAAGGACACCCTGTTCGTGCACACGGCCTCGCTGCAGAGCGGCGCGGCGCTGAAGAAGGTCGACCTGCGGATCCTCGACGCCAAGGGCGAGGTGGTGCTCAAGGGCAGCACCGACGGCAACGGCAACGCGCTGCTCAACTACACCCTGGACGCGGGCCACGTGCTGATCGCCAGCAGCGGCCCGGACACCTCGATGCTGCCGTTCAACCAGCCGGCGCTGGACCTGAGCGAGTTCGCCGTGGCCGGTCGCGACAACGCCTGGTTCGATGTGTTCGCCTGGTCCGGCCGCGACCTGTATCGCCCCGGCGAAACCGTGCGCATCTCCGCGCTGCTGCGCGACAACGACGGCAAGCCGGTCAAGCCTCAGCCGGTCTTCCTGCGCCTGAAGCAGCCCGACGGCAAGACCTTCCGCGAAACCCGGCTGCAGCCGGGCGAGCAGGGCTACCTGAGCTTCGAGCAGACCATCCCGGTCGAAGCACCCACCGGGCGCTGGCAGGTCGAATTCCGCACCAACCCGGCCAGCAAGGAAGCGATCCAGGGCATGACCCTGCGCATCGAAGAGTTCCTGCCCGAGCGCATGAAGCTGGACCTGGACAGCGCGCAGAAGACCCTCAAGCCCGGCGAGCCGCTCAAGCTGCAGGCCGATGCGGCCTACCTGTACGGCGCGCCGGCCGATGGCAATCGTTTTACCGCGCGCTTGGCGGTGGCCGCAGAACAGTCGCCGGTGGAGTCGCTGCCGGGCTACTTCTTCGGTGACCCGACCCTGGAACTGCCGCGCGAAGCGCGCGATGTGATCGACACCGAATTCCCGGCCGACGGCAAACTGCGCCAGGACGTGGAGTTGCCCGCCGAGGTCAAGGCCAGCGCGCCGGTGGCGGTGGTGCTGTCCGGCAGCGTGTACGAGACCGGCGGCCGCACCGTCACCCGCACCCTGAAGCGGGTGATGTGGCCGGCCCCGGTGCTGGTCGGCGTGCGCCCGCTGTTCAACCCGGACGACGGGGCCGACGCCAACAGCAATGCGCGCTTTGAAGTGATGCGGGTGGACGCGGCCGGCAAGCCGCAGCCGGGCAAGGGCCTGAAGGTCACCCTGGTGCGCGAGCTGCGCGACTACCACTGGACCTTCAACGACAACCGCTGGGACTACGACTTCAGCCGTCGCTTCGAAAACAAGGACACCCGCACCCTCGACGCCGGCAGCGCGGCGGTGGGCGTGGACTTCCCGGTGGAGTGGGGCGAGTACCGGCTGGATGTGTTCGACCCGGCCACCGGGTTGACCAGCCGCTACCCGTTCCACGCCGGTTGGAGCTGGAACGACGAGAACCGCGGGCTGGATGCACGCCCGGACAAGGTCAAGCTGGGCCTGGACAAGACCGCCTACAAGGCCGGCGACAAGCTGCGCGTCACGGTCACCCCGCCGCACGCCGGCAAGGGCCTGCTGATGGTTGAAAGCGACAAGATGCTGTACGTGCAGGAGATCGACGCCAAGCCCGGCAGCACCTTCGACATTCCGGTCACCGCCGACTGGGAGCGCCACGACGTCTACATCACCGCGCTGGTGTTCCGCGGCGGCAGCGCCCCGAGCAAGATCACCCCCGCGCGTGCGGTCGGCGTGGTCCATGTGCCGATGGACCGCAAGGCACGCACCGTGGCCGTGGGCCTGTCCGCGCCGAAGCAGATGCGGCCGGAGCAGACCCTGCCGGTCACGGTCAGCGCACCGCAGCTGGCTGGCAAGCTGGCGCACGTGACGGTCTCGGCGGTCGACGTGGGCATCCTCAACATCACCCGCTTCCCGGTGCCGGACGCCTCTGCACACTTCTTCGCCCAGCGTCGCCTGGGCGTGGATGCGTATGACATCTACAGCCGCGTGATCGAAAGCTTCGACGGCAGCAGCGGCAAGCTCAAGTTCGGTGGCGACATGGCGCTGGCGGCGTTGCCGCAGGCCAAGCGGCCGACGGCGCGCGTGCAGACCGTAGACCTGTTCTCCGGTCCGGTGAAGCTGGACGCCAAGGGCATTGCCCGGATCGCGCTGAAGGTGCCGGACTTCAACGGCACCCTGCGGGTCTCGGCGCTGGTGTACTCCGACGAACAGTACGGCAAGCGCGACCTGGAAACCGTGGTGCGCGCGCCGATCCTGGCCGAAGCCAGCATGCCGCGCGTGCTCGCCCCGGGCGACCGCAGTACCGTCACCCTGGACGTGCAGAACTTCACCGGCACGCCTGGTGAATTCAAGGTGCAGGTCGATGGCATCGGTCCGCTAAGCCTGGGCGAGCCCAGCCGCACGCTCAAGCTCAACGCCGACGCCAAGAACACGCTCAGCTTCCCGCTGCAGGCGCGCGAAGGCTATACCGTGGCCAAGGTGCGGGTGCGGGTGGAAGGCAACGGCTTCAAGGTCGACCGCCGCTACGACCTGCCGGTGCGTGCCGCGTGGCCGCAGGTGCTGCGGGCGCAGACGCGCACGCTGGACCCGCTGGCCGACGTGGAGATGGGCGCCGGCCTGGCCGACGGGCTGATGGCCGATTCGGTCACCGCGCGCATGCTGGTCAGCGCGCTGCCGCCGATCCCGTTTGCCAGCGCCCTCAACGGTGCGTTGAACTACCCGTACGGCTGCGCTGAGCAGACCACCAGCAAGGGCTACGCCGCGCTGATGCTGGACGAGGCCACCTCGGCCATGCTCGGTGCCGACGGGCTGGATGCCAAGACCCGCCGCGAGCGCATGGAAGGCGCGTTCGGCCGGCTGGCCTCGATGCAGGTGGCCAACGGCAACTTCTCGATGTGGGGCGACGACGGCTACGTCAATCCGTGGCTGACCCCGTACATCGCCGAGTTCCTGCTTGATGCGAAGGACGCCGGTTTCGCGGTGCCCGACGGCGTGCTGCAGAAGGCGCTGAACCGGCTCAGCGAAGACCTGCTCTCCGGCGGCAACCAGTTCTACGGCGAAGACCGCCGCGAGAACCTGAAGTTCGCCAACCAGGCCTACTCCGGCTACGTGCTGGCCCGGGTCAACCGCGCTCCGCTGGGCACCCTGCGCGCGCTGTACGACAACGAGCGCAGCAAGTCGCTGACCGGCCTGTCGCTGGTCCACCTGGGCATCGCGCTGTCGCTGCAGGGCGACCACAAGCGGGGCGACGCCGCCATTGCGGCCGGCTTCGCCAAGCCGAGCAGCGAACGCCCGCAGTACTTCGGCGACTACGGCAGCGCCGTGCGCGACGACGCCTTGATGATCGCGCTGCTGCACGAGCGCAAGCTGGCCAAGCCCGCCTATGACGCCCGTGCGGTGGAACTGGGCCGTGCGCTGGATGCACGCCGCAACAACGGCTGGATGTGGCTGAGCACGCAGGAGCAGGTCGCCATCGCGCGCCTCGGCAAGGCGCTGGCCGCGAACCAGAGCAAGCAGGTGTCGGGCGAGCTGGCCATCGGCGGCGAGGTCGAAGCCATCGCTGCGCGGCGCATGTTCGGGCGCAGCTTCGACTACGCCGCACTGGACAAGGGCGTGCGCTTCAGTCCGAAGGGCGAGCCGCCGATGTTCGCCAGCCTGGAAGTGGCCGGCATTCCGCGCACCGCGCCGGAGCCGGACAACCGCACCCTGGGCGTGGAACGCAGCTGGTTCACCACCGACGGCAAGCCGTGGACCCCGCGCGCGTTGAAGGAAGGCGAGGCGCTGATCGTGCGGGTCAGCGTCACTCCCAACGTGGACATGCCCGACGCGCTGCTGACCGACCTGCTGCCGGCCGGCCTGGAAATCGAGAACTTCAACCTGGGCGATGCCAAGCAGTGGGCCGACGTGGTGGTGGACGGCCTGCGCGTGGAAGACCGGGGCGACGCGGCCACGCTGCGCCATGAAGAGTTCCGCGACGACCGCTACGTGGCCGCGCTCAAGCTGTCGCGTGGCAGCACCGCCAAGGTGTTCTACCTGGTGCGCGCGGTCACCCCGGGCACCTATACGGTGCCGCCGCCGCTGGTGGAAGACATGTACCGTCCCGACCTGCGTGGGGTGGGCCGCAGCACCCCGACCACCCTCACGGTGGTCCAGCCGTGAACATGCGCGGGCCCCGGCCGACGCCGGGGCCCGCCCGGTGGCGGCGATGGCTGTGGCCGGGCCTGCGCTGGGGCACGGCAGCGCTGCTGGCGCTGCTGCTGGTGCTGGACCTGGCGTTTCCGCCGCCGCTGCCGAAACAGCGCGACACCAGCACGCTGGTGGTGGCGGGCGACGGCACGCCGCTGCGCGCGTTCGCCGACGCGGACGGCGTGTGGCGCTACCCGGCCTCTGCAGACTCGGTGTCGCCGCTGTACCTGCAGGCGCTGCTCAACTACGAGGACCGCTGGTTCTGGCGGCACCCCGGGGTCAATCCCTGGGCGCTGCTGCGTGCCGGCAAGCAATGGGTGCTGGAACGGCGGATCGTCTCCGGCGGCTCCACCCTGACCATGCAGGTCGCGCGCATCCTCGACCCGCATACGCGCACGCCGTGGGGCAAGGCCAAGCAGCTGCTGCGTGCGCTGCAGCTGGAACTGCACCTGGACAAGGCGCAGATCCTGGCGCTGTACCTGGAACGCGCGCCCTACGGCGGCACAATCGAAGGGGTGGAGGCGGCCAGTTGGGCCTACCTGGGCAAACCGGCCGCGCAGCTGTCGCACGCCGAAGCCGCGCTGCTGGCGGTGCTGCCGCAGTCGCCCAGCCGGCTGCGCCCGGACCGTCATCCCGAAGCCGCGCAGGCCGCGCGCGACAAGGTGCTCGAGCGCATGGTCGCGCTTGGCGTGTGGTCGCGCGAAGAGGTGGACGACGCACGCATCGAGCCGGTGGTGACCCGCGCCCTGCAGCCGCCGCTGCACGCTGCGCTGCTGGCCCAGCGCCTGCATGCCGCGCAGCCACAGGCGGCGCGCATCCAGAGCACGCTCGACATCGGACTGCAGCGCACGTTGGAAGAGCGTGTGTCGTCCTACTTCTCGCAGTTGCCCGAGCGCACCTCGGCTGCCCTGCTGGTGGTCGACAACCGCACCCTGGAAGCGCGCGCCTATGTCGGCTCGGTGGCTTTCGGCGACAAGCAGCGGCTGGGCCATGTCGACATGGTCCAGGCCTGGCGCTCGCCGGGCTCCACGCTCAAGCCGTTCCTGTACGGCATGGCCCTCGACGACGGCCTGATTCATTCGGAAAGCCTGATGGTGGACGCACCACAGAGTTTTGCCGGCTACCGTCCGGGCAACTTCGACGCAGCGTTCAACGGCCCGGTCAGTGCCGCCACCGCACTGCGCCTCTCGCTCAACGTGCCGGCGGTGGACCTGCTCGACCGGGTGGGTTCTGCGCGTTTCGCCGCACGGCTGGCGCACGCCGGCATCACCCTGCGTTTTCCACGCGGCAGCGCGCCGAACCTGTCGCTGATCCTCGGCGGCACCGGGGTACGCCTTGAGGACCTGGTCGGCAGCTTCGCTGCGTTCAACCGCAACGGCATCGCCGGGCGCGTGCGTTACACCGCCGACGACGCGGCGATCGAGCGGCGGCTGATGTCGCCCGGCGCGGCATGGATCACCCGCGAAATGCTCGAATCCAACCCACGCCCCGGCTATGGCGCCGGTACCTTCGATGTCACCGGCCGCCCGCGCGTGGCCTGGAAGACCGGCACCAGTTACGGGTATCGCGATGCGTGGGCGATCGGCAGCACCCGTCATTACACCGTAGGCGTGTGGGTAGGGCGGCCGGACGGCACGCCGTTGCCCGGCCAGTACGGCGCGGTGACCGCGTTGCCGTTGATGTTCGAAGTGGTGGACAGCCTGCCGCGCCAGAGCGGTGATGCCGCCGCCGCGCCGCTGCCGGCCAGCGTCACTCAAACAGAGGTGTGCTGGCCCACCGGCGAACGTGCCGACAGCACGCCGCCGGCGCTGTGCCAGCGCCGCCTGCAGGCGTACGTACTGGACGGCGTGGTGCCGCCCACGTTCGCCGAGCGCGACGCGCGCCTGTGGCAGGCGGGGAGGGTGGCCTTCGAGGTGGACAAGCGCAGCGGCTTGCGGTTGTCACCGGAGTGCACGCTGCTGCATGAGGCAGCCCAGCGCGAAATCGCGCGGTGGCCGGCGCTGGTCTCGCCGTGGCTGCCGCTGGCCCAGCGCCGTGCCGCGCAGCTGCCGGCGCTGTCACCCGACTGCCGCGACGATGGCCGCAGCAGCGCCGGCAGCCTGCACATCGAAGGGCTCAACGACCGCGCCACCCTGGCCCGCGCACCCAACGCCGAACACGGCGTGCGCCTGCAGCTGCGCGCACTGGGCAGCGAGCAGGCGGTGGACTGGTTGTTGGACGACCGCTGGATCGCGCGCACCGAAGGCGCGCGTACCTTCCAGCGCGAGTTCGACCAGGCCGGCGAGCACACGCTCACGGCACTCGCCGCCGACGGCGCCTGGACCCAGGTGCGGTTCCGTGTGTTGAGGTAATCGGTGTACTGGCCAGCAGCCGGTGCCTATTCCTTTGGGTACACCGCCATCACCGCGCAGCCGGGACGCGCAAACCGCGGCGTATAAGAACGGCCATCGTTTTCGATGCCGCTGGGCTGCATCACGATGCGGTCGCCCGGATTGCCGCAGATCAGCCCGTTCTGGAAGCCGGACTGGAAGTCCACTTCGGTGGCGCCGGCAAGAATGCTGCAGCTGCTGCCCAACTCCACCCGGTAGAACTTGTGTCCACCGTTGCGGCGCGGGTTGGTTTCAACCACCACGCCGTTGGGGTCTTCGCTCCAGCCGCGCACGTTCCGGGTGGCGAAACAGAACTCCGGAGAACCCCGGAACGCTTGCCGTCTCTCGCTCGTCGCAGCGCCCTTGGCGGTGACGGTCACCGCCTCCAGCGTGGTCGCAAACTGGCGGCTGCTCTCGCGCGCCACTTCGGCAAAGCCGCGGTTGTCCAGCACACTGACCGCCGAAAGCGGGCAGCTGCGCCCGTCCACCACCAGCCGCTCACTGGGCCGACCACAGGCCCAGCCATCCGGCGCATCCAGCCGCACCTGTTCGGCGTCATTGACGCCCGGGCAGGCCGCTGCGAAATCCAGGCGGTAGGCCTGGCCGTTGCTGCCGAGAACGGCGATGGCATCCGGGTTGGCCTGCTCCATCTGGCGTACCGCGCGCGCATCCAGGCAATGCGGGGCAGGGGGCGTGCGCACTTCCGGCGCGGGCGCCGGCTGGGCCAGGGCGGTGGCGGAGGCGAACAGGGCCGCAACAAGCGGCGCACGAGACAGTGCCATGGTCACGATGCAGTCCTTGCAGTGGGATCGGCCCGACCATAGCACCCCCGGCAATGCGATTGCATTGCCGGGATATTACCGTGTGACGCTATTCTCCAATCCAGCCTTCCAGCAGGTCGGCAAACTCGTCGGCATGCTCTTCTTCCTGGGCCAGGATCTCTTCCAGGATGCGCTTGGTGGTGGTGTCGCGATCGCCAACGAAGTTGATCATCTCGCGGTAGCTGTCGATGGCGATGCGCTCGGCGATCAGGTTCTCGCGGACCATGTCGCGCAGGTCCTTGCCTTCCTTGTACTCGGCATGCGAACGCTGGGCCAGCGTGGCCGGGTTGAGGTCCGGTTCGCCACCGAGCTGCACGATGCGCTCGGCCAGCTTGCCCGCATGAGCCTGTTCCTGCTGCGCATGTTCCAGGAACTCGCCCTTTACCGCGTCGGCCAGCATGCCCTTGGCCATGAAGTAGTGCCGGTAGTAGCGCAGCACGCACACGTATTCGGTGGCCAAGGCATCGTTGAGCAGCTTGATCACCGCCTTGCGGTCGGCGCTGTAGGTGTCGGTGATCGCACCGTCATCGATGTTCTTCCGCGCCCGCGCGCGCAGCGTCGCGGTGTCGCTGATCCCGCTCGGTCGCGGCGCATCGGGGGAAGGCTTGGGTTGGGTCTTCGGGTTCTGCTTGGCTGGCTTTGACATGGCTGGCCGGTTTCCTTTGTTGCGGGAGTGTCAGCTGGGCAGGTGCTCCAGCACGTTCTGGGCCGAAGAGACCTCGAACTTGCCGGGCTCTTCGATGAAGGTTGCGCGGACCACGCCGTTTTCCACGTACAGCGCGAAGCGGCGCGAGCGCATGCCCATGCCGGAACTGCTGGCGTCCAGTTCCAGGCCGAGCGCGCGGGTGAAGTCGCCGTTGCCGTCAGACAGCAGCTGCAGCCCGTCCGGTACCTGCTGGCTGTCGCCCCAGGCCTTCATCACGAATGGGTCGTTGACCGCCATGCAGAACACGTCGATGCCGCGCTGGCGGAACTCGGCGAAGCGTTCAACGAAGCCGGGCAGGTGCTGCGCCGAGCAGGTCGGGGTGAATGCACCGGGCACCGCAAACAGAACCGCCTTGCGGCCATCGAACAGCGCCGTGGTGTCCAGGGTTTCCATCCCCTCGCGGATGCGCTTGAGGGTGACTTCGGGAATGCGGTCGCCAACGTGGATGGTCATGGGAGCTCCTGGTTCAAGGGCAGGGTAGACAGGGCCATGGGAGGGCCATGTCAAAACATTGAAAAGTGCCTGTTCATTCCCATTTCCTGCACCGTACCCCGGCCAGATGGCCGCTGCATTGCGCAGGATCATTCGCCGATCACGGCAGCGGGGCGGCCAGCCGCTAGAATTGCGCGCAGGGCCCCCGCCGGCGCGGGCGGCCGAACTTATTCGAGGTGTATGGATGGAATTCAAGGATTACTACGCCACCCTGGGTGTGGAACCCAGCGCAGGCGATGCCGAAATCAAGACCGCCTACCGCCGGCTGGCGCGCAAGTACCACCCCGACGTCAGCAAGGAGGCCGGCGCGGAAGAGAAGTTCAAGGCGGTCAACGAAGCCTATGAAGCGCTGCGCGACCCGCAGAAGCGCGCGGCCTATGACCAGCTCAAGGCCCAGGGCTACCGCCCGGGCGAAGAATTCCACGCCCCGCCGAACTACGGTGGCGCGCAGGGCTTCGACTTCGAGGAAGTGTTCGGCGGCGGCGCCGGTGGCGGTGGCTTCAGCGACTTCTTCGAAAGCCTGTTCGCGCGCCAGCGCGGCGGCGGTGGTGCGGGCCGGGCCAGTGGCTTCGGCGGCGCCGGCGCCGGTCCGCAGCCGGTGCGTGACACCCGCGCCAAGCTCTCCGTGCCGCTGGAAGCGGCCTACGGCGGCGACAGTCTGCGCATCACCGTCAATGGCAAGCAGCTGGACGTGCGCGTGCCCAAGGGCATCCGCCCCGGCCAGGTGATCCGCCTGACCGGGCAGGGCACCAACGGTGGCAACCTGCTGCTGGAAGTGGAATACGCCGCACACCCGCAGTTCGAGGTCGACGGCCGCAACATCCTGTACACCCTGGACGTCACCCCGTGGCAGGCCGCGCTGGGCACCTCGATCAGCGTGCCGACCCTCGGCGGGGCGGTGGAGTTGAAGGTGCCGGCCGGCTCCGATGCCGGGCGCAAGCTGCGACTGCGCGGCCGCGGCCTGCCGGGCAACCCGGACGGCGACCAGATCGTGGAACTGGAGATCATTGCCCCGGTACCGACCGACGACGCACAGAAGAAGGCGTACCGCAGCCTGGCCAAGGCGTTCGGCGAGAAGATCTAAGGGGCGGTACGCCGTAGCGCCGGGCTCTGCCCGGCGAACCGCCGATCAACCTGCCGGCGGCGTCTGTCCGCTGAAAACGCGCTCCAGCACTTCGGACAGCTCGTCCTCGGAGAACGGCTTGGTGATGTAGGCCTTGGCGCCCTGCCGCATGCCCCACATGCGGTCGGTGTCCTGGTCCTTGGTGGTCACCAGGATCACCGGGATGTGCTTGGTGGTCGCTTCGCGCGCCAGCGTACGGGTGGCCTGGAACCCGTTGAGGTTGGGCATCACCACATCCATCAGCACCAGATCGGGCAGCTCGGCCTTGGCCTTCTCGACGCCGGCGGCACCGTCCTCGGCGACCAGCGTTTCATGCCCCAGCTTTTCAACGATGCGTTTGATGCCCAGCTGCTGCACCGGTGAATCGTCAACGATCAGAATGCGTGCCATGTGGTTCCCCAAGTGATGCCGCAGTGTAGTGCCGCGCCTGTGTCAGCGTGAAGCATCCCCCGTGCCGTCCGTCGCCCCGCTGCAACGCTCAGTCGATCCGCACCACCGTGCGCCCGCGCGACCCACCGGCCAGCATCGCCTCGAACACGCCGGGCAACCCGTCCAGGCCCACCTCGCGGGTGCAGATCGTGTCCAGGTGCTGCGGCGCCCAGTCGCTGCCCAGCCGCTCCCAGACCTGCTCGCGCAGCGCACGTGGGGCCGAAGACGACGACACCCCGAGCAGCGACACGCCACGGATGATGAAGGGCATCACTGTCATGTCCAGCGCCGGGCTCGCTGCCAGGCCGGCGCTGACCACACTGCCGTAGGGCACTGTCTGCGCCAGCAGGCTGGCCAGCATCGGGCCTCCGGCGTTGTCCAGGCCACCGCCGAAGCGGGCCGACTCCATCGGCCGGGTGGTGGCCAGGACCTCGCGCGGCAGCACTTCGCGCGCGCCCAGCCCGAGCAGGTACCCGGCCTGGTCGGGCTTGCCGCTGATCGCATGCACCTCGAAGCCGGCGCGGCTGTAGATGTCCACCGCCAGCGAGCCGACCCCGCCGGTGGCCCCGGTGACCGCCAGCGGCCCGTGCGCTGGCGTGAGCCGGTTGTCGAGCATGCGCAGCAGGGCCAGCGCCGCAGTGAAGCCGGCGGTGCCGATCACCATCGCCTCGCGCGCGCCCAGCCCGGCCGGGCGGGCGATCACCGCGCTGGACTCCAGCCGCACGTACTGGCTGTAACCGCCGTCGCGGGTCTCGCTCAGTCCGCAGCCGGTGGCCAGCACCGCGTCGCCCTCGTGCCAGGCCGGGTCGGTGGAGGCCACCACCGTGCCGGCCACGTCGATCCCCCCGACCAGCGGGAACCGGCGCAGGATCCGCCCCTTGCCGGTGCCGGCCAGCGCGTCCTTGTAGTTCACCGACGACCACTCGGCCCGCACCACCACCTGGCCCGGCGCCAGCTGGTCCAGGCCGACGGACTCCAGCCCGCTGCGGTGGCCGGCCTCGTCCTGGTGGATGCGGAAGGCGGTGAAGCGGTCGGGGAGTGCCATGGGCAGGCCTTGGGAAGTGGGGGCTCCACCTTACCCGGCGGGCCCGGGCCGGGTGATGAATCGCGGCCTGCGACGCATTCGCCCTTCCAATCCTGTCGGCCAGCCCCATCTAGTAGAATCGAGCGGGATTCACGGTTGACGGTGCGGGACTGGCCCGCAGGCAACCTTATTACTGATGGAGCGTGCATGGCCTGGAATACACCCGGCGGCAACAAGGGCGGACAAGGCCCCGACGAGAATCGACGAGGGCCGTTCGGTCCCCGCGGTGGCAGCGGCGGTGGAAGTGGCTGGGGCGGTTTCCCCGGGCCGCTCAAGGACCTGTTCGATGGCGGCATCCTTCGCTGGGTGGTGGTGGCAGTGGTCCTGCTGCTGCTGTTCTCCAGCTTCCAGCTGATCGGCGAACAGCAACGCGGCGTGGTGCTGCGCTTCGGCCAGTTCTCGCGCATCCTGCAGCCGGGTCCGAACTTCAAGCTGCCGTGGCCGATCGAGTCGGTGACCAAGGTCAACGCGACCCAGATCAAGACCTTCAGCAGCGACGTGCCGGTGCTGACCCGCGACGAGAACATCGTGCGCGTGTCGCTTAACGTGCAGTACCGCATCGACGACCCGCGCCTGTACCTGTTCGGTTCGGTCGACGCCAACCAGGTGCTGGAACAGTCCGCGCAGAGCGCCGTGCGTGAGCAGGTCGGCCGTGCTGATCTCAACGCGGTGCTCAACAACCGCGGCCCGCTCGCGGTGGTCGCGCAGGAACGCCTGCAGGCCGCGCTCAAGGCCTACCGCACCGGCCTGGTCGTGACCGGCCTGACCCTGCCCGACGCCCGCCCGCCGGAGGAGGTCAAGCCGGCCTTCGATGAGGTCAACGGTGCCCAGCAGGTCAAGGAACGCCTGATCAACGAAGCCCAGGCCTATGCCGCCAAGGTCGTGCCGGAAGCCCGTGGCCAGGCCTCGCGCGCCCGTACCACCGCCGAAGGTTACAAGCAGGCCGCCGTGGCCCGCGCCGAGGGTGACGCCGAACGCTTCAGCCTGCTCCAGCAGCAGTACCAGGGCGCGCCGGAAGTGACCCGCAAGCGCCTGTGGCTGGAAACCGTGGAAAGCGTGCTCAAGGAGAACCGCAAGGTGATCGGCGGCGATGGCCGCCAGCTGATCTACGTGCCGATGCCCGACAACCGCGCAGGCGCTGCCGCCACCGGCAGCAGCACCCCGCTGGTGACCCCGGAAGTGATGATGCCGTCGCTTCCGGCCAGTACGCCGGTGGACGGCGTGCGCAACACCGAGCGCCCGACCACGCGACCGACCGGTCGTGAAGGAGCCATCCGATGAAGAGTTCGTTGTGGATCGGCCTGGCCGTTGCTGCAGTACTGGGCCTGCTGGGCTCGGTGTACGTGGTCCGTGAGGACCAGACCGCCATGGTGCTGAACCTGGGCAAGGTGGTGCGTTCGGACATCAAGCCGGGCCTGCACTTCAAGGTGCCGGTGGTGGAATCGGTGCGCGTGTTCGACCGTCGCCTGAAGGTGCTGGCCACCGCGCCGGCGCGTTACTTCACCGCCGAGCAGAAGGACGTCAGCGTCGACTTCTTCGCCATTGGCTACATCTCCGACGTGCGCGCCTACTACCGCGCCACCGGCGGCGATGCCAGCGTGGCCGACGCGCGCCTGGCACCCATCATCACCGACTCGCTGCGCAACCAGATCAACTCGCGCTCGTTGCAGCAGCTGGTGTCCGGCGACCGCAGCGAACTGATCGCCGGCCAGCTGACCGGCATCAACGAGGCGGTGAAGGGCCTGGGCATGCAGATCATCGACCTGCGCATCAAGCAGATCGACCTGCCGACCGACAGCCAGGTGATCAGCGACGTGTACGAGCGCATGCGCGCCCAGCGCAAGCAGGAAGCGGCCAAGCTGCGGGCAGAGGGTGAAGAGCAGTCGCTCACCATCCGCGCCCAGGCCGACCGCGAAAGCACGGTGATCGTGGCCGAAGCCGAACGTGACGCCCAGCGCCTGCGCGGTGCCGGCGACGCCGAGGCGGCCCGCATCTACGGCAAGGCCGGCTCGGCCGATCCGTCGTTCTTCTCGTTCTACCGCAGCCTGGAGGCCTACCGGAACTCCATGACCGACGGCAACGGGGTGATCGTGCTGGACAAGAACGACCCGTTCCTGCAGTACATGAAGAACGACCGCTGACCGCCGGTTGAACCCGCCACCCCACGGGGTGGCGGCCGACCCCGGAAACCCGGATAATGCACAAAAGCCGGACGGGCCTCCCCGTTCGGCTTTTTCCGTGTCTGGGCCTGCCAGCGCCGACCGCTCCCCGATTGGAGCCGTCACTTCCGCGCCGGCCGACCCTGCTACGGTTTACCCGTCCGCGGCCCCGATGGCCGCAACAATTCGAGGAGCCCGTCATGGGTCAGTCTGTCGTAGTGCTTGGTGCCCAGTGGGGCGATGAAGGCAAGGGCAAGATCGTCGATCTGCTTACCGAGGAAATCGGTGCCGTAGTGCGTTTCCAGGGCGGCCACAATGCCGGCCACACCCTGGTCATCAATGGCAAGAAGACCGTCCTGCACCTGATCCCGTCGGGCATCCTGCGTGACGATGCGCTGTGCCTGATCGGCAACGGCGTGGTGATCTCGCCGGCCGCGCTGCAGAAGGAAATCGCCGAGCTGGAAACCTCCGGCGTTGAAGTGCGTTCGCGCCTGAAGATCTCCCCGGCCGCGCCGCTGATCATGCCGTACCACATCGCCCTGGACCAGGCGCGCGAACGCGCCGCCGGCGGCAAGGCGATCGGCACCACCGGCCGTGGCATCGGCCCGGCGTACGAAGACAAGGTGGCGCGTCGCGGCATCCGCATCGCCGACCTGCATTACCCGGCCCAGCTCGAAGAGCTCCTGCGCACCGCGCTGGATTACCACAACTTCGTGCTGACCAAGTACCTCAACACCGACGCGGTCGACTTCCAGAAGACCTTCGACGAAGCGCTGGCGTTCGGCGAATACGTGCAGCCGATGAAGTCCGACGTGGCCGGCATCCTGCACGACCTGCGCAAGCAGGGTAAGCGCGTGCTGTTCGAAGGCGCGCAGGGCGCCCTGCTGGACATCGACCACGGCACCTATCCGTACGTCACCAGCTCCAACACCACCGTGGGCGGCGCACTGGCCGGCACCGGCGTCGGCGCGGATTCGATCGACTACGTGCTGGGTATCGCCAAGGCCTACGCCACCCGCGTCGGCGGTGGTCCGTTCCCGACCGAACTCGACGACGAAGTCGGCCAGGGCATCCGCGACCGCGGTGCCGAGTACGGCGCTTCCACCGGCCGTCCGCGTCGCTGCGGCTGGATGGACATCGTCGCGCTGAAGCGTGCGGTGGCCATCAACGGCATCAGCGGCCTGTGCATCACCAAGCTGGACGTGCTCGACGGCATGGAAAAGCTGAAGGTCTGCATCGCCTACGAATACAACGGCAAGCGTACTGAATACGCCCCGCTGGACGCGCAGGGCTGGGAAGACTGCACCCCGGTGTACCTGGAGTTCCCGGGCTGGAGCGAGAACACCCACGGCATCACCGACTGGGAAAAGCTGCCGGCTGCCGCCCGCGCCTACCTGCGCGCCCTGGAAGAGCTGGCCGGCTGCCCGATCAGCATCGTCTCCACCGGCCCGGACCGCGACCACACCATGGTCCTGCAGGACCCGTTCGCCTGATGGCGTGACGCAGGCCCCGGCGTTCAACGCCGGGCCCTGCCCACCGCCGGTAGAGCCAGGCCCTGCCTGGCTGGTAGAGCAGGGCCATGCCCGGCTGGTAGTGCCGGGCTCTGCCCGGCAAGGAAGCCCCGCGAAAGCGGGGCTTCTGCTTTTCCACCCGGGCCGCTTGAACATGCCCAAATTGGGCATTAATATGCCCAATATGGGCAACTCAATCCCCGCCACCGCAGGGCCATCCCCAAGATCCAGTCTGGCCGATGCCCTTTTCACCCAAACCCAGCAGCGCATCCTCGGCCTGCTCTTCGGCCAACCCAATCAAGATTTCGCGGTCTCACAACTGATCACAGCCACCGGCAGTGGCTCCGGCGCCGTCCAGCGCGAACTCGCCAAGTTGACCGCTGCCGGTCTGCTGAACATTCGTCGCTCGGCAAACCAGAAGCGCTATCAGGCCAACCCTGAGGCGCCCATCTACAACGAACTCGTCTCGATGATCCGCAAGACCGTCGGACTTGCCGGTCCGCTCAAAGACGCATTGCTCCCCATCTCAGCCGACATCCTTGTCGCGTTCGTCTACGGCTCGGTAGCCAAACAGAGCGACACCGCACGAAGCGATATTGATCTGATGATCGTTTCCGAAACATTGGGCTATGCAGACGTCATGCAGCACCTGGAAAATGCGCACCAAGCGCTAGGACGCCCAATCAATCCCACGATCTATTCGCGCCATGAATGGAGCGCACGTACTCAAGAAGAAAATTCCTTCTTGATGCGCGTGCTTGCCCAGCCGAAAATCTGGGTCATCGGAGGCGAGCATGAACTCAGCGCTGCACAACCTGGCGCACTCCGCATCTAAGCGATCGTTTCGTTTTCCCGCAGAACAACACAGGCAAGGAGGCCACATGGCTGGCAGGAATTTCGGGCTCACCAACATCTATCTGAAGTTGGGGCTGGGCATGATGCTTTTGGGAGCGCTGATCTTCGCGTTGGGGCTGGTGCTCGGCCCGCGCATGGGCCAGTTCCCCTGGCTGGCCAACATCGCCCTGGTGCTGATTCCCGGCGGCGTCGTGGTGTATGTGATCGGCCGCATCGCCAAGGCCATTGGCGGGCTGCGCGCCAACCCCTGACCGCAGGTCCCTGACTATCCACCCGGCCGGATTTCGGCGATGCTCGTCCCATCACAGGGGGCGACATGGACAACAAGGACAGGGACAGCATCATCGGTGACGTGCCTGCGACCGGGCAGCTGGGCGGCACGGTTGCCGTTGCCGGCGAGGTCACGCCCACCGACTGGTCGGTCCTGCCCGTGGTCAAGGGCAGCGAAGATTCCGTGGTGATGGAGCTTTGGCGCCTGCTGAAGCAGGAGCCGGCGCTGATCGTCAGCGCGGGGTACGTGTTGCTGTCGCTGCTCGGCCTGTGGTCGAGCTACTTCTTCTACCTGCGCTTCAACCTTTCGATCCTGGACTACCTGCAGATCAGCGACTTCCTGGTCGCAGGCCTGCGCGACCCCATGTACGCCGGCATCCTGGCCGGTGGCATCTTCCTGGCGGTGGTACTGGGCTGGCCGGACACCCTGCGTCGGCGCAATCCGGCCAGGGTGGAAGCGCTGCGCGCGCGACACTGGGGCTGGCGAATACTGTTCTCAAAGTCGCCGCTGACCAGTTGGGATACTTCAGGCATGCGGCCGTTGACCGGTCTGACCATCGCCGTGGTGTTCTTCATGGCCATCGGCGCGGCCCAATACTCGATGAAGAAGGCCGACGACATCCGCGATAACGGCGCGGGTGCCACGGTAACCGTGCACCTCAACGGTGATGCAGCACCCTTCAAGGAGCAGGCGCGCCTGCTTGGCAGCAGCAGCGCCTTCGTGTTCCTGTGGTGGCCGGAGGAGCGCCGCGCCGAGGCACTGCCCATTTCAGCGATCAAGCGCCTGCAGTCGGTGGTGCTGCCGGCCAAGTCGACCGCCGCTCCCCCGGTCAGCGCATCTCGAACGAATACTGCAGCGGAATAGTCACGTTGCGCAGCGTGTCGCGTACGTCGATCGCCACCGTCCAGTCATCAGGTGGACCTCAGCGTCAAGAGCCCGCCGTGGGGGCATCTGCGTCGGTCTCGATGCGGTGGATCCGGCCGTTCTCGATTTCCCAGATCGCGTCTTCGCCGGTGACCACCACCATTGGCGTCCGGGCCCACAGGCTCCAGTAGACATGCGCTTCGGTGGGCGTGGCGTCGAGCATGTGGGTCACCATCATGGCCGCCACCTTCGCGCCATGCGTTGACGGGGCCCGATTCAGTTGGATGCAACTGCGGGTGAAACCGCGGCTGGCGGTGATCTGGCCGCCGGCGATTTCCAGGCGGTGGCTGCCACCCAGCGGTACCGCCGTGGGCGAAGTGGTGCCCGGCAGCAGATACACCGTCCAGCGGTCGTCGCCCCCAGGCAGCACCACGCTGTTGTAGGACTTGGCGCAGGAAGCGACCTGTGCGGTCATCGCCAGGTTGCGGGCAGCGGCGGCGCCGGCCTCATAGGGGCTCAGCGCGGCAGGCACCGGCAGTACCTCAACCGGACCATCGATACTGCCATCGGGCAGGACCTCGACCCTGTAAAGCACAGCAGGCGCCGCATCGATGTAACTGACCCGATAGCGTCCGTCGTGCTCTTCGGTTATCCAGCCTCGCACGCGTTTGTCTTTGCGGAAGGCACGATGCTGGGCAACCAACGCGTCGGTGGCGCGCTCGGCCGCCAGGTCGTGGAGGAAAATCGCCCGGCCACGCTGCTCAGCCTTTGCCAGAGCATCAGCGGTTTCGTTTGCGCTCGATGGCGGTGTCTGCGCCGGTGCGGGCAACGTGTCAGCAGCCTGTGCAGCCGGAACGGCGACCAGCAGCGCCAACACCAACGGAAATAGATGCCTCATGGGAGTCGCGATCATTTCATTTCAAAAGACGATTTCAGCGGGATGCTGACATTGCGCAGGGTGTCGCGCACGTTGATCGCCACCGTCCAGGTACCCTTGGGGTCGCCGGCTTCGGCCGTGAACTTCACGCCCACCGTGGACAGGTAGACCAGCTTGGGATCGGTCTCAAGCTTGGTGACGAAGCAGGGCAGGTCACGCTCGTCGCCGCTCAGGCTGCCGTCGGGTTGGCTGATGCGCAGGTCGCAGCGCACCTGGGTCATGCCGTCTGCATCCAACATCGGATTGGACAGGAACGAGAGGATGTAGAGCGAGCCGCCTTCCGTGACCTCGTTGGCCAGGTCGAAGTGCGGCGCCACCTCGGGCGGGCTCTCCCACTTCTGCTGCCAGTCCGGATCGGCCGTGATCACCAGCGAGGCCGAAAAGCCTTCGCTGGCCTGCGTGGCCGAAGCGCCCGGCAGGGCAGTGCCCGGTGCGTTGCCCGGCGCCGATTGGGCCAGTGCCGACAACGGCGACAGCAGGGCTGCGAAGGCCAACGTGCGTGCGAATTTCATGAAGCGTACTCCCCCGGGTAGCCGCGTCCTGCGGTGATGCCCGGAGTATCGCCGATTCGAGGCACGGCGCGTCAACATCGGGCAGGAAGGCTTGAGTGAGCCCGTTTCGGCGATAGGCGAAATGAACTTCTCATTCCTGGGCCGCGCATGCACGGTAACTGGCTCTGGTGCCAGTCGCCGATCTTTAGAGCATGCAAATGGCAATCCCCGTGCTGGGCGAAAAAAGGTCTGGCTTGTGTCACCGTCATGGAAGGGTGACTGCGACTTTCATGTACAAAGATCTGCCGTTCCGCGACGGTCGCGGCGGGGCGCGCCACGTGCTGGTCGGCGCTTGCGATGTGTGCGGTGATGCGATTGTCATTCCTGCGCAGTCCACGCCACAGATTGCTGCGGCACGTAGAAGCGTGGAGTAGGTGTCGGTTCGACTGCGGCATGGTGTTAAATGCGTCGCACCAAAGATGCTGCCTACTGAAGTTCGCATATCATTCGGAACATTCGATTGGTCATCGCCGGTCGCATCAACCAAGCTGTGCTCTGGAGACTGAAATCTCCGCGAACGAGTTGAAGTAGGAACTTTCTGCGTCGGGAGGGTGGCGCCATAAAACACCCCCGGGGAAAACGCCGCTCCGTATCGTTTGCACGGATTTCAGCCTCCCGACTCCCTCGCCATCCCGGCGAGGGACATCTTCCGTTGGAGGTGGCATATGCATGTTTCGAAGGTTGTTGCGCCTGTCAGTGCGGCCGGTGTGCATGGGTTGTACTGGATCAGGCCGGTGAGTTTGAAGATCCGCGCGCTGTATGACTGGCGTTCGGGAGCGAAGGGGGAGGAGTTGTGTGTTCCTTCGTTGTTTCTGCGCGGCATGTGGATGAGCATGGCGGGGTTGGAAGTGGGGAGCCGGGTGGTTGTGTCGATCGGGCCGGGGCGGGTGGTGTTGACGTTGGCGCATGCGCCGGAGGGGGCGGAGTCGCGGCTTGCTTCACGGCGGACGGTGCTGCATGCCCTGGCGATGCGGCGGAAGTCGAATGCGGTGCTGGGAGTGGCGGCGTAGCGGGTGCCCGGAACGACGACGGGGTGCCGGGTTTGCCGACACCCCGTGGTTTTGGGGAGATGCGAAAGCCTGATTCGATTTGGGTCCATGCGTTAAAGAGCGTGGACGGCATATCGGCGGTTGTTTGGGAACCAACCCTACCGGGCAGCAGTCTTCTTTGTGGCCTTCTTGGCTGTCTTCTTTGCTGCCTTCTTCGTGGCAGTCTTTTTCGTAGCAGCCTTTTTCGTCGTCTTTTTTGCCGCCTTCTTTGTGGCCTTCTTTGCGACCTTCTTAGTGGCCGCCTTCTTTGTCGTCTTCTTCGCGGCCTTCTTGGTCGCCTTCTTTGCAGTTTTCTTTGCAGTGGACTTTTTCGCCGCCTTCTTGGTGGCCGCCTTCTTCGCAGGCGCCTTCTTGCCACCGCCATCCTGCTTGTTCACGGTGGCCCAGGCGATGCGTTCTGCGGCTTCTTCGCTGCGTCCTTCTGCCTTCTCGCTCTTCTCGATGTGGGCGGCCTGGCGCTTCTGCTTGTCGGTGTAGCTGGATTTGTCTCCACGGGGCATGCTGGCGTCTCCTTAGGCGAGGGTGCGGACCTTGGGTTCGCGGGCCCACTGGCGGGTGGCGGCGGCGGTGAGGAAGGCCTTGGTGTCTTCGGCTTCCACTACGCCGTTGTCCTTGCCCACGCGGGCGGTCTTGAGCAGCAGCTGGGCGCCTTCGTCGGCGGCAATCGCCTTCAGGTGCGCCCAGGCATCGGCGGCAAAGTCGATGGCGGCCGACTCCTTGGACAGGCGCTTGGCAGCGTCTGCGCTGAGCACGATCGCCACGGCGTCGAACACGACAGACGGTGTACCGGCCAGCTGGCCGTCGGCCGCCTGGCGCTTGCCGTCGCTGAACTTGCCGCCGCCCAGCTTGGGTGCCACCAGCTTTACGGTGGCGCCGGCCTTTTCGGCGGCCTTGCGCAGGTTGGCAATCAAGCCCGCATCCGAGCCTTCGTCGAACAGGATGCCCACGCAGCGTCCTTTCAACAGGTCCTTGGTGCGGCCGATCACGCGCACTTCCGGGGCCTTGGGCATGTCCTTGGCCGGAGTCGCCGTGGGCGCGGGCTCGGGCAGGGCAGGCATGGCAAGGCCGTCGGCCACGCGCTTGGCCAGGCTTTCGTCGATGTTGCGCAGGTGGCTGACGGTGCGCTCGCGCACGGCGGCGGTTTCCACCTTGGAAAGTTCAAACACCAGTGCCGAGGCCAGGTGCGCCTGCTCCGGCGCCTCCAGGCTTCGGAAGAACATGCGTGCCTGGCTGTAGTGGTCTGCGAAGCTGGCCGCGCGCACGCGACCCTTGCGGCCGTCGTCGGCCGGGGTGGCGTGGCTGGGGAAACCGTCGGCGGTTTCGCGCGGGCTGTCGCCCTGCAGCGAACTGGGGTCGTACGCCACCCGGCCCTTGGGAATGTTCATCTGCATGTGGCCGTCGCGCTGGTGGTTGGCGAACGGGCACTTCGGGGCGTTGACCGGGATCTGGTGGAAGTTCGGCCCGCCGAGGCGGCTGAGCTGGGTGTCCAGGTAGGAGAACAGACGGCCCTGCAGCAACGGGTCGTTGCTGAAGTCGATGCCCGGCGGCACGTTGGCCGGGCAGTACGCCACCTGCTCGGTCTCGGCGAAGAAGTTGTCCGGCCAGCGGTCCAGCACCATGCGGCCGACCACGGTCAGCGGCACCAGCGATTCGGGAATGATCTTGGTCGGGTCCAGGTGGTCGAACGGGAACGCTTCGGCTTCTTCCTCGGTGAACAGCTGCACCGCCAGCTCCCACTCGGGGAAGTCGCCACCGGTGATCGCCTCGAACAGGTCGCGGCGGTGGTAGTCGTTGTCGGCGCCCTGCAGCTTCACCGCCTCGTCCCACACCGTGGACTGGAGGCCCAGCTTCGGGCGCCAGTGGAATTTCACGAAAGTGGATTCGCCTTCCTCGTTGAGCAGGCGGAAGCTGTGTACGCCGAAGCCTTCGATCATGCGCAGCGAGCGCGGAATGCCGCGGTCGCTCATCGCCCACATGATCATGTGCATGGACTCGGGCATCAGCGAAATGAAGTCCCAGAACGTGTCGTGCGCGCTGGCCGCCTGCGGGAAGGCGCGGTCCGGTTCCATCTTCACCGCGTGCACCAGGTCGGGGAATTTCATCGCGTCCTGGATGAAGAACACCGGGATATCGTTGCCCACCAGGTCCCAGTTGCCCTCGCGGGTGTAGAACTTCACCGCGAAGCCGCGCACGTCGCGCGGGGTGTCCACCGAACCGGCGCCGCCGGCCACGGTAGAGAAGCGGGTGAATACGGGGGTGCGCACGCCCACCTCGGTCAGCACCCGGGCGCGGGTGTAGTCCTGCAGCGAGCGGGTCAGCTCGAAGTAGCCGTGGGCGGCACTGCCACGCGCGTGCACGATGCGCTCGGGAATGCGTTCGTGGTCGAAGTGGGTGATCTTCTCGCGCAGGATGAAGTCTTCCAGCAGGGTCGGCCCGCGCGGGGTGTCGCGCAGCGAATTCTGGTTGTCGGCAACCGGAATGCCTTGGTTGGTGGTCAGCACCGGGTGCGTGCCACCGGCGCGCTGGTGCAGTTCGTCACCCTCTCCACGAAG
This sequence comes from Stenotrophomonas bentonitica, assembly GCF_013185915.1. Lineage (NCBI taxonomy): Bacteria > Pseudomonadati > Pseudomonadota > Gammaproteobacteria > Lysobacterales > Lysobacteraceae > Stenotrophomonas > Stenotrophomonas bentonitica. The sequence continues at coordinate 1,305,682 of NZ_JAAZUH010000001.1, read as the reverse complement.
GTCGGCGGGCGGGGCGGGTTTGCTGCGGGGCTTGCTGGTGGCCATCTGGCGCTCCGGGCTGGCGGGGGTCAATGCCCAACACTGGCGATGCAGGCGTTAATCGCCGGTCGCCGAACCGGGCGCTGCCTGCACCTGTGCTTCACATGGGCACGCACGTTCGCCGGCTTGGCCGCGCGGGGTATCCTTATGGAGAACCCTTCCTCATTCCGCCCCGCATGCGTGTTGAACCTGCCGACATCGAAGCCCTGTTCGATGCGATTCCCGACGTGCTGTTCTTCATGAAGGACCGCGACGGGCGCTACACGCACATCAACCAGACCATGCTGCGGCGGTTGGGACTGAAGTCGCGCAAGGAGGTGATCGGGCGCACGGCGGCGGAGATCTATCCGACCGGGCTGGGCGCGGACTACGCCACCCAGGACGCGCAGGTGCTGGCCGGCAAGGTCATCGAGAACCTGATGGAGCTGCACCTGTTCGCCAACCGCGAGCCGGGCTGGTGCCTGACCTGCAAGCGGCCGCTGCTGGTGGAAGGCGAAATCCGTGGGCTGATCGGCATTTCCCGCGACCTTGGCCAGAAGGACAGCCTGGGCACCCAGTACGAGCAGCTGCGGCTGGCCCTGGCCCACCTGAACGCGCATTACGCGGAGAACGTGCGCATGCAGACCCTGCTGGACATCACGGGGTTCTCGCTGTCCAAGCTGGAGCGCACCTTCCGCAAGGTGTTCCAGATGACCCCGCAGCAGGTGCTGACCCGCCTGCGGATCCAGATGGCGGTGCACCTGCTGCATGGCAGCGACACCATCGCCAGCATCGGCCAGGCCTGCGGCTTCACCGACCAGAGCGCGTTCACCCGCAAGTTCAAGGCCGAAGTCGGCGTGTCGCCCCGCGCCTATCGCGCCCAGGTCACCGGCCGCGCCGAGGCCTGACCCCGCGTCCATGACGCACAGCAGGATGCCTGCGACAGCCCGGAAAGGGTATCGTGTCGCACCTGTTGCCCGCCTTCGACACCGATGCCCGCATCCCAGAGTTCGGCTACTCCCGCTTCGTCCACCACCCCCCGCCTCGAGCACGCGCTCAAGCCCCGCCAGCTGATCATGATGGGACTGGGCAGCGCCATTGGCGCCGGCCTGTTCCTGGGCTCCGGGGTGGGCGTGCAGGCCGCCGGACCGGCGGTGCTGCTGTCCTACCTGGTCGCCGGCGCGCTGGTGATCATCGTGATGAATGCGCTGGGCGAGATGGCCGCGGCCAAGCCGACCAGCGGTGCGTTCTCGGTCAATGCCGCCGACGCCATGGGCGCCACCGCCGGCGCCACCGTGGGGTGGTTGTGGTGGGTGCAGCTGGTGATCGTGATCGCCGCTGAAGCGGTGGGTGCGGCGGGCCTGCTGGCCACGGTATGGCCGGCGATACCGGTGCCGATGGCGGCGTTGGCCTTCATGGTGGTGTTTACCGCGATCAACCTGCTGGGCGTGAAGAATTTCGGTGAATTCGAGTTCTGGTTCGCCATCCTGAAGGTGGTGGCGATCATCGGCTTCATCCTGATCGGTGTTGCCCTGCTGATGGGCTGGCTGCCGAACGTGACCTCGCCGGGGCTGAGCAACTTCACCGCGCATGGCGGCTTCGCGCCCAATGGGCTGGCCGGGATCGGCGCGGCGCTGCTGGTGGTGGTGTTCGCCTTTGGCGGTACCGAAATCGTGGCGGTGGCCGCGGCGGAAACCCAGGACCCGGAGCGCAGCATCGCGCGGGCGATCCGTACCGTGGCCTGGCGCATCCTGGTGTTCTACATCGGTTCGCTGACCGTGATCATCGCGGTGGTGCCGTGGAACAGCGAGTCGCTGAAGTCGCCATTCGCGGCGGTGCTGGAAGTGGCCAACATTCCGGGCGCGGCGGCGGCGATCACCCTGATCGCGGTGATCGCGCTGCTGTCGGCCTTGAATGCGAACCTGTATGGCGCCTCGCGCATGATGTATTCGCTGGCACGGCGTCGCGAAGCGCCGGCAGTGCTGGGCTGGACCGACCCGCGCCAGGTACCGATCATCGCGGTGCTGGCCAGCGTGCTGTTCGGCTTCGCCGCCACCATCATGGAACTGCTGTTCCCGGACCAGGTGCTGCCGGTGCTGCTGAACATCGTCGGCTCCACCTGCCTGCTGGTATGGACCATGGCGCTGCTGTCGCAGCTGATCCTGCGCCACCGCGCCAACCGCGACGGCACCCGCCTGCCGTTCCGCATGGCCGGCTACCCGTACCTGACCGTGGCCGCGCTGGGCATCCTGGCGTTGATCTTCGGCCTGCTGCTCTCTGAAGAGCACACCCGCCTGCAGTTCCTGTCGATGGCGACGCTGACGGCGGTGATTGCCGCGAGCAGCGAAATTGCACGGCGGTTGAGGCGGAGTCGCGAGAACCGCTGATGCCGGTTCGTGAGAAGAGTCGCTGAAAAGATGCGGCCCGCGAAAGCGGGCCGTATGCGTTTAACGTTGGCCGCGCGTTACGTTGAAAATCGCCTCTGGCCTCTGCATGGGGTCTGCATCATTGCTCAGCAGCTTGATGATTATCTTCTCGATGATCAGCGATGAGAGCTGGTGTGACTCTGGACTCGGGTGCGACTCGATCCAGCCGCGCTCGGCAAACAACGTGACAAGGGCCTCAAGCGTCATGGTCTGATGCTCGAACTCTACTGGGGTGTCCTTTTCAGATTCAAAAAGCTGTTCGAGTGTTCTGGGGCGCAGTTCTGACCCGTAGAGGTTGGGGTGTGATTCCGTTCCTTCGAGTGTCTTCTTTGAGATCCTGTGGCGCGTGATGGTGGTATTTTTTTCTTCACCCATGATCCCTTGGCTCATGGTCATTACATGGTCTTCGTTGCCGGACACCATGTAGGGGGGATACAAACCATCAGGTGCTGAGTCGAGGTCGCGGAAGGGGGCCTTGATGGAGACGAACTGCTGGGTAGGGGTGATCAGCTGGGTCGCCTTGGGCTTTCCAAGCGCATGGTCGACCACCCCGGCTGTCCGGGGCACGGCTGAAGATCGTTGCCCGTAGCCCGTTCCGTACCCGACGATTCGCTTGCCCGTGCTTTGGTGGAGTGATTCCACGCGTTGCGTCACGCGAGGGTTGGTCGGGCGGGTGTCGTTGGTCAGCACGACGTCATGATCCATCATGATGATTCGGTCTGGGCTGTAGGAGAGACTGTCAGCAAAGGCCAGCGCCGCCGCTCGGGCTGCTCCGAAACCGGTCAGCTCGCCCCCGTCCCAGCCCACAAGGTGGAGGTTCTTGTAGGTGGATAGCGCGTCGCGCAATGAATCCTGATAGTGGGAGAGTTCTGCCTTGTGCAGGACAAGATAGACCGGCTCATTGCGCATGTTGGCCGGGTGCCAGGCAAGCTCGTGGTTCCGTTTCAGCTCCTCCGCAATCTTGCCGGCGCTTCCGGACGTGAGGACCAGGGCCGGAACTGTATGGGAGCCTAGATGTCGCTCGGAGTGCTCCGGCGGGCGCACGAATGACAGCCAGCTGCAGTTGCTTGAGCCTGAACTCTGCGCGGCCAAGTCATGGCAGATGGCCACTCGACGGTCCAGGATGCGTTTGATGGCCTCCTGGTGCCCGGGCTTCTGATGGAACAACACGGCTATCGGGCGGTATTTGTTAGCTGTCTTGCCTTCCCCCGTGTTCTTCAGCCACCGGCCATTCAATTTCAGTGCGATGGGGACGGTCGGTGCTGCCTGCATGCGCTTTGCCCGATCATTGTCGAGTAGGGGGCGTTTGGCAGGCGGGGCTTCGGTAGCATTGTCCAGTGCCGGTGCATGCTTTTGACGTTGGATCACGGCAGCATCCGGACAGGGGTGCGACATGTTGGTCAGCGAGGACAGGCTGAGCGATCGGCGAAGGTTGGGGCGCCCGGTGTGGATTGCCTTCTGAATGATTGGGTTGTTTGCGTCAATTTTCATGTGCAGGGATCGAGAGTGGGAGAGGTGCTCAAACCCCGGCATGCTCGATCAAAAGCAGATCCATAACTTTCATGATTCTCCTACCGACCCCTGCACGTCATCCGATCAGTCCGACAATGCAGGCACGGTTGAAACAAAAACGGCCCGCTTGCGCGGGCCGTTGTCGTTTCCAGCGGTGAGGTCTTAGACCTCCACGCCCTCATCTTCCTTGTACGCGTCGATCGGGATGCAGGCGCACATCACGTTCTTGTCGCCGTACACGTTGTCCACGCGCGCCACCGGCGGCCAATACTTCTGCTGGCGCAGGCTGGCCAGCGGGAAGGCGGCCAGCTCGCGCGGGTAGGCGTGGCCCCACTCGCTGCCCGAGACGGCAGTGGCGGTGTGCGGAGCGTGCTTGAGCGGGTTGTCTTCGCGGTCCAGGCGGCCGTCTTCGATCGCGGCGATTTCTTCGCGGATCTGGATCATCGCGTTGATGAAGCGGTCCAGCTCGTGCAGCGATTCGCTTTCGGTCGGCTCCACCATCAGCGTGCCGGCGACCGGGAAGCTCAGGGTCGGGGCGTGGAAGCCGAAGTCGATCAGGCGCTTGGCGACGTCTTCGGCGACCACGCCGGAGGTCTTCTCCAGCGGACGCACGTCGAGGATGCACTCATGCGCCACCAGCCCGTTGCGACCGGTGTACAGGGTCTTGTAGTACGGGGCCAGGCGCTTGGCGATGTAGTTGGCGTTGAGCAGGGCGACCTGGGTCGCCTTGCGCAGGCCGGCGCTGCCCATCAGGGTGATGTACATCCAGCTGATCGGCAGGATCGAGGCGCTGCCGAAGCTGGCCGCGCTGACCATGCCGACGTCGCCTTCGCCACCCAGCACCTTCGGCAGGAACGGCGCCAGGTGCGACTTCACGGCGCACGGGCCGACGCCCGGGCCGCCGCCGCCGTGCGGAATGCAGAAGGTCTTGTGCAGGTTCAGGTGCGACACGTCCGAGCCCCACTTGCCGGGCTTGGCCACGCCGACCAGGGCGTTCATGTTGGCGCCGTCGGTGTACACCTGGCCACCGTGCTTGTGCACGATCTCGCAGATTTCGATGATCTCTTCCTCGAACACGCCATGCGTGGACGGGTAGGTGACCATCAGCGCGGCCAGGCGGTCGCTGTACTTCTCCGCGTTGATGCGGATGTCTTCCACGTCGACGTTGCCGTTGGCGTCGGTCTTGGTCACCACCACCTTCATGCCGCACATCTGTGCGGAGGCCGGGTTGGTGCCGTGTGCCGAGTCCGGGATCAGGCAGATGTCGCGGTGCGCTTCACCGCGCGAGCGGTGGTAGGCGCGGATCGCCAGCAGGCCGGCGTATTCGCCCTGCGCGCCGGAGTTCGGCTGCAGGCTCACCGCGTCGTAACCGGTGCATTCCACCAGCATCGCTTCCAGCCCGTCGATCAGCTGGGTGTAGCCGGTGGCCTGGTCGGCCGGGGCCAGCGGGTGGATGTTGGCGAACTCCGGCCAGGTCACCGGGATCATCTCGGCGGTGGCGTTGAGCTTCATGGTGCAGCTGCCCAGCGGGATCATGGTGCGATCCATCGCCAGGTCCTTGTCGGCCAGCGAGCGCAGGTAACGCAGCAGCTCGTGTTCGCTGTGGTGGGTGTTGAACACCGGGTGGGTCAGGAACGCGCTGGTGCGCACCAGGCCCGGCGGCAGCGCGTCGGCGGTGGCGGTGTCCAGTGCATCCACGTCCACCGTGGCGCCGAACAGCTGGCCCAGCGCGACGATGTCGGCGCGGGTGGTGGTTTCGTCCAGGCTGATGCCGACGGCTTCGCTGTCGATCGCGCGCAGGTTGATGCGGGCGGCGGCGGCCTTGGCGTGGATCGCCTTGGCGTCGATGTCCTTGACGTGCAGGGTGTCGAAGAAGTGCTCGCCCACGTTGACCCCGGCAGCACGCAGCGCGGCAGCCAGGATCGCGGCCAGGCGGTGGGTGCGACGGGCGATGCGGGTCAGGCCGTCCGGGCCGTGGTACACGGCGTACATCGAGGCCATCACCGCCAGCAGCACCTGCGCGGTGCAGATGTTGGAGGTGGCCTTCTCGCGGCGGATGTGCTGTTCGCGGGTCTGCAGGGTGAGGCGGTAGGCCGGGTTGCCCTGGGCGTCGATGGAGACGCCGATCAGGCGGCCCGGCATCGAACGCTTGTAGGCGTCGCGGCAGGCCATGAAGGCGGCGTGCGGGCCACCGAAGCCGAACGGCACGCCGAAGCGCTGGCTGTTGCCGACCACGATGTCCGCGCCCCATTCGCCGGGGGCGGCGATCAGGGTCAGCGCCAGCAGGTCGGTGGCCACGGCGACCAGGCCGCCACGTGCGTGCACGGCGTCGGCCAGGGCCTTGTAGTCGCCCACGTGGCCGAAGGTGTCCGGGTACTGCAGCAGCACGCCGTAGGAGTCGGCTTCCAGCGCTTCGGCCGGGGTGCCCACGCGCAGCACGATGCCCAGCGGCTCGGCGCGGGTGCGCAGCAGTTCCAGCGTCTGCGGGTGCACGGCGTCATGCACGAAGAAGGTGTCGGACTTGCTCTTGGCCGAACGCTTGGCCAGGGTCATCGCTTCGGCGGCGGCGGTGGCTTCGTCCAGCAGCGAGGCGTTGGCGATCTCCATGCCGGTAAGGTCCGCGCACAGGGTCTGGAAGTTGATCAGCGCTTCCATGCGGCCCTGCGAGATCTCGGCCTGGTACGGGGTGTAGGCGGTGTACCACGCCGGGTTTTCCAGCACGTTGCGCAGGATCACGTTCGGGGTGTGGGTGCCGTAGTAGCCCTGGCCGATGAAGGTGCGGAACACCTGGTTCTTGTCGGCAATGGCGCGGATCTTGGCCAGCGCTTCCACTTCGGTCAGCGAGTCGGGCAGCGCCAGCGGGGCCGGCGACTTGATCCCGGCCGGCACGATGGCGTCGGTCAGGGCGTCCAGCGAGGCGTGGCCGACCACGTCGAGCATCTGCGCGATTTCGGCGTCGTTCGGGCCGATGTGGCGTTCGACGAACGCGTTGTGGTGTTCAAGCTCGCGCAGGGTAGGGGTGTTCTGGGACATGGCTGGCATCCAAAAGAGTGGGCACGCACGTTCGGAAGCCCTGGGGCCGGGCGTGTCGAAAACGACAACGAACCACCGGACCTCGCGGTCTTCCTGGGTGCCCCTCTGTCCTTTTGCCTGAGAGTTTGGAAGTACGCATCTGCGCGCTTCGTGCCCCTTCGGCGCCGGCACTGGCCGGTCTCTCCAGAGTTTTGGTGCGGGTGGTATCGGGCCTGAGCGATTACGGGCGTTGCGCCTTCGGCAGCGGGCGCTGTACCACGCGCCGCTTCTCCCACCATGTAGCCCGGCGATTATAGCCCAGCGACCCGTCCCGCAGCGGCCGTCCGGCACATGAACAGGGGGTGCGGACAGGGCCGTAACCGGCGCCCGGGCATGGTGCCAGGCAGGCGGACGGCCTATCATGGCCTGATCCTCGTATTCATCAGGCGCCACCGCATTGCGGCCCGGCGCCCTGCGTGCGTTCGCGCACGCCGCACACGGAAGCCCCGATGACCGCCGCCTCGCCCTCCACCCGCCGCCTGGCCCTGCTGCTTGCCGGCCTGGCCATGTTCGGTCCGTTCTCGATCGACACCATTTTCCCGGCGTTCCTGCTGCTCGGCGAGCGCATGCAGGTCGACCAGGTGGCGGTGCAGCAGACCGTGAGCGTGTACCTGCTGTTCTACGGCCTGATGAGCCTGGCGCACGGCCCGCTGTCGGACGCGTTCGGGCGGCGCCGGGTGATCCTGGGCGGGCTGGTGCTGTTCATTGCCGCCTCCATCGGCTGCGCGCTGTCACGCGACCTGACCACGCTGCTGGTGTTCCGCGCGCTGCAGGGCGTCACCGCCGGCGTCGGCGTGATCGTCGGCCGTGCAGTGATCCGCGACCTGTACCACGGTGCCGACGCGCAGCGGCTGATGAGCCAGGTCTCGATGATCTTCGGCATCGCCCCGGCGATCGCGCCGATCATCGGCGGCTGGATCCTGCTCGGCGGCGGCGACTGGCCGCTGATCTTCTGGTTCCTGGTGGCATTCGCGCTGGTGCTGCTGGCCGCCACCGGCAAGTGGCTGCCGGAAACCCACCCGGTGGAAGCGCGCACGCCGCTGTCCACCGGCGCGCTGCTGCGCAGCTACCTGCAGATGGGCACGAACCCGCGCCTGCTGCGGCTGGCGGCGGCCGGCGCCTTCAACTTCTCCGGTATCTTCCTGTACATCGCTTCGGCGCCGGTGTTCGTGATGCAGCACCTGCAGCTGGGGCAGGGCGGGTTTGCGTGGCTGTTCATTCCCACCATCGGTGGCATGACCATGGGCTCGTTCCTGTCCGGGCGCATGGCCGGGCGGATGACCGCGCAGCGCCAGGTGGGCATCGGCTTCAGCCTGTGTGCGGTGTCGGCGCTGGTCAACCTGGCCTATGTGCTGGCGGTTGGGCAGATCGCACTGCCGTGGGCGGTGCTGCCGATCTTCATCGGTGGCGTGGGCATGGCGCTGATCTTCCCGATCCTGGCGCTGGCCGTGCTGGACATGTACCCGCACCAGCGCGGGCTGGCCTCCTCCATGCAGATGTTCATCCAGCTGATGATCAACACCGTGGTGGCCGGGGTGGCCTCGCCGCTGCTCAGCGGCACGCCGCTGCACCTGGCGCTGGGCTACGCCGGCTTCTTCGCCATCGGCGCCAGCTTCTGGTTCTGGGAGCGTCGCTGTGAACGCCGGCGCGAGGCGGCGGCGAGCGTGGCCTGAGCCCCCGTGCGCTATTCTGTCCCCATTGATGCAGTCCGGAAGTCCCCCTGATGTCGACCACCTCCAAACTGCGCCGTGACCTGCGCCGGCGCCGCGAAATCGAAGAAGCCAACCGTGAAAAGGCGCATGCCTCGCCGGTGGAACCGCATGCCGAACTGCGCGACCAGCAACGCACGCTGCTGGCCGGCGTGGTGCGACGGGATGGTGAGTGGGTGCTGGGCATGGACGGCCGTATTGCCGGCCAGACCCCCAGTGCCGCCCGTGTGCTGGCGCTGATCATGCAGGCCGCCGAACTGCACGAACGCCAGGGCACGCCCGTGCGCCTGGTGTATTCGGACGCATTGAAGGACGCCGCCCACGCCGAAGCCAAGGCCGAAGGCAAGGATTTCGAGCAGTTCAAGACGGAGCTGGCCGCGTCGTTGAAACCCAAATCCTGACGCACCGCGCAGGGCCGCGCGGTTCAGCCACGCAGGGCGTGGCTCTACCGTCGAATTGGGGTAGAGCCACGCCCTGCGTGGCTGCATATCCCCAAAGAAAAAGCCGGCTTCTCAGCCGGCTTTTTCCATCTTACGGCGCCTTCGGCGCCGCCGCTGCAGCCGCCGGCGGCTGCCACCCGCACATCTGCCCCTGGTTCTGCTGCTTCAGCCACTCGTTGACCGGCGTGAAGTATTCGATCATCGGGCCGGCATCGAGCTTGTCGCCGCCGGTGATCTCCTTCAACGTCGCCTGCCACGGCTGGCTGGCACCCTTGCTCAGCATCGCCCAGAACTTCTGGCCGGCTTCCTTGTTGCCGTAGAAGCTGCACTGGTGCAGCGGGCCCTTGTAACCGGCCGCGTCGCACAGGCCCTTGTAGAACTGGAACTGCAGGATGCGCGCCAGGAAGTAGCGCGTGTACGGGGTGTTGCCCGGCACGTGGTACTTCGCGCCCGGGTCGAAGAACTCTTCGCCACGCGCGCTGGCCGGGGCCACGCCCTGGTACTTGGCCTTCAGGTCCCACCACGCCTTGTTGTAGTTGTCCGGGGTGATCGAACCGTCGAACACGCCCCAGCGCCAGCGGTCGATCATCAGGCCGAACGGCAGGAACGACACGCCGCTGAGCGCCATGCGCATCTGCGCATTGATGGTGGCTTCGCGGCTTTCCTGCGGCTTGTCGACCAGGCCGATCGAGTTCAGGTACTGCGGGGTCATCGCCAGCACGATGGTGTCGCCGATCGCTTCATGGAAGCCATCGTTGGCACCGCCCTGGAACAACGGCGGCAGCGGGTTGTAGGCCAGGTCGTAATAGATGTGGCCCAGCTCGTGGTAGATCGTGGTGAAGTTTTCTTCGTTCGGCTTGATGCACATCTTGGTGCGCACGTCGCCGTCCATGTTCATGTCCCACGCGCTCGCGTGGCAGACCACGTCGCGGTCCAGCGGCTTGATGAACTGGGTCTTGTCCCAGTACGACTTCGGCAGCGCCGGCATGCCCAGCGACACGTAGAAGTCCTGTGCGCGTTCGGTCATCTGCTTGGCGGTGCGCAGTTCGGCCTCACGCTGCGCCTTGTACAGCGTCTCGACATTGGCGTTGCCGCCGGCCTTGGCCAGCGCGCCGCTCAGGTTGGCCTGGTACTGCTTTTCCAGCGCGGCGGTGATGTCCAGGCTGCCCGCACCCGGGTACGGTTCCAGCTGGTCCCACAGGTTCGACCAGTCCTGCTGCCACATGTTGCCGAGCAGGTGCGCGGCGATCAGGCCGCCTTCGGTTTCGGCCTTGTCCTTGCCGTAGGTGCCGTCCAGCTTGGTACGCGCATAGCAGTGCAGCTGCTCGTACATCGGCTTGACCTGTTCCCACAGGCGGTCGGTTTCCGGCCCGATCTGCTCGGCCGGCATGTCGTAGCCGCTGCGCCACATCTGGCCGGCATCGGCGAAGCCCATTTCCTTCGCGCCCTCATTGACCAGGCCGACGAAGCGCTGGTAATCGGCGCGCATCGGCTTGGTGGTGGCGTGCCAGCCCTGCCAGGCTTCAAGCTGCTTGTCGTAGTCGCGGCTGCTGGCCAGCACCTGCTCCAGGTCGCCAAGCTGGCGGCAGGTGGCCGGGTTGGCTTCGTCGGTGCAGTACTTGCCCGAGCCGTAGGCGCCTTCCATGCGGCTGGCGATGCGGGTCAGCTCGCCCAGCTTGGCCGGGTCGCGCGGGGCCGGCATGGCGGTCATCAGCTTGAGCAGGTGGATCTGGCGCTTGGTGTCCTCGCTCATCGGCTTGCCGTCGTACGTGCCGGCCTGGGCGATCCAGCCATTGAGGATGGTCAGCCAGCGCTCGTTGGCCTTGGCCGCCACGCGCTCGGAATCGTCATTGATGTAGGTCGAGGACAGCCACTGGGCCGAGGTCATTTCCGGGTACAGGGCCTTGTACTCGGCGTTGACGCGGGCAATGAACTGATCTGCGGTTTCGGTCGGCGCGGCGGTGCCGGCGGCCGGCGCATCGGCCGGGGACGGTTCCTTCTGACAGGCCGCCAGGGTCAGTGCGGCAGCACCGACAGCCAGGGCCAGCAGGAGCGGGCGGTGGTTCACGGGGACATCCTTGGGTGGTGACAGACCGGCGAAGGCTAGTGGGGCCGCCGCCGCACCGCAAGGGCCACAGGTACCGGGCCCTGCCGTGGCAGGCAGCGCCGGCGCACCAGCAGGTACAGCAGCAGCGACACCGTCCAGCAGGTCGCCAGCGTCCACAGGTCATGCGAGAGGAAGTGCGCGCCGCGCAGCTGCTGGGACACCCCGAAGATGCCGCCGGCCACCAGGCCTACCGCCAGTCCCCGCCAGCGCCAGGCCGGGTGCACCAGCAGCGCCAGGAAGTACAGGGTGACCCACGCATAGCCCGCGCTGGAATGGCCGCCCGGGAAACACGCACCGCGCGGCATGCCGTGCGGACGTGTGTCGAACAGGCCCACGAATTCGCGCAGCCCGCCGTAACGGGTCAGGTCCCACGGACAGTCCATGTGCGTGACCGATTTCAGCAGCGACACCATGCCGGTGCCCAGCGCGATCGCCAGCACCAGGTACAGCAGCGGCCAGCGCCATGCCGCCGCGCGTTCGGTGCGCCATGCGTGGAAGCACAGCAGGATCGCCACCAGCGTGGCGGCCGCGCTGAGCCACTTGCCGCCCTTGTGGATCAGCTGGCTGGTGGCCCAGGCATTCTGCAGCAGCCAGTGGTGGCCTTCGAGGCGATATACCTGGTCGGCCAGCCACTGGTCGCCGCCGGCGCCCATCAGCAGGCCGCTGGCGGCCAGTGCGGCCAGCAGCGGCCCGGCGAGGTGGCGACGCAGGAACACAGACGTCGACGCGGGCGTGCTCGACGCATAGGAAACGGACGCAGCAGGAACGGGAAGCATCAAGTCAGGGCCGGCGGGGAAACCGGCGCCATGGTCGTCAGCGGCGTGTCGGAGCGCGGTCGGAGCTTCGTTGCCCGCGTGTTAACCGGCAGCAGCATGCATCCGCGATTCAGTCGCCGTCGTCGACGCCGGCTGCGGCATCGCGCGGCAACGCGGCATGGCAGGCCGGATCCCACGCGGTGCCGGGCACCAGCCACCACCGGTTGCGGTTGGAACTGCCGATCATCACTGCCTGCTCGCGCTTCACGCACGGGCTGATGGCCTGTTCCAGCACCAGCAGCCAGCGGTTGTGAGGTGCCAGCGCCAGCCAAGGGCCTGCGTCATGCCACTGCGCGTCCCACGGCCGCTTGAAGCCGAAATCGGTCACCGGGCGGTCGGCCTGCAGCAGGTTCTGTTCGCGCCAGGCGAGTGCGCCGAGTTCCGCCTCCGGACCGATGCGCTCACCGACCTGCTGCATCAACGCCGACGCGGAGCTGTACGGCCCCAGTGCAGGCATCAAGCTCCATCCGTGCAGGTTCCATAGCAGCAGCGCGGTGATCACCACCAGCGGGCCGGCGCGGCGCTGGCGCAGCCACGCCGCCAGCAGCAGCACCACCACGCCAAAGCCCAGCAGCCAGCCGCCCAGCACCGGCAGCAGTACTTGCGGCATGCCGCGCTTGGCCAGCTGCGCATGCGCCCACGCGCCATCGGCGAGCAACTCCGCACCGATGCCCGTGGCGGCCACGCCCAGCACCAGCACATAGGCCAGCAGCAACCAGCGCGTTCCGGCGCGGCGGAGAAGGCCGGGCAGCAGCGGCGCAGCGGCCACGCACAGCGCCGGCAGCATCGGGAAGATGTAGACCTCGCGCTTGCCGGGGCTGGCGCTGAAGAACAGCAGCACCAGCAGCGACCAGCCCAGCAGCAGCCACCAGCGGCCATCGCCGCGGCGCAGCCGACGCCACCAGCCCGGCAGCAGCGCGGGCAGCAGCAGGCTGCCCGGCAGCCACAGGGTGGCGATCACCTGCAGGTAATACCAGGCCGGCTGCACGTGGTGCCAGGCGTTGGCGTAACGGGTGCCGGTCTGCTTGAACAGCAGCTCGCGCGCGTAGCCCTGCAGCTCCGGCGACGGGTCGTTGAGCAGCGCGATGCCGAGCGGTCCCAGCCATACCGCCGTGCCGAGCAGGAAGGCAGGAATCAGCCACAGCAGCGCGCGGGCGCGGGGCAGGGCGGCGGCGCCGTGCGCTTGCCCTTTCCAGCGCCACAGCGCCCACGGCAGCAGCACCAGCAGCGGCAGGAAGCCGACGCCCTTGGTGACCGTACCCAGCCCGGCGGCGAAGCCGGCCACCCACAGCAGGCGCGTGTTCGGCCGCTCCAGCAGGTACCGCAGCAACGCCCACAGCGACAGCGTGGTGAGCGCCACCAGCACCATGTCGATCTGCGCGCGCTTGGCCATCAGCCCGAACTGCAGGCAGCTGGCCAGCGCCAGCACCGCCCACCACGCGATGCGCCGGTTCCACAGGCGCCGGGCCAGGTCCCAGCTCAGCCACAGCGTGGCCAGCGCGGCCAGCAGCGAGGGCAACAGGAACGCCAGGTTCCAATGCCCGATCACTTTGTACGTGGCCGCCTGCATCCACATGAACACCGGCGGCTTCTCTGCGTAAAGCTCGCTGCCCCGGTGCGGCAGCAGCCACTGCCCGGTCTCGACCATGGCGCGCGCGGCCAGCACGAAGCGCGGCTCGTCCGGCGGGGTGGGGGCACGCAGCCCGATGCCCGCCGCCAATGCCAGCAGCAGGGCCAGCAGGGTCAACAGGCGCCAGTGATGGCGCAGCAGGGTCGTCGACAAGGGCGGCCGCTCGCAGGGAAAGGGGGGACTTTGTCCTATTTCGTGTAGGAAATGTGTCGAATCGGGTTGATTGCGACCTGATTCCGACAATCCAGCCGCTACCATGGGGCATTGCCCCCGAGTACCCGACGCATGCGGCTCCTGGTCATCGAAGACAACCGCCAGCTGGTCACCAACCTGTTCGAATACTTCGAAGCGCGCGGCCACGTGCTGGACGTGGCACCCGACGGCATCACCGGCCTGCACCTGGCGACCACCCAGAACTACGACGCGCTGATCCTGGATTGGATGCTGCCGCGCATGGAAGGCCCGGACGTACTGCGTCGCCTGCGCCTGGAGCATGGTTCGGAAGTGCCGGTGATCATGCTCACCGCGCGCGATGAACTGCCCGACAAGATCGCCGGGTTCCGCGCCGGTGCCGACGACTACCTGACCAAGCCGTTCGCGTTGCCGGAACTGGAGGTGCGGCTGGAAGCGCTGCACGTGCGTGCGCAGGGCCGCAATCCGCGCAAGGTGCTGGAGGTGGACGACCTGGTGTTGGACCTGGCCACGCTGGAAGCGCAGCGGGCTGGCCAGGCGCTGCATCTGTATCCGGCCTGCCGCAAGCTTCTGGAAGTGCTGATGCGCGCCAGCCCCGCCGCAGTCACCCGCCAGCAGCTGGAATTCGCGCTGTGGGGCGACGAGCTTCCCGACGGCGACCTGTTGCGCTCGCACATCTACGAACTGCGCCGCAGCGTGGACGGCCCGTTCCCCCGCAAACTGATCCACACCCTGCCACGGGTCGGCTACCGACTCGGCGCACCGGCTGCTGAAGGTCGCGATGAGCCTGCGTAAACCCGCGCCGCTGCACCGGCGCCTGTTGTGGTGGTTGCTGGGCTACCTGGCCTTGATCTCGCTGGCGGTGTTCAGCGTGGGCAACTACGTGCACGAACACGCCGAACATTCGGCCTGGCGCGCGCTGCTCAATTCGGAACTGGACAGCATCCTCAGCCATTTCGAACACGACCCGCATTACCGCTGGCAGGATTCCGACACCCTGCGTCTGTATACCGTCGACGACAGCCCGGATCTTCCCCCCATCCTGCGCACCCTGCACCCGGGCCTGCACGACGGGATCGTCATCAACGACCGTTCGGCCGCCGTGATGGTGCGCAACACCGAACGCCATGGTCGGCTGGCGCTGGCGCTGGACATCAACGACTTCCACGAGCTGGAGGAGTTCGCTACCCGCTGGGTGATGCTGGCCGGCCTGGTGATGATCCTGGTTACCGTGGTGATGGCGTCCGTCGGCGTCAGCCGCTTGGTGAGTCCGCTGCGGTCATTGGCCCGCCACATCGACGGCCTGAAACCCGGTGCACCGGGCCAGCGTGTCGACGTCGACCCGCGCGGCAGCTCCGAGCTGTACGTGATTGCCGCCGCACTCAACGACTACCTGGCCCGCAACGAACAGTTCGTCGAACGCGAACGGGTGTTCATCAGCACCGCCAGCCACGAACTGCGCACTCCCGTCGCGGTGATCACCGGCGCGGCCGAACTGGCGCTCGAACAACCCGGCGTGCCTGACCGCGCACGCCATCAGATGCAGCGTGTACACCGCACCGCGCAGGGCGTGGAACAGCTGATCCAGCTGCTGCTGGTGCTGGCCCGCGACCCGGCCCGGCTGGCGTCGCTGAAAGAACCCATCGCGCTCGATCAGCTGGTCCCGGACATCATCGAAGACCACCGCCACCTGCTGGGTGACAAGGACCTGCAGATCACCGTAAGCAGCCTGGCGCGCGTGGACATCGTCGCGCCGCTCGGCGTGGTCCGGGCCGCCGTCGGCAACCTGCTGCGCAACGCCATCGAAAACAGCGGTCGCGGCACCATCACCCTCAGCGTTTCCGACCGCGCCGTTGTCACCCTGCAGGATCCGGGGGAGGGCATGAGCCCGGAAGAGATCGCCGCCGTATACGCACGCATGGCACGCGGCGACCGCAACGAACAAAGCGGCATCGGCCTGGAGCTGATCGCACGCCTGTGCGAACACCTTGGATGGTTGCTCACCCTCGAACACAGCCAACCCCGCGGCACGCGCGTGATCCTTGACCTGGGTGCATCGCTGCCCTGATCGCTGGGTGAAGACGATGTTAAGCTCAAGGAGCGTCGCACCCTGCGACGCTTTTTTTTGCCCTTTCGATCGACAGAGGACCCCATGCCGACCGAACCGAGTACCGCGCTCATCACCAACGACATCGTTGGCCTTGGCCTCATCGCCGCCACCCTGGCCCTCATCTTCTGGGCCGCCAGCGGCCCGACCCCGCTGCTGAAAAAGATCTTCGCCTGGGTGCCCGCACTGCTGCTGTGCTACTTCATCCCGGCCATCTACAACACCGCCGGCCTGATCGACGGCCACAACACCGCCCTCTACAACCCCATCGCCCGCGACGTCCTGCTGCCCGCCGCCCTGGTGCTGCTGACCCTCTCGATCGACCTCAAGGGCATCCTCAAACTCGGCCCCAAACTGCTCATCGTGTTCTGCGCCGGTACCTTCGGCATCATGCTCGGCGCCGTGGTGTCCTTCCAGCTCATGTCCTGGATCCACCCCGAAACCGTGGCCGGCGACACCTGGGCCGGCATGGCCGCCCTCGCTGGCAGCTGGATCGGCGGCGGCGCCAACATGGTTGCCATGCGCGAAGTGTTCGGCACTGACGCCACCACCTTCGGCCAGTTCGCCGTCGTCGACGTCGCCTGCGCCAGCCTGTGGATGGCCGTCCTCCTGTTCCTCGCCAACCGCGCCACCCAGATCGACACGCGCAACGGCGCCGACACCCGCGCCATCGACGAAATGAAAGCGCGCATCAGCGCCTACGAGGCCCAGAACGCCCGCATTCCCAGCCTCACCGATCTCATGCTGATCGTCGGCGTCGCCCTCGGCGGAGTGGGCCTCGCCCACGCCATCGCCGCACCCCTGAGCGCCTGGTTCAAAACCAACATCAGCTGGGCCAGCCAGTTCAGCCTCGACAGCGCCTTCGTCTGGGTCGTCCTGCTCTCCACCCTGCTGGGCCTCGGCCTCAGCTTCACCCGCGCACGCCGGCTCGAATCCGCCGGCGCCTCACGCCTTGGCACCGTGTTCCTCTACTTCCTGATCGCCTGCATCGGCATGCAGATGAACCTGCTCTCGCTGCTCGACCGCCCCTGGCTGTTCCTGCTCGGCGTGATCTGGATGCTCACCCACATCCTGGTGCTGTGGATCGTGGCCAAACTGGTAAGAGCGCCGCTGTTCTTCTTCGGCATCGGCTCAATGGGCAACATCGGCGCAGCCGCATCGGCGCCGGTGGTAGCAGCCGCATTCCACCCAAGCCTCGCGCCAGTAGGGGTCTTGTTGGGCACGGTCGGGTACGCAACCGGCACCGGCCTCGCGTACGTGACAGGTTTGATTTTGAAGTGGATGGCCGGCGCGTAAGCGCGCATTTGCCCTACGTTCCATCCCCGCCCCGCCCAAAACCGATAAAAAGACAGAGCCAAAAGAAAAGGCGGCGCCAACGGCGCCGCCTTTTCGCTTCAACAAATCAAATCAAAAAACAGTCAGCAACAACGACCACCGTTGCGACCACCGTACCGAGCCTCCTGACGCTCCCGGAAGAACGTCTTGTAGTCCATCGGCGTGCGGTCCGGATGCTTCTCCAGCACGTGCCGCACATAGTTGTCGTAGTCGGGAATGCCACAGCACAGCCGTGCCGTCTGCACCAGGCGCCGCCAGATCCGGCGGTGCGCCTGGTACTGCCCGACCGGAACCAGACCCGTACTCATCACAGGTCCGCCATCTGGTGCGGCTGCAGCGCCACGTACTCCGTCTCACGGTCCGTACGCTGCGGCGAACGACGCGCCACCACGATCGTCTTGATCGCATACGCCAGGATCGCGAACACCACGAACAGGAACAGCACCGTCAGGCCCGTGTTCACGTACGCGTTCACCACGATCTGCTGCATCTGACCCACCGTCTTCGCCGGCGCCGTGATCGTCCCGCTCGCAATCGCATCCTGGTACTTGTGCGCCTGCGCCAGGAAACCCTGCGCCGGATTGCTGTCGAAGATCTTGATCAGACCCGCATACGTCGTGCAGATCAGCAGCCACACCGCCGGCACCGCCGTCACCCACGCATAGCGGTCGCGCTTCATCTTGAACAGCACCACCGTACCCAGCATCAGCGCGATACCCGCCAGCATCTGGTTCGAAATGCCGAACAGCGGCCACAACGTCTGGATGCCACCGAACGGATCCACCACGCCCGTGTACAGCAGGTAGCCCCACAGCGCCACGCAGCCCGCCGTCGCGATGATGTTCGCCGTCCACGACTCCGTCTTCTTCAG
Organism: Stenotrophomonas bentonitica; assembly: GCF_013185915.1. Taxonomy (NCBI): domain Bacteria; kingdom Pseudomonadati; phylum Pseudomonadota; class Gammaproteobacteria; order Lysobacterales; family Lysobacteraceae; genus Stenotrophomonas; species Stenotrophomonas bentonitica. The sequence goes on along the minus strand of NZ_JAAZUH010000001.1, from coordinate 1,287,448 downwards.
CGCCGGAATGAAGTTGCCCAGCAGGTCCTGCAGCATGAACCGGCCCGCACGCGTACCCGCGTCCACCGCCGTCAGGATGAACAGTGCCTCGAACAGGATCGCGAAGTGGTACCAGAAGGCCATCATCGCGTTGCTGCCGCTCGGAATCGCCTGGTGCAGGATCTGCGCGATACCCACCGCCAGCGTCGGCGCACCACCCGCACGGTGCAGGATCGTCGGCTCACCAATCGCCAGTGCCGTAGCTTCCAGCTGCTCCGGCGTGATCGTGAAGCCCCACGTAGTGGTGATGTAATGCGCCGCCGACACCGCGTCCGCACCGATCACCGCTGCCGGGCTGTTCATCGCAAAGTAGATGCCCGGATCGATGATCGACGCCGCCACCAGCGCCATCACCGCCACGAACGACTCCATCAGCATGCCGCCGTAGCCGATGTAGCGCATGTGGCGCTCATTGGCCAGCAGCTTCGGCGTCGTACCCGACGCGATCAGCGCATGGAAGCCCGACACCGCACCACACGCAATGGTGATGAACAGGAACGGGAACATCCCGCCCTTCCACACCGGACCATCACCGCTCGCCGCGAACTGCGTCAGCGCCGGCATCTTCAGCTCCGGCATCACGATCAGGATGCCGATTGCCAGCGCCACGATCGTACCGATCTTCAGGAACGTCGACAGGTAATCGCGCGGGGCCAGCAGCAGCCACACCGGCAGCACCGACGCCACGAACCCGTACCCGATCAGCATCCACGTGATCTGCACCCCCGTGAACGTGAACGCCGGGCCCCAGACCGGGTCCGCCGCCACGCGACCGCCGTACCAGATCGCCAGCAGCAGCAGGATCAACCCCACCACCGAGATCTCGCCGATCTTGCCCGGCCGGATGTAGCGCATGTACACGCCCATCAGGATCGCGATCGGCATCGTCGCAATCACCGTGAACATGCCCCACGGACTTTCCGCCAGCGCCTTCACCACCACCATCGCCAGCACCGCCAGGATGATGATCATGATCAGGAACGCACCGAACAGCGCGATCGTCCCGGGCACCTGGCCCATTTCCTCACGCACCAGGTCACCCAGCGAACGCCCGTTGCGGCGGCTGGAAATGAACAGCACCATGAAGTCCTGCACCGCGCCGGCCAGCACCACGCCGACCACCAGCCACAACAGGCCCGGTAGGTAGCCCATCTGCGCCGCCAGCACGGGACCGACCAGCGGGCCTGCACCGGCAATCGCCGCGAAGTGGTGGCCGAACAGCACGTGCTTGTTGGTCGGCACGTAATCCAGGCCATCGTTGTTCAACACCGCAGGCGTGGCCCGGGTCGGATCCAGCTGCATCACCTTGTCGGCGATGAACAGGCTGTAGAAGCGATATGCGATCAGATAGATGGAGACTGCGGCCACCACGATCCACAGCGCATTGATCTGTTCGCCCCGCCGCAGCGCGACGGTGCCCAGACAGAATGCGCCAAGCAGCGCCAGCGCCGCCCAACCCAATTTCGACAAACCTTTCATGAGATTGCGTCTCCCTGAAGAACTCGTTAAGGGTCCGCCCTCGCGGTGACCGGGTCAATGCGCGCGCGGAGGCTTGCCGCTAGTACTTTGGTCGTAGACTTGAATCCCCACCGTTGGAACGATCGGTTGCGGGCGTGACGGTTGGCGCCGTCCAGGGCTGCGCCCATCTTGTACCCAGTATCCTCTTGTCGGAGCCATCATGAGCACCTCCCCCGCACGCGTGCAGCGCACCATCCGCGGCATGCCCACGTCCGACGGCGCCGGCGTGCGCCTGACCCGCGTGATCGGCGGCCCCTCGCTGCCCGACCTGGACCCGTTCCTGCTGCTGGACGAATTCGGCACCGACCGTGCCGAGGACTATATCGCCGGCTTCCCCAGCCACCCGCACCGTGGCTTCGAGACCGTCACCTACATGCTCGACGGCCGCATGCGCCACAAGGACAACCATGGCAACGAAGGCCTGCTGACCCCAGGCAGCGTGCAGTGGATGACCGCCGGCCGCGGCCTGGTGCATTCGGAGATGCCCGAGCAGGAGTCCGGCCAGATGCGCGGCTTCCAGCTTTGGGTGAACCTGCCCGCGCGCGACAAGATGACCGACCCGAAGTACCAGGAATTCGCCCCCGACCGCATTCCGGTGGTGCAGCCGGCGCCGGGCGTGCAGGTCAAGGTCATTGCCGGTCAGGTCGGCGACACCGTCGGGCCGATCGTGCAGCCGGCCACCGACCCGCTGTACCTGGATGTTGAACTCGCCGCCGGAAGCGGCTGGGACTACCTGCTGCCCGAAGGTCACAACGCGTTTGCCTATGTGTTCGAAGGCGACCTGGTGGTGGGCGAGGGCGACGACGCCCGCCCGGTCGGCCGGCAGGACATGGCCGTGCTTGGTGGCGGCGAGCTGTTGCAGCTGCGCGCAGGCGCACACGGCGCGCGCCTGATCCTGGTCGCGGGGCGTCCGCTGCGCGAACCGGTCATGCGTCACGGACCGTTCGTGATGAACACGAAGCAGGAACTGATGCAGGCCTTCGTGGATTTCCAGGAAGGCCGCTTCTAAACCGTTCGACAGCGTCGTCGGGGATGCATGCTGCATCCCCGATGTCGTCACCGCTCCGCAGCGACCGCGGACGGATTGAGGTTCATGCCCTGCGACATCAACTGCAGCGAACGCAGCTCGCTGGCATCGCCCGGATACAGCGAAATCTGCGCGTACTGGTTCTTGTCGAACTTCACCACGGTCATGCGTCGCGTGGCATAGCCCGGTGGCTCCTGGCCGCCCAGGTCGGGCTTGTACCAGTACAGCGATTCACCGGCGAAGCCGCCCTTTTCCTGGCGAAGGGTGCGGGCCAGCGGAATATCCGGGTCGCGTCCGGTCAGCATCAAGGTCATGACCTCGCGGCCACCTGCGTCGACCGCCTTGCACAGCACATAGGTGCTTTGCGCGGTTTCCTGCCATTGCAGGTTGCTGTCGGCGGGCAGCGCAGGACATTTCGCCGCCGACTGCGCCGACGCATTGCCGGCAGCAAGTGACAGCCCCAGAACAACCAAGGCGTGCAGGATCTTCATGCGTTCCCCCGTATGAATTGGCCCAGCCGTCCCCGGCGGGGCGATGACGCCCGCCGGGTGACGGCCTGGTGATTTTGACCTTAACGGAATGTGACTGGATCTTCAAATAACCGTTTCAAATGAATCTGAAGCCGGTTAGCGAGGTGACGGCTCGGCCCCGATCCACTTGTAGACGATCCCGCCGATCAGCCCGCCCAGCAGCGGCGCCAGCCAGAACAGCCACAGTTGCCCGAGCGCGCCGCTGCCGGCGAACACCGCCACCGCAGTGGAGCGGGCCGGGTTCACCGAGGTATTGGTAACCGGGATGCTGATCAGGTGGATCAGGGTCAGGGCCAGGCCGATCGCGAGCGGTGCGAACCCGGCCGGGGCCCGGCCATGGGTGGCGCCCATGATCACCACCAGGAACATGGCGGTGAGCACCACTTCGCACAGGAACGCCGCGGCCACGCTGTACCCGCCGGGCGACAGCGCACCGTAGCCGTTGCTGGCGAACGCGCCGGCCTGGCTGCCGTCGATCTGGAAACCGGGCGCGCCGGAGGCGATCTGCAGCAGGATGAACGCGGCCAGCAGGCCGCCCAGCACCTGGGCCACGATGTACGGCAGCAGGTCGCGGGCGGGGAAGCGGCCGCCGGCCCAGAGCCCGACACTCACTGCCGGATTGAAGTGGGCGCCGGAGATGTGGCCGAACGCGTACGCACCGGTCAGTACGGTCAGGCCGAACGCCAGTGCAACGCCAAGGAAACCGATACCGAGCGGATTGCCATCGCCGCCGAAGTGCGCGGCGAGGACGGCGCTGCCACAGCCGCCCAACACCAGCCAGAACGTGCCGAGGAATTCGGCAACCACGCGCTTGCCCATGCTCATTGAGGATCTCCACGAGTGTCCAAGGGGGAACACGGCGGAAATCGGACAATGCGGCGTGCGCTCAACGCTCCGGCAGTGGAATGAATTCCTTGTCGTCGCCGGGGATGGTGCCGAACCGTCCGGATTCCCAGTCGTGCTTGGCCTGTTCGATGCGTTCCTTCGAGCTGGACACGAAGTTCCACCAGAGGTGGCGCGGTCCATCCAGGGGTTCACCACCGAGCAGCATGGCCTTCAACGGCGTCTTGGCACGCAGGCGGCCACGTGCGTTGAATTCGGGGATGACCAGGTGCTGTGCAGGCAGGTCGACGCCATCCAGCTGTGCGTCGCCTTCGAGGATGTAGAGCGCCCGTTCCTTATGACCGGTGTCCAGGTCGAGTTCGGCGCCGGCGTCCAGGTCGATGGCGACGTTGAGGGTGTCGGTGAACACCTTCACCGGTGATTCTTCGCCGTAGGCGCGGCCGGCGATGACGCGCAGCCAGGCACCATCGCGACGCTGCTGCGGCAGGGTGGCTGCGCTGTGATGGAAGAAACCGGGATCGGTTTCTTCATGGCTTTTCGGCAGCGCCACCCAGGTCTGCATGCCATGCACCGGGTGGTCGTGTTCGCGTTCCACCGGCGGCGTGCGCTCGGAGTGCGCGATGCCGCGCCCGGCGGTCATCCAGTTGACATCGCCGGGGCGGATCACCTGGTCCGAGCCGAGCGTGTCGCGATGGCCGATGGCGCCGGACCACAGGAAGGTCACGGTGGCCAGCCCGATATGCGGATGCGGGCGGACGTCGATGCCGGTGCCGGGCGCCATCACCGCCGGGCCCATCTGGTCGACGAACACGAACGGGCCAATGCTGCGCGCCTGGATGCTGGGCACGGCGCGGCGCACTTCCAGGCCGCCGATGTCATGGACGCGCGGGGCGATGATGGTCGTCATGCGGGCTTTCTCGCTGGCGGGGACAGGCCGCAAGGATGGCACGCGACCCACGGCGGTGCATGGCCCGTTCGGGTAACAGGGTGTTTCGTTTGCGGTACCCGGAAACAACAACGCCACCGTGCGGTGGCGTTGTCGTGGTTTCGATCAGATCACCGGTTCGCGCAGCACCGGCGCGTCCCAACCCGGGCGCGGTGCGAAGCGGTCGCCATGGCGCTGCTGCAGCACCTTCAGGCGCTCCACCAGTACATCGGCGCCGGTGGCGCGGATGTACTGGATCGGACCACCCCGGAACGGCGCGAAGCCGGTGCCGAAGATCACGCCCGCATCCAGCAGGTCGGCGTCGCTGACCACGCCGTCGTGCAGGCAGGCCACCGCTTCGTTGAGCAGCGGCAGGATCAGGCGGTCTTCCCGGTCGTCCGGCGCCTGGTAGTTGGCCGGCACGTCCGGCTTCTGCGCGCGGCCGTTGTCCCACTTGTAGATGCCTTGGCCGTCCTTCTTGCCGCGCTTGCCCTGTTCAACGGTCTGGAGTGCGGCTGGAATCTGCAGGCCAAGGAACGGTGCCAGCTCCTTGCCGACACCGGCCGCCACGTCCAGGCCCACCGTGTCGAGCAGTTCGATCGGGCCCATCGGCATGCCGAACTTCACCGCGGTCTTGTCGATCACCGGGCCGGGAATGCCTTCGGCATACGCGGTCGCCGCTTCCAGCATGTACGGGAACAGCACGCGGTTGACCAGGAAGCCGGGGGTGCCGGCGACCGGCACCGGGAACTTGCCCAGCGCCTTGCAGAACGAGGCCAGGCGGCGCTCGGTCTCCGGCGCCATGCCGTCGTGGTGGATGATTTCCACCAGCGGCATCTGCGCGACCGGGTTGAAGTAGTGCAGGCCGGCGAACTGGGCCGGACGCTGGATGTGGTCGCGCAGTTCCACCAGCGGGATCGAGGATGTGTTGGTGGTCAGCAGCGCGTCGGCCTTCATCTTCGGCTCCAGCGTCTGGTACAGACCGCGCTTGGCCTCGGCATCCTCGATGATCGCTTCGATCACCAGGTCGGCCACGGCCACGCCGTCACCGGCCAGGTCGGCCTTGAGCCGTGCGGCCACTGCGGGGCGCTTGGACTCATCGCGCACCTTCCTGGCGAACAGCGCCTGCGCGCGTTCCATGGCCGGGTCGATGAAGCGCTGCTCGCGGTCCTGCAGGGTGACCTCGAAGCCCTTGTAGGCCGACCAGGCCGCAATGTCGCCGCCCATCACGCCGGCGCCGACCACGTGCACGTGGCGGATGCCATGGTCCTTGCCGCCCAGCGCCTTCAGGCGTTCGGTCAGGAAGAAGATGCGGATCAGGTTGCGTGCGGTCGGGGTGCCGGCCAGCTTGACCACGGCGCGGCGCTCGGCGTCCAGGCGGGCCTGGATGCCGCTGCCGCCGGTGCGCGCCCAGGTGTTGATCAGCGCGTAGGGGGCGGGGTAGTGCTCCTTCTTCGCCTTGCGCGCGACCTGCTTGGCCATCTGCGGCGCCAGCAGCTTGCGCGCCAGCCAGGTGTTGGTGGCCCACGCGGTCAGGCGCTGCTTGAACGGGCGGGTGGTGCCGGCCAGGGCCAGCGCCACGGCGGTGTCGAGCAGCACCGCCGGGGCCACCACCTTGTCGACCAGGCCGATATTGCGGGCGGCCGATGCCGACAGGTTGCGGCCGGTCAGCATCATGTCCATCGCCGCCGGGGCGCCGAGCAGCTGCGGCAGGCGCGCGCTGCCGCCCCAGCCCGGGAAGATGCCCAGCTGGGTTTCGGGCAGGCCGATCCGGGTGGAGGGGTCGTTGGAGGCCACGCGGTAGCGGCAGGCCAGGGCCAGCTCGGTACCGCCGCCCAGGCAGTGGCCGTGGATGGCGGCCACGGTCGGGCAGGGCAGCTCGGCCAGCTTCTGGTAGGTGGTCTGGCCACGGCGGATCGCGTCATTGACGGTGCCGCGGCGGTCGAACTCCTGGAATTCCTTCAGGTCGGCCCCGGCGATGAACCCGGCCGGCTTGACCGACTGCACCACCACCGCCTTGGGCGGATCCAGCGCCAGGCGTTCGACCAGGTCGCCCAGTTCCAGCAGCACGTCCTGCGACATCGCATTGACGCTGCTGTCCTGGCGGTCGAGGCTGAGCACCACGACACCATCGTCACGGATCTCGGGGTGCCAATGTGAGAAGCGGAGCCCATCGAAGCCTGAGAGCATGGGGACGTTCCATCCGGTTGTGTATGGAGAAGGGGGCTATGATCCAGAGGTTGTTTCCTCCCCGTCAAATCCCTATAGCTGGGGGGAGGGAGGGAACCTTAACGGAACCGTAGTTAAAAGCTGGTGCGGCGTTCACGGATGGGCGCTGAACTTTTCCCGGGATTGGCAGTCTCATTGCCCGACGTCGGTTGGGCTGACAGGAGTGCGGCCCCCAATGGCCGAGGTCGAAACACCACAGGAGCTGGACCTGGAGCTGGTCCGGCGCGTGCAGCGCGGCGAAAGTGCGGCGTTCGATGTACTGGTGCGCAAGTACCAGCATCGGATCGTCGCATTGATCGGGCGCTACATCGCCGACTGGAGTGAATGTCAGGACGTCGCCCAGGACACGTTCGTTCGCGCCTACCGCGCGATCAACAGTTTCCGTGGAGACGCCCAGTTCTATACCTGGTTGCACCGGATCGCCGTGAATACTGCCAAGAACCACCTTGCCGCCCACAACCGCCGCCCGCCCACCGATGACATTGAAATCGGTGACGCCGAGCAGTTCGACAGCGGCACCCGCCTGCGCGACACCGACACGCCCGAGCGTGAGCTGATGCGCCAGGAACTGGAGAACACGGTGATGAAGGCGGTGGCCGCGCTGCCGGAAGAACTGCGATCGGCCATCACCCTGCGCGAGGTGGAAGGCCTGAGTTACGAAGACATCGCGCAGAAGATGGGGTGCCCGATCGGCACCGTGCGTTCGCGGATCTTCCGCGCCCGCGAGGCGATCGACACTGAACTTCGGCCGCTGCTGGATATCGGCAGCGCCACCCGCGAAAAGAGCCGCGCATGAGCAATCAACTGCCAGACAAATTCGACGCCCACCACCGCCAGCAGCTGTCGGCGCTGGTCGACGGTGAGCTGCCGCTGGAGGAAGCCCGCTTCCTGCTGCGCCGGCTGGAACACGACGAAGACCTTTCTGGCTGCCAGGAACGCTGGCAGCTGCTGGGCGACGTGCTGCGCGGCCAGGCCTGCGCGCCGGCCCCGGCCGATTTCGCCGACCGCATCCAGGCAGCCGTGAGCGCCGAGCCGCGACCGGCCGTCGTGCCGGCCGCGCCGGTGGCGCGCGCGCGCCGCAGCGGCTGGCTGCGCCTGGGCGGCGGTGCCGCACTGGCTGCCTCGGTTGCCGCCATTGCCCTGTTCGTGACCCGCGAGCAGCTGCCCGGCCAGACCGCGCCGGATCAGCCAACCACCATCATCGCCAGCCAGGCCCAGCTGCCGCCGCCCACCCCGCGTGCGCCTGCGGCACCGACCGCCGTGGCAGACGCCGCCTTGGCCGTGGCCGCCGTGCCTGCCGCTGCCGCCACCGCGCGCCGCAACAGCTCCACCCGTACCCAGCAGGCCGCGCGTGGCGTGGCCAGCCGTGTCGCCGAGCCGGTGCGGGCCGTGGCCAGCCAGGCGCCGCTGGCGCCGACCGTCCCGGCGGCGTCGGCACGCGCCCTGCCGTTTGGCGATGTCAGCAGCCTGCAGGCCCGGCCGTGGCCGCGTTCGACCCTGGGCGACAATGGCGCGATCAACGCCAGCTTCCGCACCCAGCAGCCGCCGGCCGCGTTCTATCCGTTCGAACCGCGCCTGCAGGATGACGGCGCCGATTGAGCCTGCTGCACGCCCTGTTGCTTCCCTCTCCCCCTGATACCCCTGACCCGGAGGTTCGAGTCTGATGACCGCCCGTATCCGTACGCATGCCCTGGCCCTGCTGGCCATCACCCTGCCGCTGGTGGCCTGCGCGCAGTCGCCGTCCCCGGCCGCACCCGCCGCCCAGGCCACGGCCGCGCCGCGTGCGCCGGCCGCGCCGCTGGTCAGCGGGCTGCCCGATTTCACCAACCTGGTCGAACAGGTCGGCCCCGGCGTGGTCAACATCGAAACCACCATCGTGCGCAGCAACCGCCAGGCACGTGGCCCTGCGGGCCCGGGCGATGACGAGATGCCGGAATTCTTCCGCCGCTTCTTCGGCCCGGACTTCCAGATGCCGGGCCAGCCCGGTGGCGGCGATGACCAAGGTCCCAGCATCCGCGGCCGTGGCATGGGCTCGGGCTTCATCATCTCGCCCGACGGCTACGTGCTGACCAACCACCACGTGGTGGCCGACGCCGGTGAGGTGAAGGTCAAGCTGGGCGACCGCCGCGAATTCACCGCCAAGGTGGTGGGCAGCGACCAGCAGTACGACGTGGCCCTGCTCAAGATCGACGCGAAAAACCTGCCGACCGTGCGGGTGGGCGATTCCAATACGCTCAAGCCGGGCCAGTGGGTTGTCGCAATCGGCTCGCCGTTCGGCCTGGACCACTCGGTCACCGCCGGCGTGGTCAGTGCGGTCGGGCGCAGCACCGGCGGCCAGGACCAGCGCTACGTGCCGTTCATCCAGACCGACGTGGCGATCAACCAGGGCAATTCCGGCGGTCCGCTGCTGAATACCCGTGGTGAAGTGGTCGGCATCAATTCGCAGATCTTCTCCGCCTCGGGCGGCTACATGGGGATCAGCTTCGCGATCCCGATCGACCTGGCCATGGGCGCGGTCGAGCAGATCAAGAAGAACGGCCGGGTCAGCCGCGGCCAGCTGGGCGCGGTGGTCGGCGCCATCACCGGCGACGTGGCGCAGGGCTTCAACCTGCCCGACAGCCGTGGTGCGCTGGTCAACGAACTGGTTCCGGGCAGCGCTGCCGCCAAGTCCGGGCTGGAAGTCGGTGACGTGATCCGTTCGGTCAACGGCACGCCGATCAACACCTTCAGCGACTTGCCGCCGCTGATCGGCGCCCAGGCGCCGGGCAGCAAGGTCCGCCTGAACGTGCTGCGTGACGGCCGCGAGCGCGAAATCACCGCGACCCTGACCGAGCTGGCCGAAGACGCCGAGCGCGGCGCCGCCGCCCCGGCCGCGCCGGATGCGGCGCCGCAGACCGGTGCCAACGCCCTGCTGGGCCTGGACGTGGCCGACCTGACCGCGCCGCAGCGCCAGCAGCTGGGCCTGGACGCGGGCGAGGGCGTGCGCATCACCGGCGTGAAGGGCCAGGCGGCGCGTGACGCCCGCCTGTCCCCGGGCATGGTGGTGCTGCAGGTCGGCCGCACCCCGGTCGGCAACGTGGCCGCGCTGAACAAGGCGCTGGCCGGCTACAAGAAGGGCGACGTGGTGATGCTGCTGGTCCGTGCCAGCGGCAACACCGCCTTCGTGGCGGTCCGCACCGGGGAGTAAGTCCCCGCCACCGCTGCGTTTCCGGGCCCGCTTCGGCGGGCCCGGTCGTTTCCGTGCGATAATCACCCGTTACCCTGACGACGCGCCGCGCCGCCGCCACCTATGTCCTCTGATTCGATGCGGAATATCCGCAACTTCTCCATCATTGCCCATGTCGACCATGGCAAGTCGACGCTGGCCGATCGCATCATCCAGCTTTGCGGCGGCCTGCAGGCCCGCGAAATGGAGGCCCAGGTGCTCGACTCGAACCCGATCGAGCGCGAGCGCGGCATCACCATCAAGGCCCAGTCGGTGTCGCTGCCGTACGTGGCCAAAGATGGCCAGACCTATCATCTGAATTTCATCGACACCCCCGGCCACGTCGACTTCTCCTATGAAGTCAGCCGCTCGCTGGCCGCCTGCGAAGGCGCGCTGCTGGTGGTGGATGCCGCCCAGGGCGTGGAAGCGCAGTCGGTCGCCAACTGCTACACCGCCGTGGAGCAGGGCCTGGAAGTGGTGCCGGTGATCAACAAGATCGACCTGCCCACCGCCGACATCGAGCGCGCCAAGGCCGAGATCGAAGCGGTCATCGGCATCGACGCCGAAGACGCCGTGCCGGTCAGCGCCAAGACCGGCCTGAACGTGCAGGACGTGCTGGAAGCCATCGTGCACCGCATTCCGGCGCCGGTTCCGCGCGACACCGACAAGCTGCAGGCGCTGATCATCGACTCCTGGTTCGACAACTACCTGGGCGTGGTCTCGCTGGTGCGCGTGATGCAGGGCCAGATCAAGGCCGGCGACAAGCTGCAGGTCATGTCCACCGGCCGCAACCATCAGGTCGACAACGTCGGCGTGTTCACCCCCAAGCGCAAGGTGCTGCCGGCCCTGCGCGCGGGCGAGGTGGGCTGGGTCACGGCCAGCATCAAGGACGTGCACGGCGCGCCGGTCGGCGACACCCTGACCCTGGCCGCCGACCCGGCGCCCAAGCCGCTGCCGGGCTTCCAGGAAATGCAGCCGCGCGTGTTCGCCGGCCTGTTCCCGGTCGACGCCGAAGACTACCCGGACCTGCGCGAAGCGCTGGACAAGCTGCGCCTGAACGACGCCGCGCTGCGCTTCGAGCCGGAAAGCTCCGAAGCGATGGGCTTCGGCTTCCGCTGCGGCTTCCTGGGCATGCTGCACATGGAAATCGTGCAGGAGCGCCTGGAGCGCGAGTACAACCTGGACCTGATCAGCACCGCGCCGACGGTGGTCTATGAGGTGCTCAAGACCGACGGCACGATCATCAACATGGACAACCCGGCCAAGCTGCCGCCGGTGAACATGGTGACCGAGATCCGCGAGCCGATCATCCGCGCCAACGTGCTCACGCCCGAGGAGTACATCGGCAACATCATCAAGCTGTGCGAGGAAAAGCGCGGCAGCCAGATCGGCATCAACTACATGGGCAGCCAGGTGCAGATCAGCTATGAGCTGCCGATGGCCGAAGTGGTGCTGGACTTCTTCGACAAGCTCAAGTCGGTCAGCCGCGGCTATGCCTCGCTGGACTACCACTTCGTGCGCTTCGACGCCGGTCCGTTCGTCCGCGTGGACGTGCTGATCAACGGTGACAAGGTCGACGCGCTGTCGCTGATCGTGCACCGCAGCCACGCCGACCGGCGCGGCCGCGAGCTGTGCGAGAAGATGAAGGAGCTGATCCCGCGGCAGATGTTCGACGTGGCCATCCAGGCCGCCGTCGGCTCGCAGATCATCTCCCGCACCACGGTCAAGGCGATGCGCAAGAACGTGCTGGCCAAGTGCTATGGTGGCGACGTTTCGCGCAAGAAGAAGCTTCTGGAAAAGCAGAAGGAAGGCAAGAAGCGCATGAAGCAGGTCGGCCGCGTGGAGATTCCGCAGGAAGCCTTCCTGGCCGTGCTGCAGATGGACAAGTAAGGCCCCCGTTCCCAAGGACACTGCATGAAACTGTTTGAGATCCTGCTGGTCGTACTGACCCTGGCGTCGGGCCTGATCCTGCTCGCCGACAAGCTGTACTTCGCAAAGCGCCGCGCCCAGCGGGCCGGCCTGCTCGACAGCGAGCCGGTGCTGGTCGACTACTCCCGGGCATTCTTCCCGGTGCTGGCGATCGTGCTGATCGTGCGCAGTTTCATCGCAGAGCCGTACAAGATCCCGTCCAGCTCGATGATGCCCAACCTGCTCATCGGCGACTTCATCCTGGTCAACAAGTTCGCCTACGGCCTGCGCCTGCCGCTGAACAACGCCAAGGTGGTGCCGATCGGTGAACCGGCACGCGGCGACGTGGTGGTGTTCCACTTCCCGGGCCATTCGGACAACGACCCGAACAAGGGCGAGAACTTCATCAAGCGCGTCATCGGCGTGCCGGGTGACGAGATCGCCTTCCAGGGCGACCAGGTGATCCTCAACGGCACCCCCCTGAAGTACGAGAACAAGGGGTTGTATGCTGGGCACCGTGGCCAGGGGGAGGGCGCCTCGCTGCTGGTGGAGCACCTGCCGGGCCGCACCCATACCATCCTGGAGACCGATTACCCGCGGGGCGAGGGCCAGTGGACCGTGCCGGCGGGCAAGTACCTGGTGATGGGCGACAACCGCGACAACAGTGACGATGGCCGGTTCTGGGGCCTGCTGCCGGAAGAGAATCTCCGCGGCAAGGCCTTCCTGATCTGGCTGAACTGCTCGGGCTGGTTCTGCAAGGACGGCTTCGAACCGTCCCGGATCGGCACCGGCATCAACTGATCCACTCACACAAGCGCATCTGGGGAGATCGCAATGAAGATGATGAAGACGCAGCGTGGCATGACCCTGACCTCGTTCCTGGTCGTGCTGGCAGTGGTGGGGTTCGGGCTGTACATCGGCATGAAGCTGTTCCCGATGTACTCCGAGTTTTACGCAGTGAAGAGCGCGCTGAAGGGCGTCGCGCAGGAACCGGGCGTTGCCAACAAGGAGCCGGGCCAGGTGCAGGAGATGTTCTTCCGCCGCCTGTACATCAATTACTCCGACAACGTGAAGCCGTCCAACGTGAAGTTCGAACGGGTCAGCGGTGGTTGGAACATGAAGGTCAACTACGAAGTGCGTCGCCCGATGATCGGCAACCTCGACGTGGTTGGAAAATTCGAAGCACACCAGGAACTGACCCTCAGCGGTGCCGACTAACACTTTTCAACGTGGTGACCGCATCGGTCACGTCTTCTCCGATCCGGGCCTGCTGCAGCAGGCCCTGACGCATCGCAGCGCCGGAACCCCCAACAACGAACGGTTGGAATTCCTCGGCGACAGCATCGTCAACATGATGGTGGCCCACGCGCTGTACCAGCGCTGGCCCAAGGCCGACGAAGGGGCCCTGACCCGGGCCCGCGCCGAACTGGTGCGCGAAGGCGCGCTGGCGGTGATTGCCCGCACCCTGGAACTGGGCGAGCGCCTGACCCTGGGGCCGGGCGAAATGAAGTCCGGCGGCCACCGCCGCGACTCGATCCTGGCCGACGCGCTGGAAGCGGTGGTCGCCGCCATCTACCTGGACGCCGGCTTCCTGGCCTGCCAGGCGGTGGTACTGCCCTGGTTCGGCCCCTCCATGGAGGCGCTGCCGGCCACCGGCAAGCCCGAGAAAGACCCCAAGACCCGCCTGCAGGAATGGCTGCAGGGCCGACAGAAGGCACTGCCGCTGTACGAATTGGTGTCAGAATCGGGCGACGATCATGCCAAGACTTTCCGGGTGCGCTGCGGCGTAGCCGATCCCGCTGTCAGCACCGAAGGCGAAGGTGCCTCGCGACGGCTGGCCGAACAACAGGCGGCCGCCGCCGCCCTCGAGCAACTGGATTCCAAGTGAGCGAAGCAAACCCCCATCATTGCGGCAGCGTGGCCGTCATCGGCCGTCCCAACGTCGGCAAGTCGACCCTGACCAACGCCCTGGTCGGCGCCAAGGTCAGCATCGTGTCCAACCGGCCGCAGACCACGCGGCACCGGCTGCTCGGCATTGCCAGCTATCCGGAAGGGCAGCTGGTCCTGGTCGACACCCCCGGCCTGCACCGCGCGCAGAAGCGCGCCATGAACCGGGTGATGAACCGCGCCGCGCGCGGCTCGCTCGAGGGCGTGGACGCCGGCATGCTGGTGATCGAAGCCGGCCGCTGGGACGAGGAAGACACCCTGGCCTTCAACGTGCTCAGCGACGCCGGGATTCCGGTGGTGCTGGTGGTCAACAAGGTCGACCGGCTGAAGGACAAGGGCGCGCTGCTGCCGTTCCTGCAGCAGGTCACCGAAGGCCGCACCTTCGCCGCAGTGCACCCGATTTCCGCGCAGAAGCGCAACGGGCTGGAAGCGCTGGTGCGCGACCTGCTCAAGCTGGTGCCCGAAGCGCCGCCGATGTTCGGCGAGGACGAAATCACCGACCGCAGCCAGCGCTTCCTGGCTGGCGAACTGGTCCGCGAGCAGCTGATGCGCCAGCTGGGCGAAGAGCTGCCGTATGCGACCACGGTGGAGATCGAGCGCTTTGTCGAAGACGGCAACCTGCTGCGCATCGGTGCGGTGATCTGGGTCGAGCGCGAAGGCCAGAAGGCGATCGTGATCGGCAAGGCCGGTACCCGCCTGAAGGAGATCGGCGCCAAGTCGCGCCTGCAGATGGAGCGCCTGTTCGGCGCCAAGGTCTTCCTGGAGACCTGGGTGCGCGTGCGTGAAGGCTGGTCGGACGACGAAGCCGCGCTGAAGGCGTTCGGCTACGAGTAAACCCGGCAGGGTTGCCTCGCCACGCCCCTGGCCATGCGCATCGAAGACGAACCGGCGTTCGTGCTGCACGCCCGCTCCTGGCGGGAGACCAGCCTGCTGGTCGAGATGCTCACTGAGCAGCACGGGCGGATCGGGGTGCTGGCGCGGGGCGTCAGCAGCCCGCGCAGCCAGGCGCTGCGCGCCGCGCTGCAGCCCCTGCAATGGATCCGCTTCAGCGCCGTGCAACGGGGCGAACTGGCCCAGTTGCGGGGCGCCGAAGCGCTCGACGCAGCGCCGCGATTGAGCGGCGATGCGATGCTGGCCGGCTTCTACGTCAACGAGCTGGTGATGCGGCTGGCCCCCCGCCAGGACCCGCTGCCGGAGTTGTACGCGTATTACGGCCAGATGCGACAGCGACTCGGCGCCGGGGAGCCCCTGGCCTGGACCCTGCGTCGTTTCGAGCGCGATCTGTTGGAGGCCCTGGGGTTTGGTTTTGACCTCAGCCACGGCAGCGATGGCGAACCGATCGACCCGGCGGCCCGCTACGAGCTGGACCCGCTGGAGGGTCCGCGACGGTTGTTGAGCGAGCGGGGTACGGATCCGCGCCGGGGTACCGCGACCGGTAGCGCGCTGCTGGCGCTGGCCGAAGACGAAATGCCGGGCACCGACGACCTTGCCAGCCTGCGCCGTGGCATGCGCGCGGTGCTGCTGCACCACCTCGGCGGACGTGGTCTGAAGTCCTGGGAAATGCTCGAGGACCTACGCCGGTAGAGCCACGCCCTGCGTGGCTGCGCATCGTTCGACACCGCGCGAGGCGACGCAGGGAGTTACGTGCGCAGGATCATGGCTTTGACACGCATGGCGTGTCACTACGACCCTTGGTCGCTCGGGATTGGGGTCGAACGTTGCCGCCGGTCGCGCGTCGGCCGTCGAACGTTGACGGTGGGTTGCACGCGTCGGCCGTTGAACGTTGATGGTGGATGCACGCGCCGCGTAGGGACACGCCATGCGTGTCCGCTGTTCGCCTAATGCAACAGGGAATCGACCGCCGCTTTGAATTGCGTATGGGCGCCATTGGATTCGGGCGCCTGGTGCAGCTGCCGCACCGCGCGGCCCAGGCGGGCGGCGCCGACGAACCCGCAACTCGCCTGCAGGCGGTGCAGCTGGCCTTGCAAGGTCCGCACATCGTGCTGCTGGACCGCCTGGGCCACTGCGTCGCGGACCCCGGGCAGCTCGGCCAGGAACAGTTCGCGCAGGGCGTTCAGGTGGTTGCGCTGCCCATTCAGGGCGGCCAGCGCGGTGATCTCGTCCCAGTCTTCACGTTCGCCCGGGGCATCGCCGGGCGCGGTCGGGGCCGTGTGGCCGGGGCTGTTGACCAGCGCCCGGCGCACCGCCTGCAGCAGCTGTTCGCGGCTCAGCGGCTTGACCAGGGTTTCGCTGAACCCGGCATCGCGCAGGCGCGCATGGATGCTGGTGTCGCCATCGGCCGTGTGGGCCAGCGCCGGGGTCTCGGGATGGGACTGGCGCAGGGCCTTGAGCAGCTCGCTGCCATTGCCGTCGGGCAGGTTCACGTCGATCAGCCACAGATCGTGCTCGCTGCCGCGCCCGCGCTCCAGCGCGGAGGCCAGCGAATCGGCGGTCTCGACCTGGGCCGGCAGGGTTTCCAGCGCGGCCCGGAAAAAGCCGCGACTGATGGTGTCGTCCTCGACGAGCAGGAATCGGGGCATGGGAACCCTCGGGGTCATCTGCATTGGGGCTGCCTCCATGTCAGCTATGCGCATATTAAACACGATATGGCGCCCTGCAAGCCCTGCAGCCTGAACGCGGCAGGCCACGCCGCGTATCTGCGACAATACGCACCCTTTTTGCCCGCAGCCTGTTGCCACGTGGCCCGATCCCGCTCCCGACTCGACCGTACCCCGTTCCAGACCGACATCCTCGACCTCAGCCATGACGGCCGTGGCGTCGCCCGCCGTGAAGGCGAGGGTGGCAAGGTCACCTTCATTTCCGGCGCGCTGCCGGGCGAGGTGGTACGTGCCGAACCGACCGCCCGCAACCGCCATTTCGATGAGGCGCGCACCGTGGAGGTGCTGCAGGCCTCGCCGCAGCGCGTGACCCCGCGCTGCCCGCACTTCGGCGTCTGCGCCGGCTGCGTGCTGCAGCACCTGGACGAAGACCAGCAGATCGTGGCCAAGCAGCGCGTGCTGCTGGACAACCTGACCCGCATCGGCCATGTCACCCCCGGCACGGTGTTGCCGGCGCTGGTCGGCGAGAGCTGGGGCTACCGTCGCAAGGGCCGCTTCTCGGTGCGCCGGGTCGAAAAGAAGGACAAGACCCTGGTCGGCTTCCGAGAGCAGGACCCGCGCTTCGTGGCCGACCTGACCCAGTGCCTGACCGTCATCCCGGAGATCGGGCTGAAGGTCGCGGCGCTGTCGGCGTTCATCGAAACCCTGGATGGCAAGCGCGATATCCCGCAGGTCGAATTCATCGCCGGTGATGACGCGATCGTCCTCACCATCCGCCACATGCAGCCGCTCAGCGACGCCGACAAGGCCGCGTGGGCCGGCTTCGGGGCAGAGCATGGCTTTGCGATCTTCCTGCAGCCGGGCGGCGTGGAATCGGTGCACCCGCTGCTGCCGGGCGAGGTCCCGCTGTCGTTCCGGCTGGCCCCGTGGAACGTGGAGCTGGCGTTCCGGCCGCTGGACTTCATCCAGGTCAACGCCAAGCTCAACGAGAAGATGATCGCGCTGGCGCTGGAACTGCTCGACGCTGGTCCGGACGAGCGCGTGCTCGACCTGTTCTGCGGCCTGGGCAACTTCACCCTGCCGCTGGCGCGCACCGTGCGCGAAGTGGTCGGCGTGGAAGGCGAGGCCGGGCTGGTGGCGCGTGCGAAGGAGAATGCCGCGCGCAACGGCCTGGACAACGCGCAGTTCTTCGCCGCCGACCTGACCCAGGACCAGCGCCAGACCCCGTGGATGCGCCAGGGCTTCGACAAGCTGCTGCTGGACCCGCCGCGTTCGGGCGCGATCGAAGTGCTGCAGCAGCTGCCGCTCAAGCAGTTCAAGCGCATCGTCTACGTCAGCTGCCACCCGGGCTCGCTGGCCCGCGATGCCGGCTACCTGGTCAACGAGCAGGGCTTCACCCTGGTCTCGGCCGGCGCGATGGACATGTTCCCGCACACCGCGCACGTGGAAAGCATCGCCGTGTTCGAGAAGCGTTGAGATGGGCGTCGAGATCGAGCGCAAGTACCTTGTGACCAGTGATGCCTGGCGGGCCGCCGCGCATGCGGTGATCCCGATGGCGCAGGGCTACCTCAACGACACCGCCTCGATCGACAGCGGCGCCCAGAAGGCCTCGGTGCGCGTGCGCATCCAGGGCGACCAGGCGTTCCTGAACATGAAGTCGCGCGAGATCGGCCACACCCGGCAGGAGTTCGACTACCCGATCCCGGTCGAGGACGCGCGCGCCCTGCTGGCGCTGTGCGTGGGCGGCCTGATCGACAAGCGCCGGCACCTGGTCGACCACGGCGGCCTGCTCTGGGAAGTGGACGAATTCCTGGGCGACAACGCCGGGCTGGTGGTGGCCGAAGTGGAGCTGGCGTCGGCCGACCAGGCCATCGACCTGCCTGAATGGATCGGGGAAGAGGTCACCGACCAGGTGCGGTATTACAACCTGGCATTGGCCGCCAAGCCGTACAGCCGTTGGTGATCCCCGTGGCAGCGCAGCCACGCAGGTCGTGGCTCTACCCGGGCCATCAATCCGTACGAATGCCGGTAGAGCCACGCCCTGCGTGGCTTGCGCACATCATGCGACAATGCCGCAGTGCGCCATCGCGGCGCCCCGTACTGGAGATCCACCCATGCTTCTGATCGGCGTTGCCGGCACTGAACTGACCGCCCAGGAACGCGACTGGCTGCAGCACGATGCCGTGGCCGGGGTGGTCCTGTTCAAGCGCAACTTCGATTCGCGCCAGCAGGTCGGCGAGCTCACCGCGGCCATCCGCGCCGCCGCACCGCGCCCGCAGCTGATCTGCGTGGACCAGGAAGGCGGCCGCGTGCAGCGCTTCCGCGAAGGCTTCAGCGCCCTGCCGCCGCTGCAGGAGATCGGCGCGCTGTACGCACGCGACCCGGAGCAGGCACTGGCCCTGGCCGAGCAGCACGCCTGGCTGATGGCCAGCGAAGTGCGCGCCAGCGGCGTTGACCTGAGTTTCGCCCCGGTGGTCGACCTGGGCCGCGGCAACCGCGCCATCGGCAACCGCGCCTTCGATGAAGACCCGCAGGTGGTCGCCGCGTTCACCGCCGCCTACGTGCGCGGCATGCACGCGGTCGGCATGGGCGCCACCCTCAAGCATTTCCCCGGCCACGGCACCGTGCTGGAAGACACCCACGTAGACACTGCGATCGACCCGCGCGCGCTGGACGAACTGCGCGCGCAGGACCTGGTCCCGTTTGCCGCCGGCATTGCCGCCGGTGCCGACGCGGTGATGATGGCGCACGTGATCTACCCGCAGGTCGCGCCGGAACCGGCCGGCTACTCGCCGCGCTGGATCCAGCAGATCCTGCGCGAGGAGATGGGCTTCCGCGGCGTGGTGTTCTCCGATGACATCGGCATGGCCGCCTCGCACAGCGCCGGTGGCGTGCCGGCGCGCGTGCATGCGCACCTGGACGCCGGCTGCGACGTGGTGCTGGTCTGCCACCCCGAGCTGGTCGACGACGCACTGCAGGCCGTGCAGGGCCGCACCCTCAATACCGCTGCGCTGCTGGGCCTGATCGGCCGCGGCGGGCTTGGCTGGGACGGCCTGCTGGCCGACACCCGCCACGGCAGCACCCAAACCCGTTTGCTCGAATCCCTTGGAAGAACCGTCTGATGCCCAACCTCACCATTTCCCAGGCCCTGGCCCAGGCCGACCTGCTGGTCGACCGTCCCACCATCGATGCGGCCATCGCCAGCATCGCCGATGGCATCGCGGCCGACTACAAGGGCGAGGTCCCGCTGTTCCTGTCGATCATGCACGGCGCGCTGCCGTTCGCCGGCCAGCTCGCGCTGGAACTGGGCGCACGTGGCCAGGACCTGCAGTTCGACTACCTGCACGCCACCCGCTACCGCGGTGAACTGACCGGCGGCGAGCTGGTCTGGAAGCACAAGCCGGCCACCTCGCTGTTCGGCCGCCGCGTGCTGCTGGTCGACGACATCCTGGACGAAGGCTTCACCCTGCAGGGCGTGCGCACCTGGTGCCTGGAGCAGGGCGCTACCGACGTGCGCATCGCCGCGCTGACGGTGAAGAAGCACGACCGCGCGCTGCCGGACGTCAAGGCCGACTACGCCGGCGTCGAACTGCCGGACCGCTACGTGTTCGGTTTCGGCATGGACGTCAACGAAGGCCTGCGCGGCGTGCCGGCCATCTATGCGATGAAGGAATAAGCAGCGCCCATGGAACCTATCGCCCTGGCCGTGATCGGCGGCACCGGTGTGTACAAGCTGGCCCAGCTCGATGATGTGAGCAGCCATTCGGTGGAAACCCGCTATGGCACGCCGTCCGGCCCGATCCGGGTCGGTACGCTGCTCGGCCAGCGCGTGGCCTTCCTGGCCCGCCACGGCGAAGGGCATTCGCTGCCGCCGCACAAGATCAACTACCGGGCCAATCTTGCTGCGTTGCAGCAGATCGGTGCCACCCGCGTGCTCGCCCTCAACACCGTGGGCGGCATCACCGAGCACTTCGGCCCGCGCGTGCTGGCCTGCCCGGACCAGCTGATCGACTACACCTGGGGCCGGATCTCCACGCTGAGCGAAGAGCCCGGCAGCGAAGTGCTGCATGTCGATTTTGGCCACCCGTACACCCCGATCCTGCGCAGCAAGGTACTGGCCGCGGCCAAGGTCACCGGCGTGCGCCTGCAGGACGGCGGCTGCTACGGCGCCACCCAGGGGCCGCGACTGGAGACCAATGCCGAAATCGCGCGGATGCGCCGCGATGGCTGCGACCTGGTCGGCATGACCGGCATGCCCGAAGCAGGCCTGGCAAGGGAGTTGGGGCTGGACTACGCCTGCCTGGCGATCGTGGCGAACTGGGCCGCCGGCTGTGGCGATGGCGACGAGATCACGATGGCCGAAGTACTGGCCAATGTTGACGCGGCTTCCGCCGGATTGCCGGAACTGATTGGCGAATTGGCACGCGGGTGATTGTCATTGCCTGACAAGCTTTGCATACTCCGCCAGTGCGCTGGTTGAGCGTACACCACCCATTCATTGAAGAAGGTCTCGCATTACCATGCCGAACGGTACCGTCAAGTGGTTCAACGACGCCAAGGGATTTGGCTTTATCTCGCCGGAGGACGGCAGCGCCGACGTCTTCGCGCACTTCTCCGCGATCAACTCCAAGGGCTTCCGCAGTCTGCAGGAAGGCCAGAAGGTCACCTATGACGTGACCCAGGGCCCGAAGGGCGCCCAAGCTTCGAACATTGCGCCGGCCGAGTAATTTCTACCCAGCGCATTGAAAACCCCGCTTCGGCGGGGTTTTTTTTAGCGCCCGACAGGACGTCAGATGAAAAAGCGCAGCATCGCCATCGTCGGCTACGGCACCGCAGGCCAGACGCTTTCGATCCTTCTTTCACGCGACCATCACGACGTGCACGTGTTTGAGCGTGCGCCCACGCCCGGCCCGGTCGGCGCAGGCTTCCTGCTTCAGCCGAGTGGGCTGGACGTGCTCTGGCAGATGGGCCTGTTGCCGCAGGTGCTGGAGCACGGCGCCAGCGTGCGCCGCCTGTATGGCGACACGCCGTGCGGGCGTGCGGTGATGGACATGCGCTACACGGCGCTGCATCCGCACCTGCATGGCATGGGCTTGCAGCGTGGCGCGCTGTTTTCGTTGCTGGCGCAGGCCTGGGAGCACCCGGGCAACCTGCAGGCCGACACCCAGATCGTCGAGGTAGATACCGACAGCGGCCGCGTCCGCGATGCGCGCGGCACCTGGCATGGTCCGTACGATCTGGTGATCGCGGCCGATGGCGCGGCCTCGTCCCTGCGGGCGCAGGTGCAGGGCACTCGGCTGGACCGGGAGTACCCCTGGGGCGCGCTGTGGTGCCTGCTGCCGGGCGGCGACTGGCCGCACGCCGACGAACTGCGGCAGCGCTACGTGGCCGCGCGCAAGATGATCGGCCTGCTGCCGGTCGGCACCCGCCCCGGCGATGCGCAGCCGCGCCTCAGCTTCTTCTGGAGCCTGCCGCGCACGCAGTTCGAACAGTGGGAGCGCGACGGCATGGCGCGCTGGCTCGATGAAATTGCAGCGCTGTGGCCGGACGCCCACCAGCGCCTGCAGGGCGTCAGCGAGTGCGCGCAGCTGGCCCGCGCCGGCTATCGCGATGCAGTGATGACACGCTGGCATCGCGGGCGGCTGGTGCTCGCCGGCGATTCCGCGCATGCGATGAGCCCGCAACTGGGGCAGGGCGTCAACATGGCGCTGATGGACGCGCTGGCGCTGCGCGATGCGCTGCGCGCGCACGCCGCCACCGATGCCGCGCTGCAGGCCTACCAGGCGCAACGCAGCGCGCACGTGGCCATCTACCAGTTCTGGAGCCGCTGGCTGACGCCACTGTTCCAGTCCGAGCGCGACCGGCTGGCGCAGGCGCGCGATGTCCTGTTCAAACCGATGGGCGCGCTGCCCGGTGGTCGCGGCCACATGCTGCGCGTGCTCAGCGGGACCCAGCACGGCTGGTGGGGAAAACTGGGACTGTCGCCGGGGTTCGTAGAGGCCATGGCGGCGCGGTAACCGTCACGTGTGCGTGGGCAGGGCGATCGCCGCGTCCTCCACGCACGCCACCAGCTGCTCACGTGCATGCAGCACCGGCGCGATGCCGGCGGTGAAGCGCGAATAGGCGGGCAGGACCGTCAGGCGGTCGCGCAGCCAGAACGCGGGCCAGCGGCGCTGCATGCCCGGCAGTCGAACCAACGGATGCAGGTGGCCGCACAGCACGTGCAGGGTCGGGTGCGGCTGCGGGTCATGGCGCAGCAGGAACGGGCCTTCCTGCACGCGTTCGCCCAGCAGCGTGATGCCCAGGTCGGCCTTGGGCAGCAAGCGGTCGTGGTTGCCGGCCAACGCGCCGATCTCCAGCGCGGCATGCTGTTCGCGCCAGCCCTGCCATTGCCGGTACCACGCCGCGCGATGCGCCGCCCCGTGCAGTACGTCGCCCAGGATCCACAACGTGCGCACCGGTCGCTGCTCGACCAGTCGCGTCAACCGCCCAAGGTCATCGCCGGTACCGCCGGTGGGCAGCCCGATGCCGGCGCGCCGGAACAGGTCGGCCTTGCCCAGGTGCAGGTCGGCGATCAACAGCGCTTCGCGCGCCGGCCAGTAAAGCGCACGGTCGCCGAGCAGGTGCATCTGCTCGTCGGCAAGCGTCATCACGCACTCATTCGGCATGGCGTTTCTCCAGCTGGCCGACCGCGCGCAGCACGCGGGTCTTCCAGTCTTCGTTGCTGAGCTGGCCGCGCAGGCGCTCGGCCCACAGCGGGAACGACAGCGGACCCAGCGTGGCCGGCTGCTGCACGCACAGCGTACGTGCCTGGCAGCGCTGCAGCGTGGTGGCCAGGCTGGCCAGGTCAAGCTGGCCGTGCAGCACTTCGCGTTCGGCCAGGCCCAGCAGGATGTGGTCCGGGTCGTGCTGGCGCAGCACGTCGTAGAGCAGGCCGGCTGAAGCCTGCAGCTGGCGCAGGCTGCGTGGCGTGCGCCCCGGCAGCGCCGGGATCAACAGGCCGGACACGCGTGCGATGTCGCGGAACTGGCGGCGCGCCAGCTCGCCCAGGTTGAGGCTGTCGCGCAGGTCTTCGAACAGGCCTTCGGGGCGCAGCAATGTGGCGATGCGGTCGGCGTCGACCTCGACCGCGCGCGCCGGGGCCAGTACGAAGCCGTAGTCGTTGGCCGCATAGCCGAAGGTGTTTGCCTGCAACCGGGTCCAGCGCAGCGCCATCAACGCGGCAATGCCTTCGTTGACCTGGCGCCCGGCGAACGGATACACGAACACGAACTGTCCTTCGCGCCGCCGCACGCTTTCCACCAGCAGCAACGAAGGACCGGGCAACGCCGACACGCGTGCCTGCAGGCGCAGCAGCGGTTCCAGCCAGCGCATTTCCGGGCTGTCGGCGGCGCTGCCCAGCACGGCTTCCATCTCCTGGCCCAGTGCATCGGACAACGGCAGGCGGCCGCCCTGCCAGCGCGGCACCACGCCGTCGCCACCGCGTGCCAGTTTCACGTACGCCGTGAGGTTCTCCAGCCGCACCAGCTCCAGCAGGCGGCCGGCGAACTGGAAGCGGTCGCCCGGCCGCAGCCGGCCGACGAACTGTTCTTCCACCGTGCCCAGCCGGCCGCCACGCAGGAACTGCACCACGGCGCTGCCATCGCTGGTGATGGTGCCGATCGACAGCCGATGGCGCAGCGCCACGCGGCGGTCGTGCACGCGGTAGAGGCCGTCGTCGTCGCGCACGACCTTGTGGAAGTCCGGGTACTGCGCGAGCGCCTGGCCGCCCTGCACGATGAAGTCGAGCACGCCCTGCCAGTGGGCGGCGTCGAGGGCGGCGAAGGCGTGCGTGCGCCGGACCTGGTCGAGCAGCGCATCTGGCTCAAAGCCACCGCCGAGCGCACAGCTCACGCAATGCTGGGCCAGCACGTCCAGCGACAGCTGCAGCGGCCGCCGCGCTTCGATCACGCCATCGGCCAACGCGCGCCTCGCCGCCGCATATTCGACCAGCTCCAGCGCGTGCGACGGCACGCAGACGATATGGCCCGATTCACCCGGTCGATGCCGGGCGCGTCCGGCGCGCTGCACCAGCCGCGCGATGCCCTTCGGGCTGCCGATCTGCAGCACCTGGTCCACCGCCGGGAAATCCACGCCCAGGTCCAGGCTGGAGGTGGCCACCACGCAGCGCAGTGCGCCGTCACGCAGGCCCTGTTCGACGATGCGGCGCTGCGCCGGGTCCAGTGAGCCGTGATGCAGTGCCAGCGTGGCCGGATCTTCCGGCCACACTGCGGCCAGCGCCTGGTGCCACAGTTCGGCCTGCGCGCGGGTGTTGGTGAACACCAGGCTGGTGCGCACCGCGAACAGTTTCTGCTGCACGCGCTGCAGCTGCGACAGGCCCAGGTGCCCGGCCCAGGGGAAGCGTTCGCCCTGCGCCGGCAACAACGTCTCCACTGCGACCGGGCGCGGTCGTACGCCAGACACGAGCGGTGCATCGGGCAGGTCGGGCAGCAGGACCTGGCGCGCTTCGTCCAGGTTGCCCAGCGTTGCCGACAGCCCCCACACCTGCAACGCCGGCAACGCATCGCGCAGCCGGCGCAGGTTCAACTGCAGCAGCACGCCGCGCTTGTTGCCCAGCAGTTCGTGCCATTCGTCCACCACCACGCAGCGCAGTTGGCGCAGGCGCTCCATCGTGTCCGGGTAACTCAGCAGCAGCGCCAGCGACTCTGGCGTGGTCACCAGCACATCCACGCGGCCCTCGCGGGCCAGCCGTTTGTCGCGCGCGCTGGCGTCGCCGGTGCGCAGCCCGACCTGCCAATCCAGCCCCAAGCCTTCAATCGGTTCGCGCAGGGCGCGTGCGGTGTCGCTGGCCAGCGCGCGCAGGGGGGTGATCCACAGCACCTGGAGTGCCGGCACGGTCTTGCCGCCGCGTCCGCTTTTCGCGCGTGGTATCGGGTCGGCCAGGGCCTGCAGCAGCGGGCCGCCGAACATGGCCAGCGTCTTGCCGCTGCCGGTGGGCGTATGCAACAGCCCCGAGTCGCCGGCCAGGTAGTGCCGCCACATCGTCTTCTGGAACGGCAGCGGCGCCCAGCCGCGACCGGCAAACCACGCGGCCAGCCGCGCCATCGCCGCGCGTCGGCTCACCGCGCCAGGGCCTGCAGCTGCGCCAGGGTATCTGCTTCACTGGCGGGCTTATCGTGTCGCCAGCGCAGGATCCGCGGGAAGCGCACCGCAATGCCTGACTTGTGCCGGCTGCTGCGGTTGACCGCTTCAAAGCCGAGCTCGAACACCTGCTCGCCGCGCACGCTGCGCACGGGGCCGAAGCGCTCCACGGTATTGGCGCGGATCCAGCGGTCCAGCGCCAGGATTTCCTTGTCATCAAGGCCCGAATACGCCTTCGCCACTGGCACCAGTTTCTC
Organism: Stenotrophomonas bentonitica; assembly: GCF_013185915.1. NCBI lineage: Bacteria > Pseudomonadati > Pseudomonadota > Gammaproteobacteria > Lysobacterales > Lysobacteraceae > Stenotrophomonas > Stenotrophomonas bentonitica. Next base: position 1,261,321 of record NZ_JAAZUH010000001.1, on the reverse strand, counting down.
GCCGTCCCACACGCCGAAGGTGTAATCGGTGTACAGCGTGCTGCGGCGGCCGTGACCGGCCTGCGCGTAGATCATCACCGCATCGATGGTGAGCGGCTCGATCTTCCACTTCCACCAGTCGCCGCGCCGGCGCCCACTCTGATAGGTGGAACTGCTGCGCTTGAGCATCAGGCCTTCGACGCCGCGTTCGCGCGCCTGGGTGCGCTGGAGTGCTGCGTCCTCCCAGCTGCCCACGTCGACAGTGGGCGAAAGCACCACGCGCGGATCGCCCAGCGCATCAAGTACCTTCGCCAGCTGCGCGCGACGCTCGGCCAGCGGTTGCCCGCGCAGATCGATGCCGTCCCGTTCCAGCAGGTCGTACGCGAGCACGCGCACCGGTGTATCGGCCAGGGTCTTCGGCCCGGGCTTGCGGCGCTGGATGCGGGTCTGCAGCGCAGTGAAGGGCAGGGGCTGCGTTTCGCCATCGCGCCAGGCCAGCAGCTCGCCATCGATCACGGTACCGTCGGGCAGCGCCATGGCCGCGGCTTCGATTTCCGGAAAGCGCCCGTCCAGGCGTTCTTCGCCACGCGACCACAGCGCGACTTCGCCTTTGCGCCGCAGCAGCTGCAGGCGGATGCCGTCCCACTTCCATTCCAGCGTCCACTCGTCGACAGGCCCCAGCCCGGCGACCTCGGTTTCAATCGGCGAGGCCAGGTAGAACGGGTAGGGCTGCTGGCGGTCTTCGGGGAGTTCTTCCGCGCTCAGCAGCGTTGCAAGCAGGCCGGGCGAGGGCACCCACTCGCCCAGCATGCGCTGCGCGATGCGCGCGATGTCGATCCCCGACAGTTCGGCCAGCGCCTGCTGCACCAGCCGTTGCGACACGCCCACCCGCAACGCGCCGGTCAGCAGCTTGTTGAACACCAGCCGCTCGGCCGCCGGCAACGTCCGCCAACCGGCTTCCACCGCCGCGCGGCGCACCGGCTCGGGCTGGTTGGCCACGGCCAGCAGGTGGTGTTCGATCCAGTCGGCGAGCGGGCGGTCCGGCGCGGCCTCCGCCGGATCGTCCAGCAGCAGGGTCAAGGTCTCGGCCAGGTCGCCGACCTGGTCGTAGCTGTCGGCCACCAGCCAGGCGGGCAGCCCCGCGGCCTCGCCGATCCACGCGCGCAGCTCGCCGCTGGCGGCAATCTTCCGCCGCGCACCGCCGACCTTGCCACCGCTTAGCAGGTACAGCGCCCATGCGGCGTCGTGCGCGCGTGCATCGCGGAAATACGCGACCAGCGCCGCGCGCTTGTCCAGCGTCGCGGTGCTGCGGTCCAGGCGCTGGTACAGCGCGGCAAAGGCCCTCATTCCTCGCTCCCGAAATCGGTGCGGAAGGCTTCGGCGGCAATGCCGCGTTCGCGCAGGAAGGGAATCAACGCATCGGTGTTGCCGTGGGTGGCGATCACCCGCTGCGCACCGGTCTGTTCGATGGTCTGCAGCAGCGCCGGCCAGTCGGCATGGTCGGACACCACGAAGCCGCGGTCGTAGTTGCGCCGGCGACGGTTGCCGCGCAGACGCATCCAGCCCGAAGCAAAGCCCAGCTGGTGCTTGCCGAAACGGCGCAGCCAGGTGGTACCGGCCGCGGACGGCGGGGCCAGGATCAACTTGCCGGCTGCGTCCGGTTCGCGCCCCTGCTCGGCCACGGTATGCGTTTCCAACATCGGGATGCCCGCTTCGCGGTACACCGCAACACCGTTGGCGATGGCGCCGTGCAGCCATGCCGGCTGGTCGTCCAGCGGCAGCAGTTCCGCCAATACGCGCTGCGCCTTGCCCAGCGCATAGCACAGCAGGATCGCCGCTTCGCCGCGCTGTTCGCACTCGCGGCGCCAGGCCACGATCTCGGCCGCCACCTCGCACGTGTCCTGCCAGCGGTAGATCGGCAGGGCGAAGGTGGCCTCGGTGATGAACACATCGCAGGGCACCACCTCGAACGGCGCGCAGGTCGGGTCGGGCTGGCGTTTGTAGTCGCCCGAGGCCACCCACACCTGGCGACCATCGTCGATGCGCACCTGCGCCGAGCCCAGCACGTGGCCGGCCGAATGCAACGAGACCTGTACGTCGCCGAGCGTGAACTGTTCACCGTAGTCGTACGCCTGCAGCGGTACCTCGCCCAGGCGCCAGCGCAGGATCGGCACGCTGCCGGTGCTGCTGTAGTACTGGCCCATGCCACTGCGCGCATGGTCGCCGTGGCCGTGGGTGATCACCGCGCGCGGCACTGGACGCCAGGGGTCGATATGGAAATCGCCGGCGGGGCAATAAAGCCCCTCCGGACGCAGCACCACCAGGTCGTTCTGTCCAGCACGCTTGCTCATGCGTGCCACTGTGCCGCCGCGCTCGTGCAGGAGGTGAGAATCCGGCTGAACGGCGGCCTGCGCGCGGATGCGGCAGAATCAGGGCCTCTGCCAGAAGGCCCGCGCCATGACGTCCGCTCTGCCTGCATTCGAAACCCACAAGGTCACCAACCAGCCGCCGCCGTTCGGCGGGCGCAACCTGTGGGCCGACGATGTGGCGCTGGCCGACGCGGTGCAGCGCGAAGGCGGCGCCGCGTTCGTTGCCGCGCTGCAGGCGTACGGTGGCATCGCGGGCGACACGTTGTACCGGCTCGGCTTCGACGCCAATCGCGATCGGCCGCGGCTGCGCACGCACGACGCGCAGGGCCACCGCATCGATACGGTCGAATTCCACCCCGCCTACCACCAGCTGATGGACCTGGCCAAACGCCACGGCGTGGCGGGCTTGTCGTGGCAGGACGGCCGCCCCGGCGCGCATGTGGCGCGTGCAGCGCTCAGTTTCCTGCATCACCAGGCCGAAGCCGGTACCAGCTGCCCGCTGACCATGACCCACGCAGCGGTGGCCGTGCTGCGCCAGGATCCGCTGCTGGCCGACTGGGCGGACAAGGCCGCCGCGCCGGTGTACGACCCGCGCGACGTGCCGATGGCGGACAAGGCCGGCATCACCCTCGGCATGGGCATGACCGAAAAGCAGGGCGGTTCGGACGTGCGCAGCAACACCACCCGTGCCGAGCTGCGCGAGGACGGCAGCTATGCGCTGGTCGGGCACAAGTGGTTCTTCTCCGCGCCGATGTCCGATGCGTTCCTGGTGCTGGCGCAGGCACCGGCGGGGCTGACCTGTTTCCTGATGCCACGCCGGCTGGCCAACGGCAACCGCAATGCGTTCCGCGTGATGCGCCTGAAGGACAAGCTGGGCGACTGGTCCAACGCGTCCAGCGAGGTGGAACTGTGCGGCGCCTGGGCGCGCCGCGTCGGCGAGGAGGGCAGGGGCGTGGCCACCATCATCGGCATGGTGATGATGACCCGGCTGGACTGCATGCTCGGCGCAGCCGCCGAAATGCGCATGGCGCTGGCGCAGGCGCTGCACCACACCCGCCATCGCGGTGCGTTCGGTCGACGGCTGAGCGAGCAGCCGCTGATGGCCAACGTGCTGGCCGACCTGGCGATCGAATCCGAAGCGGCCACCGCCTTCGCGATGCGCGTGGCCCGCGCGGTCGACCAGGCGCCGCACGACGCACGCGAAGCGGCCTTTGCGCGGATCGCGACGGCGGTGGGCAAGTACTGGGTGTGCAAGCGCGCGGCGGTGTTCGTCAACGAAGCGCAGGAATGCCTGGGTGGGGCCGGCTACGTGGAAGAGTCGATGCTGCCGCGCCTGTACCGGCAGGCGCCGTTGAATTCGATCTGGGAAGGCAGCGGCAACATCCAGTGCCTGGACGTGCTACGTGCGCTGGCGCGCGAACCGCAGGCGCTGCCAGTGCTGGAGTCGGAACTGGATACGGTGTCCGGGATCGATGCGAACTACGACGCGGCCGTGCAGTCGCTGCGTGCGGTGTTGTCGACGACGCCTTCAGAGGCGCAGGCGCGGGTAGTTACCGAGCGCCTGGCGCTGCTGCTGCAGGCGGCGGTACTGCTGCGTGCGGAAAGCCCGGTGGCTGAAGCGTTCGTGCGTTCGCGGCTGGCCGGCGAACATGGCACGGCGTTTGGCACGTTGCCGGAGGGTATCGACCTTCAGGCGGTCATGGCGCGGGCGCTGCCCTGACCCCGCAACCGTAGAGCCGGGCTCTGCCCGGCTCCACGCAATACATCAATGCTTCGCTTCGTCCGCGTTCTGGCGGGCGTCGTCGGCCACGTCACGTGCCTTGTCGGCCACCTTCTCGGCCGCGTTGGCGGTGGCGTCGCTGGCATGCGCCGCGGCATCGCGCGCCGCCACCTTGGCATCGGCTGCCGCCGCAGCTGTGGCATCCGCCGCACGGTCCAGCGCCGGCTGCACGTCGGCCGCAGCGCGTTCGGACGCAGCCGCAGCTTCGTCGGCGGCATTGCGGGTGGAGGCGGCGGCCTGGTCCACCGCAGCGCGCGCGGCCTCACCGGTGCTGTCGGCGGCCTGCGCGGCGTCCGCGCGTGCCTGCTCGGCTTCCGGGCCCTTGCAGGCGGCCAGGGCCAGCAGCAGCGAAGCGGCCAGCAGCGGGGTGGTGATCGAACGAATCTTCATGGCGCTCTCCATCACATCGTAAGGGAGGCCGATCCTATTCACCGGCCCGTGAAGGCGCGGTGCGTGCCGGCAGGCACCCAAAGAAAAAGCCGCTGGCGAACCAGCGGCTTCTTCAGGCTTGCTTGAAGAAAGAAGTTATTACTTCTTGGCTTCTTCAGCAGCGTCCTTGGCCTGCTCGGCGGTGGCTTCACCGGCCTTGGCAGCGTCGGCAGCAGCGTCGGCAGCGGCGTCGGTGGCAGCGCCAGCAGCCTGGGCAGCGGCATCGGCCGAAGCGTCAGCAGCGGTGGTGGCGGTGTCGGCAGCAGCCTGGGCAGCGTCGGCGGTCTGGGCGCCAGCAGCAGCGGCCTGGTCGGCAGCGACCTGGGCGTCGGCAGCGGCTTCGTTGGCCGAAGCGGCGGCGTCAGCAGCCTGTTCCTGCTTCGAGCAGGCGGTCAGAGCCAGGCCCAGGGCCATTGCGATCAGCAGCTTGTTGATGCTCATTAGTGTGAATCCTCGTCGTTAGATTAGGCAACGCGCTATTGCGCGCCCGGCAACATGATGACAAGCCACGTTGGGCTGTCAAGCGATCCCGCATTCATTTTTGCGAAACGGGTGTTAAAACCAATCAAATCAATTCGATGGCGATGGCTGTCGCCTCGCCGCCACCAATGCACAGTGTAGCAATTCCGCGCTTTGCATCACGCTTGCGCAATGCGTTGACCAGGGTGACCACCAGGCGCGCGCCCGAAGCACCGATGGGGTGGCCCAGTGCGCAGGCACCGCCGTGCACGTTGACCTTGTCATGCGGAATGCCAAGTTCGCGGATCGGGGCCATGGCGACAACCGCGAACGCTTCGTTGATCTCGAACAGGTCGACCTGGTCCAGGCTCCAGCCGGCCTTTTCCAGCACCTTGTGGATCGCGCCGATCGGGGCGGTGGTGAACCATTCCGGTTCCTGCGAATGGGTGGCATGGGCAACGATGCGCGCCAGCGGCTGCACGCCGCGCGCGGCAGCGTCGTCCTCGCTCAGCAGGACCACCGCGGCGGCGCCGTCGGAGATGCTCGAGGAGCTGGCGGCGGTGACCGTGCCGTCCTTCTTGAACGCCGGGCGCAGGGTCGGGATCTTGGCGATGTCCGAACGGCCGGGCTGCTCATCCTGGCTGTACTCGACCTCGCCCTTGCGACCGGCCACCTTCACCGCGACGATTTCGTCGTCGAACGCGCCGGCGGCCTGGGCGGCCTGGGCACGACGGACCGATTCGATCGCATAGGCGTCCTGCTCCTCGCGGGTCACCTGGTACTTGTCCACCGCGCACTCGGCGAACTCGCCCATGGCCTTGCCGTCGTAGGCATTGACCAGGCCGTCGTGGGCCATGTGGTCGACCGCCTGGAAGTTGCCGAAGCGGTTGCCGGTGCGCGAGTTCGGCAGCAGGTGCGGCGCATTGGACATCGACTCCATGCCGCCGGCGACCACGATGCTGGCGGTGCCGGCCTTGATCAGGTCATGGCCCAGCATGATCGCCTTCATGCCCGAGCCGCACACCTTGTTGAGGGTGGTGGCGCCGGTGGAATAGGGGATGCCGGCAGCGACCGCCGCCTGGCGGGCCGGGGCCTGGCCGAGGTTGGCCGGCAGCACGCAGCCCATGATCACTTCGGAAACGTCTGCCGCCGGCACCCCGGACTGGGCCAGGGCGGCGGCGATCGCGGTGGCGCCCAGGGTGGGGGTGGGCACGCCGTTGAACTGGCCGAGGAAGGAACCGATGGCGGTCCGCTTGGCAGCGGCGATGACAATATTGGACATGGCAATCTCGTTTGTTGCGTGAGCGATTTACGAAAAGGGAACGCATGCCATGGATTACGGCGCGGTTTCCCGTCAGACTGCGTGGGGGGACCCAGTATAGAGGGTCAGGCATTACCACCGGTGTCGGCCGGCAGGCAGGACGCTGTACGTGGTTTCTACAACGTTTTGGGGAGCAGGGATGAAGCAGGCAGTCTTTAGCAGGAACGTGCTGGCCGGTGCGCTGGCCGTGGCAGTGAGCGCGTGTGGGGGTGGCGGTAGCGGAAATACCCGGGGCGATCTGCCACCGGCGCCTGTCGTGCCGCCCGTGTCCCCGCCGTTGCCGCCGGTCACACCGCCGGTGACGCCGCCGGTCACCCCGCCGGTGACGCCGACCCAGCCAGCGATCGACAGCCACCTGGTCCTGACCAATGCGCAGGACGTCGACCGGTCAGGTGCGGGTATCCGTATCGGCATCGTCGACTCGGGCGTCAACCGCGCCCATCCGACGCTGACCGGGCGGGTCGTCGCCAGCTACAGCTATGTGGACCCCAAAACCAACAATCTCGCCGTCGACGACGTGCAAGGGCACGGCACCACGGTGGCCGAGCTTGCCGCCGGCGCCGCGTTCGGCGAGTGGCCGGGCGGCATCGCACCCGCTGCGCAGATCGTCTCGGCCCGGATCATCGCCGACAAGTCGCCCGTTGACGACGGCACCGGCAACGGCAACCAGGTCAACGGCGCGCTCGGGCTGGCTCCGGTGCACCAGGATCTGATCAACGCCGGCGTGAAGATCATGAACAACTCCTGGGGCGGTCTGTACTGGACCAACCCGGCGAGCACCGCGCCGATTGCCGCGGAGTATCGTCCGTTCATCACCACCAACGGCGGCCTGGTCGTGTTTGCGACCGGCAACGAGAGCAAGGCCAACCCGTCCAGCATGGCGGCGCTGCCGAGCCAGGCCGGCCCCAACGACACCCGCCCCGCCGCCGACCTGGAGAAGGGCTGGCTGGCCGTGACCGCAGTCAACTTCGCCAAGCCCGACACCCTGTCCAGCTACGCCAATGCCTGCGGCGTGGCGGCGAACTACTGCCTGGCCGCGCCCGGCGAGTCGGTGTTCGTGGACCCCGCCAGCACCGGTGGCACGCCGGTCTACATGTGGGGTGGCGGTACCTCGTATGCGGCGCCGCTGGTGTCCGGTGCGGCGGCGCTGGTCTGGCAGAAGTACCCGTACTTCAGCAATGACCTGGTCCGCCAGACCCTGCTGGGCACGGCGACCGATCTTGGCGCGCCAGGTGTGGATGAGGTGTTCGGACACGGCCTGCTCAATGTTGGCAAGGCGATCAATGGTCCGGCCCGGTTCGACTGGGGCACGGTGGCCGTGACGGTGCCGGGCTCGTCGAACTTCAGCACGTGGAGCAACAACATCAGCGGCGCCGGCGGGCTGGAAAAGTCCGGCGCGGGCACGCTGACCCTGGGCGGCAAGAATTCCTTCACCGGCGGCACCAAGGTCCTCTCCGGCGCGCTGTCGCTCAACGACGGTGCGTCGTTGGGGTCCGACGTGCAGGTCGCGGCCGCGGGCGGGCTGCAGTTCCGCGCCGGTACCACCGGCATCACCGGCAACGTGGTCAACAAGGGCACGCTGTACATGTTCGAGGCCGGCGTTACCGCCGTGATCTCGGGCGACTACACCCATGAGGCCGACGCCGTTTTCTCGACCGCGCTCGGCGCGACGTCGCTGAAGGTGACCGGCAAGGCACAGTTGAACGGCGGCACCGTGCTCATCGACCGTGCAGTCGAAGGCTACGTTCCGCAGAACGGCACGCGCCAGGCACTGATCACGGCGGCGCAGGGGCTGAATGGCCAGTTCGCCAAGTACACCGCCGCCGGCACCGTGTCCCTGCTGGACGCAAAGCTGGTCTACGACGTCTACACCGCGTACATGGATATCTACCGCGTCGACGTGACCCAGGCGGCCGCGACGGCCGGTCTGGGCACCATCTCGGCGGCGTCGGCGCTGCGCGTTGAAGAGGCCTTCGGTGTACTCGACACCGGTACCGCCCCGGACACGCCCGGCTTCGCCGGCGCGGCGGGCGAGCTGCAACGCGTGCAGGGCCAGGCCGGCCTGCAGACCAGCCTGGACAGCCTGTCGGGCAAGGCGCATACCCTGGCCACCGGGATGACCTTCGACAACCTGGACATGAACCGTCGCGCGCTGTCGTCGCGCTTCGACACCGTGTCGGCCTCGCCGCGCCTGCGCGGTGCCTGGCAGAGCACGCTGGGCGAGGCCGGGCAGGGCAGCTTTGCCGGCAGCGCGTCCCAGACCCAGGGCTGGATGATGGGCCAGGACATGGCGCTGGGCAGCAACGGCGTGCTCGGCTTCGCCTTCGGCGAAACCCGCAGCAACAGCAGCCGCGAATGGGGCGGTGACACCGGTCGCGACCGTCAGTCGCAGGCGCAGATGTACGCCGGCTGGAACAACGGCAACGCCTACGCGCTGGGCCAGCTGGGTGCCGGTCAGTTCAATCGTGAGATCGACCGCCAGCTGCTGCTGGGCGCCGCGCAGTACGGGGTGAACACCCGTTACAGCGGTGACTTCAGCACGGCCAGTGCGGAATCGGGCTACCGCTTCGGCAGCAGGACGATGTCGCTGACCTCGTATGTGGGCGCCGATTACGCGCGCGTGGGCAGCAACGGCTTCAGCGAAAACGGTGGCTTCGGCTTCGGCCTGCGTGCCGACAGCCGCACCTCCAGCCGCAGCCAGGCACTGGCCGGCCTGCGTGCCGAGACGTTGGTGGGGGGCTGGTCGCTGCGCGGCTATGCCGAGTGGCAGCAGACGCTGTCCAGCGACGGGCTGGGCTTCGACGCCAGCTTTGTCGGCGTGGACGCGTGGGCGCCGGTGGCCGGCCTGCAGCCGGCGCGTTCCGGCGGGCTGTTCGGCGTGTCGGTGCAGTCGTGGCTGACCCGCACCTCGCAGCTGTCGTTCGGTTACGACCAGCGCTTCGGTCCGCGGGGCGATCTGAGCCAGGTGGCGCTGCGCTATTCGGCAGCGTTCTGATGAAATGAAGACGCCGGGGCAAGCCCCGGCGTCTTCGTGTTGGGATGGCGTGTTGCCGGCCGGCGGCCGGCACTACCGTCAGCCGCCGCGCAACTTCCCGAGGCGCGGCACGGCGCGGCCCAGCGGCATCTTCAACTTGCCGATCGACTGGATGCGCGTTTCCGCAATCCGGTCGGCCGCACGCTGCGGCGCGATGCCTTCCTGCTGGGACAGCGCGAAGATACGGCCCAGGTTGTGGTAAATGCTGCGGATCAGGCGCATCGCACGTTCGCGGTTGTAGCCGTCGATTTCCAGCGAAACGTTCATCACGCCACCGGCGTTGACCGCGTAATCGGGCGCATACAGGATGCCGCGCGCATGCAGCTCGTCGCCGACTTCAAGGCTGGACAGCTGGTTGTTGGCGGTACCACAGACGATCTTGCACTTCAGTCGCGGCAGTGTCTGCGGATTGATCGCGCCTTCGAGCGCGCACGGCGCGAACACGTCGGCATTCACGTCGTAGATGTCGTCCGGCTTCACCGCTTCGGCACCGTACTCGGTCACCGCACGCTCGACCAGGCTGCTGTCCAGGTCGGTCACGAACAGCTTGGCGCCGCGGTCGCGCAGCAGCTTCACCAGCTCCATGCCGATATGGCCCAGGCCCTGCACCGCGATGCTGACCTTGCCCACTTCTTCATGGCCCAGCTTGTGCTGCATGGCCGCCATCAGCGCCTGCAGCGCGCCGTAGGCGGTGAACGGCGCCGGGTCGCCCGAGCCGCCATGCACCTGGTGCACGCCGGTGACGAACTCGCTTTCCAGGTAGATGTTTTCCATGTCGTTGACGTCGGTGCCGACGTCCTCGGCGGTGATGTAACGCCCGCCCAGCGAATCCACGTAGCGGCCGAACGCGCGGAACAGCACTTCGGTCTTGTCCTTGCGCGGATCGCCGATGATCACCGCCTTGCCGCCGCCCACGTTCAGGCCCGCAAGGGCGTTCTTGTAGGTCATGGTGCGGCTGAGCCGCAGCGCATCGGCCAGCGCGTCGTCGGTGCTGGCATACGGCCGCATGCGCACCCCGCCCAGGGCCGGACCCAGGGTGGTGTTGTGGATGGCGATGATCGCCCTCAGGCCGGCATCGCCGCTGTGGCAGAACACCACCTGTTCGTGACCGGACGTTTCGAGGGTTTCAAATAACATGGCGACTCCGATGGTGCGAACGTCGGCCAACAGCGGCGAACGAACCAGCAAAAGGTGGGGTGCAAAACAAAAAAAGCGACGTCGTCGGTTCGGCAGGACGGGTCGCGCGGCGCCATTCTAGTGCATTCCGCCCGACGACGTTGTCAGCAGGCGGTGACCGCCGTGGGACAGCCCTAAAGTTGCCGGGTTCCGGGCCGATGCCGTGGCAACGGTGCGCGGTACCGGCAAGCCAGGACAGGTCAGACGTGGGTGCAGTGGCAACAATCCGGAACAAGTGCTGCGCCCTGACGGGCCCGGGCCGATGACCGCGCTTCTGGCCGGGGCGGCGGGCCTGCTGGTGGCGGCGGGCGTAGGCTGGGGTCTGTATCGACGGCCGGCGGCGCAGCCCGTGGCACGACGCGCCGCCGCTGCCGATCCACGCCTCCCGGTGGCCGCGGTGCTCCCGGCCGGCGACCCGGCAGGGGTGCTGCAGTCCGGGCTGCACGCGCTCGCGCTGGGGCCGGGCAGCGGCGGGGTGGATCGCGCCGCGGGGGCCCAGGACGCCGCACTGCAGACCGCCGTGGCGGCGGCGCTGGAGGCGCAGGACTGGTCGGCCCGGCACCTGCCACGCCGTCCGCAGCTGCTGCCGCAGCTGATCCAGACCGTGAACGACAGCGACGCCTCGGCCCGCAGCATGGCCTCGATCATCGGCCAGGACGCGGTGCTGACCGGCAACCTGCTTCGCATCGCCAACAGTCCGGTCTATCGCCTGCAGGCCAAGCCGGTGGACAGCCTGCAGCGTGCGGTGACCCTGGTGGGCACCGACGGCATCCGCCAGATCATCAGTGCGGTGCTGGTGCAGCCGGTCATGCAGCTGCACAGCGACGCCTTCCCGCAGTTCGGCACGGTGGTCTGGGAGCATGCGCTGCTGGCCTCACGCGCGGCCGCCGACCATGCGCGGCTAGTGACCCACGAAGATGCCTTTGCCGCGCAATGGATGGGGCTGACCCAGGGCCTCGGCGCTGCGCTGGTGATGCGGCAGCTGCTGGACGCGGCGTTCCAGCAGGGCGCCGTGCCGTCGCAGGGGCTGGCCAGCGCGCTGCTGGACACCTGGAGCCTGCCGGTGGCCAGCCGCATCGCGGCTGCCTGGGAGTTGCCGCCGTCGGTGCATGAAGCGCTGCTGCGTGATGCTGAAGGAGCCGGCGGTGGCCTTGCAGCCAGCCTGCGCTTCGCGCGCGCGGCCGCTTCGGCCAGCCTGTTGTGCCGGCACGGCCGGATCAGTCAGGCCCAGGCCACCGCGCTGCTGGAGCAGATGGAGGTAACGCCCGCGCACGCGTTGCAATGGATATGGCGGCGGTTGCATGGTCGCGGGGTGGAAACCCTCGATGTGGATGAGGCGGCCGACGCCTGAGATCCGCTTTTGATTACGTGATCGTCCTGTGCACGTAACAATTCGTAGCGGCCACGCCCTGAGTGGCCACCGCGCGCAGCGCGGCTCGATTGTCCGGAGACGGTCGAATGACGTTCCCGTTACTTCGGCCGACGTTTAACCTCAAACGAAGACGTCCATCAGGCATCGGGATGTCTCAACAACCGACGCATGTCTTCGATCCGGGGTCATGAAGGCCTGACCGGTGGCTTCGGTTTTTTTTAAACGTTGGAACCATCGCGTCGATCAATGAGCGTACGCCTTCGGACGCTTGCGCCGCGCTGCGCGCGGTGTCCACGCAGGGCGTGGACCTACGAATTTCTACGTGCGCAGGACGATCACGTAATCAAAATCGGTAGATCCACGCCCTGCGTGGATCCGGAACCCATCACAACTGGGATTCCAACGGCAACCAGCTGATCACCCGCGCCACCGCGCGCTGTTTGAACGACGTATCCGGTTCCCGGTCCAACAACGTCGGCGGCGTTTCCGCCCACTCCAACCACCGCACCTCATTGTCGCCCGTGCGCGTCACCCAATAACTCATCTTCGGACTGGCCAGGCGCAGATACTCCTGCCGCAGCTCCGCCGCCAACGCGCGGTCCTCGAACATCACGCCCATCTCGGTGTTGAGATACGCCGAACGCGGGTCCAGGTTGAACGAGCCGACAAAACCGCGCTTGTCATCGATCAGGAACGCCTTAGTATGCAGGCTGGCGCCGCTGCTGCCGAACGGGCCGCTGCCACCGCCGCCCGGACCGCGCGATTTCAGTTCGTACAGATGCACGCCGTCCTGCAGCAACGGCAGGCGATAGTGCATGTAGCCGCTGTGCACCGCCGCCACGTCGTTGGCCGCCAGCGAATTGGTGACCACGCCAACGTACGCACCGCGCTCCACCAGCGCCGCCAGCCCGCGCTCGCCTTCGTCGCCGGGCACGAAGTAGGGCGAGATCAGCAGCGCCTTGTTCTGCGTTGCGCCCAGATCGCGCACCAGGCGGGTGACCAGCCAGTTGGCCTGATCGTCGCGGCGGTGCTTCATGGCCGGGTCGGAAATGATCTCCACGTTCGGCGACCAGTGCAGCGTCACCTCATTGAGCCCGAATTTACGCGCGGATTCCGAACGCTCCACCCGCTGCAGGTAGGGCTGCGCCGCCTCGAGCTTGGCTTCATGCGCCGATTCCAGCATCAACAGGCGCAGCTGGGCCGGGGTATGGAAGGCAAGGGCCGACACCGGCACCGCCGCTTCGCTGTTCCAGTACTCGTCGAAAATCGTACTCGCCTGCTGCACCGCCTGGCCCGCCACCAGCAGGTCCAGGTCGCGGAAGTTCACGTCGCTGCGCGCGCTGAAGTACTCCTCGCCGATATTGCGTCCACCCACGATCGCCACGCGTCCATCGGCGATCCACTGCTTGTTGTGCATGCGGTGGTTGACGCTGAAGAAGCGCTGCACCATCTCCACCAGCCGCCACAGCCCGTCGCGGTTGCGGAACGGGTTGTACAGGCGGATCTCGATGTTCGGGTGCTCATCGAGCGCCATCATCAACGCGTCCTTGTCCTGCCCGTTCATGTCGTCCAGCAGCAGGCGCACGCGTACGCCGCGTTCAGCGGCCTGGTACAGCTCCTGCACCATCAGGTGGCCGATCAGGTCGTCCTTCCAGATGTAGTACTGCAGGTCGAGGCTGCGTGCGGCATGCCGGGTGACCACCGCGCGGGCGGCGTAGGCATCCAGGCCCTCGGACAGGAACGCCACGCCGGACTGGCCGGGGTGCTGCGCCTGCAACCGCACCACTTCGCGGTCGATCGGGCCCTGTGCAGGCTGCAGCGGCAACACCGTGCTGTGCGGGCCCATCGCCTTGGGCGTGAGGTGGTCGCCCAGCAGCAGGCCGCTGAGTACCAGCAGGATCAGGATCGCCAGGACCACGCACACGCCGCGCAGCAACCGGCGCCACAACGGCATTTTTTCGGTCATGCGCCGATCCTAAGCGGGTCGCGCGTGCACTGCGAGTGCACGGCACCCGGCGGGATCAGAAGCGTTCGTCGGGCGCCAGGTAACGCCACTGACCCGGCGCCAGCTTGCCCAAGGCGACCCGGCCCACGCGCAGGCGGCGCACGCTGACCGCTTCCAGCCCGACCTGGTGGCACATGTCACGCAGCTGGCCCGGGTGCACCGGCTTGATCGCAAAGCGCAGGCGGGTTTCGTTCTGCCAGCTGACCTTGCACGGCGGCAGCGGCCAGTTGCGGAAGCTCAGGCCATGCGCCAGCTTGCGCATGCCGTAGGGCGCCAGTTCCCCGGTCACTTCCACCAGGTACTCCTGTTCCAGCGTCGCGCCCCGGTCCTTGAGGTACGACACCACGCGCCCGTCCTGGCTGACCACGACCAGGCCGCTGTCTTCGGCCGGCAGCGGCATCGCCAGCTGCAGGCCGTGGAAATGGCGCTGCAGCAGGGCCACGCCGGTGGCATCAAGTTCGCTGCGGCTGTCCGGGGTCACCATCGCGCACAGCTCGGCGGCCGCCATGCCGGCCGGCTTGTGCAGCAGCATGCTCACGGTCTCGGCGCGGGTTGCCTCGGCGTTCTCGCGCAGCACCACGACTTCGTCGGTGACCATCGCCTGCGGCTGTTCGACCACGATGCCATTGACCGTGACCCAGCCGCCCTCGATGTAGCGCTGGGCGTCGCCCCGGGAGCAGCCGATCAGGCTGGTCAGGCGTTTGTCTAGTCGGATCGGGTCGGTCATGGGGGCAGGCAGCAGGAAGCGGGGTGGGGGCGGGCAGTGTACTGGCTCGGGCCGGTCGCCGCGTTCAGGCGGCCGGCCGCTCCAGGTGGGTCAGGTACAGGCGCAGGTCGAATTCCAACTGGTGGTAGTCGGCTTCCATGTGCGTGCAGAGCTGGTAGAACGCCTTGTTGTGGTCCGCTTCCTTCAGATGCGCCAGTTCATGCACCACGATCATCTTCAGGAACGGGGCCGGGGCCTCGCGGAACACGCTGGCGATGCGGATCTCGCGGCTGGCCTTGAGTCGGCTGCCCTGCACCCGTGAAATGGTGGTGTGGGTGCCCAGCGCATGCTTAAGTACCTGCAGGCGGCTGTCATAGATCACCTTGGACAGCGGCACCGACTGGCGCAGGTAGCGCTCCTTGAGGGCCTGGGTGTAGTCGTAGAGCTGGCGGTCGTTGCGCACCGTATGCAGCTCGGCGTAACGGCGCTCCAGCCACGGGCCAAGACGGTCGGCCGCGATCAGCTCGCGCACCTGCTGCTGCAGGGCGTCGGGGTAGCCGGCGAGGTATTTCAGGGCGGTCATGCAGGGCAGTATGATGGCCCCTGGAATCCCGCAACAACAGACGTACAGGCAATGGCGAAGGCAAATCCCCTGCAGGAACAGCTGCTCAAGGCCGGGCTGGTCAAGAAGTCCCAGGTCTCCCAGGCCGCGCGTGAACAGGTGAAGGCCCGCCACGGCAAGGCCCCGGTCGCCCCGACCGACAGCCAGCGCGAGGCCGACCGTCTGCGTACCGAGAAGGCCGAGCGCGATCGCGCGATCGAAGCCGAGCGCAAGGAGAAGAGCCGCCAGCAGGAACTGCAGGCGCAGGTCCGGCAGATCATCGAAAGCAACCGCGTGAAGCGTGAAGGCGAGAGCGAGTACCGCTTCAACGACGGCACGCTGATCCGCACGATGCTGGTCAACGAGGTGCTGCGCCGGCAGTTGGCTGCAGGCAGCCTGGTCATCGCGCGCCTTGGCGAGGGGTTCGAGCTGGTGCCGCGCGCGGCAGTCGACAAGATCCGCGAACGCGACCCGTCGGCCATCGTGCTGGACAACGGCAAGGACCGCGGTGCTGCTGAGCCCAGCACGGGCAATGCGGAGGACGACGCGTACTACGCGCAGTTCCAGGTCCCGGACGACCTTATCTGGTAATCGTTGCTGCCTGACCCGTTCAGGGCCGCGCTGGGCGTTCAGCCGACCGTGACCTGCCGGCGTGCGTCGGGGCCTATGCTGGCGTTCCGGAACAGCATCGGAGACACTTCATGGCCACAGGTTGGGCAGGTGACGGCGCCGTCCAGGACCAGATCGACGCGACCGTCGACGACGCCATCCAGCGCGCCCGCGCGCAGCTGCGCCACGGCCCCGGGCTGACCCATTGCGAGGAATGCGAGGCACCCATCCCGGAAGCGCGACGACGTGCCGTGCCCGGCGTGCGACTGTGCGTGCGTTGCCAGGAAGCGGAAGATGCCGCGCAGCACGAGGCGGGCGGTTTCAACCGGCGGGGCAGCAAGGACAGTCAACTCCGCTGACTGTCCTTGCGTCAGGTCCGGCCGCTGGCCGGGCGACTAACCATCGCCCTGGATGCCACCCGGGGCCTGCGACGGATCGCGCCAGCGGCGCACGGTGCGCTGGAAGAACATGTTGTTGGGAATCTGCAGCACGGTGCCTTCATGGCCGCCGGCATTTTCCTGCAGGGTGGTGTAGATCAGGTTGACGTCGATCACCCGGCCCTTGAGGCCTGGCTTCTCGCCGTTCTCCAGCACTTCGATGTAATCATGCAGGCGGAACGGACGGGTGGTGAAGATCAGCAGCGTGCAGAAGATGTTGGAGAGCACGCTCCACGCCGCGAAGAACGCCACTGCACCTACCGCGGCAAAGCCGGTGAACGCCGTCCACAGCACGCTGGCCTGCACGCCGATGATCTGCAGCACCACCATCAGTACCGCGAAATACACCACGAAGGTGAACACGCGGCGCGCGCCCATCACCATTTCCGGCGGCAGCGTGTAGTGCTCGCCAAGGCGGCGCAGCAGCCGCCGCGCGATCAGGCGCACGAGCCACGCGACCAGCAGGGTCAGCAGGATCTGCAGCGCGGGTGCGCCGAATTGCAGCCACTCATGGGTCCAGGCAGGCAGGTGTTCTTTCATGCCCGCCAGTTTACCAACCCCGACACGCACAACGGCGTCCGCTGCTCGTACTGCACGCACAGGTCGGCACGCGGCGGTGGCGACACGCGCAGCGTCACCGGGCTGCCGGGCAGGGTACAGGCGGTGGCCAGCGACAACAGCACGGCAAGACACGTGGGCGACATGCGGACCTCCTGAGGCGATCCTTCGCGGGGACAGGAGATTGGATGCAGTCGCCGGCGAAAAGGTTTAACCGGCTGGGCTTAAACCTTTTCGATGGCGCCCGCATCCAAGGGATATGCTCGATACGACCATGCCCGCCCTCCGCGCCGCCAACGACGCCGACCCCACCGACGAGCCTGCCCTGGTGCGGGCCGCCATGGCCGGTGACACGGCCGCCTACGAGCGCATTTACCACCGGCATGCGCCGCGCCTGTATGCGGTGCTGTGGCGGCTCTGCGGTGGCCATGCCGCCCGCGCCGAGGACGCGCTGCAGGAAGCCTTCCTGCAGGCCTGGCGGGCACTGCCGGGCTTCCGCTTCGACAGCAGCCTGGGCACCTGGCTGCACCGGTTGGGGGTCAATGCCGCGCTGATGGAGCTGCGTGCCAACGCGGCCCGCGATGCGGCCGACAGCGGCGAAGACGACGGCGACAGGCTGGCCGCGGTGCCCTCGCTTGACCGCTGCGCGGGCACCACGCTGGACCTGGAGCGCGCGCTGGAAACGCTGCCGCCGCGCGCCCGGGCGGTGCTGGTGCTGCACGACATCGAGGGCTGGAAACACCATGAAATCGCCGAACAGCTGCAGATGGCCGTCGGCAGTTCCAAGGCACAGCTGCACCGTGCGCGCGGCCTGCTGCGCGCGCGTCTGGGAGAACCCGCATGAACGATCACGACGACAACGCCTTCCATGACGACCTGCAGGCGCGCCTGCGCGCGCTGCCGGCCGAGCGGCTCCCGCCGGCCCACGCCTGGCAGGAGATCGCCGCCCGGTTGCCGCCCCGCGCGGCCGTGGTGCCCATGCCAGCGCCCACGCGTCCGGCACGGCGCTGGCCGCTGCGCATCGGCCTTGGCCTGGCGGCCGCGCTTGCGGTGTTGATGGTGGTACCGACCGCCACTCCGCCGACCCCGCGCCCCACGCCGCTGCAGCGCCAGGCCGATGTCATGGCCGCCGAGTACCAGCAGGCCATCACCGCCCTGCCGGCGGATCGGATCGGCGCGGACTGGCAGCCGGCCCTGCACGAACTCGATTCCAGCGCGGGCACCATCCGCGCCGCCCTTGCCGAGAACCCGCGCTCCGGGTTCCTGCTGACCCAGCTGCAGCGTACCTACGCGCTGCGCCTTGAACTGACCCAGCAGGCCGTCAACGCCGCTGGCCTGCCATCCTGAAGGAGAGACCCATGCCCCTGTCCAAGCGTTACCTTGTTGCCCTCGCGCTGCTGCTGCCGCTGGCCGCGCAGGCCGCCACCCGCGTCGACGAACGCCACCCGCTGGCCGCCGGTGGGCGGGTCGAACTCAGCAACATCGCCGGCAAGGTCACCGTGCGTGGCTGGGACCGCAATGAAGTGGCCCTCAGCGGCAGCCTGGCCGACGGCCTGCGCCTGCAGCAGGACAAGAGCGCCAACCGGGTGCGGTGGGAGGTGATCTATCCGCGCAACGGCAACAGCGGCGGCGCCACCCTGGAACTGCGCGTGCCGCGTTCGGTGGAAGTGCAGCTGGGCACGGTCAGTGCGGACATCGACGTGGCCGAGGTGGACCTGCGTCGGCTGCAGGCAAACGCGGTCAGCGGCGATGTCGCCGCCAGCGGGCGCAGCGGCGAAACCAACCTGGCCTCGGTGAGCGGCAGCATCCGTTCGCAGGTGCAGACCCCGCGGCTTGAACTTCGCGCGGTGAGCGGCTCCATCCAGGCGGGTGGCGGCGCAGGCGATGTGTCGGTAGGCACCGTGTCGGGCAACATCACGCTGGATGCGGCGAAGGTGCAGCGGCTGGCGGCCGAAGCGGTGTCGGGCAGCCTGAAGGTTGGCGCAGCCGGGCTCGCGCCGGGCGGCAAGGTGACCCTGGAAACGGTGAGTGGTTCGATCAGCCTGAGCCTGCCGGCGCAGGTGTCGGCGCGGCTGGCGGTGAAGACCTTCAGCGGTGACATCAGCTCACCCGTGGGCCAGGTGGAAAGGCCGCGGTATGGTCCGGGCCGCAGCCTGGACGCGCGCCTGGGAGGCGGCGACGGGGATATCTCGATCAATGCCCATTCGGGCAGCGTGAAGGTCACGCTCGGCGGCCGCTGAGTGCGGCCCCCGCACCGGCCCGGGGCCGGTGCGGACGGCTGCGGCGTCAGCCGGCCTTTTTCAGCGCCAGGGTATTGCCCAGTACTTCGATCTTGCCACCGCCCTTGCGGAACGCGGCCAGGTCGGCAGCGATGCTGGCGCTGCTCAGTGCGGTGTTGGAACCCTGCTTGCGGTCAACGCGAACGGTGTTGCCTGCCTTGGGGGAGGTCTTTGGCGAACGGGCCATGGATGCTCCTGTCATGGGTACTACGTGGGAAAAAACGTCGACGCATCATGCTGCTGCCGACGGTAGTCCTGCCGCACGGTGCGGCAGTCATCGCCGCCCATCGAAAACTGGCGGCAGATCGCGGGGCGCTGCGAATAGATCGTGCAGCGCAGGTGATAGGGGTCGATCGCAGCGCACCAACCTTCGTCGTTGCGTGCCATCACGGTACGGCCAGCTTCATCGGTGTCCAGCAGGTAGGCCGGCACCGCGTCGTCGGGCATCACCGTTACCGACAGCCGACAGCACACCGCGTCGCAGCGGCGGCAGTCGATGGTGTCCGGCTCGGCGGATGCGCCCAATCCAGTTTCTCCTGGCGAAAGACGATCCCGACGCCACGGACAGGTCCATGGCACCAACATCGGCGGGGATGATGGCCTCTACGAGGCTGGAGACGACATGCGCATTGCGCAGCGAAGCCGAAAGATGATAGCGCTTTCGGCGTAACGTTTTGTTAATGCGCGGGTTCCACGGCTGGAAACCCTTGCCGCGCAAGGGTTTCAGGCGTTGGCTGCAGCCGCCCAGGCCAGCCCGTGGACCACGCCGAACGAGGGATTGCCGCGAACCAGGGTCGACCCCGGGAAAGCTGCGGCCACCGCCTGCTGCAGGTAGCCGGCGCGCGACATGCCGCCGGTGAGGAAGACCGCGGCCGGGTCATGGCCGATGTCCGCCCGGACCTGTTCCAGCAGGCCGGTGAGCTCGCCCAAATACTGGCCGGCGGCCCCCTCCAGGCGCGCGCGCTCCACCGCCACGCCGAGGTCGCGTTCGATGAAGTCCAGCGCGCTGGCATGCTGCGCGTCGCTGCTGAGCGCGATCTTGCAGCGCTCCACTTCGCGGTACAGGCGCGCGGTGTTGCCGGTGTCCTGCAGTGCCTGCAGGCGCTTGCCCCACGGCGCGTCCACGTCGCGGTAGGCGTGCTGGCGGAAATCGCGCTGGCGGGTCATGTCCTGCACCATCGCCGCTTCCACATAGTGGTGCGCCGGCACGCGGCTGCTGCCACGGCCGAACAGCGGCATGTACGCGCCCAGGCTCAGCGCCAGGTCGATATCGGTACCGCCGCGCGCGATACCCCATGCGCGGTGGATCTTCGGCGCCTGCGTGCCGCCCACGCGGGCATGCGCCACGTCGGTGGTACCGCCGCCGATGTCCACCACTACCGTATCGTGTTCCTGCGCGCTCTCGGCGTGGTAGTGCATGGCCGCTGCGGCCGGCTCTTCCAGGAAATCCACGCTGTCGAAACCGGCGGCGATAGCGGCGGTATGCAGGATCTCCAGCGCCTGGTCGTTGCCCGCCGCGCCGATCGAACTGCGGAACTGCACCGGGCGCCCGAGCGTGGCGGTGCGCACCGGCGCGTCCAGCTGCCGCGACGCGGTCAGCCGGATGTGTTCGAGGATGTGGGTGGCGATGCCGGTGATGGTCTGGCGCGCGCGCGGGTGCAGGTTGTAGCCCAGCATCGACTTCGGGCTCTGCACCAGGTTGCCTTCGTTCTCCTCGAAGTAGGCTTCCAGCGCCTCGTCGCCGTACACCGCGTTCTGCAGCAGCTTGGTCGAGGTCAGCGGCGCCCGCATCTGCTCTTCCATCCACTGCCGGCGCACCACGCGCAGCGCTTCGCGGCGCAGCGCGTCCGGCGCGCGTTCCTGCCCGGCCGCGCGTGCATCGCGCGCGGCCGCATCGATCAACCGCGCCAGCTCATGCTCCAGCGCCGGGGTCAGTTCGAAGTCGTTGGGGTCGCGCATCACCTCGGGGAAGTACACCGTGGTGCGGAACTGTTCTGCCTCGCCGAAGCGGATCGGCACGACCCGGCCTTCGACCACGGCGGCGGCGGCGGAATTGCTGGTACCAAAGTCGATGCCGATTTTCATGCGGGCCAGGCCGAAGGGTCAGGGGGCGCGCACTGTGCGGCAAGCGGACCGCCGGTGCAAGGCCCGTCCGGGCCGGGCGGTTACAATGGCGGCTGTTCCGTTCCTGAAGGCTTCATCATGTCCGCCGTACCCGCCTGCCCGCAATGCACCCTGGAAAACACCTACGCCGACGGCGCGCTGTGGATCTGCGCCGACTGCGGCTTCGAGTGGGCGGCCGGCGACGCGGGCACCCAGGCGGTGGTGGTACGCGACAGCAATGGCAACGTGCTGGAAGCCGGCGACACGGTCACGGTGATCAAGGACCTCAAGGTCAAGGGCTCGTCGATCCCGCTGAAGCAGGGCACCGTGATCCGCAACATCCGCCTGGTCGAGGACGACGCCGAGCACATCGAAGGCAACTCGGACAAGATCAAGGGGCTGGTGCTGAAGACCTGCTTCCTCAAGAAGGCCTGACCTTCAGTTGGTGGTCGTGCGCTGGCGCCACCGCTGCAGGCTGTCCAGCTTCGCCTGGTAGCTCGCCCGCAGCGAGTCGGCATTCTCGCCCGACAGGTCGCGGGCGCGGGTCATTTCCAGCGATGCGTGCCGGGTGTCGCCGGCCAGGAAGTAGGCGCGCGCCAGCCCGAAGTGGAACTGGTGCGCGCTGCTGTAGAGACGAATCGCACGCTGGTAGTAGTCGATGGCCTGCGCATAGTCGTGGCGTTGTTCGGCCTCGTTGCCCAGCCGGAACTGCGCGAACGGGTCAGCCTTCTGTACCTGCTGGAGGCGGGCGGCCAGGCGATCGGCGCGACGCGCGTCGCCCAGCCGCCGGTACAGCGCGCTGGCATTGGTGAGTGCCGCCACATGCCGCGGCTGGATCTGCAGGGCCTTCTCGTAATCCTGGCGCGCCTGGTCCAGCCGACCCAAGCGGGTGTCGAGCACCCCCATGTTGTTCCAGCCGGCCGGAAACTCCGGTGACATGGCCAGGGCGGCATCCAGGTAGGCGCGCGCCTGCGCGGTGTTGCCGTCGGCCATCTGCGCCGCGCCGCGGTTGTTGTAGAAATGCGCCAGTGCGCGCTGCTGGGTGATCGGGCGCGGCCCGTAGCGGTCGTACAGCACGTTGCGGTCCAGGTCGACCACGGCGGTGCGTCCGTTGAGGTTCAGCCCGACATTGACGTGGCCGACGTTGTAGATCACGCCTTCGTCCTGGTGCCAGGTGACCACCTGCGCCACTTCCTGCACGCGTGCATCGATCCCGGCGGCGCGTGCAAGGGTCACGAACATCAGGGTGAACGACAGGCAGTTGGCGCGATGGGTCTGCCAGGTTTCGGCCAGGGTGTGGGTGGCGTAGGGGTCGTACTCCAGGTGCATGCCGTCTTCGTCGAAGATCAGGTGCACCAGCCGCTCAAGCCGCTGCTCGCGCGAATTGGCGGCCGCAATGACCCGCTGCTGCAGCAACGCGCGCAGCTCGGGCGGGATGGCCAGGATCTGCTCGGGGGAGGGCACCGGCCGCACGGCCACGTCCAGCGCCGCGGCGGGGGCGGTGGCTGGCGGCGCCACCGCCAGGGCAGGACACGCAGCAGACGCCAGCAGGGCCAGCAGGGCAAGGGATTTCCAGCCGTTCATCGCGGTCACCTCGCAGGGATGACGGAGCATTCGTGAGTTCAGTCTAGGCCCGGTCGCGCCGATCCGCGCGCCGCTTGTCGGGCTGCCGCGCCCATGGTCGTGCTTGCCATCGGCCCCGGCCCCGGCCAATGATGCGGCCATGACCTTCGCACCGCTCTCCCTGCCGGCGGCCATGCAGGCCGACCTGGAAGCCGCCTACGCGGCGCCGCCCCGGGCGTATCACGGCTACGCGCATGTGCGCGCCGTGCTGGAGCACTGCCAGGCCGTCGCCGACGGGCCCGGTTGGCAGCACCCCCGCGAAGTGCAGCTGGCCGCGCTCTATCACGACGCCATCTATGACGCCGGGCGCAAGGACAATGAAGCGCGTTCGGCGGCACTGGCACTGGCGCAGATCGAGCGCTGGCTGCCCGGCGCGGGCGTGGACGGGCCACGCGTGGAGCAGCTGATCCTGCTGACCGCCCGACACGGCATGCTAGGCGCCGGCGACGTTGACCCGGAAGCGGCGCTGTTCCTGGATTGCGACATGGCGATCCTGGGCGCCCCGGCCGAGGTGTTCGACGCGTACGACCGGGGCATTGCCGAAGAGTATGCCGGGCATGTCCCGGGCTTCCTGTTCCGGCTCAACCGGCGGCGCTTCCTCAGCCACCTGCTGCGCAGCCCGCGGATCTTCCTGAGCGAGTTCTTCCACCAGCGGCTGGACGCCGCCGCGCGCGCCAACCTGCGCCGCCGGCTCGGGCGCTGAAGCGGGTCGCTTACACTGGGCGCATGCCCGTGCCCCTGCCTACCTCCGCCGCCGACCCGGATCCGCGCCCGATCGCACCGGAAGAGCCCGGCCCCAATGAATGCTGCGGCAGCGGCTGTCCGCTGTGCGTGCTCGACCTCTACAGCGACGAACT